>MTMG01000012.1 GCA_002010075.1 Methanomicrobia archaeon JdFR-19 | reverse complement strand
TACACACCTGGTATGGGGATACCAGAACTCAGAGAAGCGATATGTGAGAAATTGAGGAGGGAGAACGGGATAGATGCAGAGCCTTCTGAAGTGATTGTGACGTCTGGTGCAAGTGAAGCTCTTCACATAGCGCTTGAAGCACTTTTGAATGTGGGAGACGAGGTAATAGTACCAGACCCTGGATTTGTATCGTACAGAAACCTGACCATATTCGCAGGTGGAAAGCCAATTGGTGTTGGTTTAACCGATGACTTCAGAATGGAAGCAGAGGATGTGGCAGAACTCATAACACCCAAAACAAAGGCTATCATGATAAACTCCCCCTCAAATCCCACGGGAGCGGTGCTTGAGAGAGATGATATCGTGGGAATATGTGAGCTTGCTGTTGACCATGAGATTACAATCATATCAGATGAGGTCTATGAGTACTTGATATATGAGGGGGAACATGTAAGTCCAAGTTCGATTGCGCCCGAGAGAACCATAACCGTGAATGGGTTTTCCAAATCATATGCGATGACAGGGTGGAGACTGGGATATGTTCATTCGAACGAGGATATGATACACCAAATGCTAAAAGTTCACCAATACATCCAGGCATGTGCCTCTTCAATCTCGCAGTGGGCAGCTCTTGGGGCTTTACGTGGCTCACAGAAATGTGTTGAAGAGACGAAAGAGATGTACAGAAAAAGAAGGGATGTTTTGATGGACGAGTTGGAAAAGATTGGAGTGGAGTGTGTGAAGCCAAAAGGTGCGTTCTATGCATTTCCAGACGTGTCATCGTTCGGTATGGATGGGAATACTCTGTCCCAGAAACTCCTTGAAAGAGGAGTCATAACGGTTCCCGGATCATCCTTTGGAGAAAGGGGCAAAAATCATATCAGAATATCGTTCTCAGCATCTGTGGAAAATATAAAAAAAGGTATCTCGATAATGAAGAATGTGATAGAAAGATGATGGTAATCTTGATTATGCTATTGCTACCTGATGTGCATATAGGGGATATAATGTACGATGCCCCTGGCTCAGACATCGAGAACCTCAACGGAGAATGGGTTGAGATTGTGAATACTGGCAAAGAGGTCGATCTCAATGACTTCATCCTCATGGACAAGGAAGGACATAAATACTACTTCCCACACTTCATCTTGAAAGACTCTGTGAGGGTTCATACTGGTATGGGCAAAAATAACGATACAGACCTGTTCTGGGGGATGAAATCCCCTGTATGGAATAACGATGGAGATGTCGTGATTCTTCTCTACAAGGGAAAGGTCATTGATGAGAAACCCTACGGAGATGAGGTTCCCATAATGCGAACAGGAGGAAAATACATATGGGGAGTCTCTCTATCAACGATTGTAATCGTGATTGCGATGATAATAACCACATTATTGAGAATGAGAGGAGAAAGGGAAGATGAAGATTGGGATGAGTTTGTTGAGAAGGGTGCTGGGAAGTAAGTTCAGATATGGGAAAAAACTCCCAATAAGAAAGAACATCGTCCTTTATGAGGAAGATTTGGAAAGATTAAAACCATTCATCGAAGAGCAAAGAAAATACTTGGGTAATCCAGAGGATTTTAAGCCAAATTTTAGTGCAGTAATCAGGAGGGTCATAAAATATGCGTATGAGCAAAAAATGAAGGAGGGGGAGGGGAAAGGGGTTGATGAGAAAGACTGAGGTGCTCTTCTAATTCCACTATCTACCGCCCAATTTTTTAGCACAAATTTTTTATAGAAGTACAAATATCACATTTTGAGTAGTATGGAGGTGATGATATGCAGTACATGGGACAGCCGATATTCATACTGAAAGAAGGAACACAGAGAACAAGAGGGCGTGATGCCCAGCTGAATAATATAATGGCTGCAAAGGCGGTTGCCAATGCGGTTAGAACGACGCTCGGACCAAAGGGAATGGACAAGATGCTTGTTGATTCACTTGGTGATATTGTCATAACGAACGATGGTGTAACGATTCTGAAAGAGATGGAGATTGAGCATCCTGCTGCCAAGATGGTGGTAGAGGTTGCCAAAACTCAGGACGAAGAAGTGGGAGATGGAACGACAACAGCAGCGGTTATTGCTGGTGAGCTTTTAAAGAACGCAGAGGAGCTTCTGGAGCAGGAGGTGCATCCCACAATAATTGCAGAGGGTTACAGACTTGCATCTCTCAAGGCAGAAGAAATCCTCAGTACATTTGCGAAGGAAGTTTCAGAGGACGACGAGGAGATGCTGAAGAGGATTGCCATGACCGCCATGACAGGTAAGGGTGCAGAAAGTGCAAAGGAGAAACTTGCAGAGGTCGCTGTGAGGGCTGTGAAGTCGATTGTGGAAGAAGTTAATGGAAAAAAGGAAGTTGATATAGACAATATAAAAATCGAGAAGAGAATCGGTGGAGTGACTGAGGACACAGAACTCGTGAATGGTATGATCATAGACAAGGAAAGAGTGCATCCAAACATGCCAAGGAAGGTTACAGATGCAAAGATAGCGGTTCTTTCATGTGCCATCGAGCTCAAAGAAACTGAGGTAGACGCAGAGATATCAATCACATCACCAGAACAGCTCCAGCAGTTCCTTGACCAAGAAGAGAAGATGCTCAGAGAGTCTGTGCAGAAGATAATCGACAGTGGAGCTAATGTTGTTTTCGTGCAGAAAGGTATCGATGACATGGCTCAGCACTTCCTTGCAAAGGCTGGAATCTTTGCTGTGAGGAGGGTCAAGAAGAGCGATATAGAGAAGCTTGCAAAGGCAACTGGAGCATCGATTGTTACAAGTATTGACGAGATTAAACCAGAGGACCTCGGTGAGGCAGAAGCTGTGGAGGAGAAGAAGATTGGCGGAGACAGTCTGATATTCGTGACTGGATGCAAGAACCCCAAGGCGATTTCAATACTGATAAGGGGTGGAACCGAACACGTTGTGGATGGCATTGAGAGAGCTCTCGAAGATGCACTGCGTGTCGTTGAGGCCGCCATAGAGACCGGGACTCTTGTCGCAGGCGGGGGAGCGCCAGAGGTTGAGCTTGCACTTCAGCTCAGAGAGTATGCAAACACCCTCAAAGGAAGGGAGCAGTTGGCAGTTGATGCGTTC
>MTMG01000023.1 GCA_002010075.1 Methanomicrobia archaeon JdFR-19 | reverse complement strand
TGAGATGTTCCAGACTCTCGCAAATAATGAGGCAATAATTGTTTATCCGACGAAGACCTATTCGGATATTCTTAAACTGCCGTTTTATTCTGCTCCTAAAGGTGTCAGCGTTGAATATGATGGATTGCTCGGTGAGGAAGAGGGGGAGATTAAGTTAAGCGTGTTGATAAAGTAAAAAACTTTACTTTTATAAAAATTGTTTTAGTAGTTTCATAATGGAATAAAAAATCAATAGATGCATTTTGGATTTCTGCTTGTGTAGTGTTACAGGGTCTTATTTTCAGTAGTTAAATAGTCAGGATTATTTTTAAGTATACAATATTGGCAGAGCTTGACCCTTATTGATATTATCTTGCTCTTGTCTTATTCTTGTCTTATAATGTACACATTTGAGAAAGTTTCTTCAATTCCAGCTACCCATTCTTCATACCTTGCAAAACTAACTCTCACATCAAATAAAACAATGATAATATAATCAAAATAACGTTTATACCTCAAGAGCTTATCTGCAATTGTCTGCAATTCTTGACTTCCAGTAGGTCCCTTAACTTCAATAGCAACTGAGGTATTCTCAATCTCAATAACTATGTCAGGTCTGGAAGCGCCAATTTGATACTCCATTTCGGTATCAGGAAATCTTGATTTGAGCCATACGAAGAGAGTATCATGATACCCCCTCTCATTATCGTAGTTTCTTGGCGGTTCAAATTCTTTGATGGCATTTATTATCGAGTAAAGCGTTTTCTCTATCTCCTTGTCAATCATCAAGTCTTCCTCGTCTTCTCCACTTGTTGAAGTAGAACCTTCAAAAAGATATCTCCAAATTACATAAGCAACACCTATACCTAAGAGTATAATTAAGGTAACTTTACCAGCCAATATCAGAAAGGAGACAAGTTGCTGTATTAGATTATTGACATAACTCTTAATAGGTTCAGTGTTTAGGAATGCCCATATTATGTAAATTAAAATGAATAAATATATTATTAATACTAATATTCCACGAATGATGTCAACAAAATCATCGTCTGACGCCATTGTTTCATTAAAATTTTAAAGAATATCAAAAAAAGCCTTCTTTCTTTTTCTTCTTTTTCGCGATCTTTCTTCTCTTCTTTTAATAGAGCCAATTGGGTCAAAAGTAAGAGGATTTATATTCCCAAAGCTATCTTTGTGAATTTTCCCTATATGTTGACTCAAACCTTTCTTAGACCTAAACCATCTTCCACAATATGGGCATTCCGGCATACTCAAAAGTCTTTAATAGAAAATACTTAAAAATTACTATTATCAATCAATACACAACATTTTCACTTGCAACTGGGGATTAAAAGTTAAATAGAGGGTAAATGATGGTTGAAATAGCAGATTGCGTAGCAGGAGGCTGTTTGATGAATGGCGCAGAACTGGTTTTAAGAAATTATCGGCTTAGGGTGAAAGTTAGAGTCAAGGGGGAGGATACTGTTGTTGATACAGAGATAAGGAAAGTCAGAGCTGGCAGGGATATTGGCAAGAAGGGATCAATGTATCAGCTCAGGTTTGGAGATGTAGAGGTTGAGATGGGCGAAGATCTGACGGCGGATGTGGTTGAGATCCTGCTCTACATGCTGCCTGAGGAAGTTGTGCAGAAAATGATGGAAGAATACTGCGAGAGAAGGCTGAAGTGGATTTAATACTGGGATAAAAAATTTAAAAATGGTAACATTGAAAATGTCATAGATGGAGACAGCTGTTGAGAATGATAGGAAGCTAACAAAACTTGTTGTAGAATGGAGTGTAGCTGTTATAATAATGGCGGTAGTTGGTTTGGCAGCGTTAACCGCTTTTTTGACACCTGTTTTGGTATTGAGTTACTTCGTGTTAAGAATACCCAGCAAAGTTCTGTTTTTTGCAGTTATAGGGCGTTTACTGTCGAATATGAGACAGAATCTGAGAGTTGGAGAAACAAGAAAAATATATGACACTATGAGAAGGAAACCGAGGGTTATGGCAATATTATTTGCAGTCATTTATGTAGATATTGTATTGGTGGTAATTGTTAGCTCTTTTCTTTTGTCTATGACATCTGCAGCGATTTTATTACCAATATTATGGTATACTCTGGAGTCATGGCTGATGAGCGTAAACAAGTGGTATATTACTCCAGCAGGGATACTTACCAAGATATTTGTTGTGATAGGGGGAGGAGATTTTAGAGAAGTTCCAAGTTATTTGCCAATGCCACTAATTGGGAGGGTGCAGCGAAGGTTGACATAGATGAACATGAACAAAAGGATAAATACTGGCGCACGAACGTTCGACATAATTATTACATCCGTTATTGAGATAAAACCAAGTTTATTCGACAACCATATATAAAAGGAACTGATGAAGAATGAAGTAAAGGACTCGACTAAGATTTTTACAAACCAATATTTGACAGTCATTTATCCCAACCTCCCTCCAAAAACTCCTCATCCGACTCCGGCTGATAATGCCATTTTTCAAATTCTTCCTGCATTTCTTCAATGAGCTTGACGATCTTCTCACCGAGAGGAGAGAGCTTGTAAGCTTTTGTGCCCATTGGTGTATCGTTTAGGATTGTTGCTTCAATTAGCCCGAGATGAAATAGTTCCCTTAAACTCTCGTGGACATACCTTTTGTTTGTGAGTTTTTCCAATTCACTCCAGCGTTTAGGACCAGATTTGAGAGAGAATAGAATAAGCAGGATTGGTTTCTTTGATAGTTTTCGGATCAGGAGGTTTTCGACATCAAACACAACTTAGTTTACATGTTTACAAATTTAGATTGTGGTGTGTATAATTTGAAACAATGTTTGTAAATTCACAAAACTTAAATAGTTGTTTGTGTAACTAAAAACAAGATTTGTAAAAGGTGAAACCATGAGGGTGTGGGTTACAATACCCGGTAGATGGGACGAGCTGATTAAACAAGCGATGGAGATGGAAGGCTGGGAAAAGGAAACCGACTACATCAGAGAACTCATCAAGAAAGACCTCGTCGCCAAGGGCTTACTCGGCGTGAAGCTGGAGGTGCTCACAAATGCCTGACAACTCAGTTCTGAGATGGTTACGTAAGCAGAAAAACGTGTTCTCGTTCAGCATATCTCTCGACCGCCTGTATCTCCTTGATGAACTTGTCGAGAAAGGCGAGTTCAAGAACCGCAGTAAAGCCAT
>MTMG01000020.1 GCA_002010075.1 Methanomicrobia archaeon JdFR-19 | reverse complement strand
CTCATGGCAGACTCAACATCGAGATGGGCAGAAGCCCTCAGGGAAATATCTGGAAGACTTGAAGAGATGCCGGGAGAGGAAGGATATCCTGCGTATCTGGGTTCAAAAATTGCGGAGTTCTACGAGAGAGCTGGTAGGGTTAGGACGTTACAGACAAAGGAGTCATATGGTTCGGTATCCATAATTGGGGCAGTATCACCCCCCGGCGGTGATTTATCTGAACCAGTTACACAAAACACCTTGAGGGTTGTGAAGGTGTTCTGGGCTCTCGATGCGAAGCTTGCAGACAGAAGACACTTCCCCTCGATAAACTGGCTACAGAGCTATTCGCTTTATTCGGATATTGTGAATAAATGGAAGGAGAAGCACGTAAATCCTGAATGGAGCGATTTGATTGGCAAGACCATGAAGATATTGCAGAAAGAGGCTGAACTTCAGGAGATTGTCCAGCTTGTGGGTCCTGATGCACTTCCGGAGAGGGAAAGAGTCATTCTTGAAATATCGAGAATGATTCGTGAGGACTTCCTTCAGCAAAATGCATTCCACGAAGTTGATACATACACGTCATTGAAAAAGCAGTATCTTATTTTAAAGGCAATCTGGGACTTACACGACAAAGTAATAGAACTGGGGATGAGTGCAAAAGATGTTGCTGAGCTTGAGGTTACATATCTCGTTGGGAGGATAAGGTACACACCAGAGGACGAAGTGGAACAGTTGTTTGAAGAGATAGAGCGTAAGATAGGGGAGATGAGAAGATGATGAGGGAATATGTTGGTGTTGAGAGGATTGCAGGACCGCTTATTTTTGTCGATAATGTGAGAGAAGTTGCGTATGGTGAGATAGTGGAGGTTGAGTGTGGTGAGGAGAGAAAGAGAGGACAAGTGATAGATGTCTATGAGAACAAAGCGATAATACAGGTTTTTGAAGGCACATCCGGACTCGGAACATCTGGCACAAAGGTGAGATTTCTTGGAGACATATTCAGGTTGAGCGTGTCTGATGACATGCTCGGAAGGGCGTTTGACGGCTCTGGAAGACCGATAGACGGGGGACCGGAAATAGTTGGGGAAAAGATGGATGTGAATGGATATCCATTGAATCCAACCGCAAGAGACAAGCCAAAGGACTTCATCCAGACCGGTGTGTCTGCCATAGATGTGATGAACACCCTTGTGAGGGGACAGAAACTCCCCATATTCTCCGGTGCTGGGCTACCACATAACAAGCTTGCTGCTCAGGTTGCAAGACAGGCAACTGTGAGGGGAGAGGAATTCTCTGTGATATTTGCTGCAATCGGTATAACCCACGAGGAGGCAGCATTCTTCAGAAGCGACTTTGAAAAAACTGGCTCGCTTGAGAATATTGTGATGTTTCTGAATTTGGCAGACAGCCCTGTTATCGAAAGATTGCTAACACCCAGACTCGCTCTCACGACCGCCGAATATCTTGCGTACGAGATAGGCAGACATGTTCTTGTTGTCATAACAGACATGACAAACTACTGTGAAGCTCTGAGACAGATATCGGCGGCGAGAGAGGAGGTTCCCGGGAGGAGAGGTTATCCCGGTTATATGTACACCGATTTGGCATCGATATACGAGAGAGCTGGCAGAGTTAAGGAAAAGAAAGGCTCTGTAACACTCATGCCGATTCTGACGATGCCTGGTGATGATATCACCCACCCCATTCCAGACTTGACCGGCTATATCACAGAAGGACAGATAGTTCTTTCACGTGCAATACAGAAGAAAGGAATATATCCTCCTGTTGATGTCCTTCCTTCTCTATCGAGGCTGATGAACGCCGGCATAGGCGAGGGTAAGACAAGAGAAGACCACCAAGATGTTTCCAACCAACTATATTATGCATATGCAGAAGGCAGGGACCTCGAATCTCTCGTGTCGATTGTAGGTGTTGAAGCTCTCACAGATAGGGACAAGAGGTATCTCGAGTTTTCTGATAGGTTTGAGAAGGAGTTCATAAATCAGGGAGAATGGGAAGAACGCTCAATAGAGGAAAGTCTCGAACTTGCATGGGAACTTCTTTCAGTGTTCCCAGAGCGAGAGTTAAAGAGGATATCCACCGAGTACATTTCTAAGTACTATCAAAGGTGATATCGATGGAGGTTCAGCCAACAAGGATGAATTTGATAAACTTGGCAAAGAGATGCAAGCTTGCCGAGAAAGGGTTGTCTTTGTTGGAGATGAAAAGAAATGCTCTGATGACAGAATTTTTCTCACAGCTTGATGTTGCACGAGAGGTTGGAGAAGAGCTCAACGAGATGCTCCAGATGGGATACACAGACCTTGCGACAGCTCAGATGATTCATGGAATAATAGATTTGAAGGCTCTATCACTTGGTGCTGGGCCTCTGAGGAAGGTGGATATCGAGACGAAGAATATTATGGGAGTGGTGGTACCATCGATAAGCTCTGTGTATGAGGTTGAGGTTTCAATGACAGATGTTATTCATGGCTCGACACCACTTGACAGGGNGAGAAGAGACTTTGAGAAACTTTCTGACATCCTTTTAAAATATGGGGAGATAAGTGAGACACTCAGAAGACTTTCGAATGAGATAAACAAGACGAAGAGGAAGACAAAGGCGCTGGAGAACATAGTCATCCCCAGACTCATTCTTCAACAAAAACTCATAAGAATGCATTTTGAGGAGATGGAAAGGGAAGATTTCTTCAGATTGAAGATGGTAAAAAGGAAGAAGATGAAGAGGTAATCGTATGGTACATGCAAGCATGTTTGTGTTGGACAGAATAATAAAGGCGTTTGAAATCTCGAGGGAGGAGGGGGAAGCACAGCTAAAAAAATTTTTGAAAAGATACCTCACTGATTTTGAGTTTCAGAAGATTGCAAGGCTTTATGACCCTGAAAACTTGGATGAGTTTTTGAAGGCACTTGCAAGACTCAAGATGATGAGACAATTCGTAGAGGTCGGCAAAGATGAGCTCGCATACGATGATATTAGAAAAAGATACACAACAAAAAAAAGAGGAAGGTGAAAAATCACTCTTCCTCTGGCAGACCTTCTCCTCCCGGTCCTTTTGACTCACCGCTGGCTGCAATCACATCGTCTATCCTCAGAATCATCACCGCAGCCTCGGTTGCGGATGCAATCGCTTGTGTCTTCACTTTGAGTGGCTCCACCACTCCCATCTCCCACATATCAACTACTTCACCTGTATACACATCGAGCCCAGCAGTCACCATTCCCTTCTCGTGTGCACTCCTCAGCTCTACCAG
>MTMG01000010.1 GCA_002010075.1 Methanomicrobia archaeon JdFR-19 | reverse complement strand
TGGTCTATGTAGAGTTCTGAACCGTTGGTTAGGGTGATGGTGGTCTCTCCAACATTAACAATATCGTCGAACAGGGTGGTTGTGTTGGATTCTACTCTGACCTATACTGGAACTCCGAATGGCCGCATCTCACCCTAAACTGGCACGTATTCATACGTTGAGAAACTCAGCTCATCAGTTGCCCCTCCAACCATTATATAGAGCATGGTTGGGAATGGTGGAGTTCTCAACTGAAGGGTTACCCATCCATCAGGACCGCTCACACCATAATCACTCCAGCTCCAGAGTGGTGGCTCCATCCAGTAATCATAAGACTCTGGCCAGCCTCCAAAGTATCCACTTTCAGCGTCTATGTACACCAGTGCCCCTTCAACTGGATTGCCAGACTCGTCCACAACCATAATCGGCAAATCAATAAAGGCGTCAATCGGGAAATAGTCTGGGTGGTCTGTTGGTTCATCAAAAATCAATGGTGCTTGTACAAATTCGAATACTTCTGTCTCGATTTCGGGTCCTTCAAATGTGAACGTTGGTACTCCCACATACACACGGTATGTTCCAAAGCCCACAAATGGAACACTCACTTGAGTTCCTGTATCAACCATACTCAGCAAGGTCTCATAGTCAAGCCATGAACCCAATGGTCCATACGAAATTGTGAGTGGAACGGGTGGATGATGCTCAACTAGATTGCCTCCATCATCATACCAGCCTATATCAAACGTGATAAGACCCAAATCTGGCTCAAACACCTCCCTTACCTCTGGATGGATTGGTTCTGGTTCTGGGAATGCTGTTATAGATGTGTAAACCAACCCATCATTATCCGTTATGTTTGCTATCAACAACACATCCACGGGCATATCTGAGATAGATGTGTCAAACTTCACCTCACCCTCTTCATTCGTTACATTGACGAGACACTCACCCGTACTGAGGTATGCATACACCTCAACCCCTGGGATTGGCATGTTGAAGTTTGATGACCCCATAGAGGCTCCTGACGGTGAGATGGGACTGAAGAGATGTGCTTTAATTGATAGTGTGCCTGTGTATCTGTAGTCTGCTTCCATCCAAACATCACGATACGGTACGAGGTCGTTGTAGTAGAAGCGTGGGTCTCTTGCAAACACATAACCAGACTGTTGGGTATCTCCGGCATGAATCATAATCTCGCCAAAGTAGGCATCCTCTGGGCAAGTGAGCTCGAACTCAAATATTCCATTGTGTGCGTCTGTCAAGTTGAGTTCGTAATGTTCATGCATTATGCCAAGATTTGAGACCTCTTCATGTAGAAGTGTAGCCTCACCCTCGTCCAGTTGTGAGCCAGAGAGTAACTCGCTCAATATAAACGAGTCGAGTGAGAGAACCTCAACCTCGCCAAGCCATGTGACATCGATGCTGATGTCTGAATAAACAGGCAGATTATCTGGTGTGTAGAGTTGAATCAAGAAAGTGGCATTGCTACCGGGTTCAACTATGGCGGTATATGGCACAACCTGTATGTGCATACCCCGCTTAATTGTGATGGTACCTGCATCCGCACTGAACTCACCATCCCCTATCTTCAGATTTATCTGGTAAGGTGAGTCGTCCGGTATGACTATTTCAGACATGTCGAGGGTTATGTTTGCCACGCCATCAATAACTGGAAGGTCATACATCACTGTGTTGTTGTAGTATGAAGCTTCAAGCATTAACGTACCATTAAACAGACTGAAATCTGGTGTCATGATGACCCATGAAAGATTGAGAGAGTCTTCTGGACCTGCAATGTACTCATTGTTGAAGAATACTCTGAACGGCTCGAATTCCAGTGGCTCGAATCCGCATATGTCAACACTATCCGATATCTCTTGGTCTCCATACGTTATTGTGAGGTAGTACGATGAGCCTACCCATGCCTCAACAGAGTAATCTACGAGAGCTACACCATTCTCATCGGTCGTTACATTATCTTCAGAAATTTTCACGAAGTCTATCCCGCTGTATAGAGAGAAGTTTATCTGCTCACCAGCAACCGGACTGTTCGATGGATCGAAGAGTACACCAATGGCCGTAAAGTTCACAGTCATTGGTAGTCTGCCAACTCCCGATACATCACTTTCGTTAGGACCTATTGCCTCGAAGTAGTAGGTGAGGTTCACATCACTCAACGAGGTGTAACCAAGTTCTGTAAGGTTCGTGAAGAACATTATGACAAAACCTATCGGTGTTGGGCCAACATACTCCCCAGCAATTGGCATGAGGGTATCGTTGATGAAGAGGGAGTATGAGAAGTCCGAGGAGTTGAGTTGAGGTTCTCCGCTGAGAGCTAGACCAAAGTACATATCTCCATTCAAATCTCCATATCCAAACGTTCCAACGATTTCAATCGAGTCATTCACACCATCGATTTCATCAGGTATTATCTCTGGATACACCTCATTTGGAGATGCTCCTCCGAACAGTTGGACGCCTGTAAGCTCATACGGAGGAGTGAGTTCAACGACCGAATTAACCGCACCCCATGCACTAACTCTGCCCCAGCCATAATCCGTATCTGGTCCACCAATACCAAGGTCAACAGCGGAGGATGTGATTGCATTCTTCACATCGGCTGGCGAGAGAGTTGGGTCCGCATCGAGCAACAAAGCCGCCACTCCTGCGACCATGGGTGTTGCCATCGATGTGCCATCCTTCCAGATATACCCTCCAGTATTAGACAGGGACAAAACATCCACACCGGGTGCGACTACATCTGGCTTGAGGTAGGGACTTGTGAAGTTCACTGGTCCCCTTGCAGAGAACCATGCAACATAATCCACAGGCTCCCACTGTCCGGGAATGCCAGTCGCTCCAACCGCTATAACTGAAGGGGATGCGGCGGGAGAATCTATCGTTCTTGCACCATACAGTCCAGAGTTGCCAGCTGCTGCAACCACAACAACTCCGCTCTCAACAACACTCTCGGCAGCCATATCGGAGAGGGTCATACCATCACTAAAGTAAAGAGCCTTGAATTCATAGGAGTAAGTAATTGGGTCAGAGCCCAAGTTTGTAATCTCGAGAGTCCAGTTTCCACCAGGCAATGGAGAGCCAGTTGGTAGGTCATCTGCAGGGAAGCCAGAAAGGGTTTCATTTCCATACAACATGCACTTATAGAATCTATATACACCTGTCCCATCAATTTGGGGGGGTACCCAGTCCATCGGATAGAGTGGGGCAGGAGTGCCACTTGGGGATATCAGAGATATACTCACATTATCTGCATCTTCCTCACTATCAAACTCCATCTGCACAACGATTGAAGTGAGTGGGTAGTGGTCATACTTTGCAGAATCAAGAATGTGATAATACTCGTCAGTTACTCCAGCGGATATAGTATCATTCCCTCTAAACTCATCCACATACTCAGAACCTCCTGAGTACGTAATGATGTCTGCTCCCATCTCAACAGATAACTGCATGGCAAGTATCAGGTCAGAAGTGCTACCCTGACCATACTCATCAAAGACCTTTATACCTATGAGGTTCGCCTCTGGAGCAACACCAGTTATCGTTCCACTGCTTCCGTTTCCTGCAACCAATCCAGCCACATGAGTTCCATGACCATTATCATCATAGGGTGTCTCGTTCTGTCCATTAACAAGGTCAGCCCACCCAATTATGCGGTCAGCTATGTCTGGATGAGGATATATACCTGTGTCTATCACAGAAACGTTCACACCCTTCCCAGTATAACCATTCATCCAGACAGAAGGTGCTTCAATCTGAGAGACCGCATCACTCGCGTATGTTTCAGGTGAATATGCTCTCTGGAAATAGGAAGTTGTATCGAGCAGATGTATGGGTGGATCACTGACTATCGAAACAACATTCGGGTCAAGAGCAATCCTTTCAAGAACATCCTTACTCGCACTCATCGATATTCCGTTGATGAGCCAGAGCTGTTTCACATCAGAAACTTCTGGTGATGATTTTACAATGTCCATGACACTTTCTTGCATTGACAGAGCTTTCTGTTTCATTTCGGCTGGGTCTCTTGTCCCAACATCCTTGAAGAGCACTATCACATCAACCTTTTCATCAGGAGTGGACAACACAGAGGATGAGATTTTTTGTTGTGGAAGTGTATTCTGTTCATCAGAAAAAGCAGCTGTTCCAACACCTATAACACAGATTACCATCAATACCAATAACGCACTCTAACACTTCATAGGACCCTCTCCTTTTAATACTTCTAATAAAGGGAAATTGATTATACCAAATATTTAATACTTACTTTTGTTGTAAACGCAACATTTTTTATGTAGTTTTGTGAGCATCGATGCATGGGAAAAATACTCGTTGCATACGATGGTTCTGAGAACTCTAAACTTGCTTTGAAGAGGGCGATTACGAATGCAAAGCTTAGGGGAGACGAGATCATCATCTTGGAGGTAATAGAAGTTGAGCCAGGAAGATATAAGATGTACGGGGACACCATGCATGTAGCACAAGAGGAAGCAAAAAAAGCTCTGAGGGCGCTCGGAAGACTCAGACAACAACTAAACGAACCAGAACTGAGAATAGAGGTAAAGACAAAAGTTGGACATCCTGTTGAAGAGATTGTGAAAGAAGCTGAAGAGTCAGAAGTGGATGTAATATACATAGGAAGTAAAGGGCTGTCTGGACTTTCAAGGGTCCTCATGGGAAGTGTGGCAGAGGGAGTTGTTAGACACGCACCATGCAACGTGATTGTTGTTAGGAGGAGGATTAGTGAAATTTCTGGGAGTTGAACATGGTACAAGAGAGATAAGATTCTGTCTTCTTCCTGATATGAGATATTTTTCAATCCCACGTAGGGAGGCATCTTTTCTATCAGAAAGGGAAATACTGACAAGGATTGAAAAAGAGTTTGACATTTCTCTTGAAGACGTTGAGATGTGTGCCCTCACTTATTCTATGGGGGACGCTTTAACCAAGATAACCCCCCTATACAAAGTAAGAAACAGAGGGGTCATATCTGAATATGGTGCTGGAATAAGAACAGGTGGCGGAGCAAAAGTGTTTGATGCTATCAAATCATCCCAAATCAACACATACGTGATATGTGGATTACATCGAGGTAACCTCCTTGACAAAAGACTTCACATATTCTCACACGGGGCAAGCCCAGAAAAGCTGGGGCTTGCATACCATGTTCATACCCTCGGATACCATTCATTTGTTCTATCTGACCTCAGTTCGAGTGCTGTGACTGTTGGTGTGGCAGATGGAAAGGTAGTGGGTGCTATAGATGCGTGCATATTCGCACCCGGTCTGATGTATGGTCCTCTTGACCTTGAAGCTATAAGAAAAGTGGATGAGGGTATCGTGGGAGCAAACGAGGCTTTTTCGTAGGGTGGGATTCTCAATAAGCTCAGTGATGACAATGAAACAAAGAATATTGCATCTCTTCTAATCTCAATGGAAATGAGGGCAATGGAAGTTCTTGTGAAGGACTGGACATCACATAAGATAAAGATGGTGATTTCTGGTTCTTATGGTGCAACTGAAGAAGTCCACAAAGAAGTGGAGAGACTTCTTGGTGAAGAGGTCGAGAACATAAACGGAAAGGGAGCAGTAATTGGGTGTGCAAAGATTGCACATGCGATATATAAAGGAGAGCATAATATACTCGGAATTGAGGTAGATAGATGAACGGGATTCTCTTCAGCACTTCATCCTACGACAAGAATCCTGTCATTTGACAAGAGAAAGACCGAACTCCAGAAGCTCTCTTGCCCTTTTTTCATCCCTTGACTCTGCATATATTCTCACAATCGGTTCTGTCCCACTCGGTCTCACAAGAACCCATCCATCATCAAACCATACCTTCACACCATCAATTCTCTCGATTTTAGCATTTTCGAGTAGTTTATCATCTAATTTAACTTCAAAATCTTTATTAAAAGGAATTTTATGTTTTAATATGACATACTTAGGAGTATTATCTACAAGTTCCGATAGATGCTTTCCCTCGTGAGCCAAAAGTTCGAGCATCTTTGCAGTAGCCATTGCTCCATCTCTGCAATACTGATGTTCTGGGAATATAAGACCTCCATTGCCCTCCCCCCCAAATACAGCCCCGGTCTTTATCATCATCCTCGCAACATGAATACTTCCCACAGGTGTCCAAACGATTTCTCCCTTTTTCTCTACGACGTCCACAACTTTGAGTGATGTGCTAACAGGGGTTACGACTTTAGAGTTTGGAGGCGAATGAGATAGAATATAATCCGCAAATATAGCCAGAATGGTATCTCCATCCACATATCTCCCCTTCTCATCAACAAACACAGCCCTATCTGCATCTCCATCTTGTGCAACACCCAAGTCTGC
>MTMG01000011.1 GCA_002010075.1 Methanomicrobia archaeon JdFR-19 | reverse complement strand
TGTTCAGTTCTCTCTGGATCTGGCTGTGGCAGGTTTCACACGAGATCTGGTTGCCTGGCTGGGAGATGTTGGTGAGGGAGTGGGAGGCTGTGAAGATGGATATGATATCTGTGTTGATCATCAGAAAAAGGATGGCTGCCACTACTGGGATTAGAAGCAACTTTTTCATATCCTTTCCCATCTCCTAAATTCAGTTACTTTCACTTCCATTCCCATGCCTCCGTTAGATGACATGAAATCCCACGACCCCAACAACCTTACCCTGGGAATCATAAACAGCTAACGTCTCTGGAGCAACAACATCCTTCCTGCTACCCTTCAGGGCCTGTAAGGCTTCTTGAGAGACTATGTAAATCTGCTATCCCTCAGTTCTGGGAGATCGATCACAGAACCATATGTTCTGAACACCAGTATGCCGTTAACCTCCGGTATTTTCTCTCTTTTCGTGGTTACATGGGCAACCTGTTCTGATGCGAGGATAGTTTCAATCTCGCCATCCATTCTAATAACCTTTACCAAATTTGGAGTCAACTTCGGCTCGACTTTCCTGCATCTTCCTTCTTGCAGTCTCGTTCGGGAACAGCTATCCATCCCTTTCCATTGCATCCATGGCAGATCTGCCATCCAGAGGTTACCACAACCCCTGGATAATGCTTCCTCTGCCATATCTTACCGTCCCCATTACATACCGGGCATTTCTCTACTTTAGCCATATCTAAAACCCCCCTATCTAACACCAGAGTAACGGGCTTTTCATCTCTTCACTAATGAAACTGTCAGAGTCTACACAACATTCCTGACTTTTCCAGATACACCACCATACTTTCTCGCATCCAGTTCCACGCCAGTATTTGCAGCTTGAGAGCATGCACACGCTCATCTTATCCCCTTTTCTTCTCATCATCTCTCACAAACTCTCTCAGAACGCCTTTGATCCTCTCTCTACACTATTTGTCATCTACGTTCTTATAGCATTGAAATTTTCTATATGGTTCATTGAGTGTCTTCAAGGCTACGCCTCGCTATGTTCATCAACTCTTCAGGTTTATTTGTTTAACAATATGTATATAGCTTTAACTATTATTAAACATGTTTAGTAAAAATTCAACATGATTTTAAGAATACTCATAAGGTAAACAAGTTTCAATGCAGATACACAGGTTTAATGCTATAAAAACAATACTCAGGCCGGCAAATCTCAAAATACTGTATGCTCTTAAATCTGAAAAAAGGCGGTGGAGTGAACTCGAAAAATTGATGAATAAACGGCAAGTTAGCGATGCTTTGAACGAACTGATTGACATGGGACTAGTTCAAACTGATGAGCAGCGCAGGGGTTTGCAGGTATACAAGCTCTATAATCTGACTCCGTTGGGTCTTACAGCTCTTGAAAAGCTTCAAGAATTGGAAGAGGTATTGACTCAAGAACCTCTCAACCAAGAGGATTGAGCTACGAGAAGGCATGGGAGGGATTTGTAATCAATTTTTAAACTCCTATAAACATCTTCAAGGATTTTACGATTGTCCAATATAGAGAGGAGTTTTCAATTCTAAAGCTACAGCATTTGTATGATGGCCGGATACATAACATCTCTCTGTTACATCCTTATCCAAGGTCTTTTCGGAATTCATTGGAGATTGGGGAGCTCAACCTTTTTTAACTCTCTCCTGCTTGTTTGATCTCTTCATACTGGTATCAACACTCCTGCTATACAGGCTATGTTGTTCCACATCGCTCTTTCAGTAAAGCTTGCGTCATACTTCACCTCTGAACCGTCCTGCTTCGAGGATCCTAAGTGCCCACACCTCCTATAGAACTGGAGGTTGGACTGGTGAAACTTACAGATTCAATAGTTGTAGGTAAAATAATATAGTTGAAGGGATTAGATACAAACATGCCTATAGAGATCAATCCCAAAATAAGCGGGGGAAAGCCCGTGATCAAGGGTACCCGCATAACAGTTGAATTCATACTCGAGCTACTTGCAAACGGGTGGAGCTACGAGGAAATTCTGGAAAACTATCCCCAGCTGAAGAGGAAAGATATACTTGAGGCGATAAGCTACGCAGCAGACATCATCAAAGAGGAAAAACTATATCCCATCCCCAAAAAGAAGTATGAGGTTCATAGCTGACGAGAACATACCTCTTAGAGCTGTCCTCAGCCTTAAAGAGGCTGGAATCGATATAATTTCCATTACCGAAATGGAAAAGGGACTCAAAGATGAGGAGATAGTACAAATTTCTGAAAGGGAGAGGGCAGTAATCATAACCTTTGACAGAGATTTTGGAGAGATAGTTTTTAGATTATCTTTAAAGGCATATGGGCTAATCCTTCTCAGAATCACTCCAAAATCTGCTGATTATATAACGGATTATCTTAAATGGCTCCTTCTCGAATCAAAACTGGATTTTGAGGGCAAATTCATTGTTGCAAAAGAGGATAGGATCAGAGAGATCAACATGTTCAAGAAGTGAGGTTACACCATTAAGCTTGGTGGAGAGACTGAGGATTCTTTTAATAAAGAGCATCGAAAAGCATTCCTCTTTAAAGACCTCATAATAGGATTTTGAATCCGCATTATTCATGATCAAATTTTAAGCATTAACATCATATAAAATTTAAGTTTTCAAAGTCAATGATCTACATCACTTTTACCGTAGTTTTTACTTATTTTAATCAATCTACTGTCCACGAGGGACTAGAGCATGGTTAACTCTCGCCACTTCAAACTTAATCACACAGACCTCTTGATCCGGATACCAGGAGCCATGTATCTTTTCCCATACCTGTTTGAATTCTTCTATTGTATAACCTCCCTCTGCTCTGGCATCTTCATCTGTGATATCTCCAAGTCTCTCTTTTCTCAGGCCGGTGTTTTTTAGCAAGGCAAAATAATCCTTGGATAACATCTGGGTCTTTGCTCCGTGGATGTTGCTTACCCTTTTCCTAGTAATAGAACTACTAGAGGGTATGATTAAAAAAGAAAACTGGGATAAGGCTGTTGAAATAAAGAGAATGTACCCTGAGTATTCATGGTCTGATGTATTTGAAATTGCTAAGAAAGAAGCAAAGTATAGCAAAAATTAAATGTTGATAAGCTCAACTTAAACAAAGTTACAATATAGCTCCACTTGGGATGATTATGATTTCTCTGCTGAAAACAGATAACCCCAAGATATCAGATGTCCAGAAATGAATGGGGTTTTGATAGCTTGGCAAGTGGAGCTATTAGCTGGATAGGATATGCATCTTAACTTGTTTGCGATAAACCAATGTAGGGGGAGTAAAGTGAGCGATTTGGAGATATTAAAAGATGAGTCCAAAAGCATTGATGAAAGAATCATTGCAGCTGAGTCTATTGCGAGGAGGTATGATGAGAAAAACGTCAGTGATAAAGAAAGACTCTTATTTGCAGATTTTATGAGGATGGACTTGTCCACTCTTGAAAAATGTATAAAGGGGAGGTTGTGGACATCTTTTCTTAAAGAAGCTGTAGTAAAAGGTGTGTATAAATATAAATTAGAGCGTTTGAAAGAGAGCGTCAACGATATGTTGATTGAGGAGGTTGGGGAGAGGTTCCTTAAGTCTCGTAGTGTAAAGGAAAGGGAGATTCTTGGAAAAGCTCTAAGAGCAAGAGCAGATGAGATAGAAACTATGAAGCTTGCAACGGCTGCCACTATAAAAAACTTAGAGCCAGGTATTGGTGGGCCAGCAGATCTTCCATATTTGAGTAATGCTCAAATATCGTCTGTTAGCAAGCCTAGCAAAAGGTACGCTAAAGCAGCTTTCCGTACTGGCAAATGGAAGACCTCTTGGGGTAATCCATCTGATTATGGTATGGATCCAAAGAACGAGGTTCGATATGTCGATAAACCAGCCAATAGAGACTTTGCTGTTTTAGTGTATAAGCTTGGGTTATGGCAGCCTGAGTGGGGTAGCCCATCTGAGTATGAGATACACATATCATGATCTTAATCAAGATTGTAAAAAATCAAGGAAAAAAGGATTGCATCGACTAATATAGATTGGGGAAATATGGAGAGTGTGGTGACACGTAGGTTATTCCCTATAGATAGCAAGCTGGAGTGGTTTGGGTGGTGGAATTCGATGAAATCAAGGCAGAATCATTACTTATGTGCCCTGTATGCAATAAGGGAGTAGTAGGTTATAGACCTTCATTTTCACATCCCCAGGCAGTCCTATAGAACCTCGACTTCGTTGGTGGGAATGGGGTAGATTACAGACTTCATATCCCTTGGGTAGGAGAAGCTATCCAAAGTTGCAAACTCTCGACTGGCTGAGAGTTTTTGACCTTGCCATGCATATATTAATGAAAGATGACAAGTCCCACAACCAGTGGATCAGGAGAAAGATAGGCGATATAGATGATCCCCTTTCTAAGTTTAAGCAACTCACTAAATACTTGAAATCGACGAATTATGTTATGGGAAGTGAATTTTTGGGCACAGATACATATGTACCCTTATGATGTTGAAAAGCCATTTTTTTACGTTTTAGAGGTGAATTCATTATTTTTGGCTATTTTGTTTGGTATATGTGGCGAGGATCGAATCGCCTCCGATGATGACAGGTTGCATTTATGTGGTTTCATGTGGATAGGGTTGCTCAAACTAACTAATCTAAAATCGATCAGGGTTAAATTCTGAAATGAATCGAAATCCGCTAATGTGTCCATGGCCGTTTTACCATCTTTCAGCAATACTATAGCCTCTTTACCTAGCATCGTTCATGGCCTTGACTGGTCTGATTGGTACATTCTCTAGTATCCTGTTCTACTACATCACTCACACTCACTTCTTGAGCTTCTGGACGATCTACTATCCAAGCTACACCTTGCAGATGATGAGATGGCATTTATTTCACCTCTCATCGACTACATTTTTCTCTTTTCAGTATGGCATGACCTTCTAACCGATAAAGCAAATCCAACAGCCATAGAATTGCTAAAAAGAACATTAGTCATAAAATTGTTAACAGAAATCTATAGAGCTAGAAAAGAGGTAACAATCTACTTTGAAAGAGGTTCTCTCATGAATGCTATCAAAGCCATTGTGCTGTCGATAGATGAAGGGATGATAACGGTAGAAGATTTTCTCACGATTTTCAGAGAATTACACAAGAACAAAATAAAATTATTAGAGAATATGAGAGATGGATTGGTAGAAGCAACAAATAAGACGATAGAAGTGTATGAACAAGCATATGAGAGATTACATGTATTGGCCCAGCAATATTGGATGAATCGATTAGAGCCCACTGATGATGAAAAACTGAGGGAATTGATGAATATCTTCCTAGATATGCTTCCAAAAATTATCGAAAACCATCCAAGTCTCATGAGAGTTGTAGGATCTAAGGAAAAAGAGATTTAATATTTTTCGTGAGCCCTCGAAAACTAGTATTTCCATTCTATCCGCTCCTAGGGGTTATATTGAATGTTAAGAACATAAAAGACTTTAAGGTTTTTATTTCACTAAAGCTAAATATTTTTTGAGCCTCCACCAGTCTAATAATCGTTTAATATCCTCGTAGGTACGTAAAAGGTATCCTGGCAGTCTTGTCTCTCCAACGACTACATATGGCTGGTTCTCCAGAAACCCAATGAGATGGTGTTTAGGTTCCCCCAGTTGATTATAGTAGGAGAGTTCAATTAAATATCCTTTCTCGATAACTTCATCGTGAATTGATATTAGGTATTCACTATTTGGTGCCAAAGTAGCTCTATAACTTGATAATACTCTCTCTTTCCACTCTTCAGGCTGAACTGGTTTGCCATCTACACCCAATATGCGTGTAACTGCGATGTTGTATACTGGATTACGACTGACATTGGTGATTTCCAAGTCATTCCAGTCAGCACCAGCTCCCACCGCTCTTTTGGATAGACCTACGCCAAAAGCAGGATCAAACTGTAATGTAAAGAGGGTATTTTGCCTTAAACTTATCTCTGCTTGAGCCCAGATTAATAAGAGCTGAAGGTAAATAATAAGCGGAATAATAGCGTTCCATGTAAATTTGAGAACAAGTAAAACGGGTATTATGGTTAACAACACAATTTTCAATAAGACTCTCCCCACCAATTTTAGCTCTTGCACTTTTGGCATAACTATTCACTAATAGTAGTTGCATACATTTTTGTTTTTCTATCTCTTTTAACATTTAGAGTCAAATATTAGAAGACTAGCTTTGATTAGGAAAGAATGGAAATACATTTAATAATTAATGGAAAATTTTAGCCTGAAACGTGAATAACCGAGTAACAAAATCTGATTTGCTTACGAGATTTTCAATGCTGAAGAACCTCGATGATTAATTAACCTCCCAGCCTATAAACTCCTTCCATCTGAAATGGAATATGAACATAATAGGGTATCTCCACCAATGGCAGTAACGACAACCTCACCCTTGCATCTCCATAAATGGTCACAGTAACACTTCCTTTGGTTAGAATGGATTTTAGAGCTGAAGTAATGGCTGGCAAATCATTCACGTCCACATCAATCCATAAGTCCTGATATGCAAAGCCATGAGGAAACACATACTGCTCATTAATAACGAAATCATCCACATACACCCCCTCCAGGTATACATTCCCATTGATCTCAGGGATATACACGCCTATACCAGTGGGATTATAGGCTTCTATGGTATACTGGAGGGATACACCAGTGGGGAGCATTAGCAGGGTGTTAACGCTAAAGTCTGAGATGTAGAAGTTAAAAGATAGACTATAAAAGACCCAGAGCTGAATGGCATTCCATATCAAGATTGTTAAAATGACTATTGAGAGTATGAGTCCTTTCTTTCCAATTCTCTTTCCTCTCCTTTTAATTGATTCATCTGATTTTTTAGAAAGAGGTTGTCCACAGTTACTGCAAAATCTATCTTCCTGTCTTACTTCATTCCCACAGGATGGACAGCGAAGGTTTACTTCTTCCTTCTCTTCTTCCATCGGCTTGATATCCTGAGTTAACCCTAGCACATCCATCCTCTTGGCCATTCTATAGGCATGCCAGGCTAACACTATCCCAACAGGGATGTCAAACAGATTTATCAACAAAAACAATTCGAAATCTCCATCTGTGCCTGCCATGACAATGATGCTGTAGAGTATTGTCGCAGCAAATATCCCCCATCCCCATTTCCTGCCTAAATAAACATAGCCAATCCCATAGAAGAAGAAATTCAAGATGGCTGCTTTTCTCGGACTCTTTCTAACTCTCGCCATATATCACACCCTGCAGCAAGAATAGATCCTATGCATATTTATTTTTTACTACCAAATTGGTATACTAATTTGTTATCCGGAAAAATATAGTAATACCAAAATAGTGCACCAGTAGTATGTTAGAGGGAACAGGAAAGGTGATAAACAGGCCCACAAAAACCGGTGGGAAAAGTTATGATAAATTCTTCATCTATATTCCGGCAAGTGTTGCCAAGGATTCTGCATTTCCCTTCAAATCTGGAGACGAGGTTATTGTGAGAATTGAAGGGGATAAACTGGTTGTTGAGAAACTGGGTAAGAGTAGGTGATATATAATTAGAAGAAGTACTCAAGGCCTACGAGATCTCCTCAATAACTTTGTTGGATTCGTTTTACATTTTTGATCCTAATTATACATCCAACTTTGGTACATCTATTCTTTACGTATTAATTTAGCTTTAGTCTCGAATCTAGGTAATGTACCCGAAGGTACTAATTTTACTTCTATGTTAACAAATAAGTTCATTTCGAGAGCTTTTTCGATCTCTGTTTTTAACTTTAACAAATCTTTTTTGTCAACTTCATCTGCATATTCCACTTCAACTGTTAGATTTTGAAGAGCAAAAGAGGGCATATTTCTTGGCACTATTATTTGGATGTTACCTGTAGTTTTGGGAATAAAAGATGCGACAACGTCTCTAACAGCTGAAGGCCATAGTTTAACACCCTTAACCTTTAGCATATCATCGGTTCTACCCATGCACCTGATTCTGAAACCAGTCCTTCCACATTCACACTCCTCAGTCCAAACAGTTACATGGTCTCCGGTGCGAAATCTTAAAACCGGCGTCGCTTCTCTGTTCAAAGTCGTATATACTAACTCGCCTTTTGCACCCTCTATAAATTCAATAGACTCTCCACTTTCCGGGTCAATAAGCTCAGGTAAGATGATACCTTGACCCACAAAATGCATACCATTTTGCCAAGGACATTCACTAAAAATGATTGGCGCCGCATCAGCATTTCCCATACCCTCAACAGCTCCTGCACTCCATTCCGACTGGATTTTATTACGAATTGCAGGAATACTCAGTCCTGGTTCTGCCCCTCCTACAATTTTTTGAATTCTCAATTCACTTAGGTCCATACTCATCTTTTCTTTGGCAAATTCAGAGAGATATAGAACATAAGAAGGGGTGGCTGCAAGTACATTGGCATTAAGGGTTTTTGCAAGGGTTAACAGCCTTTCTGACATTCCAGTTCCTATTGGTAGGAATGTAGCCCCAATATTTTCAAAAGCATCTTTTAGGGGCAATCCCCCTACAAATAACGGTAAAGAGAATCCAAAGGCCACTATATCTCCAGGTCTCACACCATGCGTCCAAAGAGCTCTTGAGACGAGCTCTATCCACATCTCTTTGTCATGGTTGGTAAGGCATTGAAACGTGGGTTTACCTGTTGTGCCTGACGATGAATGGATTCTGATAATCTTATCCATGGGTACAGCAACATGTAGTCCTAACGGAGGACTTTCATCCATACTTTCTCTCAATTCGTTTTTAGTAGTAAAGGGTATTTTTTCAAGATCATCTATTGTTTTTATACTATTAGCTGAAATTCCAGCCTCTTTGAGTTTTTTATGATAGAAAAGAGAGTTTTTAAGCAAATATCGAATTTGGGCTTTAAGTAACTTGTTGTTTAACTTTTTCAACTCTGCATCTTTTATGGTCTCCATCTTTTTGTTCCAATACTCAGGGCCTGGGAGATCTCCAAATAGTTCTTGGTAGATATTACTCAAATTCACACCTCCTTTTTAAGAACTCTTTAACAGCCTTTATCCCATCGATTAAATTTTTTGGATCCACATGATATGGAATCTCCTCGCTTGTAGTAACAAAGAAAGGTCTCCTAGATTTCCAAATGCTTGAAGGCATGTATTTTTCCAAGACATTGAATATCTCTGGAAGATCTATTGTAAAAATATCCACTGGAATACTGAAAGCAATTCTATCAACCTTGGAAAATTTTTTTAAGAATTTATGATCATTAACAATAATTGAGTCAAAATAAACTAGTCCTTGGAGATGCTCATCGGTTACATCTTTTAGCATTAACGTGGGGTTCATCTCATAAAATTTTGCTGAATTCCATATGGGAGAGTATATATCTAATATCCCATCTACATTGTCTTTTTTTAGCTTAGGAAGAGTCTTTTCAATGTATATTATAAGGTCTAACCCAGCTTCTCCATAAAGTCGTGTTAAAGATAACGTTAATGATGATGCAATGTCAAGAATCTCTTGGTTTTTATACAAATCAACTGTTGATTCCTCGTTAAGAATTTTCGAAGCTAATGTAAAAGGCCCGAGTAAAACTCCCACGAGTGGTATACCTTCAATCATGATACCTAATCTTCTTATTACATCCAGCACAACAGGAATTCTACCCTCTGTTTCTATGTTTTCAATTCTTTTTTTTAGCTCAACTATAGTTTCTTCTCCTGTAATTTTTAGGGGTTCAATTATAAACGGAGGAGATTGTTCAAAGCTAACTGTGCAACCCAATGCTTCAGCCTCTAATGTTGGATCAAGGTAGCATACAATCCCATCTGTTTGAAAATAGTCATGGAAAGTTTTAAGGGATGTAGTAATTTTTGTCGGGTCTTTATAGTATTGTACAAGAGGTACATTCTCTAGTTTTGAAGCAAACGAAAAAATTAAGGGAATAAATAAAGCACCCTTCTTCAACAATTCCTGTTTGTTCCTAGAGTTTACTCTTCTTCCTGTCATACTTTATGGCCTATAGATTGGTTGAACTGGCTCTGCATGGGGCCAAGAACCATAGTAGTTCAATATGTTTTCTGGAGGTCTCTTCTTTTCCCACTCTTTAATGAATTCATCAAAAGGTTTTCCTCGATTTATCCTTGCTCTCCGTTCTTCTTCCCTAAGCTTTTTTGTTTTTTCAAGGTCTAATTTCAACGTTTCCGGATTGTATGACACTTTATAGATATTTTGGGCTGACCAGTGAGAAATAATGTGTTTTTTAATGTCTTCTATTACTAATTCCGGATCCCTGTCTAATGGGTCTCCATAACCTGCACCACCACAGGAAAGCGTAAAATTGATAATATCACCTTTTTTGAAGGGTCTTATCGGTCGAGCATAAAACTCAAAACTCCAGTCACCCTTTATCTGTTTATTCAAAATGAGTTCATGGAAATCAAGAGTAATCTCCCCTCCTCTGTTACCAAAAATTTCCATAACATCTGAGTCTTTTACGCTTATGCCTGGCAATGTACATGGGGCATATCCTCCAAAGAGAGGTTGTGGAGTCTGAACTTTGCTGTTATCAGAAGTTGAGGTAAACAAGACTTCAGGTGTGTGATGTGCAATCCACAACTGAACAGTTCCTACACCACCTCTATATTTCCCATGACCACAGGAGTCTTTCCAGTGATTAGATATTGCAATCAAGATGGGGAACTCGTTTTCTAACTCTTCTATATCTTGCGCTCTTCCAAAAACGCACCATGCAAACCCAAACGCATCTATACCATCTGAATTCGGTTTGCCACCTTGACCATCTGTATTGAGTGGATAAGCTATCATGTCAGCAAAAGGCAATTTCCATTGAGACATACCAGCTATTACAACATTTTGTCCTGCGTTAGCTTGTGAAGCTGAAACCTGCTTCCACATATCTTCCGTGCAGAAGAGCATCTTTCCAAAGCAGTTATGCACAGCACTCATAACTCCGGTGCAGATCATTACC
>MTMG01000021.1 GCA_002010075.1 Methanomicrobia archaeon JdFR-19 | reverse complement strand
TAAAGAGCAACCAAATTGAGATGGGTTCAATAATCTCTTGTAATAAAAATCAAAGTTATGTATTACTCGTAGTCCCATGTTTAAGGTTTGGGAATGTTAATCTTTGTTATTCTGGACTTTGAATCCATCCTTTTATTTCACCGAGTCTTTTTTCGTCCCATCTAACTGTAATGTCATTCCCTCTCCTCTCAACGAAGGTGTACTCTCTCAGAAATCCACTGTGTGCAAAAAAGTTTCTTTTCTTATCCTGACTTCCATGCATCTTCCCATTCCCGCTCTGGAAACACTCAATATATAATCCAATGAAACCATCACCAACATTCTTTTTGATGCTCTCCACATCATTCTGCAAGAATTTTATGTTTGAACCAAGTCCCAGCTTTGTGTATAACTCCTCGAATGACTCGCATATTTTATCCAACTCGGGTTCGTCAAGCCCCTCTTGAAACTCTTTGATGTTTCTCAACAGCCCCAGAGAGTAAAATATGTTTGCAATGTTTTTGCTGTCTAAAACTCTTCTTCTAACAACCATACCTCTGTCCATTGTGATCGTGGGTTTTAGAGCGTCTTCTATAAGATATATCAACTCACTCTCAATTCCATCGATATCAATCTTAAAGTCAAGAATCTCCTTGTGGTAGAATGCAAGAGGAGTGTTCATTTTGATTGAATTGAAAGCGATTTTTAGGGACTCCATACAATTTTTAAGTCCTCTCAGAAGTTTATTGTACTTTATATTGATATCTTTTGCATTTGTTTTGCAGATTCTATATACATTCACCTTCGGGAGTGAAAAGAAAGCCATAACATCTATGTCTTGGAACTCAATATGCACTTCTTTGTTCAATGGAGGTAAAAATACAAGTTTAAAATCAAAATCGGGTTTTTTGAGAATACTTTTTAGTTTTTTGTATGTGATGTATCTCCGTAGCGCCTCAACCATTGCCACCGTGTATATATTCAGACCGGTTGAAACATCTGCATAGACGACATCAAAGTCCTTTTCAACCAATTTTTTGAATATAACACAGATTGTGTTCTCTATGGACCCTTCAAAAACAATCTTGTATTTTTTTCCGTATTCTCCAATGGACGGAATAATCAGACATTCTACATCATACCCAGTTCTCTCAGCAACCCTCTCTCTGAACTTACTAGACTCAGAAAGAAGTTGTGAAGCTTGTGAAACATCTTCACTCAGCATCTCTACCAGACTCTCGGGAACTAAAATGCATACTTCGGAGTCAATGCCTCTCTCACCGAGGTATTCTTTTATTGCGAGCGAAGTTAGTGTGGTGGGATAACTTCTGTCATCAATGACATAATCGACCTCATCGTATTGGAATCTCCCCATAATTTGCAGTATTCCTACCTCGATCTCTCTCACCTCAGTTTACCAGAAACAAATACTTGTGAAAATTTTTTCCCAAAGTCTGTAATCGTGTACCGCCTACCATATTTCTCAATCAAGCCATGAGATAGTAGTACCTCTTTCTCAGAGGATAACAACCCTTCAACCTCGCCAGAATAAAGTGCTTTAAAAATCCTCTCGACATAGTTCTGCGGAAATGGAATTGTTGGGATTCTCACAATTTCATATTCTTTTCTATCTGGAAACATTAGATTGTTGAGACTTTCACATTCTTTGTATATCCTCATTTTATCCTCTTCATTTTCGGCTGAATATACCTCCCAAATCTACTTTCTCAGAGTTTCAAGCATCGTGTTTACAATCTTCACATTCTTTGTGATCACGTGAAAAACACCATTAACCCCCAACAGCTGTCCCACCACCGAGAGAGTTATGCCCATATTCTTCCTCCCACCTGAAACGTTCAGATACACTCTCTCAGCTCTGTATCTGTCTCTCTGTTCTTTGATGATTCTGGCTGCGATTCCCATGAACTCAAAATTCTCTTCAGTCGTTGTGATGTCATCAAAGGGTAGTTCCCTCTCATGAATTCTGACCTTTGGATACCTCGTTTTCATGGCAATCCTCACAAGCTCAAATCCCTGCTTAACAGTCTCATCCTTTGTTGTTAACACAACCACATCCTTTATGTTTCCAAACGCTTTAACAAATGCAGTTATCACAGGGGGGCTCATGCCAAGTGGAGCAATAACAGCTTTG
Organism: Methanomicrobia archaeon JdFR-19; assembly: GCA_002010075.1. Taxonomy (GTDB): domain Archaea; phylum Halobacteriota; class Methanosarcinia; order DSM-18856; family Methermicoccaceae; genus JdFR-19. Next base: position 9,873 of record MTMG01000021.1, on the reverse strand, counting down.
TTGATCATCTCACCCCCTCGGTTTTTATTTCCTCAGTTTTTATTACTCCAAGCCCGGAGGTTCTCCCACCCCCGACATTGGAATATTCTCCAAACTTAATAAGTCTGGAAGTCAGCTTTGCAAATTCTTCATCGTATGTGTCGTCTGGCAGTGTGAAATTGGCAGACCCGACAAAGCCCACTGACCACATTCCCCTTTTTAATAGTACCTTCTCTGTTTTTATATTATGCCCTGAAACGGATATCCCCCCCGAATCTAGCCATTCTCTATACTCCTCCCCGACCTCATATATGAATGCAGAGTATAGTCTTGCAAGGCTTCTGAACATTAGCTCTGGGAGAGGGAGGGGAATAAATCGGTAGCTTGAAGATGGAAGTCGGAAGTAGCATGGTGAGATAAAATTCACACGAAACTTTCTGAACGTTTCGTCTGAAAGACTTTTTTCATCACAGTATCTCACCAGAATTCTCTTCAATTTGTTATCGCCGCCCGCAAAATAAATTTTATCAATGGAAGTCAGATATTTCTTGAGTGCCTCTCCTATCTCAGGAATGAAGAAAGTTATAGAGAAAGTGTATTCCTCTCCTTCCACGAGTTTATCAACTGGTCTTGATTCCTTCACCTTCATCACAGGCGTAACTGAGAAGGGAGATATCGATTTGCTTGAATGCAGTTTTTCTGCGAATACTCTATTCATTCTTCGAATAACCCAGTAGATGAATCCTCTGACAAACGCTCCAGAGTACATTCTAAAAAATTTACTCTCAGAAGATTCAAACTCGATTGTGAATTTCACTATATCGCTCATTTTTCACCCATGAATTGCAATCCATCCAAGTGGTTTGTTATCCCATGTAATTCTGCGTGTAACCGGGAAGTTCCTACTAAAGCCTCTACCTCTCGGCCTTCTTCCAAGTTTCAATTTCCTTCGGATACTCTCAAACTCTGGCTTGGTAATCAGTAATGTGCCTATTGTTGTTGAGAACCAGCCTATCCCCCACCCAATTCGGAGTGGGAGTCCTTTTGACCTCAACACATTCTTGAATTCGTTCTTGGTTCTCTCTGGGTATCCTCTTTCCATTTCTGTTTTAACAATTTCCTCAGCGAATTCCCTTGCCGCCTCCTTTACGTCATCGAAGTCCAGCCTCTGATCCAGAACACTCAATGTGTATTCATCGATATCAATCTCGACATCTGCAGAATCTCCTGCATCGATACACTCTGCAAGATCTGTGAACCCTCTCATATTCACAAACTTTATCTCATAAACTGTGGATTGTGTGAAAGGTGTGGTGTCTGTGATTCTCAAAGCTCTCAGCATGTCGTTCTTGGGGTCATCTTTATTCAGCCGTTTGCTTGACCTGAAAACCTTTGCCTCCAATTTGTCATCAACCTTTTTCGTATTAATTTTTTCCTCCCTTTTTGTGTACTGTATCACCCAATCAATCAATCTTTCATCATCTTTGACCGCCTTCCAGAGTAGGGCAGTTCTTATTGCACCTTTGATTGAAGAGCCAGGGATGTAAAGCCTCCCAGTGGATTGGATATGTTTCATAATCTCCTTTCCCCTGCCCCTTTCACCCCCAACAAACCTAACCTCTCTCTGTTTGAACTCATGGACATCATCAACAATGTCTTCCATTCTTAATCTACCACTGCCTATGTCCTCTGCAACCTCCATAACATCCTCGCCCCTCCTATCAAGCTCCTGAAAAACGGTGAGGATGTCAAGAAATATCACCTTTCCGTCTTCTATCACGAAATCCATTGCAGTGTACTTATCTCCATCCCCAACATGAACCGGAGAAAGTGTTTCAATCTTCATTCGCTCTCCACCTCCAACGTAGCGGGAATCAGGAAAGACTTTCCGTTAACGTAAACTTTATGGTCGGTTCTGGAGGTCAGGTTTATCTCTTCATAGAGGTCGATGACTTCTCCCCCTTCCTCTCTGCTGAAGACAGAACCTTCAGAAGCCATTATTATCTTGGGTTTTCTGTAGGATGCCCCTTTCGATTGAATCCATCCACCTCTCACAACTGGTTTCCAGTACTTTACTGAATTCGGGTCAGTGGGATACGTAAGTGAAAGGGTTACGAAGTAATCTCCATCCGTTCTGATGTCGAAATCACATATCTCATACTCGAATTTTCCAAGACCCCACGTCCTTTTTCCCCCAATGCCCTCATCCCTCAAGTACCTCAAAGCAGTTTCAACTTCTCTCAAACTCCCATCTACTATGAAATACATCCCTGCCCCATCTTTAAATCTCAGAGCACTAAGGTAGTAGATGTTCGAATTCCCTGTGATTCTGTCCAGAGAGACCTTTGGCACTTCGTACTTATAGGACTCTATTTCTCCTTCACCTTCAGTTTCTCTCAAATCCGCCCCAGAAAGTATTGTTTCAAACTTCTCCAAACTGATAAATCTCTTCATCTTACCTTCAAATGGTAAATGCGGTGTGGGTAAGTAGAATGTGTCGCCGTTGAAGGGATAGCAGGATGAAAGTCTCAACTCTGCATTTCTAACTTTTCCAACGAACTCTTCAATATCCTCGTTAAGAATTGCTAAAGCATTCGCTATGGCTCCAAAGAGGGTGTCTGAATGGATAATCTCCGAGACACTCTCAAGTCCGAGTCCCGCCTCTCCACACCTCACGGATGTTTTGAAATGAAGTTTTATAGCCTTCATAGTATCCCATCTGATATTTTCTCGGCTATTTTCTCGGGCCTCTCACCCTCCTCACTGCTCAAGATAACTCTCTCCTCACCCTCTTTGAGATAGTATTCTCTGTCTCTCTTGACAATCTCTGTTATGTACAGTTCAACCTTGCCATAACCTCTTGAGCCGGCACCCCCAAGATAGTCGTCTTCGAGCATCTTCATCAAATTTATCAGTGTTTTTATGTCTGTCTCTTTGTCATCCTCATCCTCGATATTGTAAATTACCTCAAAATCGAACTCCGTGTTTGGTGCAACCCTCTCCATGGGTCTTGGATTTGCTGCAGATGTTATTCTGTCTATGCTCGTCTCGTATTTTATTTCGATGATTTCATCCAGATCCTGCTCATCTGAGAGTAGAGCATCCCTGAAAATGACTCTCGAAGGATAGTTTGTATCGCCGGAAGACCCAAACAATCTGCACACTGGACATTTCTTAGCTTCGTTGTAATCATCACATACGTGAATCCACACATCCCGTCCAACTTTTTTATTAAAGTACTTCTTCTCACCCCGCCCCATCTCATCAAAAGGTTGCTCTGCGTTAATACTCTTCTCGAGTAAAGACCTCAACTTCCCTTTAAATGAAGAGCCAGGTATGTATGGTTCGCCAGTTGCCGGGTCTTTGATAATTGGATTGTCAAGCCCACCAATTTCGACTGCCTCTGTCTGTGCTCCAATATGAAGCCCTGTTTTTAGCCTAAGTTTTCCTCTGATTAAAACCTTTCCGAGTATTGCTCCTCCAATCAATTCTTCATCATTCATCAGTCTTTCCCTCCTAAGAGCTTATGATATGCAACAACAGCTTGCAAAAAATCATGGAATCTCTCATAATTCTCTGGATTCAAACCGGGAATTATTTTGTCAGCGACTTCGGCGATTAAACGTGCACCTCTATGTCTGGAAGATGTATACGCCAAGATGTATCTCATCTTTGCCTTATCTACTGAAATGTCATCTTTCCTCTGTTTTGCTTTCACGTATGTTGCCCTGGACATATTCAGAATTTTCCTTATCTGGGATGTTTTCAGATCCTCAACAACAGAAACTACGGCAACTTCAAATGCCAGTTTATTAACCTCATCCGGCTCGAGAGATTCGAAATCACGTGCCATGCCTAAAATTTCTTTTAAGTCTAATCTTTCCTTTAATGATTTCTTCTCATTTCTACCTAGTTCTCCAAATTTCTCCGCAAACTCTAAAAAATCGTCCTTCTCAATCATCTCCACCAGTTCATTCACACTCAAAACATCACCCCCTTCTTATAGCTAAATCAACTATTTTTAGAGGAGTTCCGACAAGATAGATGTCCTGAACTATTTTCTTCCTCACTTTCTCAGCATCTCTGAATGCAAGCTCTCCCAGTACATCAACAAGTCTCCTGTCATCGTATTTCGCCCTTGAGAGGTAGTACAACAGTATGTAAGACCACTTGAAGCCTTTGGGGTTGTCGATGTAGATATTCCTCGCATCAAGGATTTTTCTGATTACCGCTCTTGGAAGGTCTTTTTTGAGGTCCTCTCTTTCTCTGTCGTAGATCTTGGTGATATAGGTATTCCAGACTCGGTGGAACTCACTCCATGAGTATGAAACTTTGAATTCTTGCTTCTTCTCTCTTTCTGTTTTGTCTGTTAAACAGATTCTCCCCTTTCTCTTTATCTCGACTCCATCTATCATATTGACAACCTCTCCTTCCTCCTTTGCCTCCTCCTCTCTATTTCCTGTCACCTCTGCCATGCGGTATAATGGATACTTCGGGTCGAATATGGCATAGCCGGCAGATATTGTGATGTTTGGATTCTCCCCAACGTATTTTCTGAACAGTGCCTCTATCTCGAATGCAATCTCAAAGACATGGTTCCATGCCCCGACGATGAAGAGGTCATCGCCACCAGAATAAACAACAACAATTTCCCTTTTACCCTCTCCAACGCTCACTTTTGGCATATCGTCTGGGAGATGTTCTGAAAGCTCTCCATTTGCAAGCATTCTTATGCAGTTTTTAAAGAAGTTATTCAGCAATCTTGAGAGAGATGCGACTCTCGAAAACGTCCCTCCCCTTCTTTCAAGACCAATACTGAAAATCTTACCGAGGTCATCAACATCCATTCTAAGAATTCCAAGCTTCTTAGACCCGATTGCCTACTTGGATATCTAATCAAAGTCTTTAATTTCACCCTTTTCATTCTTTGTAGCATAATCGCACACATAATATGGGATTGAGACCGAGTCGCTGTAAATCTCATACCTATTTTTCACAAGCACTTTGGAGCCTTTTTGAATTTCCTCTGGTTTTTTATAGCTGTACAGTTTGGAAAACGGAAGCTCGTAATAGTTCTCAAAAGCTCCTCCTTTAGTCCTGACGAAGCCTGATATTTTTGGTAACTCTCTTCCCATCTCCTCGAATCTTGCACATGCATCACACCTCTCACCATTCGAGGGGGCCCTACAAACTTCACACTCATCCTCAGTATAGCTCTCTATGAGCTTGAGATTTGGTATGTCCTCAATAAACTTTCTCAGCTTTTTGGCTTTGAGTTTCTTGTTCAGAACGTACCAAGGACTTTCTTTGTTAACCTCGAACTCTTTCAGTTCCTTCCCACTCAACTCTATAAAATCGATGGCGAAATACAGCTTCCCCCAGTAATTCTCAAAAAGCCATGTGTTGAGTTCAGTTCTTATGTTCTCAATACAACTCTTCGCCTCATCGGTGTTGGGTGCAAGAATGTAGAAAGCTCCCCCACCAGCATAAATAACATTTGCCCTTGTTAGCTTGAGCCTTTCTATAATCTCTTCAACAACATCCTCCAAAAGCAGTTCCAGAAATGCAGACCTCGCTCTCAGATACCTCAGAGCACCCTTACTCGTTATTGTGTAAATAAAGTCCTGTATCCCAGATATGTCCCCTCCAACGAGAATAAACTCTTTCTCATCATCATTGTGTGTGATGTGGCTCTCGATTTCGTCCTTATAGTAGTAATACATGCAGAGTGCAATTGCGGATGTGGTTCTGAGGTGGTCATAGAGAGAGGTATCGTTCCACTCCACCATCATTGCGGAGATGAATGTGGTGTACTTCTCAAGCACATAAAGAAGGTGATTGAATTCAAATTCCCTCTCAATCACACTCTCGAATTCCCTCTCAAATCCATCGAGAAGTCCTTTGTAGTCTTTTACTGATACTTTAACATTCTCTTCAGGATAAAAGAACTCGCCAGCTTCAAATTTTTTAAGGTGATAGTACTTGTTTCTCGTCTCTCCTTTACCAAGATTCACAGAAGAAAATATGCTTACGAGGGGATTCTCTATGTTGAACTTCTTTTCCCACTCTTCAGATTCTTCAGATGTTCTCTCAGAGGCTGAGATTTTATCTGCTTCTGAGACGATGTAAATGAGATTTCTCATTTTCACATCATCGCCATAGTCCTCAGGTTTGTGATGGTACTTCGAGAACAGGGGCAGTTTATTGTAGATATCAGGAAGATGTGGTTTAGCTTCGATGTAATTCATGAGAAAATCGCCCCCAATCTCACTATGTGTTCCATCTCTTTCTCTCCATTTTGCTCTCTGAACTAACTTTCCTATATCGTGAAGAAGACCTCCAAGAGCAACCAATTTCGCATAATCTTCCATTTTTACCACCTTGATCTACATAACTTCCCGGCAAACGTGAGCCGGTATCTCTTTACTCTACCATCTGTGGTCTCAACAAGCCCGTATTCCCTAAGCTCCTTCAGATACTGTGAAGCAGTTTTCTTGCTGATACCCAGCTTCGCAGATATTCTGGAAGAGTCGTCGCCATCTTCGATTACTTTCAGGACATCTTTCCTTGCTCTCGATAGTCCATCGAACTCTGTAAAAGTCAGTGGAATCTCAATTATCTGTGAACCATCTTTCAGTTCTTGAACATAAAATATTCTACAGCCTGAGACAAAAGCTGCATAGGATGCGGCAATCGCCTGAATTTTCGTCCCACCAGACACAACGACAAAAACATCTCCCTCAGATGCACATTCTTCCAGTATCTCCAGTATGCGAATACAACACCCCTCAAAATCAAACGGATTCACAGCAACAATTTCGACCTCTGCCCCCAACTCTCTCAATTTCTTTGCTACATTCTCTGAAATTTCAATTGGGTTGGGCTTACCTTCAATTGGTCTATCGAATACATCGGTTGCAGGTTTCCCTGCTACCAGAACTGCCTTATCAAGCCCAAGCTTTCTTGCAGAAACTATTATTGGCTCTTCCCTACCACCAACCGTAGCAACCAGTACTTTCATCCCAAATCAGTCTTTGAGATATAATGATAAATTTCTTTCTATGATTATTCTGAAAATTGTTCAGAATTCTGTAAAAATGTCAGAACTGTCCGCCAAGAGCCCATATACAACCTCACCCATAATAATGATTCTATGTTCCTGAACTCTGGGGAAGTTGAGAAGAAAATCAAAGTTATGAGGAAAGAGTTTGAGCATCTTGGAATCTCAGAAGAGATGAGAGGATATTCTTGGAATACACCACCAATAGAGCCATTGGATGATTTTAAGATATCTGTTGCTGATATCAATAGCTTCTGCCCAACAAGAAGGGATGTGTATCTGAAGTATATTTTGAGAGAGAGGCAAAAACCAAATCAGTACATGCTCAATGGTCTCGCATATCATAAAGTAATCAGAAAAACACTGGGAGAGTTGAAAAAGGCATTATACAACGAATTTAGTGATGGACAGTCTATAATTGACAAATTCTACAACAACTCTGCCATACCATTGAGTATCAGCAAGAAACTCAATGCCGATACTGAGAACTGTGTTAAACTTTACAGGTACATCATCATACAGGCTGCAGCCAGAGTCGATGATGTGATTTCAAAATTTCCGAGTGCTGATGCGGAGACGATTGTTAGCATGGCAATACCCCCATTTATAGAAAGGAAAATCGATGGTAGTCTTGTTGGTCTTTCTGAGAATCTCTCACTGGATGTCTTCACACCGTTCAACACAATAATGGACTTCAAGAGTGGGGTGTAGAGAGAGGAACATCAACTTGCACTTGCAGGTTATGCCTTGGCTCTTGAATCAGATGAGAATGTGGATGTGAATTTTGGGTTTGTCGTATATATCAGGTTTGAAAGGTCTGTTCATTTCAAGATGAGAGGCGTATTCATCAGCGATGAGCTAAGAAGGAGCTTTATTGAGATTAGAGATGAGATTGCAACACTAATAGACTCAGGAAGTGACCCGGGCTTTCCTGAATCGTGTCCAAAATACTGCGCGTATTATGGGGTCTGTCATGAAGGTTGTGATTGCTGATTATGGGGTGTTTGTTGGTGTAAAGGACGGGATGATACACATAAAGAAAGGTGAAGATGAAAAAACAGTTGCATCGGGCAATGTTAATCAGATTGTTATTGCAACTGGGGGAGTTTCAATCTCCTCGTCTCTTCTGAGACTCGCATTTCGAAATAACATAAATATAATCATACTCGGTGGGAATGGAGCTCCCATGGGCATGTTCTCACCACTAATGAAAAAAGCCAATGTGAAAGTCAGAAAAGAACAGTACAAAGCCCAAAATGATGGAAAAGGGTTGTTCCTCTCAAGATGTTTTGTGAGAGGCAAAATCATGAACCAGTATTACTTACTGAAGTCGATTATAAAGAACAGAAAGAGAGACGATATGTTTGAGTTATGTCATAAGATAAAAGAGAATTTGGACAGGCTGGAAAAGTGTGAAGCTCAAGAAGAGCTAATTCAACTGGAGGCAAAGATGGCAGACATATACTGGCAGGGGCTCTCCGAGTTTTATGAGTTCGAGGGGAGGAAAAAGAGGTATGACAACCCTGACCCGTTCAACATGATGCTAAACTATGGTTACAGTGTGCTCATGTCTCGTGTATCACTCGCGATAGACATGACAAATCTCGACCCCTATGCGGGATTTCTTCATATGGAGAATCCAAGAAGACCTGCTTTGGTTGTGGATCTGATGGAGGAGTTCAGACAGCCAGTAGTAGATAGGGCTATCTTAAAAATTAAGCCGAAAGCAAATGATGGCAGACTCACAAAGGAAACAATAAAGAGCATTCTCTCCGAGATTGAGAAAAGGCTGGAGACAAAAATAACATTCAATAACAGGAAACTTCCGATTGAGTACCATATTGTGCTTCAAGCTAGAAGAATTGAGAGATTTCTATTGGGCAAAGAAAAATATTCTCCGTTCATACTGAGATGATGACACTGGTGATATATGATATATCGGATGATGATGTCAGAAACAAGATTGCTGGAGTGTGTAAAAGATTGGGACTTTGCAGAATCCAGAAAAGTGCATTTTTGGGTGAGATAAGCTCTTCGAGGAGAAAAGAACTTGCAATTAAACTAAAAAGAAGTTTGAGGGGGAGAGGAAATATCCAGATTTTTGTCATATGCAAGCCAGACTTTGCTCTGAGAGAAATTATAGGAGATAAAACAAGGGAGGGGGAAGATGGAGACATCCTCATTATTTGAATTTCCGGTGAGTTTGATCAAACATTACCTGTTCTGCCCGAGAATTCCTTACTTCATCCTCTTTCTTGGAGCTCAGGAGAGAGTGACAGAAAACATGAGAGAAGGTAAAGAGGAGCATGAAAAGTTCTTTAAGAGAGAAAAGAGGAGGGGCAGACTTGTTAATGTTTTTCTGAGGTCTGAGAAGTATGGGATATATGGTTTTGTAGATGAGATTTTAAAAGAAGATAGTGGATACTGTGTTGTTGAGCTCAAGAACACAGAATTCAGGAAGGAAAACTTGAAGATTCATCTTTATCAGGCTGTGGCATATGCTTTGCTCGTTGAAGAGAACTTTGGAAGGGTTGTTAAGATTGTTTTGAAGTACAAGGATAAGAATGTGAAGATGCCTCTCACGATGGGGATGAAAAAATATGTTGTGTCCATAATCAACAAAATAACAAAAATGCAGGAAGAAGGACTTGCACCATCCGTTCGTAATAAAAGAAGATGTCAGAATTGTGGATTTTCAAGGATTTGTATGGAATATTCAGACTAAATCACATAATTAACATTCCCAAACCTTAAACATGGGACTACGAGTAATACATAACTTTGATTTTTATTACAAGAGATTATTGAACCCATCTCAATTTGGTTGCTCTTTA
>MTMG01000025.1 GCA_002010075.1 Methanomicrobia archaeon JdFR-19 | reverse complement strand
AGAAAAAGCTGGAGGAGTTTCTGACATACGTAAATCACCCGTTAACAAGAAATTACGAGTGGGCTCGCCCGGATTCGAACCGGGGATCTCCGCCGTGTCAGTCCTTCAATCGTGTTAAAAACAGCTTAAAAATTATATCCGGAGATATAATAAAAGAGTATCTGGATTACAGATTCTCCAAACTCAGATCTGAGAAGAGTAAGTGGTGGATCCAGAAGACCGTTGAAGAGCTGATGAGACACACAAAAGGAAAGCTTTCTAGGGAGAAGCTAATGAAGTTTCAGAACTGGTACAAACAAAAATACGAGTTTGAAGGCCAGTCCAAGTTCCATTCTAACACCAAAAATTTCCTTGAATGGTTATACAAAAGGACTGGAGAAGATGAATTCAGGAAACTCCAAGAAATACTCGAAACACCCACTAAACCCTCAAAGAAACTTAATCAGATATTGATAAGGGAAGGAGATGTAAAGAACCTCATAAATGCCCTATGGGAATCTGAGGAATACTCTTACTACCAAAAGCTGAAGTACACTACAGCCATACTCTTTGGAGCCTACACAGGGCAAAGACCCATGTCCACCATGTCCAGACTCACTAAGGAGGAACTGGAGGAGGCTATCAATAGGGATCCTCCGTTGATTTACATCTCTGAGGAGAAAGATAAGGAGTCCTTCCCCCACTGGGTTCCTCTACACCCCACCTTAGTACAATGGCTGAGGAAATACCTTGAGGTTATGGATCCACAGACTGAATACCTATTCGCATACCCAAAGATAAGAAAGATATTCCGCAAATTGAACGTTAAAGCCATCCATACGGGAAAGAGAATTACCATCTCCCACCTTAGGAAGTTCTTCGAGCAGATGTGTAACAATGTTTTGATGGTCCATCCAGGGTTGAGGGATTACATTATGGCTCACAACACAGGCAGCTTAGACGTTCAATCCTATGATGGGAAGCTCCCTTCTGAAATTTATGAGCAGTATATGAAAAAATGGAGGGATGTGGATCTTGTTCCTGAAGAGGTTAAGTTGGAGGGACTGGTAAGGCTCTGTGAGCAATGTTAAGCAAAAAAATCCACTGTGTAAGTCAATTTATTCTTTTTTTACATGATGAGATTTGATTTTTTGTCCAATACTCATGGTAAAATTTAATTAATTTTAGTTACTATTACAATGTATGAGGGGGATGGTCTATTGTCTCCTGATAATATCTATTTTATTCATTGTTGGATGTGTTGAACAGGAAAACGTTCAAGAGCCTATCACAACCCCCTCACCAACTCTAACTTCAACTCCATCGCCTACACCACCAACCCCTACTCCTATCCAAACACCTATTCCGACAATTACACCACTTCAAACTCCGGTAACAACTCCAACCATCATGCCTACTCCAAAATTAATAACTTTTAATTTCTATGTTAAAGAGACTGGGGTTTTATTAAATGGTGATGTGTACTTGAATGGTGTTTTTTTAGGAAAAGCCCTTCTTGGAAAATTATCTGTGCCTATAGATAAGCTCTCACCAGGAATAATAGTGTTTTCTGGCATCTACAACAACCAACCATATGAATTTGAGTTTAATTTATACAGAAGTGATCTAGAACTAAGCACGATAAATTTAGAGGTTCCGGTTGACATAATTAATAGGCCTATATTTGACACCTCGAATCTCGATACATCTGTTATCGAGGAAGAGATTTTTAAGCTTGTGAACGAGGAAAGGCAGAAAAATGGGGTAAAGCCCCTTCGATGGAATGATAAAATAAGAGATATTGCGTACACCCATAGCGAAGATATGGCTATTAATGGCTATTTCGCACACACAAATAAAAAGGGTGAAGGGATAGAAGATAGATTAATGGCCAATAAAATATTTTTCATTGTACCTGGAGAGAATCTGTACCTTATTGAATCTCTTGATAATAGTTTTGATGAGCGTAAAATAGCTGAGACTGTAGTTGAAGGATGGTTGAAGAGTCCAGGACATAGATCTTTGGTTTTAGATTTAGATGGATTATATTCTGATGCTGGAGTTGGAGTTTACTTTTCAGGAGCTGACTGCTATGTCACTATGGATTTTGTCAGCCTTGAATTTGAAGATGAAATTACCTTGGATGCACAGTATGGAGTATTCTATTATCTTTACGATCCGTCATATCCATTTGATTATGACACTAAGGTCTCTATTCATGTAGAATCGAACTATCCAGTGGACATCTATATAGTACCCAATCAAGATCAATTTGATAGGTATATAAAAGGGCTGGTTTTTGAGAAAATACAGCAGTATATTGGAACAAAGAAACTTGATAAAGAGATAGAAGCTAAGAAAGGATGGGGTTTAATTATAGGTACAACTAACTACAAAACGGACATATCTATTAATTTTGATTATAAGATCTGATGATATAACTTAGAAAGATAAATCAAGTCTCTCTGATTAAGTTAAAAAAATAAGAAAAAAGATTTACAGCTCTTTTTCGAGCTGGTTTAATCCTTCTTCCAAAGCCTTCAGGATAAAGGCTTCAACCTCTTCCTGGTTCAATTCAATTACGATCTCATTCACTTGCATTCACAACACCTCCAATTTACTTATCGCATCCTCAACCTTCTGCCTCAATCCTTCCATTTCCTCCAGTAGCCAAGTTGCTACTTCTCCCATAAGGTCGATCTCAAACCAGGAACTCTCTGTTTCGAAGTATAGCTTTAAACCCGGACCTGCTATCTCAGAATACCCAATTGATACCTTTTTCACTATACCGCCAGTATCGAATGAATGCTTGGCATCTTTGAATTCAATACCACCCTCAATTGAGATGAGTGGTCTCATCTCCTCTTCCCCTGTGAAATCGTCCTTTGCAACCTTCGCAAGGTAATAATCTCTCATCCTCTCCCCTCTTCGGTTAGTTTATCGAGTTTTGCAAAAAACACATCAGCTCTTGGTATTTTTCCTCTGATCTGATCAAGAAAGCCATAGACACCCTGGAGAATAGACCACTCGATAAACCGATCTGTGTCATCCCCTGCCCATTCACACCATTCTTTAACCAGCTCATAGACTCCTTCATCTATTTCCACAGAAACAGTCCTCTTTTTCATACAGCCACCCCCGTTATTTTTGTTACGATAATAACTTTTAGAACAATAACTATAAATACTTTTCGAACAATTATTACTTATGCCACCAAAATTACTTGGTACATCCACGGTAAGTAAAGGATTCAAGACCACCATAATCAAGAGGGTTGCAGAAAAGCTGGATCTAAATGAGGGTGACCTGATAGCCTACTATGAGGGTGAGAATGGAGATATAATCATTAGAAAACCCTGATTTTCAGGCTATTTTCTCCTCCGTCTCTTTTTCGGTATTTTGCCATATATTACTCTGTTTATAGCCTCTTCAGCAGTAGCCACAGGATTAACCCACCTCTTTGAGTAAATATCAGATTCAAAATCAAATTCCCAGAGCTTTAACGTATCCTTAGGTAAGATAAGCGGCCTGCGCTTCTGTGTGCTGCCTGTAAAAACAGGTGGAAAAACCGGTGGCTTATAAACAGGTGGTTTATACACAGGTGGATATGTCGGTGGTTTATAGGACGGTGGTATGTAAGAAGGTGAATAAGCAGACAGCTCATAGGTTAGTGGTCTATAACTAGGTGGGTATTTCGGTGGTTTGTAGCCAGATGGCTCATAGATGAGCGAGGATCCAGAAGTCTTATACTCCGGCATTCTGTAATTAAACCTGTATTCTGATCTCCTGGATCTAGTATAACGATATGGAAAGATATACCTATCAGGTTCGTATCGATAGGATTTGTAATCCAGCCCCCTGATATCACGACCTATCCACCGTTTTGCAGGTTTTAAGCTGTACTCTTCCATGAAATCACGATATGGCTTAATATCCCTGCTCACCTGCTTTTTAAAATCTTCTGATAGCTTACTGATCCGTCTTACAGAATCAACTACTTCAGCCTCATAAATGGGAATTTTCTTACCTCTAATCTCGGTGTAGTACTTGAACTTTCCACCGAACAAACCCGTACCTCTTATGTTTTCGACCTGAGTGTATGGTGCAATCACTGCCTCCGATTCGAGAGCTCCCTTTTCTGCTGAAGGAGTTACATAAGCTTTACCCTTCTCTGCCTCGGTCTTCAGCCACTGCCGAGCAGCCTGGACGTCATACCTGATTCTATCGGGTAGCCTCTCAACACCTTTCAAACCAACCTGAATAACTCCTGGCCTCTTAAAAACCCGGGGTAATCTCGGTACTATAGTGTATCCAGAAGTCTCTCCCACATTCCTCAGAAAATGAGGAGATATGTGAGGTGCTATATACTGCCCTGGTACGTCTTTCGATCTCTTAACCACATCATGAACCTGATAGCCTTTCCCCAATCCCCTCGGTCCTCTCACCATTGGTGAGGCATGGAACCCACTCGGTTCAACTGCTTTACCAATATCGGTCTGTTTCAAAGACGGAGATCTGTAGAACTCTCCCCTTATACTCTCCCCGCTGCCAGGTCTCTCTGGCTTTGGGAAAGCTATTTTACCCTCCACAACCTCAGGCTGTGTAAGCTTTTCAATTGGAATGAACTCCTTACCCCGGAATGTGGTTACGGATTCTATACCCCTGCTTACATAACCCAGACCACGGCCTGCCAGTTCCGGACCGAGAAATAGAGCAGCATATTCCAGACCGGTTTCAACTGGCTTTTGTCTGAATCTTTCAGCCTCAGACTGTGCAAACCCTTTAAGATTTGAAATAGTCTCCTCTCCTAAATTCTCTGGTCGAACTCCCTTAACTGCTGCCTGTGCTACTCCCAGACCTTCAAGGATTACGGATCCAACAAATGGAATTCCACCAGCATATATCCCCGCTACACGCTCAGCCGTCTTTCCTATCTCTACACCACCGATTTTATATCTCTCAAGAGGTAGAATGTCCTCAACCTTCTTTGATATATCTTCGGATACCTTACCGAGCCTGTAACCGATATCATAGACAGGTGATTCTTTTCTAAGTCGCTCTTCAGTCTTTGCTGCCCTAACAATCTGTTCAGGAGTCTTACCAGAAGAGAACATTTTCACAGCAGGACTTAAACTCTCAAAGGATCTTTCAACCTGAGTCTGTTTTTGAATCTGCTTCGATCGTGCTAACATTTTAGCCTCTGCCAAAGTTTGAGGTCTAAAAGTCTTTGTTGTAGTTGTCTCTGCAGGTTTGCTTATTGTTGTAGTACTCGGAGATTCTGTCTGATTCTGACTCTTTTTCTGGACATAATAGTCAGTCCAGTCATCCCATGCATAGCTCCTCTGCTGTTTTGGATCCTCAGCAGCTACTCTGCTGGGTTCTTCAACCTTCGATTTCCTGAACATGTCAAACTCTGAAGGCATTTTCCCTCCTTAATCAGATTAGTTAAAAAACAAAAAACAGCCTATATTCTCTCGTCAGCGGTGTAAATCAATGATTTTTACTTTTCTCTGCCTCTCCAACCAAAGCCAGCCACCAGAGCCAGTATCATTGCAGCAACTAGGACGATTAGAGCCACAGCTCCGAGGTTGAAAGCAGATCCTGCGGTCTTTATGGTCGTGTTGGTTGAATTTGCAAGGTCAGAGTTTGTCGGGGTTGGCATTACATCAACAATCTGGGAGAACACATAGATGGCAATGATCAGGGTCACTGCTCCAGTAGCAATCCCGACAAAGGTACCTTCAAAACCTGCTCTGGTCTCGACCTCTCTCCGGTATGCCTGTTTTGCCATGTGCCATGCCATTCCAAGAGCCTCAAACATTTTCACGATCACCTCCTAAACCACAATCTTTAAATACTCCTATATAAATTTTATTATGGTATTGTATTATATTATTTGTATTTATATAAAAATATTATTAAGATAATATGTTTATAATTAGTATGTTTGATTGAGTGGTTTGTATGGATACAAACTCATACGTTTCTCATAGAATTAGACATAACACATCCCACTCGTTCAACAATTCTACACATAAACGAACATATATGACCTAAATACTGCACATATAGACATGTTTTAAAAAAATAAGAAAATAAAAAACTCTTTTTTATGTTAAAAAGTGGTGATTGGAAGAGTGTAGAATTTGAATAAAACTATAAGCCTTTGTAGTAGATGACTCTATGCCTACCTCTTTTTTCAATATGGATTAGATCCCTCTCACCCAATTGCTTTAATGCTGACCAGACAGAAGTCCTCGACAGGCCAGTTAGTTTAACCAGCCTAGTAATGTTTGCTTCTCCAATATGTGAAAGAGTTTCTATAATTCTCCGTTCCGATTTTGTGAATTTAGCCTCATAGTATGCTATCCTCTTCTCCAGAGTAAAAACACGTGTACGTAATTTCTCGTTCTCCTCTTTTATCCGCTCAATCTCATGGCTGAGCTCTTTGACGGTCTTCTCAAGCTCGATTATTTCTCTAACTTTTTCAGAAAGCTTTGAGTCTTTCTCTCTCAATACTCTTTTGTACTTTTCGATCCGTTCTTCAAACTGACTTTGTAGCTGTTCTAACTGGGTTTTTAACTCCTCGTTCTCTGTCTCTAATCTTTCAACCTCTGGATCCTTCGGTTTCAATAAAAATTCGATCTCTTTTCTGAATGGATTGATAGGGTCCATGACATCACCTCTTATAGAGAGCCAAGATATTATCTCCTCTGAGTATAACCGATTGATCCGGTTTTGGTCTCAAGGGGTGGTTGGATCCGAGCAGCTTAAAATCTGTTAGTGTGAGATTCAAAGTAGAGTCAAATCCCCTGAGCATTCCCATGCCTGTCATGCCACTCTTTAGCACGACCACAACCTCTTTTCCAAGGAGATCGTTCATAACTTTGATCGGTCTGATTGTTATGTCAACTTTGTCAACCTGATTTTTAGCTTCTGGCATATCATTCACCCTCCACATGATTAATTACACTAACCCTTTTCACAGAATTTCTGATAAGGGTTGTACAGGGCTTATCAGAAGCAGGTTCATGTATCTCTGACTCTGTACCTCGATTTCTGTAAGGCATATATCTGTATAATGGACATGCTACTACTTGGCAATCGACTCGGCCATCTGCATACCCACACATGCAATCGAAACACTTGGCCTTAACTGCCTCACCCAGAGTTAGCCTCTCGCCTTTCAGGTGTTTCAGGAATTCCGCTCTTCCTGCTGCTCGTCTCATGGTCATGGCTCTATCCTCCTCCCAATCCTTTTTTCCAACACTTTTTTCAAGGCCCAAATACCTACGAAAATAATGACTGGCAGAATGTAGTCCGTTCTCATGGTAGACTACCTTTCTGGGTTTTCATCCTCCTCAATGCAGGGCATATCCCAAGGAGACACAACTCTAAGGTGAGAGAGCAATACAGCAGCCCTGAGATGTCTTTAAAGCTGTATTTGCATGAAAAGCCACTATCCAGCCAGAACAGTAACACTGACATTACCTCCACCTGCGTCTCAACCAACCTTTCCCTCGGACTGCCAAATCTGAGCCCTGAACATACCTCGACCAAGGAGCTCTCTTAAAATGGCAGTCAGGAGGGAGCTCCTTACAGTTCATTTTTGAACACTTAAAACACATCACGGTCCCAATACCTCCAGTTCCTCCACTTTCAGCTCATCCTCTTCTTCCTTTGTCTCTCTGACCCAGAGGGCGCCGCATTCTCTCCACTGATCTCTGTCCCTTACAAACAGTCTAAAAGCTGGCTGGCTTTCCTCCTCCCGTTTTTCGTTCTTAAATGCAAAGATCTCTCTTCTTCCGAGAAATCCGAAATCGACATATCCACCCAGAAACTTCTTCCCTTTCAAGGTATCACCTCCTTTCTCTTTCTCCTCTCTTTTGGAGGAGCGTAAACCAAGAATTTCTCATAAAAGAATGAGCCCAAACCCTCAACAGATCCAGCAAAAACAGGATTCCAGCTTTCAAAATTCACAAAAGGAGAAGATCTTACCCTCCTTGTATGTGGGTATTCATATAGCTCCACACCCTTAGAAGTGTTGAAAAGCAGATAGAGGGGGACATTTAAGGATCTGGCAACTTTTCTAAGGGTGATGAGTTGATAGCCTCGGATTACCTTATGATCAGAATTCTTTTCCTCGATAAGGGCCCTTATACGTGGACCAACTTCAAGTATGTAATCGAGATTTGTAATCACTATCTTAGAATCCCGATAAGGGTCTAAAGCCTTGAAAAGGATATTCTCAATAAAATTACCACAATGAGGGCATTTCATATCCTCACCCCCGATAAATCCCACTCCTCATCCAGGAGAACATCTCTGGAGTTTTCCTCTTCCTCACTCTCTCCACTCAGGAATCTTACAAAATCAGAAATTTTAACCTGGATCCTCCTTCCCTGGCTTCCGTTAACTTTAATGTTGCCATATTCCCATCCGAACCTATCAGCAAGGGATTTCAGGGAATCAACAGCCAGACCGTCCAAGACCTTTAAGACGGACCTCTCTAAGATTATGCTACCTTTCTTCCCTCTTGCCCAAGGTATCAACCCTTGATTTAGAAGGGCATTTAACCTAGACTCCACATTAAAGGAGGGAGATCGGTCCAGTTCTGTGTTTTCATCATGAACTATTCGGGATATGTGCCTCGAAAAGAGCTGGTTGATCTCATTGAGGAGGACTGCTCTTATCTCTTCATTTACAGCCTCGGTTATGTCCTCAAGACTCTCTCCCCTATACTCTTCATGGATCCAGTCTGGGATTTCCATTTCAGCATACTCAAAAGCTTCTCTAAGGAGGTTGGTGGAGAGGTCCAGCCAGTCTTTGGTTAACAACTTTGGATTTTTCCTTATTTTATCCAGAACAAAATATCCCAAGTATTTCAGATCATAAAGTCTTGGAAGAACCTCTCTCTGGAACTCCTCTGCCTGCTCTTCTGATATTCGATCTGAAACAGAGAACAGGATTCCAACGAATCTCCTTAAGAGAGCATCATCAGAGGGATAGGTCTTGTTTGTGGTGAATACCATTGAGGATAGAGCTGGTTCCTCAACATATACTCCCTGGACATACCTCCCTCTTGCAAATAGAGTTTCAATCGAGGACTTCAGAATCTCCCTCAAAGAATCCTTTACAAGAACATCAGCAACCTCATTAATCAAGATTGGAAAGGTTGAATCTGATATGACCTTCCCAAATCTGGGTATTGTGTCTATATGGCTCCCACCTTTCTCATCAAGGGAGAGATTCCAGATCGCTCTGTTAATCTTCCCTAAGGTGCTTTTGCCTGTCAGGGCTGAACCATGCAGCAACAACCAGGGGAAGTGAATCCCGTAACTCCCTCTTATCTGCTTGATGGCATAGCTGAAAGGAGCTATCATTCCCCACTTTATGACTGTGGTGAATCTGTCCTCAAGGTGGGAGTACCACTTTTCTCTCAATTCACTAAGGAGGGTGAGGGATCTCTGAAGATCCTCTTTTATGAAATCCTCTGGATCCCACTTTACAACCTTTAACTCCCCGTCCAGATAGTAGAATCCAGGTTTTTCCAGTTCCTCTCGTATTTCTGCCTTTCCGTTTCTCAGGAATGCTGTTACCAAGGAGGAGAGGGCATCCTGAATTAATCTCCTGTGTTTGACAACCCCCTCAGCCTGTAACCTAGAAGTTATGGTGTCGATGTCTGCAGGTCCTATGGTTCGACTGAAAAGACCTGTGAACGCAATCTGAAATTTCCGTACTCCCCCCAGTGGATCCTCAAAAACTGTAACATCGACAGGACAGCATTCTGCAATCAATTCCTTGTAAATGATCCCTCCACTCTTTGGATCCTCCATAGCCCTTGCTATAACCCCTCTGTTGGGGTTAGCAACATAGTACATCCTTCTGGAATAATCTATCAGACTGAATACAGAATCGTTATAAGGGGAAGCTTTCCCCAGTATCTCTTCCAGTCTTCTTACCAATTCGAGGGCTTTCTCTTCCCCCAGCTCCTTTTCTGCTATCTCCTGAATACCTGACTTGCCTTTCAGATCTTCCTCTTTTAACTTAACTCCCTTCTTCCCATAAGTCCTCTCTAAAACGTAAATCCTCTGACCCTTCTCCTCATCCTCTTCAGCCAGCAACTCAACAATCTTTTTAGCTGACTCAAAATCGACTCCAGCCTTCTTTAACCATCCACTAAGGTAGTGGATAAGGTAGTTTCTGTTCCCAGGTCTGTATATCGGTCTTAACAGGTTTAGAATTCCCAAGATCTCCCTTCCTGTGGGTTTTCCTCTGGATCCATTCTCCCCAAGATAATGGGGGAAATCCTCCAGACTGGCTGATCCATCTCCTTCTAAAAATCGAATTAAGGAGAGATATTCTTCCCATGTCAGCTCTGATATTTTCTCTGGCTTATTCCTGAATCGATAAACTTTTCCTGTAGGATGTGGGCTGGGAGGGGCAACTACATATCCACCTTCAGCTCTTACGTCTATATCCTCCCTGATACCTATCTTGTTGGTAAAGAGCTTAAGATCCGGATCCTTAACTCTGAAATAGTAATGAACTCCTTTTCCAGTCTCAACAGACCA
This sequence comes from Methanomicrobia archaeon JdFR-19, assembly GCA_002010075.1. Lineage (GTDB taxonomy): Archaea > Halobacteriota > Methanosarcinia > DSM-18856 > Methermicoccaceae > JdFR-19. The sequence goes on along the minus strand of MTMG01000025.1, from coordinate 2,546 downwards.
GCTCTCAATTAATTTCCTGTAAATCTCTTCATTCCACTCATACAACTCAGAGAGGAAATTACTGTGAGCCTCCTTCGAATCAATATCAATAACAACAAGACTGCCTGAAACAACACCTGTAACAACAGCCAAACCTATTTTGTTCTTTTCTTTCTTAAGGGTTTTGAGCTTATTTTCTGGAAAATCCAAGTCAATGAACCATTTTTTAAGCTGCTCTAAGGTTGGGGGAGATTGTTGGTATTGCTTCCAGTTTATTAGAGAGACCTTTCGATCTTCATCTGGAATTATTAAGATCGGGATTACAGAGAATCCTTGAGCTAAATATTCTTTAGCCCAGTTGAAAAGTTCAGAACTCTTCATAAACTCTAACCCCCTTTAATGGGCAGCAATCTAACTGGAAGTGACCACAAAAAGTTGAATCGGTTGAACATGCTGTGGGGAGCTCTGAAAGGGAAACCTTTATCAACTTTGAGATATATCTCAAAGTTGAGGGGCAATCCTTTTCTCCTCTCTCTTCCATTATTCTCACCCCATAAGTTGTCAGATCTGAGCAGGTATAATTCGCAAGCTCCCGTCCTCCTCCAACACTAACTGGACGGTTTTGCTTCCTCGGAGTTTGTTTTTAACCCAGTCTGGTGGCAGGGCAATGTAGTGGGTATATCGCACTTTCGAGATTTTTCTTTCCCAGACCAACACAGTCATAGTCTTTACTTTGGAATAACCTATATTTGACGATTTTCACAGCTATTCAAAATACAAAGGTGTAAGAAACCATTAACAGAGGGTTGTACATTCTCGGATTTCTAAATACAATGCTAATATTAATACAAACCTTTATATATGTTAAAGAATAAGCTATAACATATGTCAAAGAAAAAATCTCCCGGACGGAGAAATCCTCCAGGAATGACAAAACGAGAGATCTTGAGGATAATTTTAAAAAATCCTGAAGGTGTGTCAGAATCCGATATAAGAGATTTTCTAAGAGATAATTTCAATATTCGAGAGGCACGAGGGATTAAGAAACACCTATCGGAACTAAGGGGGAGGGGGTATATCAGCAAAACAGAGAGCCCGGGGAAACCGAATAAGTGGTTTATTAATTTCGAAATAAGCATTTTGATCAATATCCTGGATGACTACCCCGATCTCTTGATCGAAATAGGGGAGTTTATAGCACATAAATTCAATAATGTTGAACAACTCGAAAAGAGACCGTTAGGACTGACCACAGACGAGGTAGAAACCCTGATAAAAAGGCTTAAGAGTTCTAAAGAGGTTATCGGCAGGATCCTTTCATCCGAGGCATGGAAGGCAATCATTCACCAACTTCTCCAAAAGTTTCGGTTTGAATTTAAAAAGGAATTTGGCTTGCTACTCTCCCTCCATTATATGAGTAGGCTGATTTATATATTAACCGCTTCGCCAACTGCTTTTTTAGAATTTCTACGCTACTGCAAAACCCCAATCCGCACTGACTATTTCATTCTACGGGATCTCTTGAATATCTCAGAATTAAACGATGCGTGGCTTAGCAACGCAACACGTTTTTTCGAGGGAATTTCGGATAAAGGACGCATTTTCAAAAAATCTCCCCTTCAATCCGAGAGATTAGCAGTTCCTAGCCAACTCGTAGCGGAACTGAATTTCAGACTCTACTACGCACTGGTACGAGACTTGGAGGAGGGTTTCTTGACTGAAAGCTTCCTTGAGGGGATTAGAGATCGGATACATGAGTTCTATGGGAAGAACAAACGCATCAAAATCAAAGTGTATAAATCTAAGTGATTTTATTTTTATTCAATTAAAGAACTGATATTCAATCCGCTTTCCCGTGCCTTCTTAACTGCAATCTCTATGGCTCTGCCTTTTTCTTCTAATGTGGTGGGTTCATGACCCCCCACATTAACTGATTTAAACCCCTTCTCACCCTTCTTTGGTAAAGTTGCTTCTTGCCTCTCTCTTGCCCTCTCTGCCTCAATCTTTTCCAAGTGGGAGATAAGGCTATAAAAATATTTCAGCTCTGCTTATAAGTGTTAAACCCTCATTTAACACGGGATAAGGGAAAAATAAATATTCAGATAAATTAATAATAATAGTAAATGGTTACATGGGTTACATTTGGGTTACATTTCAAATGTAACGGCATACAGCCATTTTCAGGCTGAAAGAAGGTTTCTGGTTGCTCCGTTCAAAAAGGTTACATTTCTTATAGGGAACACCCCTATACTTTTAAAATCATGAACCCTATGTATCGTGTAACTGTGTAACGATGTAACCGATGTAACCGTGTAACTATGTAACTATTTATTATATATATTATATAAATATATAAATAAATATAACAACTACCTACACCAACCCTTAGGGTTTTTTTATCGAAAGAGTTAAGAGTTTTATACGCATAAAATGCATACATGGCACGACCAAACCAGAATAAGGTGAGGTTAAATGTTACAATAAACAGGCATATACTGGAGGCTTCTCGCCAATACATTCCTAATTTAAGTCATTTTTTTGAGAAAAAGCTGGAGGAGTTTCTGACA
>MTMG01000015.1 GCA_002010075.1 Methanomicrobia archaeon JdFR-19 | reverse complement strand
AAGCAGAAAAANGTGTTCTCGTTCAGCATATCTCTCGACCGCCTGTATCTCCTTGATGAACTTGTCGAGAAAGGCGAGTTCAAGAACCGCAGTAAAGCCATTGAGGCTGCAATAGACCTGCTACTGAAACAGTATTACCCTGAGATTGACGAGAATATGAAGTTGGGGGACTTTGTAAGGGCTGATGAGCTGATCAGGAAGGAGGTCGATGCCTAATGTCTGAGTACTATAGAGAAATTAACGTCCTCGACCTCTCATTCAGCTTCTACTACAACAGTAAAACCCATAGATACAAAATTTCAGTAGATTATGGCGAGGAATATTTTGAGTTCACGAGGAAAGAAGGAGAGACAATTCTAAAGTTTTTGCAGGAGCTGAAGAAGTTCCTTGAGAGTCGAAGAAACATTCGAAACAGGTCCATAGTCGAAGAAGATTTCGATACCCTGGAAGTCGACGATTCTTTCGACAAGACAGACTTTGAAGATGAATGGGATTCTTGGGAGAAGGATCAGCTTGTGGATGAGATTGCGGTGGGGGATGCCTGATGAGATTGATAATCAGAACCGGAGATTCTTCAGTCAGCATACTTGATCTGGAAAAAGCTACACAGATAAAGGTGGCCAAAAGGTATCTGAGAGTCAATTATGGAGAAGATTACGTAGTTTACGAGTTTAAGAAAGAATTCAAAGACATCGACATGGTGGCAAGCTACATTGCAGCGATGAAAGGAGACAACCTCTACATAGACGTTGAACAGCTTCTGGAAATGGAATCTCCAAATAAAGATGAAGTGCAAGTCCAAGCGATAACGCAATAACATCAGATGCCCAGAGTGTGGTGGACGAACTGAGAAACCTGCTTATTTCCGATGTCTGAAATGTGGCAAGATATTTCAGATTTACAGGAGGTCTGAAAATGGTAAAGATGCAGACTCTTTTTAACAATTTTTCAGAGTTTCTGAAGGTTGCTAATTATGTTCAGGGTCTCTTAACGAGGGAAAGGGAGAGAGCTAAGACCGAAGTTGAGAGAACAAGCTTCATCTATCTGCAGAACCGCATAACTGAGGCTGTTGATAGAGTCCACATGGGCCTGCTGTTCTCGAACACCTGCCTGAGTGTTGGAGTTACGGATCTTGACTACATCATCACTGTTGACGGTAGAATCAAAGCGATAATTGAGCAGAAAAGAAGAAGATGTGTAAATGACGGCTACATTAGAGTAAATTACAGACAGTATGAGGTCCTAAGGGAGATATGGGAAAGAATGGATGTTCCGGTCTACTACTTGGTTAAAACATGGAACGGTAGTTTCAGATTTCACCTGGTGAAACTCAATTTCTGGAGGCATGAGATACTTGGAAGAGGCGAAAGAAAAGACGATTATACTTTGATACCAATTTCAGAGGGTATTCAATGCGATGCAACGAGGCTGGTTGATGTTTTGGCGGATATTTTGAGGTGATGCGATGCGGCACACATACAGATTCTGGAAGTGCTCTGCCTGCCTCGTCAGACCCTGCTTTTTCGTTACGATTGATGACATGGGTACTCCGCATTACTGTCCGATGCTCGGAAAATATGAAGATGCAGGTATTCCAGAATGGGAGGAGATCAAGCCGCAGAGCACGATCAGGAAGATTGTCAGGGTTATAAACGGAAGGTGATAGGATGGACCATCCCTTAAATTACATGGATGAACTCTTTGGATTGCTTGTAGCCTTGGACAGGCAAGTAGTGCAGGAGAACTGGAAACAGGCATACACTATAGCCCGTAAGATCCATTTCAAAGTCTCTGCAGTGATGGATTCCATACAGTTGCAGATGCTCAAGGAAGATGAACTCGAACCTGTAGGGGGTCAGGGATGACAACATTTTTATACAGTTCTGGGAATGTTTACGAGAAAGAGTATCTTCCTTGTGAAGTTAATAATTATGAAGCGGTTATTAAAGTTATAATTAACCTGTTCATAGTTCATAGTTCAGTAGTCTATATAGTTCTTCGAAGAAGAGAAGAGGAGAATGGTAAGTTATTAACCGAAGTTAATAAGGTTAATAAGCGTCTTTACCCTTGTTCAACCCGGCTTTTCTTACCAAACAGGAGGGGTTGTAATGGCTAAAGTTTACAGTTTTTCTGTTCCTGATAACGAAGTTCAGCTTATAGCGATCTTGGATGAATTGAAAGCAAGAAAGGCATTAAGTATGGAAATCGTGAGACTTGCAAAGATCTTTTACCTGGGTAACGGGTTCAACTCTGAAACGATTTCAAAAGAGATGCTAAAACTTCTTGAAGCCGAAAAAACTGCTAAGGAAGCTCTTGAAATGGCTCAGAAATCGTTGAGTATAGTTGAAGAGCTTAGACCAATCATTGAGAAGAAGCAGGAAAAGCAAAAAGAGATTGAAGAACTTCCGTTAATCAGAGAACTTCAACTATACGTGTTTGATGATATACAAGACTATGCCAACTTTGAAGCTCGGTGCAGGAGAACTGGCAGAGAACCAAAAGACGCTATTAAAGCCCGTCTATCGGCATGGGCATCTGAGAAGCAGATAAGTTATCCTGAGGCGGTTAAGCTGTTCTGTAAGGCTTTTCCTGAGCTAAAGGTGTTTGAGGAGGTAGTTGTGAGATGAGCAAGATTAACGAAATCTATAAACCACGACTGACGAAAGAAGAGGCTGCAACGCTGTTCAGGCTGATTTACAGAAGATTTGCAGAAATACTCGAACAGGGTTTCAAGGAATGTATCAATGATGATTGCGAGGAGTGTTATCTTAACGAAGACTGTCCAGTCTTCAATTACTGCGACCCTCTCTTCACAAAAGTGATTGAAGGGGTTGAGTCTCTCGGCATCCACATTTGGTATGATTGGGAGTCTGAGTACATAATCCTCCAGATGAGTTGGATTAAGCCCGATCAGGACGATGATAAGTGGATCTGGGCTTATGAACTGAAAAAGGCTGTGTGGGTCTCAGTGGATGAACTGAAGAATGTGGAGGTGCAGGATCAAGACTTTGAACCTGTAACAATTGCTGACATCAGGGACGAATACAGGTCATTTCATAAGATCTTTGCAGATTTCTGGATAGAGGATGCACTTACATGGCTTTTCAGAGCGTAAGGATCCTGTTTGAGTCCCTATGAGGTGATGAGGATGAAGGTTGATCCAGCTCACATAAATCAACTTTCGAAAACTATGCATATGTTGTATGCACAAGAGCCATACATGATGCGTAAAGTGAGAACGACGGTAAACATAAATGAGGAATTAAAGCAATTAGCCGAAGAATTTGGTATAAATCTCAGCGCTTTTCTGGAGCTTAAGCTGTTCGAACACTTCAGAGAGCTTATTTTGATGAAAAACGCTCAAAATGGGATGCTCCGGCCGGGATTTGAACCCGGGTCACGGGATCGAGAGTCCCGTATGATTGGCCGGGCTACACCACCGGAGCTCAACTCTAATTCCCAGATGAGTTTATAACACTTCCTCTTCAAATCTTCCTAATTTAAATTCCCATTTAATCACTTAATCGTCTCCTTGTTCAGAGGTTTTAGCGAGTGGCGAAAAGTTTATATACTATAAGACTAACTATAAGTTAGTAACCAGTAATCACTCTCAAATGGTGATGAAATGAGGAGCGATGAAATACTTGAAGCACTCGGCAATGAAAGCAGGCGAAGAATACTGGAATTGCTATCTAGGAAACCCTGTTACGTAAGTGAGATCTCCTACTCCCTCAAAATGGCTCCAAAAGTTGTGCTTGAACATCTCGACAAACTTGAAAAAGCAGGGATTGTTTCAAGTTTCGAGGACGGAAGAAGAAGATACTACTACATCAACAGTAACCTCAGACTCGAGGTGATAATCTCACCACATAAATTTTCAGTGGATCTCCAGAGAGGTGATAGGATTGCCTCAGATCCATCAGCAATCTTTGGGGAGATAAAGGAAGCTCTGAGAATAATGGAGCAGATAAGANCAAACACGATCTCCGAACTGTACAGTGCACTTAAAATTTCCGAAGAGCTTCACACAAGGTTTTCAAGAGCTCAGAGTATGCTTGAAGCAAGATTCAACGAGTTCGTAGAGAGACTGCTAAATGAAATCGAGAACAGAGTTAAAGATGATTTCGAGCGNCTCATAATGCTTGCAGTTGCAAAAGGTATGAGGAGGACTTCAGAAATTGCCGAGTGCTTCAGGTTACCTTACAGAGAGGTTGAAAAAGCTCTGAATTCGCTCATGAAAAGAGGATTGGTGAAAAGAGAAGAGNAAGGTGGAGAATATATTTGGGTAATAAAATAAAAATTAAATGGGGTGATGATCATGTCCGGGAAAGATGAAATCACGCTCCGCGTGGCTGAAGCATATTATCGGGATGTTGGAAGAGGAATTGCAAGAGTTGACCCAAATGTAATGGAGAAACTTGGACTGCAAAGTGGTGACGTCATCGAGATAGTGGGCAAAAGCACAGTGCCAGCAATAGTCTGGCCCGGGTATCCTGAAGACAGAGGCAAAGGTATAATCAGAATTGACGGAAATCTGAGAAGCAACGCTGGAGTTGGCATCGACGATAAAGTCACCATAAGGAAAGTTACAGTAAAACCAGCTGAAAAAGTAACTCTTGCNCCCACAGAGCCTGTGAGATTGATGGGCGGAGAAGCGTATCTGCTTCGACTTCTTGAGGGCAGACCAGTGAAGAGAGGACAGAAGATAAGGGTCGAAGTGTTTGGTCACACCCTCACGTTTGTAATTACAGCTACAAAACCATCAGGAGTTGTTCTCGTGTCCAGATCGACGAACATTGAGCTCAAGGAGAAACCAGTAGAAGAGGTTGCCAGAGCAGTGCCGGATGTTACATATGAGGACATAGGTGGTCTTAAAAGAGAGCTGAGTCTGGTAAGAGAGATGATCGAACTTCCGCTGAAACATCCAGAACTCTTCCAGAAACTGGGAATCGAGCCGCCAAAGGGTGTGCTGCTTTATGGCCCACCAGGAACCGGTAAGACGCTTATAGCAAAGGCTGTGGCAAACGAGGTTGATGCTCACTTCATTTCTATAAGCGGACCTGAAATTATGAGCAAGTACTACGGTGAGTCTGAGCAGAGGCTGAGAGAGATATTTGAGGAGGCAAAGGAGAACTCACCGTCAATTATATTCATTGACGAGATCGACTCGATAGCACCGAAAAGAGAAGAGGTTACGGGAGAAGTTGAACGAAGAGTTGTGGCACAATTGCTAACTCTGATGGATGGACTTGAAGAGAGAGGACAGGTAATAGTCATCGGTGCAACAAACAGAATCGACGCTGTTGACCCAGCCCTTCGCAGACCGGGAAGATTTGACAGAGAAATAGAGATTGGAGTCCCCGATAGAGAGGGTAGATTTGAGATATTCCAGATTCACACAAGAAACATGCCATTGGAACCAAAATACAGCAGAAGCTTCGTTATTGAAGCGGTTGAAAGGTTGATAAAGAATACCGAGGATGAAGAGACTTTGAAGAACCTTGAGTTTCTAAAAGAAGAAATCAAGAATATGGAAAACGAGGAAGAAATAAAGATGGCTGCAAATAATCTCCTCTCTCAGGAGGTTCTGACCGAGCTGGAAAATGAGATAATCAGAGCTATGCTCCGGAATCTCGCTGATCAAACCCATGGATTTGTTGGTGCAGATATCGAGGCCCTCTGTAAGGAGGCTGCAATGAAAGCACTGCGCCGATATCTTCCGAAGATTGATTTTAACAGCGAAGAGATACCAATCGAGATTCTGGAATCCATACGTGTTACCTGGAATGACTTCATGGATGCTCTCAGAGAAATTGAACCTTCAGCGATGAGAGAGGTGTTTGTTGAAATACCGAAGGTAACATGGGAGGATGTTGGTGGACTTGACGACGTGAAAGCAGAGATCATTGAAGCCGTCGAGTGGCCACTTAAATATCCAGAAAAATTCAAGAAATTTGGAATTCAGCCTCCAAAAGGTGCTCTTCTCTATGGCCCACCAGGAACCGGTAAGACGCTTATAGCAAAGGCTGTGGCAAATGAGAGTGAAGCAAACTTCATAAGTGTTAAGGGAAGTGAGATCCTCTCCAAATGGTTGGGGGAGAGTGAGAAAGCCGTTAGAAAAATATTCAGAAAAGCCAGGCAGGTTGCACCATGCATAATCTTCTTTGACGAGATCGATGCCATAGCTCAGATGCGTGGAATAGATGAGGGTAGCAGAGCGGTTGAGAGAGTTTTGAATCAGCTTTTAACCGAGATGGACGGTCTCGAGGAGTTACATGGAGTAATCGTGATAGGTGCAACAAACAGACCCGACATACTCGACCCAGCATTACTGCGTCCAGGCAGGTTTGACAGACTGGTTTACGTCAGGCCACCAGACAAAAGGAGTAGACTGGCGATTTTCAAGATCCACACAAAAGGTATGCCTCTTGCAGATGATGTGGACCTTGAGGAGCTCGCAGATATGACAGAAGGTTACGTTGGAGCTGATATAGAGGCCATCTGCAGGGAGGCTGTCATGCTCGCACTCAGAGAGAATCTGAGCGCCGAAAAAGTTGAAATGAGACACTTCCTTGAAGCACTCAAGAAGATAAAGCCAAGTCTGAATGAGGCAATGATAAGCTTCTACGAGAGATTCGAAGAGAGAATGAAAACAGAAAAGATGAAAGTAGCCGCAAAGACCTTCGTCGGCTACGGTTAATTTTATCTATTATAATAATAGCTACTGTTTTGAAGCCAAAAGAAAAATTTATTTTTGATAATTTTTAATTTATCAATAGGCCCTCACACTGAGGTGTAATTATGAGTGGGAGGTCTGCAGCACATTTCATAATCGCTGGAACGCTCTTACTCCTTTTATGCACATATGAACCTTCAATAGCTTTGAATTCAGATTTAAATTCAAACACTTATCCAGAACTTCATTCCCTCCTTCAAACAGAAAGATGGGAATCCATTGGACCAGATGGAGGGGACATGCACTTTGTCTACATCAGCAGCAATCATACTGTCTTCGCATCACACGGTTTTGGAGGTTTCTGGAGAAGCTGGGATGGAGAGAACTGGAAGCTGGTTTACAATCCGGAATTCGTTAACATGAACATTTTCGCCATGGCTGAAATTAATGGAACACTTCTCGCAGGTGGAAACAAAGGGCTCTGGAAGAGTTATGACGATGGAAAAACCTGGTCAAAAGTTTACACAGGGTATGACGATATAGACAATGGACACAAATATGAAATTGTTTCCATAATCCCGTTCTCAGAGAACCACATCTTCTTTTCAGTCAAGATAGACAAAGGTGCTCTCAGAGAGGGATTCACGGATGAAAAAAATGGATTCTTCGAATTGAATAACGGAACCGTCACCTTCTGGGAGATTCCGGATTCTGCAACCCCTTACGTGGTCACGATGCTTGGCTATGACGATGACCTTAATGGCAGGGAAGTACTTTTTGTTTCAAGTAGCGATTCAGGGCTCTACATCTTTGACCTGACCTCAAAGAACTGGTACAGAATACTCGATAAATTCACAACAAGGGTTTTTGTTGATGCTGCAAATGATACTGTGTACGTGGGAACAATCGGAGACTGGTACTACATTGGAAAATACGATGCGAACACTGAAACTTGGAACTGGGAACACGTCACAATTCCTGGAGAAATCTGTGCCGTTGCAGAGTTTATTGTAAGAGACCCGTACAATCCCAATAGGGTCTGGATTGGAGCGAGTGGTGGGGAGAGAGGAAGTCTGTACGATACTGATATTTCAGGTGTTTCATTTGTCGGTGTTGGTTTCTGGATTGATGGAGAGTGGAAAGATCTCAANGTGAAAGGAAACTGGGGAACAACAATTGCAATTGATCGGCATCAGAAAGGGGAGAGAGTTGAGAACTACACAATCACTACACCCTATGGACTGGGAGCCAGAATTGCCTACGTACCACAGGGAGGTGCGGGATGCATACAGAAAACAGAAGATGGAGGTGCCAGCTGGAGGAGAGCTTACTCAGGAATTTATGGAGACACAATAAACAAAATTAACTACATAAATTACGGGGTCAGAAATGGGGACATCGCCGTTACATGTGTTTCAGGTACTCAGATCACCAAAGATTTTGGTAATAGCTGGGAGGAAGGTATAGATTTCACAATAGGGGACGTGGGATTTGGTTTACCTGGATATTCCTGGGGCGTCGCATCTCCTCCATCAGAACTTGAAGGCAAGTACGATTTACTCGTCGCAACAGGCTATCCACCAACCACCTTTACAGGCAACGGTATCTACGCCGTTGATACTGACTGCCTAAAAAGTGGATATGGTGCGTGTATGAAAAGAATAGCTTCTGGACCATACTTTGATCTGGTTGTAGTTGATGAAAAACTGTTCGCTGGAAGAATGGANGAGGATCTCGATATCATCGATCTCAATGATTACTCTGTACAGAAGGTTGATGTCGATGGAGCTGGAATAAACGTAGCCTACATAGATGGAAAACTCTTCATTTCAACAGAACGTGGAGGAAATAGAGATACAGATTCATACTTCTTTTCTGACCCAAGGTGCGAGGGTAGTCTCTATGTTTGCAATATCGGTGTAAACAGTGTCAACTGCCAGAAGATATACGATGGAGATAGAATTGTTTCATTTTCCGTGAATGGTTCCAAGATTATTGCTCTGACAAACTCTAACAGAGTTATTTACTGGGAAAATTACAACTACGCTCCATCAGCCGAAGTGAATCTCCGATCTGCGACTTACTCGGACATGGTAGTGGACTGGAAGAGAGAGCTGATATATCTCTCAACTTTTGATGCCGGAGATAGTGGGGTTTACATAACAAACTTAGACAAGATTTTCGAAGGAAAAATGTACGGTCTAAGTAATGGGCTTCTGGAAAGGAGGATTAGAGATTTGATNCTTGTCGATGAATATCTATTCGCCGGAACAGAAGGTATGTCCGTNTGGAGGCTCAAGATACCGGAGAATTTCAAACCGGTTGCAGAATTCTCTGGTCCATCCAACCCCATTGCCGGAAAAGATCTAACCTTCAATGCATCCAGTTCCTTTGATATAGATGGCATCATCACAACTTTTATCTGGGATTTTGGTGATGGAAGTGTCGTTACCACAACCCAGCCTTCCATCACACACACGTTTCAGCACGCAGGCATGTTTAATGTGTCACTGACGGTTGTGGACGAGGGAGGTCTCTCAAATACAACCAGCATGATTCTGGAGGTTTCAGAAATTTTGCNCGGAGATGTGGATGGAAATAATGTTATTAACTTCAATGACCTCATAGGAGTTCTTAATCTTATACTTGCTGGAGCATATGACCCAGCTGCCGATGTGGACGGAAACAACATTGTAAACTTCAATGACTTGATAGCTGTGCTCAATGCAATACTGACATCTGGCTAAATTTGATGAGCACCTTAATTTATAAGCCCANCACAATCAGTCAATTCGATGATAGGAACTGTCATCAATGCTGTAACCATAGTGGTTATGAGTTTTGTTGGAATGGCTATTGGTACAAAACTGAAGCTGGAAATCAAGGAAAAGTTGATGAACGCGCTTGGACTGGCAGTTATTCTTATTGGTTTGAGTATGGCACTTAAAATGGANAACTTTCTGATCGTTACTGCAAGCATGGTCACAGGAACAGCGATAGGGGAGATTACAGGAATCGAAAGTTATCTAGAGAGAACAGGAAAAAGACTGGAGGAAAAATTCAAGGGAAGTAAANTTGCAGAAGGATTTGTTACCTCAACCCTGCTTTACTGTGTTGGTTCTATGGCAATCGTTGGCCCCATTCAGGAGGGGCTGACAGGTGATTACTCTATACTTCTTGCAAAGTCTATGCTCGATGGGGTGGCTTCAGTGTTTCTTGCCTCAACGATGGGAGTAGGAGTTGCTTTTTCGAGCTTGAGTGTTCTCCTCTACCAAGGCACATTCACGTTTCTTGCCTCACTCATCAGCCCTTACATGACACCGCATGTTATTAATGAACTCACAGCAACTGGTGGACTACTGATATTTGCAATAGGGATAAACCTGACGGGCTTGAGAAAAATTGAAGTTGGCAACATGCTTCCAGCACTCCTTATCGCACCCATACTTGCCACTTATTTCTAAGTCATAATTCAGAAACATTTAAAAATTTCAATTATAAGTCATAACACATGAGCAGAAAGTTTGTACTGCTCGCTGTTTTGATGGCGATTGTCATAGCCACACCAGCAACATCAGCATGGCTTTTTGGTAAGAAAAAGGAAGTGCTGAAAAGCTACTATGCGGATCCATTTCAGGTTGACATTTCATCTATGCCAGAGCTTTCATCCATGCCAGTCGATGATCCAGCAGACGGAGTGGATTGGGTGAAAATTGATCTCCCTTCACCATGCGTTAGTGGAGACGGAAGTAAAACATTCATCATGGTCAGCAGAGGAAGTTCCAATAATATTCTGATCTATTTTGAAGGTGGTGGTGCATGCACAGATTACGTAACCTGCAGTCTCACAGTCATAACACTTCATCCAAAGTTCTGGCAGTCAAAACTCATGGCTCAGCTTGGAATCTTCAACAGGGCAAATCCTCTGAATCCATTTAGAGACTGGACATTCGTTTACATACCCTACGGGACTGGAGATGTCCATATAGGCAACAGGGTTATGAAGTACTACTCTCCAATCTTTCACAGAAGTAAAGTTGTTTACCACGTCGGATTCGTGAACGGGGTGGTTGCAATAAGATGGGCTGCTCAGCAGGGTAACTTTGACAAGATTGTAATTGCAGGATCGAGTGCTGGTGGTTATGCAACTGCATTACATTTCCTTACAGCCAGAGAAATATTTGGAAAACCCATCGTAGTGATAAATGATGCAGGACCTGGTCTGACCTCTGAGAGAGACCCAAGCTTCAGTTATGAAGCTTCGATTGAAAGCTGGGGATGGGACCAGAATCTACCCGCTGACGCGCTTGGTTACATAAAAGATGGTGAGCCAATATATGCAATTGGATACGTCTTCGATAAATATGGAGATAGTCTCTACGGTTTCTTTGAAGACAAGAAAGACTTCATAATCGGAACTGCTTTNCTGAAATACACCGGAAGTGAATTTGAACAAAAGCTCCTGAAGGTAACTTCAGACCTAAGAAACATGTACCCCAGCAACTACTACCGCTTCCTTGTGGATGGAAGATTGCACACAGCACTTCCGCTCCCGAGATTTTACTATCTAAATGCTGACGGACTGTTCCTGTTCCAGTGGGCAAAAAAACTCGTTGATGGAGAACCTGTTGACGTGGTTGAGTGACAGATTACGTNGTCATCCCCACAGATCCCGTGTGTCAGGAGGATATTTTCTTTCATTTTTATCCATTTTTCTTTCAGCAGCCTTAACGATGTCAATTCCGACAGCATCACAGAAAAAGAGCAGGTAGATGAAAATGTCAGCTATTTCTTCCTCCACTCTTTCTTTTTGTTTTTCAAGGACTTCGTCTTCATTTTCGATCCATTGAAACAGTTCAAGAAGTTCTGCAGCCTCAATAGAGATTGATATTGCCAGATTTTTTGGAGTATGATACTTCCTCCACCCTCTTTGGTCTCTGAATGTTCTGAGACGTTGAATCAAGCTTTGAAGTTCCATATCCCTAATTTCTTATTCCGGATTTAACTCATTCCCATAACCTTTTTAATTGCTCCCCCAACTCTCAGCAGAAATCATGAAGGTGATTGCATGCCAGTACTATGGCTGAGTGATGTTGATAAAAATGATGTCCCGGCAGTTGGTGGGAAGGCCGCTAATCTCGGAGAACTGATAAGAGTTGAAATTCCAGTTCCCGATGGCTTTGTTGTGGATGCCAAAACNTTCAGAGACTTCATAGAAAAGGCGTCATTGAAAGAAAAGATCTACCCCCTACTTGACTCCGTGAATGTGGAGGACACAAACGAACTCAATAGGGTTTCAGAAGAAGTAAGAAAAATGATTGATAAGACAAAGATGCCAGAGGACATTGAAGAAGAGATAAGAGAAGCATACAGAAGACTTTGTGAGAGTGAAGGCGAGGAAGTCTACGTTGCAGTAAGAAGTTCCGCCACAGCCGAGGATTTACCTGGAGCGAGTTTTGCGGGACAGCAGGAAACTTACCTGAATGTTAGAGGCGAAGATGACGTTGTGGACAAAGTAAAAAAGTGCTGGGGCAGTCTTTTCACTCCTCGCGCTATTTACTACCGGATCCAGCAGGGATTCCGACACGAAGACGTAAGCATAGCTGTTGTCGTTCAGAAGATGGTGAACAGCGAGAAAAGTGGAGTCATGTTTACGTCTCACCCTGTAACAGGTGAGAAGAAGTGCATAATCGAAGCGGTTTTCGGGCTTGGAGAGGCAATAGTGAGCGGTATGGTTACTCCCGACTCATACATCTACGATCGCATTACCAGAAAACTCGTTGACGTAAAAATAGGTACCAAAAAGTTCAAACTTGTACGAGAGGGGGATACAACTGTTAAGGTGGAGCTTGACGATGAAACAGCAAAGAAAAGAGTCCTGAGTGATGATGAAGTTGAAAAACTNGTCAACCTCGGAGAAGTTATAGAGGACCACTACAACACTCCACAGGACGTTGAATGGGCAATCGAGAAGGGTGAGATATACATAGTACAGTCCAGACCGATTACAACNATCAGAGAGAGTGANAAAGTCGAGAAAGAGNTGGAAGAGGGTATTGAAAAGGGGAGAATACTTGTCCAAGGACTTGGTGCTTCACCGGGGATAGGCGTTGGTAGAGTCAGGATCATATCCAGCGAGAAAGAGATCTCGAAGGTTAGAGANGGTGATATCCTCGTAACNACTATGACTACACCAGACATGGTTCCAGCCATGAAAAGGTCAGCGGCAATAGTCACAGATGAAGGTGGAATGACGTGTCATGCTGCCATTGTCTCGAGAGAACTCGGAGTTCCGGCTGTTGTCGGAACAAAAGATGCAACAAAAATTCTGAAGGACGGAATGCTCGTCACTGTGGACGGTGATAGAGGAGTGGTTTATGCAGGTGATGTCAGAGAGGAGTTCGAGGAGGAGAAACCGGTGGTTGCTGCTGCTCAGACGCCCCTGATAACTGCCACGGAAGTAAAGGTGAACATCTCGATACCCGAAGCAGCAGAAAGAGTGGCAAGAGAAACAAACGCTGATGGAGTTGGTCTTTTTAGAATAGAACACATGGTTCTATCCCTTGAAAAGCATCCAATGAAGTTTATCGAAGATGGAGAAGTTGACAGATACGTTGATCTCCTTTACGAAGAGATGAAAAAAGTTGTTAAAGCCTTTTACCCAAAAACAGTCTGGATAAGGACGATTGATGCACCTACGGACGAATTCAGGAACATGGAGGGCGGAGAGAACGAACCCATCGAAGCGAATCCTATGCTTGGTTTCAGAGGAATAAGAAGAGATCTCCAAGAAGAAGAGCATTTCAGAGCTGAGATGAGAGCTATAAAGAAACTCGTTGACGAGGGGTTTACAAACGTAGGGATAATGCTTCCGCTCATAACTTCTCCTGAAGAAATCAGAAAAGCAAAGGAAATAGCAATTCAGGAAGGATTACCTCTCAAAAAAATAGAATTTGGAATCATGGTTGAAACTCCGGCTGCTGCGATGATAATCGAGGATCTTGTCGAAGAGGGGATCGATTTCATAAGCCTCGGAACAAACGATTTAACCCAGTACACACTTGCTGTTGACAGAAACAACGAGAACGTTGCATATCTGTACGATGAAACACATCCAGCTGTAATGAAACTCATCGAGAGAACCATAAANATCTGCAAGGAGAAGGGTGTAAAGACTTCTATTTGCGGTCAGGCAGGAAGCTACCCGGAGGTTGTGGAGAAACTTGTAGAGATGGGTATTGACAGCGTTTCCGCAAATCCAGATGCCGTCCATCAAATAAGAGAAGTTGTCGCCAGAGTTGAAAAGAAATTGATTCTTGACAAGCTCAGAAAGTTGTGAAAAATCTTAATTTACAATTTTT
>MTMG01000001.1 GCA_002010075.1 Methanomicrobia archaeon JdFR-19 | reverse complement strand
CATAGTCCCATCCTACATTGGTGCATCCTGTATCCAGAACATAGTATCCAGGGGAAGTTATGTCATAGGGGAGAGCGGTAATGTGTGTCTCAGCTGCCCCTGCATGATTCACAATAAAAACAAGTGTCACGAACACTAATATAAATGCCCCCCTCACCTTATCACCTTCCTCTATAAAGAAGGGTAGTAGTATGTTGTACCGTGTTCTATACCATGTTATACCTTTTAAATTTTTTGACGATGGAGCAAAATTACACCGAAATATAGCTTAAATCTATTTATTAGAGTATAATGAAGAGCTAAAGACCATTTTAACGAATGTATATCAATTTTTGCATACTACTGCTTATTCTTAACACTCAATCAACTACGCAGTACCCACTTTCAGTATAGACGCCCGTTGCAAAGTGCCATATTTCTTATTTACTTTTTGCGCTTAGCACAGACTCTCATCACATACGATAACGATAATAAGATAGTTAGTCTATAGGGTATGTGATGAATGTTGGTGGAATTGAACTTGAGCACCCTATAATGCTTGCATCAGGCATCATGGGGATGAGTGCCTCCTCTCTTATCAGAATCGCACATTCAGGAGCATCTGCCGTAGTCACAAAATCGGTTGGATTAGAACCAAGGGAAGGATATCCAAACCCGAGTTTTGTCTCTCTTGATGTTGGTTTTTTGAATGCGATGGGCTTGCCAAATCCTTCTGTCTCAGTCTTTTCTGAGGAGATAAACAGCGTAAGAGAAGAGGGGATTGTGGTGATTGCGTCTATCTACGGCTCTTGTGAAGAGGAATTCGTGAAGGTTGCAACCCAACTATATCCGAATGCGTTTGAGCTGAATCTTAGTTGCCCCCACATCAAAGGATATGGCGCAGAATTGGGTTCAGATCCCGAGAGGGTTGAACACATCGTTGCCTCGGTGAAGGATGTGGTTGATGTTCCTGTTTGGGCAAAACTAACACCGAACGTTGCAGATATATGTGAAATAGGAATGGCAGCGCAGAAAGGTGGTGCAGACGCGGTTGTTGCAATAAATACGGTCAGAGCCATGGCGATAGACATAGAAAGTGGGCATCCTGTACTGGGGAATGTTATAGGTGGGCTATCTGGAAAGGCAATAAAGCCAGTAGGCGTCAGATGTGTTTATGAGCTTTATAAAGAAGTTGATATTCCGATCATAGGAGTGGGAGGGATTTAGTCGTATAGAGATGTAATAGAGTATGCAATGGCTGGAGCAAGCGGGGTTCAGATAGGCTCTGCAATATATCATGATGTTGGTGTGATAGCAAAGATATGGGAAGATGTAAGAAAGTTCTTAGAAAATAGAGGAACATCATTTGAAAAAATCGTTGGAATGTCTCACACTGAAAATGGTAAATTGGGGATTAGATAAGGAAATTGAAAGAGGAGTTCGAGGAGAGTGTGGAGACGCCGATAACTGTGATGTCTATCAGAAGGATTGCAACTTCTATCTTCAATTATCGACACCGGGAGACAGGATTATGGAGAAATAGAAGGTAGTCCCGGGCGGATTCGAACCGCCGTCTTCGGCTCCAAAGGCCGAAAGGCTTGACCGCTACCCCACGGGACTTCTTTAAATTCTCTGAAGTTTGTATACTAAATAGTGAATATATAGATTATCTTGTAAAAAGGTCTGATTCAAATTATCGATAAAGACGTGCTGGAAGAACTCAATTCGATCACACTCGACCTCGTAAAGGGACTGGCAGAAGAGACAAAGAAGAGACTGGCTTACGAACTCAGAACCGGATTGTTGAATGGTGAATCGATTCAGAAATTATCTGAACGTGTTCGTAATGTGTTCGAGACATCTAAGACGAGAGCTGTGAGTATAGCAAGAACCGAGTCTGTGAGAGTATTCAACACCGCCTCAATCAGAAGATATCAGAATGCTGGCGTAAAGAAGTGGAAGTGGTATGCGGCTGTTGATGAGAGGACATGTCCTGTGTGCGGGACGAGACACAACAGGGTATATGATATAAATGATGCTCCTCCTCCAGCACATCCTCAGTGCAGATGCACAGTGGTGCCTGTTTTAGATGGACCAGAGAGAGCTGAGAAACCCTTTACTGAACCAGTCGAGGTTGATGAGAGAATCGGTCGCACTTTAAATGAGTTTGAGAAGATACTGAAAGAGGATGGTACGTTCACACGCTCCGTATGCAAATTTGTAAATGGAAAGAAACTATCGTTTGAAGAGGCTGAAAGAGAGTTCACTAAGATATATGGCAAACACATCAAGGGAGCAAGCAGGGAGCTGAAGGAACATCTCAAAACAAAGCTTGTGACAAGGATAAGCCCCAGGGTGATTGAAAGGACAAATCTCGTTAAAATAAAGAACAAAAGATCTGGAAGAAGTTTTTACAACCCCCTCAGGAAGGAAATATCCCTTGTCACTGAACCGAAAGAGTTGCAATGGCATGGATTTCTGCATGAGTATGGGCATCACCTCGAATATGAACTGTACAAAGAGAAGGTTGTGGAGTTCTATATTGCAAGAGTAAAGAAAAATGGATACAAAATAGAGCCCCTTAGAAAGCTCTACAACTACGAATTGCCATTTGGAATGGACGAGTACGCTTTTGTTGGTTTCGATATTGAGCCTTATGCTGGTAAATTTTATGTAGAACACAGCAAATGGAGAGCTATTTTGAATAATCCAAAGAAAATCGAGGAGTTTAAAGATCAGATATCGACAGAGGTTTTGAGTGTTGGGCTTCAATATTTTGAGAATGAAAATACGATGAAAGAGCTTTATGAAAAGGACAGAGAGCTTTTTGGTTTTATGCTCACATTGTTGAGAGGAGATTTTTTATAATCTGAAAACAAACTTGGTGATAGAAATGGAATGGAAAATTGTGCTGAAACACAGAGAGAACCCGTGGGTGATTGAGATAATAGGTATTGGCGAGAACCCACATAGGCCTTCAGAGGTTGTGGTCAGGTCGAACACGAAACTCCCCTACGTAAAGAAGGTCCTCAATGAAATCAGATTTACAATCGAGCATCCCCCTCCGTTTCTGCACTCAGATATGATGCAATCCAGAGATGACATGTATCTGTGGAGGTTTGCGGCTGGAAAGTTTACTGGAACAAATCCAGACTGGGTTGTGGAGGATAATTTACCAGAACTGGAAATCAAGGAGGACGAGGAGGTCAAGAAGCTGAGAGATGAAGGGATTGTGCCAATATACTGAGACCCGAGTGGAAAAGGAGATTTTTTATAATTTAAATCAAACATCAGCTGTTATATATGAGACTCGAAGAAATCGTCCAGAAACTCAGGTCCAATGAGGGGATATTGAAAGAAAGGTTCAAGATTAAAAGCATCGGGATTTTTGGCTCTCTTGCAAGAGAGGAGGAAAATGTCAATGATATTGACATAATAGTGGAGTTCAGCGAGCCAGTGGGCTGGGAGATTGTTGACCTGGAGGAGTTTCTCGAGGACCTGCTCGGTATGAGGGTGGACATCCTGACAAGGAGGGCGGTGATGAGCAAGCCTCTGCTCTGGAAATCCATTGAAGAGGAGATCGTGTATGTCTGAGAGGGTTCGAGACTTGCTTTAAACAAAATAATGTTATTCATCTGTTCTATCTTCCCATAACTTGTCAATCATTTTCTTGGTATTCAGATGAAGGTAGAAAATCATTATGAACTGAAAAATCAAAATTTTTACATTTATATACAACCTATCTATTAATGTAGAGGCTTGTAGCTTTTCACGAGCCCCCATTGAGCAGATCTTTCACGAGCTCTTGCCTAGTTACCTCTAAATGTCCCCTATGCCTACACTTTGGGCATATCATTATACTGATAATAACAGTATTCTTCAGATGAATCATTCACAACAAATTCCACATGCTCATAATACTTCCTACCCATAATTTACAATTTAGTCAAACATTTTCAACAACTCTTCGATAGCATTTATTTCGTCTGTGGATTCTAGGATCCTAATGGATCCTCTGGGAACAAAAGAAATTTTTCTTTCTAATTCATTAAGTGGGATTTTTATTCCAGGCAACCTCCTATTTGATGTTATACCCTTTAGTTTAACCCATATATGATAGGGATATCTATAAGGTTCATCCCATTCAGCAACAGGTTCTGGTCTGTACTCTTTCTTAATAATCTCTCCTTTAGCCCTGATTCCTCCACTTGAGTAAATTAATACTTTATCTCCTATATCTATCCTTTCCCACTCTCCTCGATACCTTTCACTTAAACCCCACATACCCCTCTCTAATAATGTTTTTAGGTTGGGATTCGCACTAACAGTAGCCTTTCCCACAATCAAGATAACGTATTTCTTGCTGTATTTTTCTAACCACATTCGAAGAGCATTTGTTAATTCCTTAACAAAATATCCTTCAAAACTGCCATGTAACTCAATGACTTTTTCTTGAAATTCTCTCCAAACAGCATCATCTACTTCATCTACATTTCCAATTGTTTCTATATTTCCAATTATTATCTGCATATTAATTTTTGAGCAAGTGAAATTATAAATAATTTCTTCTAACTAATCCCTTTTAAAGTCTATTCTCTCCTAATATTTCATGCAATTAATAGTCAAGTCTCTCGAGATAGACGAGGAGGAGAAGGGGGTTTACGTTGAGGGATATGCTTCTGCCTCGGTAAAAGATTTAGACAACGAGATAATCACGGACAACGAGATAATCACGGAGGAGGCTTTGCAGAGAGCGTCCAGGGAGCTCGTGAAGGAACCCTATAACAAGGTGTTCCTGAACCACAATTATACAGACATCCCGATCGGGAAGGTGGTGGATGCAGAGGTCAGGGATGGCAAGCTGTGGGTGAAGCTGAAGCTCAACAAAGCACATCCCAACTTTGAGACTGTGTATTCCGGTCTGAAAGAGGGATTCCTTGATGCATTCTCAATTGGTTTCAGAATACTTGAGAAGGAAGGAGACAGGATCACCCGTCTGAAGATTCTGGAGGTCTCTCTGGTGGGAATTCCTGCGAATCCTGAGGCGGTTGTGGAGGAGGTTTATGAGAAGATGTTCGAGGACACGGTCGAACTGAAAGGGGTTGTTCCCTCCCACCCGTGGAAATACGGGAAGTCGGACGGTGAGTGGACCAGACCTGATCTGAGAGATTTTACCGACAAATCCTGGAACGAACTGACAGACGAAGAGAAACGGAACATAGCAGGTCACTTTGCATGGGTTCCTGAAAAGCTTGAGAGGTTCACCGACCTGAAACTCCCGCACCACGACCCGAAATCGCATGCTGTCGTGAGGAGGGGAGTTGTGGCTGCAATGGCTGCTTTATTTGGAGCGAGGGGAGGGGTGGACATACCTGCAGAGGACCGTAAAAGGGTGTATAACCATTTAGCCTCCCACTACAGGGAATTCGATATGGAGCCTCCAGAATTCAGGTTCCTTGAGGAGTTTTCTGTTGCCATTTCAGATGACCTCTTAAAAAGTCCAAAAACCGTGGATAAGAACATGAACGAGATTGAAGTGCTCAAGAAGGAGAACGAGGAGCTGAGGAAGGAAATCGAGGAGCTCAGAAAGAAGCTGGAGGAGTACGAGGCAAGAGAAAAGGCAGTTCTCATCGAGAAGATAAAGAGGGTTGCCTCAGTCGTGAAATCAGATGTGAACGAGGAGGACCTTACAGAGTTGACGATACCAGAACTGAAGATACTGATGGGGGACATTGCAGAGAAGCTCATCGAACAGAAGGCGGAGAAGATGAAGGTGTCAGTTGAGGAGACAGACAGGATGGAGACGAAGTGGGGAATCGTGGACATCAAGAAACTGAACGAACTTAAGAAGATGATGGGGGTGGAGTGAATGGTTCTGGAATATGCAGAAGGGAGATTCATCAGGATGACAGCTGGGGCTGACATCACTGCTGGGCAGCTTGTCGAGATAACCGGTGATGAGGAAGTCTCGCCTGCGACAGCTGGTTCGACATCTGTTATTGGTGTTGCCCTCACGGATGCAAGTCAGAACGAGCTGGTGACCGTTGTCACCGAGGGAGTCGTGAGTGTGACCGCAAGCGGTGCAGTATCTGCGGGGGATAAGGTGCAGGCTGCAGCAGACGGCAAAGTATCTGCATGGTCTGCATCTGCAGCAGGTGATTCTGCGAAGATTGTGGGAGTTGCACTTGAGGATGCAGCAGATGGTAATACCGTGAAGATAAAGCTGGAGGTGTGATGAATGGTGATGATAACTTCTGAGGTTCTGCCAGCAGAACTTCTTCAGGCAATATCTGATGTGGTGGTCCAGGAGGCAAGAGCTGTAAGAGTGGGAAGACAGCTCGTTCAGATCGAAAAGGTGGACAGGGGAGCCCAGACCTACAAATACAGGAAGTTCACCGGCTTCACAACGGTCGAGGAAATACCAGAGGGTTCAGAGTTCCCGCTTGAGGGTGTTACCTACTCAGAGGAGACCGCATCGATAAAGAAGATAGGAAAGGCGTTCTATATCACAAAGGAGGAATACATGGCGAACAAGCTCCACTCGATTGCACAGCTCGCAAGGGATGCAGCCGAGGTTGTCGCTCTCAAGGAGGACGAGCTCATAATAAACGAGCTCGTTTCAGATGCTGGACAGAGTGTGACCGCAGATGCCACATGGGACACGACCGGGGACCCGTATGATGATGTGTCGGATGCGTTGACCAAGCTGGAAGCCAATAATTACAAAGGGGATGTACTGGTGCTGCATCCCAACGAAGCAGGCGACCTGAGGAGGATTGACTCGGATGCCCACACGTCATACAGGGAGCTCATAGATGGACTTGGACTCAAGGTGGTGGCAACACCCAAACTGACCACGGGTACAGGTCTATTGCTGGATACAAAGAGGGCTGGAGTGCTGGCGGTTGCTGAGGACATCACTGTGGAGGGACCCGAGTACAGGCAGAGCAATCAGTCCTATCTGGTGAACGTGTACGAGAGGATTGTGCCGGTGTGCAGAATTGCGAATGCGGTGTGCAAGCTGAGCGGAATCTGAACCGGGTGATCTGCAGAATTCTGCGGGCCATCCAGAAGGAGGGTCCATGATGGACAGGGACGAGATCCGACTACTTGGCGAGCTGGACGGGAAAATATCGAGGATATTATACGAGCTCCAGAAGATGAACGGTCGGCTGGACAGACACTCATACAGATTGGACGAGCATGACAAAGCAATAGAGCGACACCGCTCGTACTTCAAGATAATTGGAGGTGTCTTGTCAGCCATCACCGTCTTTGTTGCCACCCTCCTGGCTCTTCTGGTGAGATGAGATGATAACCGCTGACGACGTGAGGAAGATGGTGATAACGAATGCAGACGACACCGTTATACAGAGCTTCATCGATGCCAGGGAGGAGGAGCTGAAGCAGATCATAAACGTGGACGATTTATCAACAGCCTCCTACCAGTCTTTTTTAAAGAAGTGGTTGCTGAACATGGTGGCCTCGGACCTCATACTGTATGAAGTGGGTATGGACCCTCTTGACTATTCCTTGGGGGAGTTAAAAGAAAATATGGAGCCGAATGTCAGGTACAGATTCCAGAGAGCTGATGAACTCAGAAAGGAGGCTGACACCCTTATTAGAACTTATTTCCTCAAAACCACGGGATACAGGTCAGCGTCATTGTAAAGTAGTATAAAAACGAATGTAAGAAATATGATGGGGATGAGGGTGATACGCCTTCTGAAGGATTTTGCTGAGGAGAAACTGAATAAGTGGGTGAGCGTTGAGCAGCATGGAGAAGCACTCATAATAAAACCGAGGGAGGAAGGATGGCAACCCAGCAGGAAGTCTTCGAGGTGATAAAGAGGAAGGGGTATGCTGATTTTAAAGATCTGAAATCTCATTTTAAAATAGAAGGGGGAGGGTCCTGGCTTCCCCAGCGTCTGAGAGCACTCGAGAAGAAGAAACTCATAATCAGTATGAGAAGAGGGAACATCTCGGTTTATTTTGTGAATCCTGAGGTTTGGGAATAAGTTTATACAAAATAAATCAATGATGAACAATAAGATGACGTCTACACTACATAGAAAACTGCAAGATGAACTAGTGGAGTTGGGAAGTCGATTAGGATTCCTTGCTGAAGAAGAGTGTTCTTTACAACATCTTTATCCTGGATATTCACCAAGAGTTGATGTAGTTTGGTTCTATCCTCTCTCAAAAGATCAAAGTTCAGCCATACAAATGGTATACGATTCGTGGCCTTATTCCAGTGAGTCAAAGTTATTGTATCCATACGCAGCCTTTGAGATAACCTCTCTAGATGCAACATCAAAAACAGTCATGAGTGAAATCTGGAATCTAAAACTTGCTGGATTTAGATATTCTTTTAACATTGTACCTAGTAAAAATCCAGAACATCCAGACTACATGCACAAAGAAAGAGCTGAAAGGATAGCAAATACTTTAAAATATTTTTCGGGTTTTGATGATGCATTTGTTGTGCCAATAGAAAAACTCGAACAGACAATATCTTCTATAGATTCTTGGACTTTACATTCTGGGCAGAGAGTCTCATTTAAAAATCCGATGAAGAATGTTCAAAACGACATAATAAAAGGTCTGAGAGAGTTGGGTAAAAGATGTGGATTCATCTCTCTAAGCGAGTATACACCTATTTGGATTAAAAAGGTTGAAAAGAGGGTAACTCCTATCCGTTATGATGTTGCATGGCTTTTGGAATTGCCTGTTAACATTGGGCTTCAGTTCAACCAGTTCTTAGAATATTTGGGGATAAAACAGATCAAAGATACTAATCCTGTTGAAGTGTTAGTATTTGAAGTTGAATCAAGAAATCATCTCAACAAACATAGTGTTGGCAGCATTCTCAACATTACCACAATCATTGGTAGGGGCGTTATAGTGATGAAAGATAAAACACCAGACCTTGTGAGAACAGTAAAACTAATGTCCTCTAACAAGGTGGAGATAAAAAAGGTTGATGAGTTGAGGTTATATTACTAAGGAAACAAGAATAAACTTGTAGAGACTCGTTTAGTAGAGTAAAATATTTTATCTCCTACTTGCAAACTAAGTAGAAAATATAAATCGGTGAAAATGTGCCATCACAAATAAGCGAAACGTTGGGAAAATATAGAGATGCATTAGACGATTCAAGAAATAGGTATGAACAAATTAAGAGGGAAAGATTTAAAAATGCAAAACAATTTTATGACTCTTTTTTCAAGAATTTAATAAAAAAATATGATTTAGAAAATTTTAACAGAGTGAAAATGCTCGCTGAGCAATTCTTTCAAGTAGATAAAGTCAGATTTGCAGCTGTAGACGGTTCTTGTTATAAAAAACAACTTCAAGATTACATGGTTTTCTTTGGTGCTGCATATCCTATTAGAGGGATTATTGATTTTAGCAGTTCTAATAAAAGATTCGTTTATGAAGCATGGTCGCCAGATGAAGACGTGAGCATGGTCGCATATGTTCCTGTTCCTTTTGCAGAGCTAAATGAGACAATAGATGATCCTTTTGTTGTCTCCGACGATCAGAAGGTGATCAACCTGTCTAATATTCATGTTCAATTAATGGAACTAGCAGAAGTATTCCAAGCATATATGTTATTGAAATCTTCTGACCTTCGACCTAAGATACTATTGTGGGATCAGTCAATGAGCAGCGTTATGAATAGTAACGATGTAAACTATAAAAGAGTGAATTTGATAGGATATAAATATCAACAGAAACTTCTTACAGCACAAGATGTTATTATTGCGTATTCTCACCCATACAATAAAGAACTGAACATCCCTTCAACAAAGAAATACCGAATTTACAACTATGTTTTATATAAGCTTCAAGAAAACTCACCACAGAACATTCCATTACTTGCGAGGGAAATAGGATTAAGTGAGGAAGAATTACTCAGTAGAATAAACTATCTAACTAATAGTGGTATGGACTCAAGTGATCCACTAGCTCAAAATGATCCAATAGCGTATATTGAGTCAAATAATATACATTTTAATGATGAATATGATGGGGCTTGGGAATACTGTGTAGGGTTGTTTGAACACATCTGTAAGAGGCTTTTTAAAGATAAGAAACCAGATGCATTGATTTACAAAAAGAAAAATCCGGAAGGAGAAACTGAGGAGAGATGGACCTCCCCAAATGATCTTAGATTCTTAATTAGTGTCGGTATCCGAGCATTAATAGAAGAATGTTGGAGACATAATGTTTTATTAATAGGTATAGTCAAGGATTCTGCATCTAAATATTTAACTCGCAATTATATAGGCGTAATGGAGCACATTGGAAAATATACCAATATCCCTCACGTTCTTCTTCCTTGGAGTGACAGAGATTTCCTTGAAACACTTCCATGGATTGATGATTCACTTACTGCCCCATGGTCCACAATTGAATTTGACTCTGTATTTATGACCTTACATGTAGAAAAAGATGATAGTGGAAACAAAAAAATTGTAGGGGTCAGAGGAAATATTGCAGCACCTCCAGAAAGGTTATTTGTCCGATCATTAGCACAATTTTATCTCAACAGATCAAAAAAATCATTGCTTTATGGACATGTTATTTTTATAGATAGACTAATTGTTCCAAGTATAGACAAAAACACAGAAAAAGTCATTATAGACAAAAATAAAGATGTTTTGGGTATAATTGAGCCAATTGCTTTTTTAGATAAAGATAAAAGAAATTATGCACAGGATCTAATGATGTACATATTGGACGTACTAACACGGAATCTGTATCCAGAGGTTATAGGATATCCAGACCCTCTTCATAAAGCAGATTGGGGGGCAAAAAGTCTTTACAAAAAGATTAAGCCAATAATAGATAGTAGCGATATTTCACTTAGGTCTAATCCGGCTCATAAAACATTTAGACAGTTAAGAGATGAGCTAAGAAGGACTTAAAGGTGGTATATAATGGAGAGCTTTAGAAAAGATGCTGTTGGAAGATTGTTGTGGGCTGAAGCAGACCCAAACACTCGATTCAAGTATACAATATGGTTTGACTATACAAGGAAGTTGGTTAATGAATTGCGTGAGGGAGATTTGGTTGCTGTACCAAACTTTGCTACTGATTTGAATGCTATAAGATACAGCATCCTTCAGTTAGTGACTGTAATGCCAATGCATTATGCTCTTGGTACAGATATAAAGGATCTAAAAGGGTATCCAGGATTTGTAATGCAAGCAGCAAAGAGTGCTTCAGCTGATTGGACAGAACAGGAAACAGAGCCTTATGAAGATACAACTAAGATTATTTGTGAAGCAGTTCCTACTAATTTAGAATACGATGAAAACAATAGTGGGGAGCCTATACAACCCGAAAGTGCAATGGCAATGGTTGGGAAAGATGTTTACCTCCTTACTTCAGAGATGACAGAGAAGATTTTTAATAGAGGGATTAATAAAGACGCTGAGAATATCATCGAAATTGGTAGTTTAATTCGAGACAGAAATGTAAAAATCTATGTTCGAGTGGAAGATTTAATAAAAACTCATTTTGGTGTTTTTGGTTTTACGGGTGTCGGTAAAAGTAATTTAATAAGTACTTTAGTGAGTAATTTGCTCTCAACAGATGAACCTATTAAGATTGTTTTGTTTGATTTAATGGACGAATATACCGGACTACTGGCAGATCAGTTGTTAACACACAATGGAAAAATAATTTGCTTAGGAGAAAAAACACTAATGAAACCAGTTTTTGACTACATCAACGGGTCATCCGATGACTTGGATTTTGCGGTTAACACTTTTCTAAAAAATATTCTTCTACCAAAAGGACTTAAGGGAGAGAAAATAAAGTTTAAACCATTAATCCAAAAAATTCTTCAAAATGGTGTGATTAAAATCTTTGAAGAAGCATTTACACGGACAGTGGAAGACTTCTTAAAAGAAGTGTGGCCAAATGTGGAAAATGGGCTTCGTAGCCCTATCAAAATAGAAAAACTAAAAAAAGTGAAAGATGATGTGTTTGGTGAATACCTTGATGAGGAGCTTACACCACAACTTGCTCGAGAGTTTATAGATAAATTGGGATTTCAGAATGGCGAGCTCAGAGTGCAAGATATAACATCAGTAACAGATATGCTTAAGGAGAAGGATCTCAAGGATAGAATCCAATATATTTTGGTAGAACGTCTAGAGCAAATTATCGAAGGGAGTCAAATTCAAATTAGCGAAAATGCAAAAATCGATATAGGGGAAATAATTAAGGATCTAAACAACGAGGCTAAATCGAGTTTGTACATAGTGACGTCTCATGATTCACATAGAATCAGGCATTTTGCTAGTGAGTTAGGTCAACGTCTATTCTGGAATAGACGATCAAGAGGATCAATCTCCCCATTAGTATTGTTTATTTTCGATGAGGCAGATCAATTCATACCGGCTCAACCTCCCTCGGAGAGTGAGAAATCATCCAAAGGAATTATAGAAACACTAACAAGAAGAGGACGAAAGTTCGGCATCGGTGTTGGAATTGCTACCCAAAGATCAGCTTATTTAGATACAAATATAATGGGTCAGCTTCACACTTATTTCATCAGCAAATTACCGAGAGAATATGATAGAAAAGTTGTTGGAGAGGCATTTTCGTTATCCCTTGACCAATTTACTCAAACCTTTAAGTTCCAGAAGGGTCAGTGGCTTTTGGTTAGTCATGAAGCAACTGGGATTGATATGCCTATCCCAATACAAGCTCCAAATGCTGAGGACAGAATCAGACACTTTCTGGGTGTCTATGGTGAACAATCATGAGAACGAATGGTTGCTCCATCCCATTCTTTGTAGTCGATAGACCGATGTCTTTAAAGTTATTGGAGTTTTGTGAAATTGACAAGCTACCTTTTAAAATAGGTCTCATGGGACATGCTAACACATCTGATAATTTTCAGAGGTTGTTCAGAGAGTTTAATGGAAAAAATATAATAAAAATGGTAGATTCGGGAGTCTTCTCCAAAGAAGGATGTAAATTTAGCTATGAAGACCTTTTCAAGATTTATGAGAGAATGGGGGCAGATTTTGGAATCATGATTGATGTTCTTAAAAATAAAGATGAGACTCTAAATAGTGCTAAAGAGGCAACAAAAGTATACTATAGCGGAAATTATAATTTTGAGTTGGTAGGGGTTGCCCAAGGTAACACACCTGAGGAATATCTTGAATGTTATCAAAGACTTAGAGAAGAATTGGGCTTCAGATATATTGGAATAGGTGGGTTGCTGAAGAAAGTTGAAAATAGTAGTAGATACGTAAGAGTAAAAGATGAAAAATTTTTGGAAACGGTTATAAGGAGAATCAGAGAGTCGTATCCACATGATTGGTTATTTTTGTTGGGTTGTTATCACCCAAAAAGGATTCCTTTATTTAGGAAATACCGAATCTTTGGTTCTGATTATAAAGGATGGATACTCAATTATACCCCCCCACAAAAAAACGAGAAAAGAAAGTTTAGTCGAGATGAGTTGAGAATTAAAAGATTTAAACAGGTTAGAGATTATCTCTATGATAAGGTGTTTGCGAGTTATCTCAATAGAAAATTGATTATAGTTTCTTGCTCAAAGAAAAAGAAATCTGTAAACAGAGAGATTCCTGCTATAGAACTTTACGATGGACCACAATTTAAACTTTTAAGAAAATATTTGGATTTACCAAATTTGGATATTTATATAATATCGGCTAAATACGGGTTGATAGAATCATCTGAATATATTGGGTTTTATGACATGAAAATGACAACTAAAAGAGCTGAAGAGTTGAAAGAAAGTATAGTTCAAACCTTAAGTTCTGTTCTTGAGCAGAACTATTACTCTGAGATTTTAATTAACTTAGGTAAGAACTATCTACAAGCGTTAGATGGATTTAGAGGGAGATGTAATCATAATTGCAGAGTAGTAATAGTAGAGGGAAGAATAGGTGAAAGATTAAGTGAAATGAAAAAATGGCTTGAATCACTCACTTACTGTGTATGTGAATAACGTGAATATTTGTTAAGTGAAATTCCTGAGTGAGTAAAGGAAAGCTTGGAGAATAGTAGAGGGGTGTGGAAAAATGGTTACCCTTATACCAATACGTTACAGAAATAAAAAGTATCCTGATGAAATTGAACCTAAAATTGAGGAGATCTCTGCACATTTCGATAGTAAGATAACAGTTTCTGATTTAGATTGTTCTCTCCATACAGAATACTCCTATGGCCCACGAAAATTTACATGTTTGGCCTGTAAAGACTTATCAGGGATAAGAGTAACAGATGGTAAAGGTGTACCAAAGTTATGGTTCAACGAAGATTGGGTGAGAGATTTTACCCAGTTTACTTTAGAATTTGTAGATGATAGAATTATACCCACAATAATTGAGATTCACCCACCTTTCGACGATTACTGTAACAATTTATCTCAATTCATAGAGTTATACCAGTATTTTGAAGATGAAATTATGTCAACATATCCTAAGATAGAAGTACTGATAGAAAATAGATATGGAAGCCAGTATAGTGATGGGACATTTATATTCTCAACAATAGATGATCTGAAAGAGTTAACAAAGTTAATAAAAGAACACGATTTAAAATTACGGATTGCTCTGGATTTTCCTCAACTGTTTTCGGCACACGGTTTTGATATTGGGAAATTCTCAAAAAATGAATTATCAGAGATCTTCAAACAGTTATATTCTGTAAGAAGGTATATTGCAAGTATCCATTTGTGGGGTAAATGTATTGGAAAAAATAACAGGGCAAGTGCCCATATGGGAACATTAGATTCTTATTTTAAAGGATTGAGATGCACGGATATAGATAAAATAGTTGTACCCAATTCATATACAGAGACGGTAGTATCAAGTTATGACGACATCAAGAGATATTTTTTGAGAGAATTGTACAATTTACTAAATGATGGTAGGGTGAGGTATTTTCTTCCAGAGGTGAATAGCAGAGCTGATCACTTAAAATCAATAGTGAGGGATTTAATTAACTCGGGTTTTAAATTCATATAAATGAAATAGTCATATGAACTCTTACACATTTTAATAAGTCCATCTCCCTCTTCTATGTGTGGTCCAAACCGAAGAATGTGTTCTGCTGATATCAGACACTCACATCGGACGGATTACTC
>MTMG01000007.1 GCA_002010075.1 Methanomicrobia archaeon JdFR-19 | reverse complement strand
GCAGACTTGGGTGTTGCACAAGATGGAGATGCAGATAGGGCTGTGTTTGTTGATGAGAAGGGGAGATATGTGGATGGAGATACCATTCTGGCTATATTTGCCCTAGAAAGTGAGGGAGATGTTGTGTACACTGTGGACACATCAATGGCTGTGGATGAGGTTCTCAGCAGAGAGAACAGAAAAGGATACAGAACAAAGGTTGGGGATGTTTATGTGGCAGAGAAGGTGAAAGAAGTTGGGGCATCATTTGGTGGGGAGAGTTCAGGTACTTGGATATTTCCAGAGTTATCATACTGCCCAGATGGAGTGTATGCCACCGCCAAATTGATAAATACTCTACATGAAAACAATGCAAAGTTGTCAGAACTTGTTGAGGAGATTCCGAAATATCCGAGAAAGAGAGAGAAAATTCCGTGTGAGAGAGAAATAATGAAAAAAGTTATGGAGTGCATCAAAACAGAGATTAGTAAGTTATCTGATAAAATTGATTATACAGATGGAGTGAGGATAGAATTGGAGGATGGATGGGCACTCATAAGACCAAGTGGGACTGAGAGCTACATCAGAATGACGGTAGAGGGAAACATACGTGAGATTGGCGAGGTTGTTAGAAGTGTTGTTGTGAAATGTATAAGGAGATGTCGCTGATGCTCAAAAGCACATTCATACACGTACCTGGTATTGGAAGGTAGTCCGAGAGAAAGTTGTGGTAGATGGGTGTGAATAGGTGGGAAGATGTCTTCTGCAAAGAAGTGAGACTACCATATGTCAGATGGGAGTATGTGTGCGAAGAGGTTGAGAGATCAATAGAAGCGATTCAGGATAAAGATGCGAGTTATTTCTCAAATAAATTACCACCATCTGAACACTGGAGAGCATACAAAGAATTCAAAGAGGGTGTCGCGTTCTTAGACATAGAAACCACCGGATTGCTCCCAGACAGATCATACATCACCATGGTTGGGTTGTTCGATGGGAAAAAATACAGGGCATTCATCCACGGTATCAACATTGATGAGGTTGTGGATGTGCTTCCAAAATTCAAAATGATCATAACATTCAATGGAAGACGTTTTGATGTCCCCTTCTTGTTAAAGAAATTCCCAGAGATTGAGATTCGCTGTCTTCATACTGACCTACTCTATTACACACGAAGACTTGGTTTGAGAGGTGGTCTCAAAAACATTGAAAGATAGCTCGGTATAGCACGCCCGCATGGTGTCAAAGAACTTTCTGGATACGATGCAGTTCTGTTATGGAAAAGGTATGAGAGGGGAGACGAGGATGCACTCGATACACTGCTCAGATACAACAAAGAAGATGTCACCAACCTGAAAAATATAATCGAGATGACTTATGAAAAAGCTTGCAAACGCCTGAAAGAGGGTGTCATGTTATGAAGGTTGTAGTTCTCAGACTCGGACACAGAGGTGAGAGAGACCAGAGAGTTACAACCCATGTGTGCCTCACTGCACGAGCTTTTGGTGCAGAGGGTGTGTATTTGACGACCAAGGACGAGGATGTCAAGAGGAATTTAGAGGATGTTGTGAAGAGGTGGGGTGGTTCGTTCTGGGTGAGAGAGACTGATAACTGGAAGAAAGTCATAAAGAAATGGAAGGAAGGGGGGGGAGTTGTGTGCCATCTCACGATGTATGGGCAGGATATGGAAGATGTAATAAACAAAATAAAAGGAAGAGACGTTCTTTTTGTGGTGGGGGCAGAAAAGGTTCCTCCCGAAATATACAAAATCTCAGATTACAACGTTGCAATTGGGCATCAACCTCACTCTGAAATATCTGCACTTGCAGTTGCACTGTATATGCTGATGCCAGATGCACTAAAAAAGAGGTATCCAGATGCAAGAATAGAAGTACTTCCAAGTGAAAGAGGGAAGAAGGTCGTGAGGAAATGAAATAGTTCCCAGTCTCGTGCGAGGTTGTTGAGGTTGTCCATAAAACGAAGAATGTGAGTGTGGTATTCGTTGAGAACAATCTTGAAGGGAAACCACAACCAGGCCAATTTGTGATGGTCTGGGTGTATGGTGTGGATGAAATTCCAATGGCTATATCCCACTTTGACACCACCCGCATAGGCATAACCGTGAATGAGGTAGGTGAGTGCACAAAGGCTCTGAGAAACGTGAGGGAAGGAGAGAGTATCGGATTAAGAGGATACTTTGGAAAGGGCTTCACGACATCTGCCAGCAAGGCTCTTTTGATAGGGGGGGGAGTGGGAATAGCTCCACTCACATATCTCTCAAATGTGCTGGTGAGAGAGGGTGCTGAAGTAGTTGTGTGCTTTGGTGTGAAGAGTGGGGACGAACTCACACTGGTTGAGGATGTGAAAGGTAGAAAGATGATAGCAACTGAAGATGGTTCTCAGGGTGTGAAGGGTACGGTGATACACCTGCTTGACTTAGACTTTGAAAAATTCGATAGAATATACTGCTGTGGTCCAGAGAAGATGATGTTTGAAGTATTCAAAAGAGTATGTGAGTATGGTATGCTCGAAAAATGTGAATTCAGTCTGCATAGATACTTCAAATGCGGTATGGGTGTGTGTGGGTCGTGCTGTATAGACCCTCATGGATGGAGGGTGTGTAAGGAGGGTCCTATTTTCAGGGGGGACGAACTTTAGAAGACAGAATTCGGAATATATACAAGAGATGCATGTGGCAGAAAGATAAGGTTGTAAAGATAAGGTTGTGATTGAATGATTGGGAGGTTCAGATATCAGGGACGCATCTTTCAGGGGGAGGTGAGGGGTGATGTAGTTGTGGATGGAGACGTTGAAACTGGGATTCAGGAGGTGGAGGTGCTTGTACCTTGTGAGCCAACCAAAATAGTGGGAGTTGGGCTGAACTATTATGACCATGCAGAGGAGCTTGGAATGAAGATTCCTGACGAGCCCATAATATTTTTGAAACCTACAAGTGCATTACAATCGCACGAGAAACCCATAGTCCATCCCAAAGTGAACAGGGTGGACTATGAGGGTGAGTTGGCAGTTGTGATATCTGAAAGATGTAAAAACGTAAGCGAGAAATACGCAGAAGATTACATACTCGGATACACGTGTGCAAACGATGTGACTGCAAGAGACCTCCAACAGAAAGACATCCAGTGGACAAGGTCAAAGAGCTTTGA
This sequence comes from Methanomicrobia archaeon JdFR-19, assembly GCA_002010075.1. Lineage (GTDB taxonomy): Archaea > Halobacteriota > Methanosarcinia > DSM-18856 > Methermicoccaceae > JdFR-19. Next base: position 13,648 of record MTMG01000007.1, on the reverse strand, counting down.
CACATTTGCCCCAGTAGGTCCATTTATACAAGAAGATGTGAAGGAAGTTGATGTTTTATGTAAATTGAATGGAAAAATTGTTCAAAAAGGAAACACGAAAAACATGATATTCGGTGTTCATGAACTTATAAAATTCATATCCGGGGTGATGACGCTCGAAAAGGGAGATGTGATACTCACTGGGACTCCTGCTGGTGTTGGTAAAATGAACAGAGGAGACGTTGTGGAGGTTGAGATTGAACACATAGGGACTCTGAGAAACCCTGTTATCTGAACCACACGACTTTACCATCCTTTCTTATTTCCACAATTCTGTGATATGGAATTCTTGTTCCGTTTTTAAGTGTGAAGAACCCTGCACCGATCTCCACAATATCATGCCCACTGACACTTTTCACATTGTTCGGTGCACCCCTGTGGATGTACAGCACTTCCACCCCGTCAAGAGAGTTGGTCCATTTGAATTTGTTCAACAACTCCCTTGACTTCATCAAAGCATCCTCTCAAGAGCATCTTTACCATGCATACCCGCAGATATTCCAAGCTCCCTCGCTTTTGACGTTGTTTCAACCACCACCCCATTCAAAACATCTTCAAAGGTTGCAACACCTTTCACCTTTGCAGCCACAACGCCCAACTTCTCTGCTGCAGAGATGTCGAGATATCCGCACATCACAAATCCTTTCTCAGCTCTCAAAACAATGAGTGGGGCACCGGGAAGTTCAATACTATAACAATCGACCTCGCCGTTATCAATCTTCACTCTCTCGTGGATTAGTTTATTCATGGAAAGTCATTGTTCTGAACAATGAAAAACTTTTTTATATGATTTCAGAGCGCACAGTGATGAACACTGGTCCTCTTATATCGATTTTTTTCTGATTGGCAGTGATGTATCTGAGAGCTGGCTCTTCTACCTTGAGATTTATTTCAGCTGGCGTTCTTATTACTCTGCACCTTGTCTCAGTATCTATGCCAGCAATCGTTCCCCTTTCTATCTCATATGCACATCTGACAGCAAAAGCCTCGAACAGTCTGATGGTGGTTTTCGTACTTTTCTCATAAAGCTCTCTGAATTTTTCAGGTATTATTGCAATAATGTTTCCATCTGTCACAACAACCTCGTTGTACGCGGCAGGCCCACACAACAACGTGTTCTCCTCTGGCTCTACGACGCTTACCCTCACTTTTTTGCCAAAGAGCTCTCCTTCCCAAGCCAAGAACTCACAAGGACTTTCTTCGTGACCATGTTCAATACATACTCTTGAAATCCCATCCACAATTTCCCACCCCTGTCTTGTAAATGGCTTGTCTACGAAATCTATCATGGATGCTATCTCAGAATCAGAGAGTACTGGCTCATAAAACTGCGGATATGCCATCTTTCTCATATCCTCTGCATCATAGAGAACCATGGCAAGTCTCTCAACTCCAAGCCCCAGATTCATAACGGGATATGGTATATCATACTGGGCAAGAGCATCTGGGGAATACACACCAAATGTGGCTATTTCCACCCACCCATCAGAATATTTCGTACTCGAGTTAACGAGCTTTGGATGGTACGCAAACACTTCGGTCTGTGTGCCAGATGCATAGTATCTACTGCGCTTCTCATCTGGTCTGAACTTGAACTCGGTGAAGCCAAATTGGGAGAGCAGTGAGTGAGATATGGCTTTCCCCCACTCTTCGGTTATGTCCTCGCCAGCAACTACACAAGACGCACTGAAGTATGTCATCAACCTGGTCGGATCCTCCCTCTGTTCTCTCCTGAAACACCTGTCAACCGAAAAGAGCTTCATGGGTGTCTTCATCTTCCCCACGAGCGCTCCAAGTGTTATGAACCATCCCGATGTCATATGGCTTCTGAGTGTCCTGCTTGTCGGGATTGGTTTCAACTCTTTGAACTCTGGAAATACTTCATCAAGAATCTTCACCGCATCTGTATCTGACACCGAAAGGGCTTTGGAAATTTCATACACAAGGTCATCACCTTCAATTTCTCCCTTCTTGTATCTATGAAACAGTGTTCTGAGACTTTTAACCATGCCCTCGCACAGCACACCTGTGTATTTCGTAAGCTCAGAGAGTTTTTCATCAGAGATCCCTATATTGGGTCTCGGCAATCCTGCAAGATAGAACACTCTATCGAGTACTGCGGGAGCTTCTGGACCAAACTGCCGATATACTTCAACATCATCCACTATCAGTGGATTCATTACTTCGGTGAATCCCATTCTGAGATAACATTCCCTCAGTTTTTGAACGGTATCGAACACTGGATGTGGCTTTCCGTACGGAACTTTCAGTCTTGGATATCTCAAGCGTACTGACATAGGAATTTCCCAATCAGACGTTTCTTGAGGTGAATGTGTGGGGTCTCTCATTTTATCATCTGACATCGTGATTTCATCGTAGCCCAATACTTAAATAAGTTTGTTGATTGAGATTGGTAGAAGATGAACAGTGTTCTCAGAACGAAAGTTGGAAACGTAGAGGTTGTGCTTGTTGGAACTGCCCATGTTCTTAAAGAAAGTGTTGAGAGGGTCAGAGAGACAATTCGTGAAGAGATGCCTGAGGTTGTTGCTCTCGAACTCGATATGAAGAGATTCTCTTCGCTTTACGAATCGCGGGACGTTTCTCTAAAAGAGGTCATAAAACAGGGAAAGTTTATGGTGTTCTTGGTTGGTGTAATTCTCAGCTATGTCCAGAGGAAGATTGGGGCTGAGATTGGTGTAGAGCCAGGTGCTGAGATGAAGGAAGCAATAAAGACTGCAAAAGAAATCGGAGCACGTATCGCATTAATAGATCAAGAACTGGAAACAACACTCTCAAGATTTCTCAAAACGCTTAGCTTACGTGAGAAACTAAGACTATTGCTATCGATATTGGGTGTGTTCAGAGGCAAGGTGGAGGTGGATGAGGACATAACAGACGAGGAGACGGTTAATGAGCTACTTGAAGAGCTCAAAGAAATTTCTCCATCAACATACAAGGTATTCGTGGAAGAGAGAAATGTGGTGATGGCAAACAGAATTCGTGAAATCGCCAGTGCCATGGAAAATGGTAAGATCGTGGCTGTTATGGGTGCTGGACATTTAAAGGGAGTGAGTTAGCTTCTAACCACACCCGCGAGCCATCTGACCGAATACCATCAGGCAGATCATGAAGCAAAGTATTACCGCGGTATTTTGACAAAGATTATTGGGGCAATAATCGGGTTTCTCGTTATTTTCATGTTCATTTTAATACTGAAAAACTCATTTGAAGGTTTTCTCATAGCTTTTATGTGGTGGTTTATAATAAATGGTGTGTTGAGTGCTATTGGTGCCACCATTGCTGGCGGACATCCTCTCTCCATACTCACCGCATTTTCAGTAGCATGGATGACATCTCTCTCGCCCTTCCTCGCAGCTGGGTGGTTTGCAGGACTTGTCGAGCTCTGGAAGAGAGAGCCAACAGTAGCAGATGTGAGGATGCTGTTCAAAGCGAATTCACTGTCTGAGATGAGGAAAAATCGTGCATTCAAAGTTTTGATGGTTGCAGCCCTTTCAAACATGGGCAGTGCAATTGGCACATTTCTCGGAGCTTACCTCCTCTTTAAAATGGTCTGATCAGAACATATCCTTTGCAGCCAACTCCACCGCCTTAGATATGGCAAACCTCAGAGAATCTGGTATTCCTTTTATTTCAACATCCATGAATCCTCTCACAATCGTGGATGTCGCCTCATCTCTTGTCATTCCCCTGCACATCAGATAGAATACCTGCTCCTCGGCTATCTTCCCTATCGCCGCCTCATGTGACAGTTCGACTTGTGAATACTTTGTCTCAAGCTCTGGAACCGCATGTATTTCACCATCATCTGACAGCATCAACCCTCTGCACTCAAGATGTCCTTTTACATCGTTTTCCTCGGCAACTATATGCCCCCTCGCAAAAACCTTTCCACCAGTTGATATTGAACGTGATATTATTTCAACAGAACTTTTCTCACCTTGGAGAGCGCCGTACGAGCCAACATCAACCACAGACCCCTCATGAGCGAGAAGGATACTACTGAACACTGCTTTTGCATTCTTTCCCAGATATGCTTTTGGATACATCTGAACCAATTTCACGGGTGTGAGGAGTACGTAGTTGCTTATGAAAACACCATTCTCCTCAACCTTTGCAGCACTTCTTGGTCTGATTTCCATATCTCTTTCCCAGCCATGTACCATTGTGAAACTGATCTTTGCATCTTTCTTAACAAAGAACTCCGAGATTCCTATGTGCATACCTGAAACAACACCAGGGTGTGATGTACAACCCGATATTATATTCAGCTCAGACCCCTCTTCTGCTATTATTATGTTATGTACCTTCTGCTTATGTCCGAGTGTTTTCAAATACAGACACGCCTCTACTGGCATCTCTATCTTGGCTCCGGGCATAGCCCTTATGAAATAACCATTAACATCCTCTGAATCTGCCTCCCTTGTATACTCATCCTGCTCCCTTTTAACAAGGCTCCACATGAGGTCTGAAACCCACTCGTACTTTTTCAGAGCATCTCTGATGCTCATTACTTCAACTCCCTCGTAGAGGGGGGAGGCAAGCGCTGTTGATTGATCAACCTGAAGGAACATTCCAGATCTTTTCTCTGGATTGAGTATTATCCCAACACTCTCGAGTCTGTCCTTTGCAACATCCTTTACTCCACGTTCTTCAGACATTTATCCACACACCCCTCGTATCCGTGTTCTGTTATATCCTCAAGTATTTTTTCAGGGTTCCCTATGCATGCAATTCTTCCATTGTGAAGGATCATCCCATAATCTGCATCCACATACTGAAGTATGTGTCCTGTATGTGTAATTATGAGTGAGGTCTTTGTTCTCTCATCCTTCTTTTTATCCCTCTCAAGTAAAGTCCTGAGGGCTTTCCCCATGATAGACAGATTCTCAATATCAACGCCAGAGTCTGGCTCATCCAACATTACAAGCTCTGGATTCAGTACAAGCAACTGTAAAACTTCAGCTCTCTTCACCTCGCCCCCCGAAAATCCTTTGTTCACATGTCTTCCTACAAGTTCTTCCATGTTCAGCATCTCTATGTATTTCTCAACTTCCTCCCCATCCAGACCACTGATGCCACGGCAGTACTCCAGCAACTCCTTTAACTTCACACCATCCACCTCTGGCGGGTTCTGAAATGCAATCCCCATACCAAGCTTTACCCTCTCGTCTGGACTCATCTCGGTAACATCTACATCCTTGAATATGATTCTACCACTCACAACTTCATACTTTGGATTTCCTACTATGGTGTTGAGAAGCGATGACTTGCCACTACCATTTGCACCAAACAACACATATGTATTTCCTTGCTCAAGATAGAAACTAACACCATTCAGAACTTTTTTCCCATCAACTCTAACTTTTAAGTTAACGACCTGTAACAATCTTACACCTCCTCAGCTTTTTTACCTCCCCCAAGTGGTGCAGGAGAGAACTCAACACTCGGCTGTCTAAGACGGGTTGGCTGGGGATACAGACGCATGAGAAGATAAACCTCCTCGGGAACATCTGTACTAACATCGAGTCCGAGTGCTTTTGCTTCCTCAACCGTGATCGGATAATCATGTGTCCATCTTCCTTCGGTCAACACCTGAGACAACTCCTTTGCCTTATCCTCTCCATACTTATCTTTGAGAAGCCAGTATACAAAGTCTCTCACCTGATTTATTGATTTCTCAGCAACATCTGCGAGTATCAATGTCTCATCATCCATCTTCTCAGCACCTTTCTTCTCAATGGCTCTCAATATACTTGGTGCGGGATACTTCCCAAGCTGTGGGTCGATTGGACCAAGCACAGCATTTTCATCCATTATGATTTTATCTGATGCAAGTGCAATAAGGGTCCCGCCACTCATTGCATAGTGGGGGATTATTACTCTTACCTCTCCTTTGTGGCCCTTCAAGGCTCTTGCAATCTGACTCGCTGCCAGTACAAGCCCGCCCGGGGTGTGAATCACAAGGTCTATTGGCTTATCATCTGGAACAGACCGTATTGCCCTCAACACATCCTCAGAATCCTCGATGTTTATGAATCTGTAAAAGGGGATGCCAAAGAATCCCAAGCTCTCTTGTCGGTGGATTAGAGTAACAATCGCACTCCCTCTTTTCTCAGATAACTTCTTTAACAACCTCCCCCTTGTAATCTGAAGCTGTCTGAACTGGAGCTGGGGCGCCATTATCAGATAGAAAAGAAATATTAACCATATAAGCGAGCCTGGGTCAATCATCAAATACAATTAAATTAACACTGTATATAAATGTTGGAGGTATGACATGAAATCGATTACGATGGTACTGTTTCTCATATACATCGGTGTCTCAATACTGCTTATGTACCAAATGGTAGAAGATAACATCTCACGATTGCTCGCACTCGCGTGGATTCTGCTCAGCTGTGTACTTTCGATTTGGGTGGTGGTGATGGGATACAGAGCAAAGACAGGAGAACTGTGATTAAGTCAGTTGGATGGGGGGTTGAAAATCAAGTTCTCACAAAAAATAATTAAGTCAGATATCACATATTCCAGTGATGAAGGTGCGGGTAGTTATATACCAGAACGAAAGAGGGCATTATCTTACTGTCTGTCCTGAATTTGATGTTGTCAGATGCAGTGGAACTCCACAAAAGGCTTTTGAACTCATAAAAAAGGCAATTGAGACTATGCTGTACGATGAATCAGAGCCAATCGAATACGAGGTCATGTTTCTCGACTAAATACTTTAACGCCCTCTTAGAGTCTCACTAAACGCATTTATTCCTTGCTTTGTATTTCTTAAAAGCTCGCATGCAAGTTCCTGAGATGGCCATGAACCGAGTCCGCAATCTGGACCTACATATCTTATCCTATCCCCAAACATCTCCCAAGCTCTTCTGAGCCTTGAGGTTATCGTATCTGGTGTCTCCATCTCTTCAACCACCTTCCTCATAAGACTCTCATCTCTCCAAACATTTGTTGAGTATCTCTCGTTAAGCTCAGAAACCATAGCGTGGATATCTGTCCTTGCAATTCCAACCCTCAAAAAGGTGTCAGTATCCTCAAGCAACCACTTGTCTATGAGTTCAAGATTCGAGGGTTCTGAGGCACACTCAACGCCTATGATGTCCACATTCGAGTTACATACAACCTCACTGTACAATGGGGAGTGCAAATGAACCTGTGTCTCGATACGATGTGCAGACGCTATATCCAGTGCCTCGAGTATATCCTCCTCCGAGAACATGATGGCAGGATTCAATCCAAGACTTGGTTCATCTATACTCACAACCTGCACCTCGTACGAGGGGGACAACGAAGACAAAAAGAACCTCCTCACACTCCTTGCAATATTAACTAAAATGTCTGGATAATTTGAGGTGCCAAATAGATGAAGATACAACTCAACAGGACCTGTTACACACACCTTGATCTTCATGACCTCTCCTGTCTCTTTTTTCCACTCTCTTGCCACCTTTTCAACCGCCTTCATTTCAACTATCTCAGCCTTTTCCCTCTTCACAAGAAACGGTTGCTCACAATTTTTCTCATCTTCCAGAATCTCAGAAAACATAGTGTTCATATCTCTCAGCTGAGGATATGTGGGAACATCAAGTCCGCACATGAGTTTCATTCTCATCACATCTTCAACCACCTTCAAGTAATCTCCCTGAGAAGATGGAAAACTTCCAACGTCATCGAACATCATCATACATAATGAATAAACTTTATGAATTAAGAGATTGCGGTCTTATGTATGCCATTAGCTCATGAAAGTGTTGAGAATGCCCTCCACCTGACAGAGCTTGACCTCTTCACCCTTGGTAAGATGGCTGATGAATTGAGAAGGGAAGAGTGCGGAGATGTTGTCACGTTTGTTGTGAACAGAAATATCAACTTCACAAACATATGCATAGGCGGATGCAAGTTCTGTGCATTCACAAGAATGAAAAAATATGTCCTATCAATCGAGCAAATACTCGAAAAAGTAGATGAGGCGTGGCGTTAGGGTGCTACTGAGCTATGCATTCAGGGAGGGCTCCATCCAGAATACACACTTGAAGATTATTGTATGATATTGGAAGCCATAAAAGAGAGGTACCCTTCGATGCACATTCATGCCTTTTCTCCAATGGAGGTATATCATGCATCACAGAACACAGGATGTTCTGTAAAACAAGCCCTCAGTGAGCTCAGAAAATGTGGGCTTGACTCTATGCCAGGAACTGCTGCGGAGATTCTCGTGGATGACATAAGAAAGAAAATCTGCCCAAATAAACTAACAACCAAGCAGTGGGTTGATATTGTGACGACTGCACACACCCTTGGGATACCAACCACCGCAACAATGATGTACGGACACATCGAAAGTTGGGATGACAGAATAGAACACATCCTGTTGATAAGGGAGATTCAGAAGAGAACAGGTGGATTTACAGAGTTTGTGCCTTTACCATTCATGCCCAAGAACAACGAGCTTGGCTTGATGACGTCCCATAGAGGGGGCGTTGATGACCTCAAGGTTCATGCAATTGCAAGAATACTTCTCCACAGATACATAAAAAATGTGCAGGCAAGTTGGGTAAAACTTGGAAGAAAGCTCGCTCAAGTTGCTCTCATGTTTGGTGCAAACGACCTCGGAGGAACCCTAATGGAAGAAAACATATCAAAGAGTGCTGGGGGCTTGGCAGGAGAGTGTTTGCAGAAAGAAGAGTTTGAAAATCTCATTAGAGAAATAGGAAGGATACCAAAACAGAGAGATACATTATACAGAGTCTTGGATGTTTGAAACTTTTAACAAATATTTAAATAGGAAGGATACCAAAACACAAGTAGGGCTGATAGACGAGGGGGCATTATGAAAATTAGGAAAGCTACTGTATCACTCTTAATTCTTTCTCTCATCTTTGTAGCCTTAACTCCAACGGCATCTGCGATTCCTGACCCAGAAGAGAGTGTTATTGGGTATCTCTCCGCTGTGGGAGAGGGAGATGCAAACACGGCATATACCTATGTGTACTTCAACCAAACAACTCTTCTTAAATTCGGATATCCAAAAACCAACATAGAATTGAGGATAGAGAATCTGAAGAACAAATACAAGAACTATGCAATAGAGAACATAACAATACTCGAGAGAGAACTCTCTGAGGATGGGATGCAAGCGGTTCTGAAAGTTTCTTTTGACATCATGCGAGATGAGGAAGTGGTTGAGAGTAAGGAATAGTACTACCGTCTCGAATATATTGGAGGGATGTGGCAAATACTGAACATATCTGAAGAGCCACTGGAAATTTTGCCAGTTCAAGAACTTCCAGAGCCCCCAAGTGATGTGAAGCTTGGATATGGTCTTGACATCATTCTAGCTAATATGAAATATTTCATTTTGGGGTCGGTGGGTCTTATTATCATAGGAATGAAACTAAACTCAAGAGAGAAAAAGAAGAAGAGGAAAACAAAGACCGCCAAAGTGAATAAGCAAGCAATACTGCTGTCAAATGAGAGAACATCAAAGATGATAAGGGTCAAGATAGGGGGCACATGTAAAAAGGGAAAGAAAGTGCCCATAACCGTATTCATCAGGAATCCATCTCCCAGCCCATACATGGATGTGAAGGTAAGAGGAATATTTCCAAAACAGATAAGAATAAATACACCAACCCTTAATTTCGGTAAAGTCAATCCCGGAGAAGTTGCGAAGAGGGTGTGGGTGATACTGCCAACGCAGGAAGGCATCTTCCAAATAAAAGACATAACAATGAGCTTTGAATACAAGGGAAAGAGATACGTGGGTGTTGTTGGCTCTTTAAATGTGAAAGTAATATAAAGTATAAACAGTGAAGAAGGGATGGGAGATGGAAAAAATAGTTCCTAAGGGTATCTTCTTTACAACAGGCGTTGGAAAACATACAAATTAGCTGGTTTCATTTGAGTTCGCCCTGAGGGATGCAGGACTCAATGGTTTTAACCTTGTGCCAGTTAGCTCAATTCTACCGCCGGGATGCAAGGTAATAACGCGAGAGGAGGGGCTATCTTATCTTTCTCCGGGCGAGATTGTTTTCTGTGTCCTATCCAAAAACTCATCAAAAGTGAAGGGAGACAGAATTTTATCGGCTATTGGATGTGCAATCCCAGATGACCCTTCAAAAATAGGATACATATTCGAACATAAATCGTCTGAAGATGAGGTACAAGGCATGGTAACTGCAAAGGAGCTTGCCATAGAGATGTACGAAAGCGTGAATGGAAGCGAGCCAAAAGAGGTAATTGCAATATCCAAAGAAGCTGTTGCAGATGAGGATGGGGTGTGGACGACTGTTGTTGCTGCTGCAGTCTTCATAACAAAAGACCTCCATAACAAAACTGGAGAAGACAGATGAGCAGGTTTGAGAGTGAGCTTGTACATCTACTGAATTCTTTCTTCGTTGAGAATGACATAAGGGCAGTTGCATACAGGATCAGACAGAGCATGTTCACATCCCAAGTTGTGGATGTACTCGTTGACTCCCCACTCAAAGAATATTATCTGGCAATAGAGTGCAAGAGTGTCTCCCTCAGTACGGGTGTTAAGGCTCTTTACTTCTCACAGCATTTCGCAAAAAACCAGATAAAAAGAATGGAAGAATTTCTTAAACTCTCGGGTAGAACTGGTGTGCTGATGGTAGAACTGAGAGAAGGAAAGGGAAAACCGAGAAGGATATGTGTTGTGCCATGGAAGAATGTTATGAGAAAAGTTCTATCCAAGGAGGTAGGATTTTATATCGAGGAGCTACAAGCTTATCCCGACCTGAAAAAACATATTCACCCTAGGATGTGGTATGAATGAATCAGGAGAGTGAAAGACACGATAAACATTCCGGCAACACGCCCAAGTACGAGAGAGCGTTCTATATCGGAAGATTTCAGCCATACCACCTCGGACATCATAAGGTAATTGGGATGCTGATAGATGAGGTTGAGGAACTCATAATCGGGGTGGGAAGTGCACAGAAATCCCACACAACCATAGACCCATTCACAGCAGGTGAGAGAGTAATGATGATTTCAAAGGCGGTTTCAGAGTTTGACGTCCCGTTTTATGTAATTCCCATTGAAGATGTCGAGTATAACTCAGTATGGGTATCTCATGTCAAAGCAATGGTTCCACCATTTTCAGTTGTTTTCTCAAATAATCCGCTCGTTGAGAGGCTGTTCTATGAAGCGGGAATGCCTGTAAGAAATCTTCCTCTGTTTCACAGAGGGAAGTACTCTGGAACAGAGATAAGGAGAAGAATGATAGAGGGAGAGGAGTGGGAGTCTCTCGTACCAAAATGTGTTGCTGACATAATACATGAAGTCAACGGGGTTGAGAGAATCAGAAAGCTCGCACAGACAGACTATGGAGGGAGATAAATCACACGATTGACATCTGAGCTCATAAAGGACATACCATCGACCATGAAAAGCTACGATTTCTTTCTGAGAAATGTGGTTGGGTACTCTCTTTTCGAGATTGCGACAGCTGCCGCAGATGCAGATCATGAAGAGATGAGAGAAAAGATAGGAAAGTCAAGAATAGGGATTATCCCAATAACATCTGGTCAAGGCGTGATTGAAGGGTTTTCAGATGCCATCAAAGCAATATTGGAATACATGGGTGCAGATGCGTTTATAACAAAGCCAGATGTTGTTGGTCTGGCTGAAGCGGTTGAAAAGGGAGCAGACATGATATTTGCAGGGGATGACGAGCTAGTTGCCTTGATAAACCTGAACACGAGAGAGGTTGTACCGAATTACATAGCCACTGGATACGGATTTGCTCAAGCCCTGTGTATGGCTGTGGGGGGTTGCAAAGATAGAGATGTGCTTGTGATTGGTGCTGGAAAGGTCGGAAGAGCTGCAATTGAGCTTTTGAAAAGGCGGGGGGCAAATGTGCTGGTGTATGATGTGAAGGATGAAGAGATAGAGGGTGTTGTGAGGGTGAAGTCTGTTGAAGAGGGAATAAAGAAAATGAAAAATGTGAAACTGATAGTTGAGGCAACTCCATCAAAAGATACAATCCGAGGAGAGTTGCTCGATGGAGAGACGTACATCTCCGCTCCCGGGGTTCCTCTTGGGGTGGATGAGGTGGGGATTAGTAAGGCAAAAGTTGTTATTCACGATGTTCTTCAGATAGGCGTTGCCACGATGCTGACACTTTCCCTCAGATAAAATTTTTATAGAAGTATATTTTCAGTTAAAAAGTAGTAGAAAAGAGAGGGAGGGTGGTTATATGGCTAAGAAGAACTATGAAAAGGTAGCTGATACAAAGGTATCACCAATGCCAATGATGGGACAGCCAATATTCTTGATAACAACCAAAAAGGAGAGAACAGCTGGAAAGGATGCTCTTAAGATGAATATAACTGCTGCAAAAGCTGTTGCTGAGTGTGTGAGAACCACTCTTGGACCAAAATCGATGGACAAAATGCTCGTAGAGCCAAGTAAGGACATAACGATAACGAACGATGGTGCTGTAATATTAAAGGAGATGTCCATCGAACACCCAACAGCAAAGCTCATTGTTGAGACTTCGAAGACACAGGAAGAGGCGGCGGGCGATGGCACCACCAGTGTGGTCTTGCTCGGAGCTGAGCTTCTGACAAAGGCTGAAGACCTTGTTGATAAAGAGGTGCATCCAACAATCATCTCAAAAGGATACGAACTCGCATGTCAGAGAGCAATAGAACTCGTAAAGAAAATGGCAAAGCCTGTTGATAAAAATGACAAAGAAACTCTGAAAAGGGTCGCAAAAACCGCTATGACAGGGAAAGCTGGAGAATCATACAGTGATTTGCTTGCAGACATAGCAGTTGATGCGGTGCTTGCCGTGGAAGACAACGGAAGTGTGAATGTTGATGATAATATAAAGATGATGAAGAAGGTCGGACTGAGAACTGAGAAGACAGAACTCATAAGAGGGATTGTGATTGACAAGAAAAGAGCACACCCACAGATGCCAAAGAGGGTGAAGAATGCAAAGATTGCTGTTTTGAGCAAAGGAATTGAAGCGAAGAAAGTAGATTTGCCAAAAGCAAAGATGAAAATTGAGGATCCGAACGAACTCGAGAGTTTTCTGAAAGAGGAAGAAATTGTGATAGAGGAGACTGTCAAAGAGCTTGCAGATGCTGGTGTAAATGTTGTTTTCACTGAAAAGGGCATTGATGATACAGGAAAGCACTTTTTGATAAAGTATGGAATAATGGGAGTGGAACGTGTTAGCTCGGGTGATATCAAGAAGATATCAAGGGCAACAGGTGCAAGAGTGATATCCAACACGAAAGACATCTCTCCAGATGACCTCGGAGAGGCTTCAATCGTTGAAGAGGTTGGAGAGGAAGAGAAGGAGCTGATCTACATAAGAGACGCAAAGAACACAAAGGCCATTACAATCGTTATACACGCAGGAACGGAACAGATTGCAGAAGAGGTTGAGAGGATGCTCGATGATGCGGTGAGGGTTGTTGCCTGTGTTGTTGAGGATGGATACATTGTCGCAGGCGGGGGAGCGCCAGAGGTTGAGCTTGCACTTCAGCTCAGAGAGTATGCAAACACCCTCAAAGGAAGGGAGCAGTTGGCAGTTGATGCGTTC
>MTMG01000024.1 GCA_002010075.1 Methanomicrobia archaeon JdFR-19 | reverse complement strand
TCTGGTATCCCCATACCAGGTGTGTAATGAGTATGCCCCTCCTTCAACGCCCTTATGGCAGCCTCTTTTATGTGAGGGGGAGTATCGAAATCTGGTTCTCCTGAGCTGAGACTAATCACATCCTTGCCCTCTGCCTTCATTGCCCTCGCAAGGTCGGTCATTTTGAGCGTAGCAGACTCCTCTATGCTCTCAACTCTTCGGGAGATTATGTTCTCCTCTGCACCATATCCTCCCAATACCTACCCCCCGTCTCACCCTTCACATCTCTCTTTCCTATTCTCTTCACTGTTCTTTTTCTTTCAGACGCTTGACCATCTTCACAGCAGCTTCCACAGCCCGCTTTGCATAATCGACCCTCTGATGAGCTTCGAGCCTTGTCATTCCGGGTCCTGAGATTCCGAGTGTGACTGGCTTGTTGTAGTCCAGAGCCAAGTCGGTTATCTTCCTTGTGGTCTGTGCAATCACAACCTCATCGTGTTTTGTTTCTCCCTGAATCACACAGCCTATCGTGACAACCCCATCTATGTCCTTATCCCTAAGAAGTCTTTTGACCGCAAGTGGCATATCAAAAACACCGGGAACGTATATCGTCTTCAACACCTCTGCACCAAGAAACTCTGCATGTTCCTTTCCCAACTGCTCCATCTCGTATGTGATGTCTCTATTGAATTCAGATACAACAAATCCCAACCTTACTTTATCCATGCCCTCACCTCTAACATTCGCCCATATTAATTTACCGAATGGACATCAGAGCTATGATTATACTACCAACAACCCCCACAGTTCCAACAACCGGCTCGATGCTCATATAGAAGGCAGACACTGCCAACAGAATCAGCGAAAACAACAACCCTCCCTTTCGATAACTTCTCTCCTGTGGAACTGCGAGTGATTTGTACGTCTCTATGATTTCTGGAGTCTCATAAATAATCCTTCTCCATGCATCTGCCAGACTCTTCACACTCCTCTTTATCTCATCTTTCAACACCTTTTCATCATCAAACAACTCTCCAATGCTCTCCTTCAAATCAAATTCAGGATACAACTCATGACACACACCCTCGACAAGGAGAATCGCTCTCTCAAGCAGTATGAACGGTTTTGGTAGCTGTAATCCATACTTAAGAGCGATTCTCGCAAAGTTCTCGCTCTGACTTTTCTCGTATTTCCCAACATGAAACTTCATTATGAGTTCATCAACATCGCTGTACAGAGAATTCATATCCACATCCTTCCCACTGACGCCAGCAAGTCGCAGAAGTGTATTGACAGCCTTCTCAGTATCTTCCTTGTACACAGCATAGAACATCTCAAACGAGTCAATCTTCAGGTCCTCCCTCAGCCTTCCAACCGCACCAAAATCGAGATATGCGATTCTATCGCCGAGTATGAGGATGTTGGCACTGTGAGGGTCTGCGTGAAAGAATCCATCGATATACACCATTTTCAGAAAACTCTTTGCTATCAGATTTGCGTATTTTCTCGCTTCATCCTTTGATAGCGTGGGGTGGGAACTGACCTCCTCGCCCTCCACAAACTCCATCACAAGCACATCCTTCGTGGTGTATTCCCAGAACACCTTTGGAATCTTGACACTGTCCCACTCCCTGAATATGTGCCTGAATCTCTCTATGTGGAGAGCTTCTCTCCTCATATCGAGTTCTCCCATGAGCATCGTGGAGAGTTCATTGAGAAAATCCTTGGCGTCGAAGCCTTTTGCCCTCAGAAGCTTCGCACCCAGTGGAAGGAATATCCCCAGTAAGTTGAGGTCTGTTCTTATTATTCTCTCAACCTTAGGTCTTAGAACCTTGACTGCAACATCACTATCCCCTATCTTTGCTCTGTATACTTGGGCTATCGATGCACTTGCAACCGGTTCTTCATCAAATTCATCGAATATCTCGGTTATATCGTTGCATCTATAACATCTCGGATTCTTTTTCCCAAATTCACATGTGCATACAAAATCCTTGTACTTCCTGATTTCTTCGAATGGAGTTGGTTTTACATCACCCTGAAGTTTCTGAAGTTCGGCAATTATGGGGGGCGGAACGATATCTGGTCTCTTGCTGAGGAGTTGTCCGAACTTTATGAAGGTTGGGCCGAGTTCTGTGAGGGCTTTTCTGAGTTTCTCCCCTTCCCTCTCCCACCCTTTGGGTGGCTCACACATGGACTCATGAGTCCAGCCCCTCTTTCTGTAAAAGCCTATTATGGATATGATCAGATTATACTTCAAAATAACATAGACGATTTTTATTATTCTTCTCAACATACTAAACATCCTATCCTCCTCACTCACCCAACCACAATTTGAGGGCTTTATAGAACACATACACAAGCACGAAAAACAGCACAATCAACAGTATCAGAGGGAGTATTCTGATGAACAGAAGGGCAAGCAGAAATGCTATGAGCAGAATAAGAAGCCGATAAATCCATCTCGAGTTCATCTTTCATCACCCTTTCTCGGCACATATACCCCCATCTGAAGTGGAGAGGTCTCATACACAACATCTCCATCCTTGAATACTCTGACTTCACCACCACTCTCAGAAAGGGTTACTGCTATTGCCTTTGTCTCCCGGGTGATTGCTGCAGCAGAAACATGTCTTCCTCCAAATCCCTTTGGAAGTTTAACATCTTTCACATCCACATCGATGTATCTCCCTGCGGAGACTATCACTCCTTCCTCATCGATAACAAAAGCTCCATCGAGCTGTGCAAGACCCTTGATTGTCTCCCAGTTTTGCTGGTCTGTTATGAGTCTGTGTTCCTTTGGATGTCCCTCGAACGGATTGAGTACGAGCTGATACGAACGTTTCATCACTTCCTCTGTGTCTCCAATGATGAACGTCGTTCCGATTCTCCTTCCCTCTCTACCCTCACATCCCATCGATATTGCAAGATTTATTACGTTTCTGAGTATCTCTGCATCCACCCTCTCAGAGCACTCCTCAAATATCCTCAACAGAGTGCTTTCTTTTACGTTGTACAGAACCACAACATAGCTCGAACGGGTGTATGTTATCCCCACCACATAGTTTCCCTTGACCTCTATGAATTTCTGAAGTATGCACATATCCACGGCAGACGATATCGACAACGTTGCCGAATTGCTAACCGCATCCACCGTATCCAACAACTTCCTCACACTATCTGGCCATTCATCACTGACTGTCTCGTAGACTGGCTTGCCCTCATGTATTTTTTCTGGTGGTGTTCTGCCTCCTTTCAGTACGAGGAGTGGAAGAGAATCACTCCAGCGGGGCAGATTATGCGGTGGGTCAACCATGGATATCACTGCACATGCTCCAACCCTGTCTGCGAGTTCGATAGCCATTCTGAAAACTTCCTCTTTGAGCCTCACAACAAACACATTTGTTTCAACATTTTTAATATTTTTGAGGAAATCATAGACATTCTCAATTATGGCTCAATTCATGAATGCGCAAACACCAATCTTACTGGCAGATTTCCATACATTATCCATTTGCTCCTGACTTTGTAGTTCTCTTCAAGCATGGCCTGAGGGAGGAGACTCTTCGTGAGGAGGCACACCTTTGGAACATCCTTTCTGACCAGCGCATCCACAAACCCTCTGTACAGATGGAACATCTTACCCTTCTTCCCTATCCTCAGACCGAACGGAGGATTTGTAATCACAATTTGGATGTCATCCACGAGTTCATCGAGTTTCTGGGCAATGCCTTTAAGGAGTCTGATGCTGGGTTCGATACCATACACCCCCAGCTCACCCACATTTTCACAAGCTCCCCTCACATGTTTCTCAAATCTCTCGATTCCCACAAGCGTTGGCGACTGAATACTATGAGAGCCCTCAAGGGCATTGGGAAACCTTGTTGGGAGAGGTCTCATGTTGTGGTAGTGCTTTATTTTCTGGTATGCGAACTCCCTTTTGATGTTGGGTGGGAGGGAATGGTGTTTCAAAAACGCCTCTATCAGTATCGTACCAGAGCCGCAGAAAGGGTCAAGCAATGGCCCTCCTCTCCAATCAGCATGGTACAGCATTGCACTTGCTATCGTGGGTCTCAGTGGAGCCGGATGTTTGTAGACCCTGTACCATCTCTTATGGAGGGAAGAGCCTGTGGTGTCTATGCCGATGACGAGCCAGTCATCATACAGCTCTGCCTTCACAACCACATCCGGCTCGTCCAGATTGACTCTCAGCCGTCCGAACTGCCTGATTACTTCCTCACCAACCCTTGCAGCTATGTCCATCGATGTGAATTCATGAACTCCGATTCTCAATGCCCTCACAGCAAAGCTCTGAGCTGGGTCAATCCACTGCCTGAAATCTATCTCGCGAACAGCATTCCCTATCTCATCGAGCGAATTCACCCTAAAATCACCGAGAAGTATGACAAATCTGGTTGCAGTCCTCGAGAACATGTTCAGCAATGGCACAGCCTCTTCATCCGTCTCAAACGAGACCATGCTTGGTCTCACATAGTACGCCCTAATACCAAAATCAGTGAGCTCCTTGATGAGTTCCTCTTCAAGCCCTGGCTCACTTTTGGCATAAAACTTCAACATCTTTATCTATAATGTTATATCCACACAAATAAATAGGGGGTCTGAAATCACGGAAAGGCCAACTGTTGATGAGTACTTCATGGAAATAGCAAGGGTGGTGTCAAAACGTTCAACCTGCCTCAGAAACAAAGTGGGGGCAGTGCTTGTCAGAGACAACAGAATACTTTCAACGGGATACAATGGAGCACCCACTGGAATGGAGCACTGTCTGGACATAGGGTGCATAAGGAACGAAAGGAATATCCCCTCGGGAGAGAGACACGAACTTTGCAGGGCTGTTCATGCAGAGCAGAATGCAATCATTCAGGCAGCACTTCATGGTGTGAGTACGCAAGGTTCCACCCTGTACTCCACACATCAACCCTGTGTACTCTGTGCGAAGATGCTCATAAATGCAGGTGTGAAGAGAGTTGTTTTCGGACAGAACTATCCTGACGAGTAGGCTCTCGAATTCATGAGAAAGGCAGGTATAGAGATCGTCATGTTCAACCAAAAAAGTGAAGAGAAATGAAGGGGAAGCCGATATTTGGAAAGAACCACCTCCACTGGTGTTTTTCGTGTGGTGTTCCCGTACTTTCGGGAGTGTGTGGGAGGTGTGGCGGTAAGACAAAAAAGGTGGATATCACGCCACCATACGACGCGCGCCCAGTCTTCAGAGGAGATATTACCAGAATAAATGAGTGTTGTAAAGAACAATTCGGAGATAAGCTTTTGAGCGATAACGAGGCGGTTGTGCTATCAAGAGCGCCCTACATAGACCGGATGGATGAGATAGTGGCTTGTGGGGAGGTTCTCGCCTCTATCAGGTTCAATCCGTTCAAGATGAAATGGGAAATTGTGCCGAGGATAGGCGGTGCTTTGAGAATGGATTTGAAAAAAGGATATGTGGAGGTGGATGAGGATGCGGTTGAACCGATTCTGGCAGGAGGTAGTGTTCTTGCAGTCGGAGTAATACACGCCCACCCTGAAATAAAAAAAGGGGATGAGGTCGTTGTTCTGTGTGGAGATGAGGTGGTGGCATGTGGAAATGCGAGGATGGACGGTACCGAAATGGTGGGATCAAAGGGCATGGCTGTGAAGGTGAGATGGAGGAACAAGTCTGGAAGAAAAGATGTGCTAGAACCGGTTGAGATGGATGATGTTAGAGAAAGGATGGTCGAGGCGAATTCCCATGTTATTGAGAGCATCGAGAAAGAGGCAATCTCGTTCATAAAAAACGTGTCAAAGATGTCAGAATCCCTGACCGTATCTTATTCGGGTGGGAAAGACAGTCTTGCAGTACTCATACTCTGTTTAAAAGCACTTGACAGAGTGGATATGCTGTTCACAGACACTGGTCTTGAGTTTCCCGAGACAATTGAGAATGTCGAGGCAGTTGCAGAGAAGTATGGAATCAAAATCTTGAAAAGTGTTGCAGAGGACTCTTTCTGGAAGAACCTCGAGAGGTTTGGTCCTCCTTCTGTTGAATACAGATGGTGCTGTAAGGTCTGCAAGCTCGGACCCATATCGAAACTCATCGCAGAAAACTATCCAGACGGGTGTGTGTCGTTCATAGGTCAGAGGAGGTACGAGTCTGAGACGCGGGCGAGAAGTAAGCGTGTGTGGAAGACACAGTGGATAGGAAATCAAGTCGGAGCTTCGCCTATTCAGAACTGGTGTGCACTTCACGTCTGGCTCTACATATTTGCAAACAACGCACCATACAATCGATTGTACGAGTTGGGGTTCGAGAGAATCGGATGCTGGCTGTGTCCTTCGTCCAGTTTATCCGACTTTTTGGAAGTTGCCAGTCGATACCCTGAGATGTGGAACAGATGGCACTCCTATCTCAAAGAATATGCGAAGGCCAACGGCTTGGATGAAAAATGGGTTGAGCTTGGGATATGGAGATGGCTCAATCCACCCCCAGAATTTGCAGAGATGATGAAGAAGGGTGTGGAAACTCCATCCCAAGTATCACGAACCCCACCATCATCCATAACACTCTCTCTGGTCTCGGGTGTCAGACCTTGCGTGGGTGGAGTGAGTGCAGAGGGGAGGTTCAGTAATTTTGATATGAATCTCGTGAGAGAGAGTGGTCAGCTCAGAACTCTCGGGAAGGTTGTTGATGGGGGGAACTTCGTTGTTGTGTACAGCAAAACATCCCCTTCCACCATTCACATCTACAATAACGGTGTTGTCATTGCAAGGGCGGAGAGTGAGGAGAGAACAAAAAACGTACTCGAACTTGTTGAAAAGGTCGTTAGAAGAGCATATGAATGTACGGGATGCGGACTCTGTAAGAGCCACTGCAAGGTTGGGGCGATTGAGGTAATGGAAAGGGCGGTGATAAACGAAAGATGTGAAGGATGTGGTGCATGTCTGAGAGGGTGTCCAATCATGATGTACGATGTACTGCCAATTACCGAACCGAGTGAGTAAGTGTGTGAAAATTAGTTCTGCTAGTGATTATGTTCTGCTAATCGCTATCTCGAGTTTCTTCCCCTCTATGTCCCACTCTTTTTTGTAATCCCCATCAACCCCGCCAACCGTGATGACAAAATTCTCCGCCCTTACCTCTCCGGCTATGAAGTCCTTCCACCCCTCAACCAGTTCCACAATTCTCTCATCTTGGACAGATATCATCACGCCAATGTTTTCATCGATGTCAAGTCCCATCTCCTTCCTCATCTCCTGAACCCTTCTGATTATCTCCTTCGTATAGCCCTCTCCCTCGATTTCGGGCGTCAGCTTCGCATCTATGTACACAACCCCCCCATAAAATTCAGACGAAAAGACGTTCTCAGGTACCTCATAAACAAATTCAACCATCTCCGAGCTTATATCAAACCCCTGATAATTCACACTTCCCTTGCTCACAAGCTCTTTAATCGCATGTGTGTCCATTTTCCTTATCGCATCCACAACTTGCCCTGTCTCTTTCTTATACACTGGACCTATCCTGTCAAATCGTGGATTTATCCGAAGCAAAAGACCTTCCCATGTTTCGCCCGGCTTCAAAACTTCGAGCGATTTCGTATTACACTGGGCTATCAAGACGTGTTCGAGTCTCTTACAGGCTCTAACAACTTCTTCATTGCTGGGTGCAACAACCACCTTCAAAATCGGCCATCTGAGCTTTCTCTTCGCTTTCTGTCTTGCATTCAGAACCGCTTCAACCACATCTCTGACCGTATCCATATCCTTCTCAAGCTCATTATCTACCAGCGAGGCATCCGACTCCACATAACCATTCATATGAACCGACACTGGAGCCTCATCCCTCACACCCCTCACAAGGTTCTGGTACATCTCCTCTGCAATATGTGGCACAAAAGGTGCCAGCATGATGGACAGCTTTGTCAGAACTTCATAGAGTGTAATGTACGCTGCAATCTTATCAGGGTCATCGCTCTCCCTCCATGTCCTCGGTCTCACGAGCTGAATGTACCATCTCGAAAGGTCTTCAAGCACGAAGTTCAGAAGTGCCCTAACAGAACGATGGAGATGGTATGTCTCTATTCCCTCCACCACCTCTCTGATGGTCGTGTTCAACTTTGAGATAATCCATCTGTCCTCTTCTCTCAGACTTGCTCCTGTCAGTGAATACTTGAGTGGGTCAAAATCATCAAGCACCATGTAGGGAAGCGGGAATCTGTACGCATTCCACAAAACATTCAAAGCCCTGTTTATATTTCCGACTTCTTCCCATGAGAACCTCAAGTCCTCCCATGGGGCGTTTGCATGAAGCACATACAACCTGAGTGTGTCTGCCCCATATCTTTCAACAACCTCGTTCGGGTCAACAACATTCCCGAGAGACTTTGACATCTTCCTTCCGAATTCATCGAGTGTGAAACCGTGCATGAGAACGCTCTTGTAGGGAGAACAACCGAAAGCAATCATGGACGCTCCGAGCTGGGAATAGAACCATCCTCTTGTCTGGTCATGCCCCTCCGTTATGAAGTCTGCTGGCCATAGTCCCTCCAAAGTGGGGGTGTGTCTCGGGAAACCACATGTAGCCCACGAAGCAACTGCAGAATCAAACCATACATCGAATATGTCCTCCACCCTCTTCATCTTTGCACCGCACTCGCACCCAATGAGAATCTCATCGACATACGGTCTATGCAATTCTATCTCATCCAGTCCCGTCAGTCTCTTCAACTCCTCCTCACTCCCAACAACCNCCCTCCTGCCACACTTCTCACACTCCCATATTGGTATCGGAATCCCCCAGTACCTCTGTCTCGAGATGCACCAGTCTCTTGAATTCTCAATCCAGTCCCTGAACCTTGCCTCTCCAGCCCACGCCGGAGTCCATTCAACCTTTTCTATCTCATCCAGCATCTCATCCTTGATTTCAGACACCTTTACGAACCACTGCTCTGTCGCCAGATATATGATGGGAGACTTACACCTCCAGCAGTGTCCATATCTGTGATACACAGTTTCACGACACAAAAGGGCTTCCTTTCTCTCAAGGTCCTCGATTATGACAGAATCCGCATCCTTCACGAACATACCCGCATACTTTCCTGCCTCTTCTGTGTATACGCCGTCTGTACCGACCGGACAGAGAACCGGAAGGCTATGTGTCTCACCGAGCATGAAGTCCTCAACACCATGTCCCGGAGCGATATGAACACAGCCCGTGTTCTCAGCAACAACAAAATCAGCCCCATATACCCTGTGTTTGATACTCTTGTGAACAGGAACCTCATCAGCCAAGGGAAGCTCATACTCGATACCAACGAGCTCGCTACCTTTTACCTCCTTCAAAATCTCATACGAGGAGTATCTTCCCTTCCGCAGAACATCCTCAACCAACTCAGACATGATTATGAGTTTCTCTGTGTTTCCATCACGCCTGACCGCTCTCACAACACAATATTTTGCGTCCGGGTCAACCGCAACCGCCACGTTCGCAGGAAGAGTCCAAGGAGTTGTTGTCCATACCACAAGATATGTCTCAGACTCGTTGGTCAGTTTGAGCTTTACATATATGGATGGGTCTTCTCTTTCCATATACTCAACTTCTGCATCTGCAAGTGCGGTCTCACACCTTGGACACCAATTCACAACCCTGACGCCCTTCTCAACAAACCCTTTCTCATATGCCTGTTTGAATGTCCACCATGCAGAGTCTATGTAGTCGTTGGTGAGTGTCATGTACGGACGTTCCCAGTCCATCCACACACCCAAAGACCTGAACTGCTGTGTCATTGCATCCTTGTTCTTCAATGCGAATTCCTTGCATTTCGCAATGAATTCCTTGAGTCCATACTCCTCGATGTCTTTCTTGCTCTTGAAACCAAGAATTTCCTCAACCTTCACCTCTATTGGGAGACCATGCATGTCCCAGCCCGGCCTATCCTGAACACTGTACCCTTTCATCGACTTGTATCTGAGAATCACATCTTTCAGAATCTTGTTCCATGCGGTTCCAAGATGTATTTTTCCAGTTGTGTAGGGGGGACCATCCACGAAATTGAATCTTTTTCCCGATTTTCTCAGTTCCCTTGTACGGGTGTATGCCCCAACCTTCTCCCAGAAATCCTGAATCCTCTTCTCAATCTCTCTTCCCACATACTGCGGAGGCACATCTTTCAGCATATTCTCACTTCTCATAGCTCACACTTTTCAGACCTCTGTTCATCGCAATCTTGCCAGTCCTACACACTTCCAATATGCCATACGACCTCAGAAGTCTCTCCATCGCATTTATCTTGTCCTCGTCTCCAGTAATCTCGATTATCAGCGACTTCGAACCAACATCTATTATCTTTGCCCTGAATATATCTACAATCTGCATGATTGTGGGTCTTGTCTTCGAGTCTGCTGAAACCTTGAACAGTGCAAGACTTCTCTCAACCGACTCTTTCTCAGAAAGCATCGATATCTTTATCACATCCACGAGTTTGTTGAGCTGTTTTATCACCTGTTCTATTACCTTCTCATCACCTCTCACAACTATTGTCATCCTCGATATCTCGGGGTTGTCTGTAACCCCAACCGCTAATGAGTCTATGTTGTATCCTCTCCTTGCAAAGAGACCCGCAACCCTTGCAAGAACACCGGGTTTGTTCTCAACCAGAACCGCAAGTGTGTACCTCATGCTACCGCCCCCACCAACAATTTGTTTTCACTCTTGTTCCTCACCTCAACGAACTCATTGATTGCTGCACCGGCAGGAACCATCGGCATCACATTCTCCTCGGGGTCGCATATGAAATCTATGACCGTTGGCATATTCGCCCTCAAAGCCTCTTCAATCACACCCCTGACCTCACTCGGACGCTCTGCCCTCAACCCCAATGCCCCATACGATTCGGCAAGCTTCACGAAGTCAACACTCCCTTCCAAACAAGTGTGGGAGTATCTTCTGCAGAAGAACAGCTCCTGCCACTGCCTCACCATCCCGAGGTACCCGTTGTTGAGAATCGCAACAATCACAGGAACATCGTTGGACACTGCGGTTGCAAGCTCCTGAGAGTTCATGAGGAAGCTACCATCACCCGCTATATCGAACACAACCTTGTCAGGTCTGCCAAGTTTTGCACCTATCGATGCTGGGAAACCATATCCCATTGTACCAAGCCCACCAGAGCTTATGAAGGTTCTCGGATCCTTGTAGCGGAAGAACTGCCTTGCCCACATCTGATTTTGCCCAACCTCTGTGACGATGATTGCGTCCTTGCAGGCTCTGTATATCTCCTCAACAACATACTGTGGCTTTATCACACTCTCGCTGTATGTGTATGTGAGAGGGTACTCCTTCTTCCATTCCTCCACCTTCCTGAGCCAGACTTCACTATTGCAGGCTCTGTCGATGTATTTGAGAAGGGATTGCAGGACTTGTTTGCAATCTCCGACTATCGGGATATCCACCCTCACATTCTTCCCGATTTCGGCTGGGTCAACATCTATGTGTATTATCTTGGCTTCTGGTGCAAACGCATCGACCTTTCCAGTTGCCCTGTCATCGAACCTTGTGCCTATCGCTATTATGAGGTCTGACTGCTGGATGGCATAGTTCGCATACCTTGTTCCATGCATACCCAGCATTCCGAGCGAGAGGGGATGCTCGTCTGGAAATGCCCCGGTACCCATCAGGGAGGCAGTAACTGGTGCCATTATCTTCTCTGCAAGCATCCTCAACTCCTCTGAGGCATTCGATATTATGACTCCTCCTCCCGCATATATCACGGGTCTCTCGGATTCGAGAATTGTGAGTGCTGCTCTCTTTATTTGCTGTTCATTCCCTTTCACCTTTGGCTTATAGCCCCTCATAACAATCTCTTTCGGATAATCAAACTCAATTTCCTCTGTCTGAACATCCTTTGGAAGGTCGATCAACACGGGACCGGGTCTTCCGGTTGACGCTATGTAGAACGCCTCCTTCATGATTCTGGGTAGCTCTTGCTCATCCTTGACAAGATAGTTATGTTTTGTAATCGGCATGGTAATCCCACAGATGTCAGCCTCCTGAAATGCATCGTTTCCAATGAGTACTCGAGGGACTTGTCCAGTAAGGGCTACAATGGGTACCGAGTCCATGTATGCTGTTGCTATCCCGGTTACAAGGTTGGTTGCACCGGGACCAGATGTCGCAATACACACCCCTACCTTTCCGGTTGCTCTTGCATATCCATCTGCTGCATGTGCTGCTCCCTGCTCATGTCTTACGAGTATGTGTCTTATGTCACTCTCGTACAGCACATCGTACAGCGGTAGAACCGCCCCTCCCGGATATCCAAAAACTATTTCAATTCCTTCCCTTCTCAGGGATTCAACAACAGCCTCGGCACCCGTCATAATATCTGGCATATTCATAAGTCCCTCCTTTTGTGAGCCTTTTATCTGTATGAGTAATTTAAAACTGTTTTGATAATCTGCTTTTTGATAATCTGCCCTCCTAATCTATCTCTCCCATCGCTATTCTGGTAGATGAGATTGGAAGTCCATCCTCCGCAAGCACGAAAGGAACAACTATGATCAGTATTTCAGGAAGATTCTTCTGCCTCCTGAGACTGTTGAGCTTGAGAGCGGTGGGATAGGTTTCGGGTGAGACCACTATGCAATCAAAATGTTCGTGAAGAGTTGGTCCATAGGGGTCACTCAGCATCTCAACCCTGAACTCTCTTCCGAAATCCATCTGCTCGATCCACTCGACCACACATTCCCTTCTTTCTGAAAATGGCTAAACATCGTGTGGCTTTGATTTTGCCATCTCATCCGATGTGATGCCAACAACCACATCGCCAAGGGAAAATGCTTGCGAAATCAATCTTTTATGTCCCTCATGAAATGGAAAAAAAGTCCCGCCCACTGCAACCATTTGCCTGTCTGTTATTCGCTGATGGCCCATCATATTTCATTCAAATAACTTATTATTAAATTGTTTTGATGATTTAAATGATGGATTAGTTCAGAAAATTTTGCTCATACGAACGGGTGGGGGACGTACTCATCCTCAAAATAAAAGAATGTGAGGACGAGAGATAGTTGGCTGAGAAGATAGGGAAGGCGAAAAAGGTGAGGTCAGTTGCAGTCGTTCGTGGGAAGACCCAAGGGCATGAAAGAGTGAGACCCATCGAGGTGATATGGGGTGATACGAACACAACAACCCTCCACAGAGAATGGGGATGTCTCCTCAAAGTTGACCCATCCAAGGTATTCTTCACACCACGCCTGAGCTACGAGAGGATGAGGGTTGCAAAGCTCGTGAGAGGCGGGGAGACCATTTTGAACGCATTTGCTGGGGNGGGTGCTTTCTCGATTCTCATATCAAAGCTACATCCATCTACCAAGATAATATCGGTTGACTCGAATCCCTATGCGTTTGAGTTTATGCTTGAGAACAGGCGGTTGAACAAATGCTGGGGGGTTGTGCCGGTGCTTTCGGATGCACTCGATGTGCTAAAATCGTTTTCAGACAGATTCGACAGAGTTCTTCTGCCCCTGCCAGAACTTTCATTGAAGGCACTCCCGTATGCGGTGAGATGTGTGAAGAATGGGGGAGTCATACATTTTTACGGAACTGCGTGCAGAAAGAGGGGTCTTCCACAGCCATCTGACCTCTGGCACGATATAAAGGAGGCAGCGGAGGTGGGAGGAGAGGTGGGGATGAAAATTCTGAATTTCAGAAAGGTGAGGGCGGTGAACAGAGGAATCTATCATGTCGTGTATGATTTGCTTGTGCAGAAGCGACATCAAAATGATATTAAATAATAACAAACCACTTATCCTGAATGCCAAAAGCAACAGTGAAGTTCGTGGTAGAGCTTCCCATATGGGAAGTGTGGAGTATCATATCAGACCCGAAGAGTAATCAGCACTGCATCCCTGGATGTATTGCCTGTAATAGAATAAGAGATGGTGTGAGTTAGTGGGTGCTCCAGTACGAGCTTGGGCCATTTGTGAAGAAGGTGAGTGTTCTGACGAATGATATAGCTGTCGAGCCACCTTACCACGGAAAATGGAGGGGGAGTGCAAAGGACTTCGTAATCGGGGGGGAGGTCTGGCTCAAAGAACTCGATGAGGGAAAGACAGAGGTAACCTATACTCTCGAAATCATACCGAAAAGCATACTCATGAGGTCGGTTGAAGGACTTGTTCTCGAAAAGATAAAAAAAGATGTGAAGGAGTATGCCAGAAACATACTCTCCTACGCGAAGAAATGATCACTGTATTTCTATCTTCTTACCCTTGTACTCAGGAATCTTCAATCTGAGAATTCCGTTTTCGATTGAGGTTTCAACCTCAGCTGGGTCTGATATTTTTATGGGTACAAACGTCCTGAGCTTTCCAAACTTCAACTCGTCTATTACCTCGTCCCCGATTTCAACTTCCTCGGGTGTCTTTCTGTTCGCAACGATGAGGAAGCCCTCTTCCCTGTCATACAGTTCCACATCATCCTTTGTGCACCCTGCAACATCACAGTAAACGTAATAGTATTCCTCATGCCTCACAATGGTTATCGGCAAATCCCTCTCCGCCCTTATGAACTCGGTAATCTTCTCAGGAGAGATTGACGACAGAAGTTTCAACCCTTCTTCGAAGTATTTTTCTATTTCCTTTGGGGGCCTATAAAACCTCCTCCAAAATTCCTCCATAACACTCACCACTATATTCTTCGTTTTTCTCATATATTAATGAGTATCATCAATCAGTATCATTATGGTATCCTCTCTATCAAGGACTCGGTCATCTTCACCTTCTTGTAGAACTCGCTTGTCATCTGTATGAAACGGGCAGCTATCATTCCCTTCTTGGTTATCCTGTATCCTCCTCTCTCCACCCTTTCCACAAGACCTTCAAGCTGGAAAACTGTCTTCATCTTACTCCCTATGCTTCCCCTGTCCGCAAAGTCATCCGTATATCTCCGTATCTCTGAGAACCTCGTTATTCTCCCCTCTCCGTTCTTTGCAAGCACGAGCAATATCAACCGGTACTGCACATCCCCCGGTCCCTGTGTTATTCCAAGGGACTGATAGAACGATGCAACCTCCGCCTCAAAGTCAACATCAATTTCTATCTTCATCTACCTCCTCCTCGTATTCATAGTGCAGTGGTGGTTCCAACCTTTCCTTTATGGACATGGGTGGGAAGTATGCGAGGAACGCAAATACGACCCCAATGAGAACAAATATGCGTGATGCAACCTGAAGCTCAGGAATCTGGGTAATCTTATCAACAAGTGAAAAATCGAGAACGAGAGAGATTGCAACCAGCGACAGAGTTATCCTGTACTTTATCTTCTTGGGTATGGGTCTCTTTATTATCACCACCAACAAACCGATTATAAGAAGTATTGGAACTATGTACAGCACAGAAATATACAACGGAAAGAACAAATCACTTATGTCATACATAGAAGACCAGTATGTGAGGGTGGGCGATTTTATTGGAGTTAAAAACACCAGAGCCGAAAAGTAGAGTCCAAACACACAGAGAACTGATGAAAAGATGGTTGAGGCGGTTTTACTTCCTCTCACGAGATAAACAACAAAATAGACAAGTGGAACCGACATCAAGGAGAACGGTATTATCGACATCTCGAAGATAAGTTTGTCAATCTCAAAATTCCCATTATATACTGCTATTATTCTAACAAATTCAAAAAAATACAGCAGACCCACAAGAAGCCAGAATAACTTAAAAGAATACAGTGTTGGTTTGCTTTGTGCCCCTGCATCCTCAGAACCCCTCATTGCAATAATAAAACCAAGGGATGCCAACATTATGGATGCACATATACTTGCATTCACAATCAAACCGAGCAAAGCTCTCCCTCCATATTCATAAAAGAAACCAAGTTATATAAGTTGTGTGTAATTGGTGGTGATGATCGGGAGATTCATAAGAGCGGGTAATGTGGAAGATGGATGGTACAGAGGACTTGGAACGATATGGACCCACGGAGATGTTGTGGAGGACGAGAGAGGAATCATAATAAAAGAGTACCTGAATCTGATGGTGGTGGTGGAGAACCTTAATGATAAAATCGTTCCAAATGGATTTTCATGGAGCAGAGAGCTTCTTGAAGAGTATGCACAGCAACTTCTTGAGGGCGAGAACGTTCAGAAGTTTGAATACACATATGGCGAGAGGCTGAGGGGGTGGAACTGCGGAGACGAAAAAATCGACCAGATTTCGTATGTTGTTGATAAACTCACAAAGAACCCAGAGTCGAGGAGGGCTGTGGCGGTAACATGGATTCCACCCATTGATACCGAAAGGGAAGAAGTACCCTGCATGATTATAAACGATTTCAAACTGAGAAAAAATAAACTCAACCTGACTGCATATTTCAGAAGTCATGACTTCGCAGGAGCTTATCCGGCAAATCTTTACGCACTGAACAGGTTGCTCGAATTCGTGGCTGGCAAGATTGGATGTGAGAAAGGGGTTATAACAACTGTATCCGCATCAGCCCACATATACGAACACGACTGGGACAAAATTCATAAACTTCTGTTTGATAAATGAAATGGGCGGGAGTTGCCGAGTGGTAAAGGCGCAGGGTTCAGGTCCCTGTCCCATAGGGGTTCGCAGGTTCGAATCCTNCCTCCCGCACTTGTATTGTGTGCCTATTTTTAGATTTGTTTGAATATGGACTTATTTGTTCGAGTACTCGCAATAAAAACAATTCTCGGTTGAAATAAGACTAAGGTAGGATTGAAAGATTATAAAATCCCCGAATTTTCTCCTTATGTGACTCTAAATCTTTGCATCATCCCTTCCATTTCCCTCCTTTAACTTCATTCGCCCCTCTCAAGTCCCATTCCTTTACAACCTTCCCTTTC
>MTMG01000027.1 GCA_002010075.1 Methanomicrobia archaeon JdFR-19 | reverse complement strand
TTCCTACAAACCCGTTATGATGAAAGAAGACGTTATACGACTTAAATTTTACCCCCTCGTGTGCAGGTCTAAAATTACCTTGGGTATTTATAAAGGTCTGCCACTCAAATAAAAATGCAAACTTTACAAATTTTTTCACAACTAATTTTATAAACTAATTCTGCCATTAACCTATAGGGGTTTTGTTGTGTCTGATGACATTAACTACAACACTCGAATATCTGGTTCCAATGTTTGGAGTATCAAAACAAAAGCCTTCTTGCATGACCCACCTCACAAGATACCCGTTATTTGGATGCTCAACAAAAACCACGGAGAGGTCTCAAGTGAGCTGATGAAAATACTTGCATTGGGCACTGAAATCCCAAAAACAATTCATGAAGCAGATCAAATCGCCTCCTCAGCATCGCGAGTTGTATTGAAAAAATTAAAGGAGCCTAAGATAGGCAGAAACATTAAAGAAACTAAAAAGGTGAGGTTCATAGACCCATTTACGCTAAACGAGTGCGACTTTGAAGTATCAGACCCTGAAAAACTGGATAGAGAAGTGAAACAGAGAATAAAGGAGTGTGCTGGTCTTACAGATGATATGAGAATGAGGTTTTTGTTGCTCTGGAGAGTTCTTCCAGAACTTCTTTTAGAAGATGGCATCAGAATATTCGATTTCCCGGCAGATACCCGTGTTCCCAACCATTCTCTTCATTCCCATCTTTCCCAGTGCAGTGCAATTGCGTCAGCACTGCCATCTCCTGCTTTTTTGCTGTTCACGGCGGGAACATATCAGGGAATTCAGGGATTCATTCAAACAACAAGAAAGACTTCTGATCTTTGGGGTGCAAGCTATATATTATCGTATCTGACATGGTAGGCAATCCGGCCTGTTGTTGAGGAGTTTGGGCCAGATTGTGTGGTTTTTCCAAATCTTTACGGACAACCTCTGCTTGACAACTTCATAAAGGAACAACTCAATAAAACCAAGAAAATCGATTATGAGGAATGGGTGAGGGTCTTGGAAAACTCTCTAAAAGAGGGAGAGGTTGCATCCATTCCAAATCGTTATTTGTGCATAATTCCCTACGAATTTGGGGAGAAAATTGCTAAAAAATCAAAAGAATATGTAAGTAAAGAGATCCAGTGCATGATAGATGAAATTTATGGTAAAATAAAAGAAAATGACAAAACTAATGGTGAACTTAAAAAATTAATGTTAAAACAGGCTAAAAATACTTTTGAAACAAACTGGGTTGTTTTATCGTGGGGAGGCACTGATTCATCTGCTGTTGAAGAGATACTATCTGAATACAAAAAATTAACGAAAAACGAAGAAAGATACAAACAAATACACTCGTTAATCAAAGAAAATGAAGGGATAGATAAAGATGCAAACATAGGAATTGCATATTCTCTGCTCTATGAACTGACGGAGAGGTTGCTTGGTGCTTCGAAGGCAGTCCGTCTGAGCAAGGTGGAAGAACACGGACAGAAATGTTCCATATGTGGAATTCACGAGGAGCTTGGTCATGCGCATGCCCGTTTGAGTGGTGTAAGTTCGTATGGAGAGAGAAGGAAGGAATCGAAAGAATGGTGGCAGTCCCTGAGGGGGGTGTTGAAGACAAAGGAGAATGAGAGGCTGTGCACGGTCTGTTTAATCAAAAGATTGGCACGAGAATATTCCAAGATAAAACAAACTTTCGAGATAGAACCGTACCCATCGACAAGCGAGATTTCTGCCACGTTGTTCAAGAGGAGACTGGCAGAAATTTGCAAAGAGGACGAAAAAATAAGAGAAATTTGCAAGAAGATTAGGAGAGGTTTGGACAGCAATGATATCAAAGAGGAGGGTATCGTCCCAGCCATGAGTAGATACGAGTTTCCTCTGTTGA
Organism: Methanomicrobia archaeon JdFR-19; assembly: GCA_002010075.1. GTDB lineage: Archaea > Halobacteriota > Methanosarcinia > DSM-18856 > Methermicoccaceae > JdFR-19. The sequence goes on along the minus strand of MTMG01000027.1, from coordinate 17,562 downwards.
AATACGATGGAAAGTGGCTGATGAAGAGTTCTTACATGCTGGAGAGTGTGATGGAGGAGCTGGAATGTGATGAGAAAACCGCACTGAACTTCATAAACTCCATCACACCAGCACTGAATGAACTGTACGAGAGACTGGACAGATTTTACGGTGGGATAAGACCTTCAACCTACTATGCGGTTCTGATGATGGATGGGGACAACATGGGAAGATGGCTTGCAGGAGACAAGAATCCAAAGATAAGGGATGTTGTCCATCCCATAATCAAAGTCAATATGGATAATTAGCATCCCATGACCCCTTCTTGGCATACCGAGTTCTCGAAGAGGCTTGCACAGTTCTCGAGAGATGCAAAGGAAATAGTCGAAAACAACTTCGGGATTCTGGTTTATTCTGGCGGAGATGATGTTCTTGCAATCCTCCCAACCGAATATGCTCTGCAAACAGCAAAGAAGCTCAACACAATGTTCAGACAGTATCTGGGAGAAAGGGCGAGCATGTCGGCGGGCATATGCATCGCCCATCACAAACACCCACTTCAACTCGTTTTGGAAGAGGCAAGGGATTCTGAAAAAAGAGCCAAAGACGATCGAAGGTCTTCGTTCTCGCTCAGCATTCTGAAAAGAGGCGGTGAGGTTGTTAATGCAACGTTGAAGTGGAAGTATGATGGAATGGACAGTGTGGATTAGATGGAGTGTATAACAGACTTGTTCAGAAAGGGGGTTTCTAAGAGGGTTGTGTATAGAATGGCAGATGTGTTGAGAAATGTTGGGGATGAGAAAGAACTTTTGGACTGTCTTGTTGACTGGGTTTTCAAAGACAGTGAATCCTCGGAAGAACTGCCAAAACTCAGAAAAGTGGTCAAGCAAATCCTGGAGATAAGTGGGATTGACACCACATCTCAAATCCTGCAGATATGTTCTTTCATGGCAAGAGGTGGAGCACATGAATGAATTCGAATTCAAATTGAAAACAATAACACCTCTTTGCATGAGGGGAGCCAAACAGACTCCGGAATGGAGGGGGGCTTCTGTTCGAGGGATGCTGAGGTGGTGGTTTAGAAGAGCTTGCTGGTATGAAGAAGATATGAGAGATAGGGAGAAGGAGTTATTTGGCAGTACTGAGAGATTTGGAAGCACCGAGAATGCGAGTCTTTTCAGAATAAGATGCTGGGACGGAGGGGATAATCAGATACTAAATGCAAAAGCGTATTTGAAAAACCAATACGGAATCAAATATATAGCCTATCCGATAGGAAGAGACATACACCAGTTAATGCACGGTAATTTAAATCTGAAACTAATATTTCCCCGTGGTTGTGAAGAATATGAAAAGCAGGCGTTGTACACATTGTGGCTAACTCTGAATCTCGGTTGTTTTGGCTCACGTTCCCGTAAAGGGTTTGGTTCTCTCAAAGTTGTAGGGTGTAAAGAAAAACCTGAAGAAAGTCGGTTTAAAAATGTGGTGTTTCGTACTCCAGAGAATGCTGATAAATACATCCGCTGGCTTAAATCCATACTTCACGGGGCTGAAAGTGAGTTGACAAATAGTGGAAAGATGGGCTTCGATGTTTATCTTTTTTATGGGAGCTGGAACGAGCTTTGTGAAAAATACAGAGACTTCAGAAGGTATAAAATTAAAAAACGTGAAAGATTGTTATTTGGATAGCCAATTAGAGGACTAACAAATGAAAGATACGCATCTCCAGTTTTGTTCAAGCCATATTCAGAGAAAGGACCTGTTGCAATAACATTCTTGCAAGAAAACAAAGTTTTTGGGGAATTCCGTGATTATATTGGGTGTGAAGAAGTTTACAGGGGGTTGGGAAATGAAAGATAACTGTATATGGCTCAAAATTGAGCCTCTTGATGTCTTGTTGTTCAGAGATGGTCGCCCGTTCAGTGCGGGTGAAGACCATCATGCAACTTCACTGTTTCCCCCCAACCCATCCACTGTTTCAGGTGCCATCAGAACATACCTCATGAGAAGCGGAATACTCGAGGATGTTGGAGATGCAGAAAATTCTCCAATCCAGTTTCTGGGACCCATGGTAATGCGGGGCGACAGAATATATGTGAGATGTCCCCTCGACGTATATGTGCCCAAGCGTGGAGACAAGACGCCTGTGCTGGCGGAAGAGCTGTCAATATCTCTGAGCTTCAAATGTTCTGGTTCAGGCATGATGTGGTGTTATACTCCACAGGAAGTCAAGCCAGCCAGCGGGTTTGTTGCACTCGATGATATGGTTGAGTGGCAGAAGAGGGACATCGATAACTGGACAAAGAAATCAATTTTAGAAGAAAAAGAGTTTATCATGAGAGACACAAGGGTTGGAATAAAACTTTCGTCATCAGGCACCGTTGAAAGTGGGAAGTTATACACCGTGGAATATGTAGTGTTCAGGGAGGGTGTCTCTCTTTTGGTTGGTCTCTCCCCCGGTGCTGTGGAGGAGTTTAAAAAATGTAAGGAGCATTTTGAAGAATGCTGTGAGGGGTTGATTCCTCTCGGTGGTGAGCGCAGGTTTGCCAGTTTCACCTTGGTTGATGTAGACCCACACTCACACATTTCAAAGCAGAGTGGAAACAGAGGTGCGTTGATAACACCTCTCGTGGGGGGAATTCCGGGGTGTGGTGTGTATGCTGGGAGAACCACATTCATCGGCGGGTGGGATTATGCAAAAGGAGAACCAAAGGTGTTGAGGAGTGCTCTGAAGCCGGGAGGGGTATTGTGGAGTGAGGATGGTTTTGATGGGGAGCTGAATCTGAGGTGCCATCCCAACGCATTCATGTCTTCAATCGGATATGGTATGATGGTCATAGGGAGGTGATGGTATGGAAAAAGCGATTTTGATTATGTATGCGGAAACGAACATCCACGCTGGGGCTGGTTCTAGCATATCACACATAGACCTTCCCATACAAAGAGAAAGAGCAACAAATCTGCCGATTATACAGGCTTCAAGCATAAAGGGAGTCATAAGGACTTTTTCGAAAGGAAAACTCGATGACAAATACATAGCATGCCTATTTGGTCCTGGAGATGATTTGAACTCAAACGACAATGAGTTGAAAGAAAAACTGAGAAATCCATCGTTTGGTGGAGGCTGTATCAGTTTTACAGATGCCAATGTGTTGCTCTTTCCAGTTCGCTCGTTCAAAGGGGTTGTTGCTTGGATTACCTGTCCGCTGGTGTTGAAAAGACTGAGAAAGTACTGTGAAATGGCTGGCATCGAGGGAGTTGTGGATGTGAATCTGGATGATGAGGAGGAGGTTTTGGTTCCTGAAAACAGTGGGGTTAAGTGGGATGGAAGGGTGTTGCTCGAGGAGTACTTTTTCAAGGTTGGGAACGGGGATGTGAGCGAGCTTGCAAACTGGCTTCATGGGATACTATCAAATCAAGGGTGCGAAATGGCTGAATACATAAAAAGGAACTTGGTAGTGGTATCGGATGACTGGTTCAAGTACTTCTGCGAAAACTGTACTGAGGTTATAACCCGCATACGCATCAATCCAGATACTGGCACCGTTTATCCGGGAGCATTATGGAACGAGGAGAGTCTCCCGTCCGAAACAGTTCTGTGGTCATTTATTCTTGCGGATAAGCCAAAATTGAATATATGCGAACTGAACACCACACAAGCTATGGACAAACTCGTGGAACTCGTAGATAAAAAGGTGATTCAGATTGGAGGGGATTCGACGATTGGTAAGGGACTCGTCCGTCTGGGAATACTGAGGTGATGGTGGTGGAAGAAAGCAGGATAATACCGGTATCGAGACATAGAGCTCTGCACGCAATGAAGTATGTAAATACCGCTATCGAACAGGGTCTCGCAGACTTCAGCAGTTATGCCAAAAAATCTCCAGAGATGGTGATGGTAAACGGTTTATGCCCCTACATAGCATTCGTGAAAGGAAAAAAGGAGAAAAAAGATAAAGAGAAGAAGGATAGAGGATACAAACTGATAGAAGAGTGCATAGCGGGTTGGCTGAAAAAACAGGGATTTCTTAGAAACGAAGAAAACATACTTGAGGAACTGCTCACACTATCGCCCGCTCAGTATAGGTATGCGACCACAGAAGTAATCGAGTTGTTGGGCTGGCTCAAGAGATTGTGTGAAGCAAAGATGGGGGATTCGGATGTCGGGGAGGAGGCAGAAGTATAAGGAGTATGAGAAGAAAGGAGTTGTTAGAGTAGCTCATCCCAAATTTGAGGAGTTGAGAGGCTTCGGGAAGGATAAAAATGAAAAAAAGGCAGAGGATAAACTCAGAGAGAATTTGCACCACGTGTTATCAGAATATTTGAAAGAGTGTTCCAATCTGTCGCTGATGCTGAACAAACTACTGCCGGTTTTCAAAATCGATGGGGGAAGATTTGAACTTGATGAAAAGGATAAAAACATGATTTTTAACGGTATTTTAGAGTCTTACGCCCACTCGTATGAAAGTCAGAAAAAAATACTCGAAATAATAAGAAAAAGAACAATGGATTTTGTTTCATCATTCCCTTATGCTCTCAAACTGAAAATAAAAACAAAGGATAGAATGGTGGTTGGCTTGGGGGGTTCGAACATACTTGAGCGGAGCATGGTGCTCCATCGCCTTGGCTTTCCATACATACCTTCCTCAACTCTGAAAGGCATTTTCAGAAGTGCATACTTGCACGGAATATCTGAATCTGAAAACATCTTGAAAAATAAGAGTGAGAAGGAATCAAAAGCTGAGAAACTGTTTGGCACACAGGAAGCCGAGGGAAAACTGATATTCACGGATGCGTATCCAGTACAATACAAACTTGAATTGGACGTTATGAACCCTCACTATCCAGATTATTATGGAGGAAATAAAGAAAAGCCTGAGGATAACGAGAATCCAGCACCACTGAACTTTATAACTGTTTTAGGTGAGTTTGAGGGGTACGTGATTCTTAACAAGGAAGAAAATAAGCAGATAATTAGCGAAATATCTGATTACATATCGAATTACATGGGGATTGGAGCTAAAACACGTGCTGGGTATGGCTGGGTTGAGATTGAGGTGATTGATATCGGGGTGAGAGAATGAGAGCGTCCCTCATATCAACGATGGGTATGTCCCCCGGCGTTGTAACATCTGCAATGGATTGCCTTTTGAAAGAGGATATTCATGTAGACAGAGTGGGTATCATAACAACATCACATGATGCCATACTAAAAACTGGAATACCTCTGATTGAAAGAGAGTTTGAAAGGGCTGGTGTGCCTCTGAAACTCTACATAGTCGAAAAGGATGACATCACTTGTGAAGAAGATGTGTGGGAGATGATGTTTCAGGTTAAGAAGGCGTTCTCCGAGGTAGATGGTATGAAGTATGTTAGCATAGCTGGTGGCAGAAAGGCGATGGTCAGCGTCGTCGCCACCATGGCACAGCTCTTTGGACCTTCGAAACTTGTGCATGTTGTGAGTGGGATTGCAGAGACAAGAGGAAGAATTGATTCCTTGATCGGAGCATCTGAGTCCACTATTCGGGAGGTGCTCCATCCGCCTGATGCAAAGCTTGTCGAAATACCCATTTTGTCGTATCCCATTGAGTGGAGAGAAAGAGCTGCAGAAATACTGAAACTTGCAACTGAGAGTTCCACTCCCGTAAATGAGCTTACCACCTCACTTGAGGAAGGGGGATACTTGGACAGAGGAAGGATAACCCCAAAGGGAAGAAACCTTCTGAGTTTGCTGGAATAAGGGAGATGGGGGAGATGGGAGTTTACCACATCAGTGGACTGGGAATACATCCCGGCGCTGTCACAGTTCCTCTCACATATATCTATCTGGCTCTTTCAAACAGCAAAGATTTTGAGCTGAGAAAGGTATTTGAGTACTCCGGTGAGAAGGGAGAAAAGGGTGGGATGCCAGAAAGTCTCGTTTTATTTACTTCTTCTGAGATTATTGAGGGCAAAATAACAATAAAAGTCAGAGACAAATGGTTTAACATTGGGAAAAACAAAATATCTGACATAATAAGGAATTATCTTGGAAAATTAACAGAAAAGTTGGGGTTGCCACCAATAAAAAACATTTACCTCGTTCAAGTGGATTACCAAGATTTTGATGACTGCTTCGAAAAGGCGTACATAACATTCAACGCCCTGAGAGACAAGGAGATGTGGGTGAACATGGTTGCGGGTTCGAATGTGATAAATGCAAGTCTGCTCATTTCTTCTTTGCTCCAGGGTGCTGTAGCCAGGTACTATTATGTGTTTCAGGAGGAACAAGAGTTGTTGCACCCAGACATCGAACTGAGTCCCATCTCATACCGAACATGGAGCAGAGTGTGGTGTGAACTTCCATTATTTACAATGGATATCGGAGAAATAATCCACAATCTCTTGGAAGAATTCAAATATAGAGAGAAAATAAATATTGGCGAGTTAAAAAATCTACTTGGTGGAATTCCACTTGAGAAGGCAAGAGGAAATTTGGTTTATCTGGAGGGGGAGGTTGCCACAAAAGGCCCGTTGCTCAGATATTGGGAGGGAATCGAGGATTTGAAGGAGAAGTCAAAGGAAATAACAAACCTGACAAAATGGGAGAGATGGGGGGAAGAAAATAACATAATAGCTGTATTAGAGTGATGTGTTCTCAAAAAATCCGAGACCAAACGATGCTTTAGGTCCCGCACCTATTAGAGAACCCACACTAAGAAGCCATCTCGACATCTCATCCAAGTTGTTTATCTTGTACACAACCTCCCCCGTGTAAGCATAAAAACTCCTTTTTCCTCTGCGACTCGACACACTTCTGAGAACATGAAAGTGCGGTTTTGACAGTACAACACTCGCATCACACTCAAATCTGGAATCCACCTTTCCATCCCCATACTCGTTTACATACAATATGAGACGTTGTCGTATCATCTGGAGTAATTTATCGAGAGCTGGTGGAAATCCACCCTACTTGATTACAATGGGGGTTTTGAATCTGACTAGCAAAGTTCCGCCAGCATCAAAAGATTTCAATTCCGAGATTTTGATTGACTTAACAGACTCCATATCAACAACACCGTTCTCGTATATGCTTTTTCCTTCGGAGTTTTTCACATCACACACCTCGAATTTGTTCAGGTCATAACATCTTCCACTCCCTATTCCTTTATTTCCGAGTTTCGTGAGTGCGAATATTATGTGGGGCAGGTATTTTACATACTCTCCAAAGAACAGTATCCTGAGCTGAAGGGTTGAGCCTTCCTTCAATACGAACTACTTGCCAAAGAAGGGGGGTATGAATACTATCGGTTTTGGTGGGGGAGCGTATCCTTTCTTTTGTTTTTTTCTTTCGTACAACTCATAGTATATACACCGAGTAGAACACTCATCACACTCAATCTGGGGGGAGAGACAGCAAATTTCTTTAAGTTGGATTCCGACTCCGCCACGAAATGCAGATCCCATCCAGTATGGTAAGAAGGTAGGTGTTTTGAACCTTAAAAGGGTGGTGAGAGGTGCGACTTCAAGTGTTGGCATTGTATCCCTCTCTCATCTGGAGCGCAATTCGTCCATATGGTGTGAGAGAATATCTGCAACCGTACCCCTCCCCATCCTTTCTAACAAGTTTCTTTTTTTCAAGCTCTTCGAGATGTCTGCTGACTGTGGAGATGTTCTTCTTCATTCTCGACGAAATCTCTTTGATTGTGAGAGGTTTGGATAACAGTCCGAGCAAAACCATCTTTGCATCGCTCAGAGTATTGTCATACGGAGGAACATCAACAAACATCTTTTTAGAGGCTGCCTCGCTCAGCGTTGCAAAGCTCTTTACCATATTCCCCATCAACATTGCTGTTATCGTTATTGCGGTGCATATCGACCTCACTCCCCCACTTGCCTCAAGGTAGAACTCGTTGTCTGGATGAGAGAGCATGTATTCGCAAATCTTCATAACACTTTCCTCAATGTTCTGGTCGTCCACCTCCATGATTTTAAGCGATAGAGACAAGCCTCTTTCAGCGAGGGTGGATACAAACTTTTCAACCTCTTTTATTGATGAAATCTTTTTTTCACTGTCATCATCGGGTACGACAAGCACAATACTATCCCCGCTCCTCAAGGAATAATCACTTAAAGTTCGCATGACAATCCCAACATCAAAACCGAACGATAGTATCACAGTCTTACCCACTTCCCTCCTCCTCCACATGACACTGGATAAGAGCATCGAGACCTAATACAAGATATCTTTTGTGATTTGGACAGTATATATATGAGAACCTCCAGTCTGGTCTTCTGGGAGTTAAATAAGCAAGTTTTCCATCGAGCATTTCTGATACAATCTTCATTAATTCACCTCTTACAGACCAATCTCGCATCATTTCAACATCAACATAGGTTATTTTCCTCTTGTGCATTTTACAGGGACAGCACTTTAAACGTTCGTTCACCCGCCACTTCTTCACAACCACTCTTCCATTACGGAATCCTATATCTGCCCTTGCAAGCTCAAGTATATCGACATTCATCTCAGTTTCATATTTTTCAATGTAGGCTCTCACACTCATTATGTCCCCCCGAGCTCCCCCCTCAGATATCCTTTTAAGTAATGGTTGAAGTGGCCGAAATTTTTCCATCTCTTCTATTGCCTCATCACTTAGGAAGGGTGGTTTGAATCTTTCTTGATAGATTTTCTTTAACTCCTCTCTTATTGCCCCTTTCTGCAATGATGCAATATGGTATATCAGTCCTGCAAACAAGAGGGCACCGTATTTGCTTGATGCAAGACTTGAGTATGTCCTCAACTCATGCATACTTTTTATCAGAACATCCCCTAACTCATTGATTGGAATCTCCTTTGTTGAATTCTCTTTGAGAATTCTCATGCTGTCTGGATGAACAAATGCCTTTGCCACTCCCCTCGCATTTCCCTCTCCGTGATATCTTGCAACCCTTCCAAGTCTTTGGATGAACGTATGAGCATCCTTTGCCTCGAAAACGAGCTTGTTGAGGTCAAAGTCTATTCCAACCTCGATAGCTCTTGTACCCACCACCACATCCCCCTTCCTTATCCTACACTCCTTTGGAACAAAACCACTCACTCTCCCGACCCTCAGTCCCTGTTCTTCCAACATGTCAGCCAAAACTTCACTTGAAGCCACAGAATCAACTATTGCCAATACTGGCTCTTGATATTCTCGATGTAGCTCCATTACAGCCCCATAGATATCCTCAACCCCTCCATAAAAATCGTGTTCGGTGATGTACAACTCACAAGGATGTCTGATCTGTCTGACATCTCTTTCCCTCTCTGTAAGTACAGTAGGTCTTATTACATGATGATTGAACATGCGTTTCAATAATTCAAGTCCGTCATGATGGGTTGCGCTCGAGACTATTATCTGATGAAATTTGTCTCTGAGAATCCATGTGAGGTAGAGCAGGTTTGCCAACATAATCCCAGAATACATATGAAACTCATCAATAGCCAGTATGTCCCATCTCCTGTACAAAAGCTCTGGGAGAATGTATCTACCATAGTATTTTTCTTTGAAGATGATTGTGAGCACATCTATGTTTGACAGCATTATCATGTTGTTATCAATCTTCAGAATTTTTCTCAAAATCTCTCCTTTAGTCTTTGCATTTCCTTCAAGTGATTCTCCTGTCGCAACGAATATCACAATATCCTCATTTATGTCTTGCACGATAGATAACTCGGTGGGTAGCACAACCGAACTAACATTCATCTTCTCGAGCAAGTCTTTTATTGCATTTGCTTGGTCTATTATTAGCTCATTTGTGGGATATAGAAAAATACCATTCCCACCGCATTCAAGCAACCTCACTAACATTGCAAGTGTCTTGCCAGAGGAGGTTGGAGCATCCAGAATCACAAGTTTCTCATCTGCTTCCAAGATTTCAGACTGATGCTCCATCAGTTTCAGTCCTCTGTATCTTCCTGACTACGGAATATAGGCGGGAGGTATGTACATCTCAATGGAGTCCGTATCAAGACCCATCGAGTTCCACCTCTGGATACTTGTTCTCATTTGGAAGGGCGATTTTGTATCTCCTGTGAGAGCACTCCCCCTCAATGTATTTCCCATCCAACACACACTCCGTGTATATGGGTGTTGGAGGTATTACCTGTATCTTACCCCTCACAAGATTTGTTTCTGGTGGCAGATCATTTACATTCACAGGATGAGACGGTGTGAATTTCCCCTCTCTGACCCTCACATTCTCCAACTCTTCGTAGTGTACTCTAACAGGCACAAGCTTCTTACCAAGCCTTATCAGACTGCTTGACCTCCCCCCTATAAGAAACCCTTGAAACGGTACGAGAGGACGGTATTTGAGATACTGTCCCATCATGGGAAAACATACCTTGACCCTTACCTTTCCCACATCAACAGATTGGGTGACCGTATGCACGCTGTTGTATGTTATTCTGACAAGCTCTCTTGAAACATTTGTTTCGAGTATTCTGTCTCCAATAACAACCTTATCCTCGTTGAGGAGCTCCGCAGGTGTGGAGTACAGGGTGAACCTCTTTGCATCCTCTTCGTAATGTGGAACATTTCCTGACGCATTTCTATGGATTTGGGAGTGCGTGTTGAATGCATATAGGAGGGCGGTGTTGCTTATTATTTCACTTGGCACCCCTTCTACGAGCTCTCTCGAGACATAAAAGAAAAAATCATGAGGACAGAGGATGTATCTGAAGACTTTCATCTCTGAGCCCTCTTACCATATTCTGCAAGCCCATCGGCAAATTTTTCAGCCTCTTTGTACATGGACAGAGCAAAACTACTGTCGAGCGGTATTTCCTTTACCTTCTCTGTGATTTCATCTCCCCTCATGATAACAACGTTATCCTGAAACATCGCATAATCTGAGAACTTCCTCATGATTTCAAGCGTTCTGTCCACCGGATTTTCCAGAAATCCCTCGTTGGTTGCCTCGAGACAGAATTCAAGTGGTGTGATGATTTCCTCGTATCCTCCCACAACACCAAGCAGATGATTCACCACATCTCCCTTCACCCTTGTCTCTGCACCGTAGGACTTGCACGAAAGCACACACTTCAAGAACGCAATGAACTCCTCTTTCGTAACCGAGTTCAGTGTGATTACGGTTGGGAAGTTTGCAAGCGGAGAGACGTTTTCTGTGTAGCCCAAAGCCTGCCCTGTCGACTGGCTCACACTGTCAACAGCATTGAAGGTTATCAGTTCTGATATCTCATCATATGGTTCGAGAGAATATGCGGTACTGTACTCCACTCTGTGCTTTATGTTCCATCTCTCCTGTCCCCTTCCGCGCTCGGTAGATACCGCTCCAAATAACACGCATCTCGGACATCGCTGACATAGAGCATCCTTCAGAGAGCATTCTCTCTGTTTTTCATCCAAGTTCTCCTCTCCTGCAGCTGTTCTCACCAAGGTCAGGAAGTGTCTGCTCTCCACAGCCTTTTGTTTCGAGGCAAGCATTGCAACCCTTATCATGGGCGACGGGTCTGTGGAGGAGGAGGGAAGTGTTACAACGTTGAGTTCTCTGGTCTCCTCTGTTCTGAATATCGTGTAATCATGGGTCTGTCTCAATAATAGAAGCTGTATCGTATTGGCGGTTCTGTAGAGTCCAATGTTGTCAACAAAGAACCTTTCAAGCTCCCCAAAATCTACTGAATCGATTAACTCATTCATTCTTTCCACCTCCAAGTATGTATTCAAGCTTGTTCTTGTACACAGCATAGTCCACTTCTCTGAGAATTCTCATCCACATTCGCTTTGGTGCTACCGCACGTAACTCAAGCAGAGCTTTTACACCGTTTTCAAGGTGCTCCTTTCCATGCTTGGAAAGGGGATTGTCTGCGGTTGCGTTGTGTATGTTCACAATGTACCCAATGAGTGCGTCTGGATTCTCTATCTTCCCGCTTGAAACAGCGCTGAGCAACTTGCCAATCGGTCCCATTATCGAGGTCTTTGTGTAGCTGTATTCGGCTTCCCCAGACTTCTTTGGGTAAAACGTCTTGAGATAGTCAGACAGATGTTCAATTGTCTTCTTCTCCATCTCACTTATCTTCTCTCTATCCACTTCCTCTGCTTCTTTTGTCCAGTATATCGGTCTCATACAGTTTCCTCCATCAAGTTTAAGAGCTTTATCGACTTTAGGATATCATTTCTTCCAAATTTTTTTGTTTTTTGAAGAGCATTCACAATATCACAGACAACCCTCCCAGGAGGATTGTTCACAATCTCGAGTAAAAGTCCTTTTTTATCTATCTGAACCCCCCGCATGATGTAAAAGAGCTGTATAATTGCAGAAAGCTTCAGAAGTGCCTTGTCTGTGTCTTCTATGCCCACCCACCCATTATCGGTTCTTATGCCTAACTTGTCAAGAGCCTTCTTGAGTCCAAGACTCAGACCAACATAGACCGCTCCCTTCGAGACCTTTTGCGTGAGTGGTTCGCACTGTATCTCCTTCAGAATCACAGACGCTCCAAATAACCTCGACATCAGTAGCATCCTGAAAAGGTATCTCAGATAGTTTGCATCCTCTCTATCACTCTCCTTTGGATGCGACATCATCACATAATTCGGTGTGATCAGATGCAGAGTGAGGTAATCGAACTGGGTTGTTATATCCAGCTCCCCCTTCAGATATTTATCAACCGCTTCGTCCAGCGATGAGACCTCGACATCTGATAAAAACGAGCTGACGTCCCCACCGTATTCCCTTCTTATGTACGATTTCAATGCATTTTCTACTCTTCTCCTCACATTCTTCCTTTTTATTGCGTTCTCTCTTATTTCAACAAGAACATCCACTGAGCGGTTATTGAATCTATCCATGTCATTTATGATTAAATCAGATAATTCTAAGTCGTGGTTGAACAGCCAGTTGCATCTCAGCTCTATTATCTTCTCCCATTCCTCCATGCCGAGAGGCGAAATGCTTATCTGGGGTATGAGATAGTACTCTACGTACTCCTTTGAGCTCATGGAGAGGGAACGCAATTTTGACTCGAGCTCACACAGAGAGCATATTCTGTATTTGTTTCCCCCACCTATCTTGCTTCCCCCCCTCATGAAGTTTGTGAAGGATTCTGCCTTTCCGACTATGGATGCTATCGCTTCGGTCTCCGCCCTATTCGAACACAAAATACACAGGGGCGTCCCTCTTTTCTTACCTTCGATGTATGCATCCCATACATCAGTTTCAACTTTGAAGCATGGATATGAAATGTCTTTCATTAGCTCTCTTGCCACACCATCATAATCGATGCCATAGTATTTCTCACCGAACCCCCTTAGCTCATTAGTTATGTTTTTGAATTTCGATACAACATCATCCAGCAATCTCTCTCTCACCTTTGTTTCAAGCCCATTTCTGAAAAGTTTTGCAACCCTCATTTTCTCATCAATCGGCTTTGTGTTTGCAATTTTTGACGAGATTATGCACTCAAGCACATCGGCTGGAACATTCGGAAATTCGCTTTCAAATGCTTTCTTGAAAACATCTTTGGCGATTTCATCCTTGTAGTCATCTGTACATTGTTTGACTACTTCTGTCAGGTATATGAGCAGGTTGTACAACCCGATTAATTCTTTCGCCTCGCTTTCAGAAATTCCAGATATCCTCTCAACGTTTGGATTATCTATACTTCTTTGTTGCCTAATGGCATCCCAGAAATCTCTGACCGTATGTTCTGAAATGTAGAGGTACTCTGGTGCTGGGATGACCGTCTGTACTATTACGCCAACGGCCTTTCTTCCAACTTCGCCGTCTTCACTCCTCTCATGAATGAAAAAGCGAAGTTCTCGAGCGATATATTCTTCAATGTCATCAAATTTTTTCTCCAGATCTTTTACATCCTTTCCAACATATATCGTACCTTCCGGGAAGAAGACGATTGGATGCCAGCCCGCATCCTCATAGAGTCTGTGCAATGCTCTGTGGAGGATGGATGTGAGAATCCCTCTCACCACATTCACAGAATGGTATGTCAATTTCAAGCTATCATCGCTTTCAAGGTGAGGATGTCTTTCAACATCCTCCAACCTCTTGAGAGAAGCGAGCCTGTCTGCATCCTCATGGACAATTCTACGAACTTTTGGAAAATCCTTTCCTCTCCTCGGCTCCAACATACATTCAAAATGATTCATATCCTCAATCGCACCATACGGTAGCATGTCCAGTATGGAGTTTATCTCATCTTCAGACAACCCAAGCCTCTCGAGTAAATCGATTACAACCTCTTCTATCGTTTTTCCATCCGAAAGTTTCTCCCTCAGGTCTTTGTGGGTGAATTCTTTTTTATTTCTGAACTTTGGGTGCTCTTTCCCTATATCATGCAGGAAAGCCAGCAAACAGGCTAACTTCTTTTCCTTCTCAGAAAGTCCCTCGAGTTCAGCGAGCCTTTCAGCAATCCCCATAACATTTACAGAATGAGACAATAAAGATGCTTTCCCCCTATGACTCCATTTCGCCTCTATCAGGTGCCACCCTCTCCCCAGTGCAAACTTGTAGAGTTCTTTGAGTGTTTGTTCGTCCATATGCAAAACCACCACATATTTTTTATATATACTTACCTGACAAAGAAAACGAATTTTTTGCAAAATAAATGCAAATAATTCATTTTAGCCATCGTTGGGATTAAATGATATATAAGTGATATATATGGATTGGTAAAAATATGATATCATGCTCACACTCGTTATTTATGATATAACGGACGATAAAGCACGCACACAGCTCGCAAATACCCTGATGAGAATGGGACTTGAACGTGTGCAGTACAGTGCGTTTAAGGGCGAGCTGAACCCAAACGACAGAGACGTTCTCTCAAAGAGAGTGGAAAAATACGTCAGGGACGAAAACGACTGTGTGTTTGTGATTCCACTATGTGAGCGCTGTCTGTCCATAACGAGAACGGTATCGAAGAAAGATGTGAAGTTAATGGATGATTCAAGTGTGAGTATCGTGTGAGGGGTGATATGTACTATCTAACCGAAGTTGAAAATCAGTACCTCATGAGAAAGCTGAGACCTATTGCACGTGAGGTTGGAGTGAGTGAAAGTCTGCGAGGGTGGAGCTGGAGTGAAGCACCTTTGAGACCATACTACGATGTGAAGCTTCCGATGTATCTTGTGTGTGGGAAATACTGTCCAACCGACAGAGATGTCTATATAAAGTGTGTGCTGAGTGAGAAGGGAGAACCAACACTTCCTATGATAATGGGAGCTGCCATTCACAAGACCGTGGAGACTGCATATTCTACTGTCAGACAAGGCTTAAACACATCATTTGAAGAGTGGTACAACTCATTGAATATAGATAGAACTCGCGAGTTCTCTGAAGAAATAAAAAAATATGCTGAAACTGTCTGGAATCATGTGATTACAAATGCACGTTCGAAGATTTGCAGTTCTCTTGCATCTCAACCATATGCGAGTAAGGAGGACATCGTATCCACCTCCATACCGTTCCTTATCGAACACAGAATAACTGGCGAGTTGCTTGGTATGAGTGGTGTTCTGAGTCTGGACTGCTATGACTACTTGAGAGGAATTATGTTTGACATGAAGGTTGGTGCAAAGCCCTTTTCGAGTTATAAACTCTATCCGACTGGATACGCACTCGTATTTGAGAGTGTATATGAGGTTCCAGTTGACATTGGATGTGTTGTTTTTGTAAATTTCTCTGGAGGAAGAATGAATATCCAGAGAGAATTGTTCCATATAAATGATGAGCTAAGAAGCTGGTGGATAGAGGAGAGGGATAGGAAAGCTGAGATTGTGGCGGAGGGGAGGGACCCGGGACCAGCTGTTCAGTGTAGGAGAAGTTGCATGTTTGAGGAGGTGTGTGCAAGATTATGACGGAGAGACTGGTGGTGGATGGATTTGGGAAGAGCATAGGAATAGACCAGGGGCAGGTGGTTGTTAAGGAGAGAAAAGGGAAGACTATGTCTGCGGTATACAGATGTCTTCCATCGGAGTTAAGACAGGTTGTTATAACTGGAAAAGGATCGATAAGCACAGAGGCAATGAGGGTGCTGGCACAACATGGCGTTGATATTGTGCTACTGGATGGAAGAGGGAGGGTGATTGCGCACATCCTTCCACCCGAAATGCGTACTGTGAGCACGAGGAGAGAACAGTACAAGGCATATGAAAATGAAAAGGGCGCACAGCTTGCAAAGGAGTTCGTGCTTGCCAAACTAAAAAACCAGTCTGCAGTTCTTCTCACACTTGCAAAAACTCGTAAGGACACCTCTCCTGAAATTGCATCCTACTTGAAATCCGCAAGAGAGGAAGTTAAAATGGCTCAACAAATGGTGGAACAGATTGTTCCAATCTCACTTGATGAGCAAAGAGACAAACTCATGGGAATTGAAGGTATGGCTGGTAGTGTGTATTGGGATGTGATATCGAGAGTTGTACCAGAAGAGTTTGGTTTCTTTGGTAGGAGTGGAAGATATGCCCAAGACCCTGTAAATGCCATGCTCAACTATGGGTATGGTTTGCTTGAGGGGGAATGCTGGAGAGCAGTATATTATGCAGGACTTGACCCATATGGAGGGTTTTTGCATGTGGATAGACCAGGAAGAGCGAGTATGGTGTTCGACTTGATGGAAGAATTCAGGGCACAAATTGTTGATAAGAGTGTGTTGAAGCTGATAAATCTCTCAATGGTTGATGTGGATGATTTCACCATCGAGGATGGTGTGTGCAGAATAGGAGACAAAACGAGGAGGATTCTCATCAAGGAGGTGCTTTCAAAATTCGAAGATGTGGTTAGATGGGGGGATAGAAAAATGAGATGGACCGATGTGATACTATCACAAGCAAGAGGGGTAGCATCATTTTTGAGGGGAGAAACAAAGAAATATGTAGGTTTCTCTTTGAGATGGTGATATGGACGATTGGGTACAAGTGAGCGATATAACTCAGTTCTTTTACTGTCCGAGAAAAGTGTATTTCAGAAGAGTGCTCGGGCTTGAGATTGCTCCCAGACCAAAGATGGAATTAGGAAAGGAAGAGCATGAAAAGGAGCATGAGAGGGTGGAGCATAGAAAAAATGTTTATGGAATAAAAAGAGAAGAAATAAGTAAAATCTGTCATGATTTGATGATAGAAAGTGAGAAATTGGGATTATATGGGAAAATAGACTCGGTTGTATTCTTAGAGAGCGGGGAGATAATACCGGTTGAGCTAAAATATACTCACACACCCGAGGTAATTAGAAACTGGCGTAAACAACTAACTGCGTACGCTTTGTTGCTTGATGATAAATACAACGCAAGAGTGAGACGAGGTATATTCTACTTCCAACAGCAGAAGAAGGTTGTGGAGATAGAGATCACACATCAAGATAAATAGACTCTCCGGCGCGATATAGAGAAGATAAGAGAGGTCCTTCGCTCTGAGAAGATGCCAATTGCAAAGAAGGGTAGACAGTGTGCGTATTGTGAAATGGAGAAGTTCTGTCCATGAAGTGTGCAGACCTTTATAAATACCCAAGGTAATTTTAGACCTGCACACGAGGGGGTAAAATTTAAGTCGTATAACGTCTTCTTTCATCATAACGGGTTTGTAGGAA
>MTMG01000026.1 GCA_002010075.1 Methanomicrobia archaeon JdFR-19 | reverse complement strand
GTGGTGAGATATCCTGATGAATGCTGGCATTGCGGTGCATGCAGATTGGAGTGTCCTGAAAAGGCTATATCTTTTGTTTTTCCTTTGAAGATGGTTAAGATATAGACATGATCCAGAGCAATGGATTGCTATTTGCCTTATTTGCTGCTCTACTGTGGGGGGCGAATGGGGTAATTTTAAAGGTTGGGCTATCTGGAGTGAATAGATTTGCTGGCACCTATGTAACCATTGGTATCTCAACCATTCTTTTGTTTTTCCTTTCTTTTCTGACTTCTGATTTTTATTTGCTTTATGAATCAGATCTAAAATCTATTCTGTTCCTTTCTCTTGCAGGAATATCTCAGTATGTCTTAGGTAGAACTTTTGCCTATAGTTCCATTCAGACTATAGGATCTTCAAGAGCTTATCCCATTACTTCCACTAGGATACTTTTTTCTTCCCTTCTCGGAGTTATACTACTAGGGGAAAAAATGGGATGGTTTTTAGGTCTTGGAACAATTCTAATCTTTTTCGGGATTTTCATTCTTACTTCTGAGGGTTCAATCAATTTGAAAGGGTTGCATTATGCTATCGGGGGAGCAATATTCTGGGGTATTAGTCCCATTTTCGTAAAATTTGGGCTTTTGAGTGATGTAATACTGAGCAATTTCATCTCAATTCTTTCTGCCTTCGCTGTATACAGCGGAATTATTTATTCAAAGCGAAGTGGATGGCATATAGAGCGTAGATCTGTCTTATTTATTATGCTTTCTTCCATAACTTCTTTTAGTGCCGTATTGAGTTACTATTATGCTTTATCCCTTTCTCCAGTTGTGATTGTAGTTCCTATCTCTAATCTCTACCCTCTCTTCACTGTAATATTATCTTTCCTTTTTATCCAGAGACTAGAACAGGTAACTTTTAAAGTTCTGATCGGATGTCTGGTTGTGATCCTGGGGACGTACCTTGTCTTGATTGTTTAAAACTTTACGACATTCAAGGTTATGTAGAGTAATATGAAACCTCACATTACATACATTGCATTGAGGTCTTTCAGTAACAACCCAGCCAATCTTTGTATAACCTTTTTTACCTTTGTTTTCGAATTGTCAACTCTGTCGACAATAACTCATCAGCTCCTCAATTCTATTGGCATTGAAATTACTCCTTGGAAAGATCAAAAAGAGTGATTCTCTATCTATCGATCCATAAAGATTGCTTTTATAGGTATAAAAGACCTTATCTATGATTTCTGTCTCTCTCTGTTATTCTCCTTCAATTCAATTTAACGAGCGTTATTCATTCTCAATTTTTCAATCTTTTTCTTACCAAACTGACTGATGACAAGAACTACAAACAGAAACACTCCTGCTGCAAATAAGAGAGAGTTCCCTTTGAAAACTGACGTAAAAATCAAGATTGAGCTGACCAGAAATCCAGCGCTTTCTGTATAATTTAAGGGGGTCAAGCAATATCTTGAAAGAAAAAACTGAAAGGATATTATCCCAAAAGCAGAACCTATGATCTGGATGACATACACTGTGATATTGGCCTGAGGCAATAATATAATCCCCGGTGCATAAATGAAAAGATATGGCAATATAAAAGTTACAAATGCAGCTTTGAATGCTTCTTTAGCTGATTTCCAGTAGTCAGAACCGGCCATTTTAGATGCAACAAGCAACCCTACTGCTACGGGAGGTGTGATATGAGATGATATGGCGAAAACGAATGCAAATAGATGAGCTGAGAGACGAGGCACCCCCATTGCCAGTAGAACTGGTACCGCACCAATGGCAACAAGTACATAAGCAGAGGGAGTTGGAACACCCATCCCGAGGAGTATTGAACTTATCATGGCTATAACCAGTGCAATTAATAGATATCCGTGAGAAATGTCTTCTATGGCCATAGGTAATTTTATACCGATGCCACTGGTTATTATGGCAGACACTATAATACCCAGCAATCCAGTCATCATTGCCATTTCACTTGCTGAACGGATTCCTTCGATAACTCTATCTGTCACATGGATAGGGATGAAGCTTACGTCTTTTCTTACCCATCCGGTAATACTCCCTACCACAACGATGGCTACTATACTCCAGAAACCAACAAAAGGTAAAGTGAACCCTTTGATCAGAAGGAATATCAATACCCCTAATGGAATGAAAAATATAGGTGAGTCGAGTAATAAACTCTTTCCACTAACCTCTACATCAGATGTGGTCTTAACCTCCATTTTTTGTGCTGAAAGATGAATATAAAGGAAGACGCAAAAGATATAAAGCAAAGTCGGGATTATCGCAGCTTTAACTATTTCTATATATGGGATGTTGGCAAATCCGGCCATGAGGAATGCAGTAGCACCCATTATTGGAGGTATGATCTGTCCTCCATTGGAAGAGACCGTCTCAATAGCAGCTGCCTGCTCGGGAGTGTATCCGCTTCTTTTCATCATGGGTATTGTAAAGCTACCAGTGATAGTAACATTGGCTGCTGTGCTTCCTGTTACTGAACCCAAAAGAGAGCTTCCAACCAGAGCAGTCATTGCCGGTCCAGCTCGAAGTTTTGATCCAACCCATTTACCCACACCTATAATAAATCTTGTCCCTCCGAAAGCATCCAGTACACCGCCAAAGAAAATGAAAAGGAAAAGATAAGTGGCTGAAAGGTCCAGTATATCTCCATATACTCCTTTTCCAGTTCCAAGTTCCACACTCAGCCACATGAGCAAACGCTCATAGGGGACTGGGGGCACAGTAAGTGGCTGAGGCATATATCGTCCGAGGATCAGGTACACTATAGCACCAATACTTACGATAGTGAGAGTTTTCCCGAATATTAACCAGTTCCCAACAAGGAGGATTCCTATTATCATACCCCCGATTATCAAATCTGTGGGGGCTGGTATAGAAGTGCGATATGCAAGAATCTCATCCAGTTCAATCATCAAATACATTGTAACAATGAGAGAGAGAAAAAGTAAAATCAAAGCTATATAATACCTGCCACCAGTGCTTTTATACATTATCGACAAGAATACTACTGTCAGGGCAAGACCAAGATGAGTGATTAAATGTCCTGTAGGTCCCTGCAACAAAATTTGAGTGTACAGAAGCTGATATACAGCCATTCCTATTGCTACTGTATACAATGAGATCTTTATTACACTCTTTGTTTTATTCATTCAAAATCTCCCGAATAAATAAAAAAATTGAGATGTACGGCTTTTATTTATTTAAGTAACTCGGCCAGATCCTTTAGCTCAATATTACGCTCACCATAGAACTTTTTCGCCCCAGGATGAGGTTCATACAGCTTCAGAGAAGGCATAGCAGGCTTAAAATGCTCATTCATATGAGCACCCTGGGGATGCCATTTAGCCCATTCTTCAGCAGGGGTCTCCCATATAATTCGCGTAACCTCATACACCACATCTTCATCCATCTTCACATCAGCCATAAAGAAAGTGGGATCATTATAGGCCCAGAGCTCATCGGTTTGAGTTTTCCCCAACGAATTAGGAGGTACTCTAACTGGAACTACAGCATGTCCTTTATCTCGAAGCTTTAAGAGGACATCTCTATCAAATCCAACATAATAAACAGGACTTTTTGTCTCCAACTTTTCAATAAATGCTCCTTTGCTAAATTGGCGAGGATATATATGATCAAATAACAAAAAGGTAGCATCAACCAGTCCATCTATCAATTTATTTGCTCCACCTCCATAGCCAGTATAAACAAGCTTTACTTTATCCAAAACCCCATAGGCATTAAGTATAGCTTTCATATCGGGAGTATTGGCCGCTCCTTCTCTTCCTACATCAACAGTTTTTCCTGCGAGGTTCTCCACACCCTTAATTTTAGGGTCATAAGTAACCAAGCACTGAGTCATGCTTGTAGCATTTGCAATAAATCTTTCTCCCGTGTAAGTACCCCTTGCTTCCCCCCATGGATCTCCCGGGCGATAATGTATATGGGAGAAAGAGCTTATACCGATATACTCATCCGGGTTTTCCTTAACCATATCAACGTTACCTGTAATACCAGCCGTAGAGACCACTTCTGCTGTTAGCCAGTCTGATTTTTCATTAATAAACTTGGATAAAGCCTGAGCAAATGGATACCAAGGTGAAGTAGTTCTACCTCCTGCAATTAAAATACGTCTGGTAGCTCTACTAGGAGTTTTAGGGGTCTGTTCGGGTGTTGGAGCTGGCTTTTTTTCAGCACATCCCAGAAATGCCATACCTGCTACTGCACTACCGAGTATACTCACACTTCTTAAAAACTCTCTCCGCTTTATTTTTCCCATCACATCACCTTAAACTGCTTCTATTAGTGTCAATCACATTATTAGTATCAATCATGTGCAATTATTTAAAAATTTATGAGCATTTGTGTACATGTGTATGTAACTATATTGTAAAATATCCGATCTACAAATTGTAAACATATGCTTACAATATTCCAAATATCTCTAGAATCTCATCAACAGTATGGTTAACCATATCTTCAAGTGTAACGGGTGCATTACTGAAATCTGGAACTGGGACAAAAATTATAGCTCCCAGCTCTTTCAATCTGAGAAGAGTTTTTAGATGACCGGAATGAAGAGGTGCCTCTCTAACAACGAGTAGCAATTTCCTTTTTTCTTTTAGAGTTACATCTGCAGCCCTGATAAGAAGGTTGGAGTTATATGAATTTGCAATGGCACTGGCAGTTTTGATACTTGTAGGTGCGATGATCATTCCATCTGTTTTGAAGGAACCACTTGCGATTTTTGCACCAACATCACTGTTTCTGTAGGCGATATGAGCCAGACTTCTAATCTCCTCAACACTGTACTCAGTTTCCTGAAGAATATTCATTTCTGCTGCACGAGTCATTACAAGATGAGTCTCTATTTCATTCATCTCTCGCAAACTTTTCAGTATTTCTATTCCATAAATCTGACCGGATGCTCCACTGAGGCCTATTATTACTCTTCTGACCATTCCTGATACACCATAGCTATCTGCAGGTGTCACACATGTTGATATTAGTTTTTACTTAGAAATGTACACATATATATTCGAGAACATATACATGTGGATAAAGGTATTTATTTAAGCGTATATTTATATCTTTTATCATGACAGGAATCCATATCACTTATGCTGGAGAATTGTATGATCGTACGTGGGCATTGAAAGATGGAAGTGTTAAACCGGAAGGAATCGATTTAACATATCTGGCATTTCCTGTTGAAGAAGTTTTCTGGAGAATGTTGAAACATAAAGAGTTTGAAATGTCAGAGATGTCCCTCTCCTCCTATACAATGCTCGTTTCAGACCAAAAGGATGTGCCTTTTGTAGCGATACCTGTATTTCCATCACGATTTTTTAGGCATGGGTTCATCTTCATAAATGCTGATTCAGGGATACAAGAACCAAGTGATTTAGAAGGAAAAAGAGTTGGTGTTCCTGAATACGAGATGACTGCGGCAGTATGGATGAGAGGTCTATTAAAACACGAGTATGGTGTAGACTTAAACAAGATTAAATGGTATATTGGAGGGTTGGAAGCACCCGGTAGAGAAGAGAAGCTACCTTTAAAGAGAATAACAGTAAATCAGATACCTCATGGCAAGACCTTAAGTAAAATGCTTGAATCTAGAGAGATTGATGCTTTGCTTTCTGCAAGAGTACCATCTTCATTTTACACCTCTAGTAAAATTAGAAGACTCTTCCCCAATTTTAGAGAGATCGAAATGGAATATTACAGGAAAACCGAGATATTTCCAATCATGCATACCGTGGTTCTGAGGGAAAATATCTACCAGAGGTATCCCTGGGTAGCCCAAAGTATGTTCAAAGCTTTTGAAGAGGCAAAGGAAATCTGCTACAGAAAGAGGAATCTTGGTGCATTACCGTATACGTTAGCCTGGTTTACACACTACGTGGAAGAAGAGATGGAGATATTGGGGGAAGATCCCTGGCCATATGGACTCGAACCAAACAGAAAGGTACTTGAGACCTTTCTAGATTATTCGTACGAGCAAAAATTAATAGGAAGGAGACCAGAAGTGGAAGAGTTGTTCGCTGAAAACACTCTGGACAGATATATAATTTAGAAAAATAGATATTGGTTATTCTTCAAAAAATTTACTCCATTTTTTCCTCGTTCTCTCCATGAGTTCAGGAGATGCTTCTGCTACTTCAGGAAATTCATTAAGCCTGTCATAGGATCTACATGCGTCAATCACAACTCTTGAGTTGAAACCCTTAAAACCCCTTTCATCGAAAGGTACTGAAGGGTCAAGAGGGCCACTCCATGTCTTTCTAATAATCTCAATATCCTTTTCTGGGTCTACTCTTGTACACATCGCCCATATGACTTCAAAATCATTTGTTGGATCGATGTCATCATCTACGACAACAGTGTATTTCCCGAGATATGCTCCTGCATGGCACTGAGATGCAACCAAAGCTGTCTGTTTCGAGTGACCTGGATACCTCTGCCTGATTGCCACCACATTGAACATTCTCGATCCTCCTGCTTCATGACACCACACTCCGGTAACTGAAGGAATACCCGCCCTTTCTAAATTCTCCCATAACAGAGCTGAACGAATATAACATCTGAAAGACTGTTCGCTCGGAGGTTTTGATGGAGGTGCCCCAAGAAGAATTGGATCATTTCTATACATCAGATTCTCTACCTCAACATATGGCTCTTCTCTCATAGAGCTCCCATAGTAGCCGGTCCATTCACCAAAAGGTCCTTCTTCTTTCAATCTCTCAGGATATGAGTAACCTTCCACAACGATCTCTGCACACGCTGGAACTGGCAATCCTGTCACTGGTGCTTCAACAATCTCTACAGGTTCACCTGTCAACCCTCCAAGGAATTCGAGTTCATTCATGTGAGGAGGTATTTCATTTGAGCTTACCAGAAAAATGGCTGGATGAATTCCAAAGCACATTGCAACTGGGCATGGTTCACCTCTAGCGAAGTACTTATCCCTGTGAATCCTTCCATGCTTCCCCGGAGAGATGTAAAATCCAACCGTATTCTTGTCATGAAGCATAACTCTATAAGTGCCGTAATTAATCTCTCCCGTATCCGGATCTCTGGTTATCACCGCACACCCGGTTCCTATATATCTTCCTCCATCCAGTTCATGCCATTTTGGAGTTGGAAACTTGGTAAGATCTATTTCATCTTTTTTTTCTATATTCTCCAGAATTGGAGCTTTTTTCACTTTTTTAGGAGAAACAGCATCAACTTCACTCATTCTACTCTTTAACGTTCTTACAAGATCCATCCTGCTTTCTATTCCTTGAATTCCTAATGCACAAGCAAGTCTTTTCAGTGACCCAATAGAATTTATAAGAACTTTAAATCCTTTCGGAGAGTCTTTAATATTCTCAAACAATACTGCATATCTGTTCCCATAATATCTCGCAACGAGTTCATCAATAGCACCAATCTCCAGATCCCAATCCACTTTCTCCTTAACTCTTTTAAGCTCATTTAGTTTCTCCACCTCTTCAATCCAAGTTCTAAGATCGAAGTCCATATCTGTTCACCGACGGATTATTATAATGTACATTCATATAAGGGTTTATACATTTTTATATGTATTTTAACATACAATTTATTGTTAATCCGCACAATTGTTCAGGATAAAGTATAAATACACATAAAATAATCATGAGTTTATAGGCCTGAGGTAGGATTATGAGGCGATTGAGCACAACTCTATCAAAAGAATATTTTGATACCCTAGAAAAATATGCAAAGAAGTTTGGAACTCAAAAATCAGTAATCGAGAAGGCTTTGGATCTCCTTGATCAGAGATATAACCCCTTTAGAGAGAGAACAGATGAAATCATCTGGAGTAAACTCAGAGAAGAACTTGACCATCTCTCAATAAGCAGGACTTTTCTAATTCACCTTATTAAAGGTGAGTTTGATACCGCAGCGGTTGATAACGCTTCCGAATATCTGGTTAGCTGGTATTTGAAAAAGCCTGTAAGGGATGCAACTCTGGGAGAGTTACTTGATGGAGTTAAAAAAATGTATGAGGCATCAAATCACTTCAAGAGAATTGAATACATAAAAAGAGACGGAGAATTTGTTGTCACATTTTGGCATTTTATGGGGATGGAGTACTCCAGATTCATGACAAAGTATTTTGTGAATTTCTTTGAAAAACTTGGTTTTCCGGTCACTCCTGATGTGATGAATGTCTGTTTTGTTATCAAAATTTGTGAACAATAACATACCAACATCCAATCATTTTTTAAATTTCATTCTCAAATATGGGATTACAAGGATTAGCAGAAAGAGCAGGAACAACCCAAGAGAGATAGGCCTAATAAAGAACCATTCAAATCCTCCAATCATCAGGGTTTGATGGAAACTCACTTCCATCTGCTCCTCGAGAATCAATGCAATTATGAAAGCTGCTCTCGAAAGCTGTAGCTTTCTGAAGGAATATCCTATGACACCAAAAATTAAAGCCAATGCAACATCAAGAATGGTATTCCGGTATGCAAACGCTCCGATAAAAGAAAGTAAAACAACAACCATTCCGACTATTTGATAGGGGAGAGTGGTTATTTTAGCCAAGTAATTGGCTGCGAGGATTGTTATTAAAAGGAAGGCTACACATGAAAGAATTACAGCAATAGTAAAGGCATAAAATATCTCTTTTTGCTCAGTAAATAAATCCAAACCAGGCCTGAGACCAAGAATCATAAGCCCTCCCAGCAGAACCGCGGAAGCTTCTCCACCCGGGATTCCTAAAGAGAGCGTCGGAATGAGAGATCCACCAGCCACCGCATTATTTGCTGTTTCAGGTGCGATTATACCTTCAGGGACTCCCTTTCCAAACTTTTCTTTATTTTTCGATCTGGAGTGTTCAGCTGCATATGCAACAAAGTTTGCCATGGCAACTCCAGCTCCAGGCAATATCCCAATTCCTGTTCCAATCAATGCAGATCTCAGAACTGTATAAGGATACTTGAAAGTCAACCTAACTCCCTCAAGGACACTTCCAGTTATACGTCCCACCTCAGCTATGCTATGCCTGCGCTCAACTAACACAAATACTTCAGAAATGGCAAAAAGGCCTATTAGGACAGGGATCATGGGGATTCCTTCCTCCAGATACAGAGACCCAAAGGAGAATCTCGGAACTCCAAACACCGGAGAGAGGCCGATCATTGCTACGATAAGTCCTAAGCCCATAGCGATCAAACCTCTTACAAGAGAACCTCGAGATATGCCTGCAATCAGTGTGAGGGCCAAGAGGATAAGCATGAAATATTCTGGAGGACCAAACAGCAATAGAACCTGAACCAGTAAAGGTGAGACTAAAAGAAGAACCATATATCCAAAAACTCCACCAAGAAAAGATGACATGACCGAGAGACCTATCGCAACACCAGCTTTACCCCTTCTCGCCATAGGATGTCCATCAAAAGTTGTTGCTATGTTCCCAGCCATTCCAGGAATGTTTAGTAAAATCGATGTTATTGAACCACCATAAAAACCTCCCCCTAAAGTAGACCCCATTAATATCAGACCAGATAGAGGATCCATACCAAAAGTAAGTGGGATCATGAGTGCAATGGCGAGAGCGGGGCCAAAACCTGGTAGAATTCCAAAGATTAACCCTATGATGGTTCCAATCACCATCAATGCGATATTACCTGGACGAAGGACGTCGGCTAGTATATGTATCAATATCCCATCCATTCAATGATCACTCCAGAAGGAAGAGGGATCCCCATGAGTAAACCAAAAACTGTAAAAGCTATTAAGGCACTTCCAAAAGAATAAGCAAGAGATTTTTTGGAATCATACTGATTCAGCTTAAGGAATATATAGGTAAAAACAAAAGTAGAGAATAAAAAACCTGTAAAATATAGCATGACAAAATAGTCTGCAAGCAAAATAAGAGTTATAAAAAAAGGTTTTGCGTCTCCCTCTTTTTTACCTTTCGAAAACGCATCTGCAGATAGAATATCAAATCCAGCCTCTGTATATCTCCTTATTGTTTCTGGCATTACTGGTCTAAGAGTTATAAGCAGAACCAAGATCAAAGTGGTCGTTAATACTATTGATGGAAACAATCTTACCCTGAAAGGATAGCCAACAGCAATTTCGAGGAGTGTTGCAAGAAAAACAATGGTTAAGATTCCAAATACTGACTCTAAGCTTACCCGCATATAATCTTCATTCTCCGTGCTCTTCACTCTGCTAGTGCTTTTTTCAGCACTTGTTTTAAAGGCTCAAGTTTATCCAAAGCTTTCAGTGCTCTTTGCCGGTATTCTTCTCCATACAAGGGGTCAAGTGGGCGATTTGATGTCTTGGACCATTCGACCATCTCTGGATCTTCTAAAGACCTTCTAAACGCATCGATCCATTTTTTCGTAATACTATCTGGAAGATTCGGTGGAGCTATGAAACCTCTGCTTAAAGTGCCACCAGCTGAAATATCCTCTAACCCTTTCTCCTGATCAGTTGGTGTATCTGGTAGGTCTGGATGTCTTTTTTTGGATCCTGTGACAACTAACAAAGGTCGTATTTTACCGTCCTTTATTAATGGTAATGCACTGGTTACCACATCAGGTACAAAATCAATTTCACCTCTTAAGAGGGCAACTCTAGCTCCAGATGAACCTTTATATGGGATGTACTTAACGTTTAATCCCCATGTCTCTCTCATCATTATTGTAAACAGATGGTTGGTGCTTCCAATCGACCCTCCACCAGCTAAAAGAGTTCTTTTTCCAGCCTCTTTAACTAAATCTTCCCACGTCTGTATTGTCGATGTGGAACTAACCTCAATAAGCCTTGTATCTGAAGATATTTGAGCAATGTAAGTCAATTTTCTCAGATCAAAGTCCACTTCTTCCACAATCTGATACATAGCGAACCCGGGAAGGTTAAGCATGCCTATTGTGTACCCATCGGGAGTCATTTTGTATAGTTTCGAGAGATGACCTTTTCCTCCTCCAGCAGGCTCGTTTACTATAGCAACCGGAACGCCAAGATATTTCTCCAGAAAAGGCTCTACCCCTCTTGCATATGTATCAAATCCCCCTCCAGGCTTGTAGGGCACAATAATCGTCACAGATTCTGTTGGCCATTCTTCTTTCTTCCCGGCACACCCCAACACCAATGTAGATCCCAGTAAGATTCCGGCTTTAATCAATTCCCTCCTGCTTAAAACCATCTTACTTCCTCCATATAAAGAATCGTATTAATCATTACTTATCTTGCGCATTATTATATATTTTCCTGCACATGAATGAGTACAGAACAACGATATTTTGATGAAATTTGGAGAAATTGACATTATTTTTTTCCATATTTAGAATGGTGATGAGAGTTATACATATAAACACAATGGAACACATTTCCTCATCTATGTGTACAAATCTCTTTATGTTTGAACATAACGATTTTTGATTAACTTGGTTTAGAGTAGAAATAGGAGGTGGAATGAAATGGAATATTTAAAAAGTTTGAGAGATACTCTCGAATTCCTGAAAAATGAGGATGAACTGATTATTGTTGAAGAAGAGATAGATCCCCATCTGGAGATAGCTGGAGTTCAAAAGGCACTTGATAACAGCTATGCAGTTTTATTTGAAAAATTGAAGGGATATCCAGAAGCCAGAATGGCTATAAACCTTTTTTCCCATCCTCAAAGGGTAGCCAAAATGTTTGAGGTTAACAATCTTAGAGAGTTCAAACTTAAGGCCAGAGAGGCAATTACCAACCCTCTGAAACCAGTTGAAGTTGACAAGGCCCCATGCCAAGAAGTAGTAATTACAGAAAATATTGATGTGATGAAGGTCATTCCAGGAATATCTCACACTGAAAAGGATTCTGGAAGGACCATAGGGGGGGGTATAACCTGTGTTGTTGGTAGATATTTTGATGGGGGGTCACATATAGGATTTAACAGAATGAGCTTCTTACCGGATAGAAAAGATTATTCATCCATTCAGATATCTCCCGGCTCCCATATGTGGCAAATAGCAACCAAATACTATAAAAAAGAGCCTATTCCTCTTACCATAAATATGGGCATTCCTACAGCCTGTTACCTTGTTGCAGGCTCTGGATTCAATTATGCAATTCTTCCCAAGAGTTATGATGAATTGGGTGTTGCTGGAGCCCTTCAGGGATCACCCATAGAGATCGTTAGGGCTAAAACTGTGGACGCATACGCCATCGCAAACGCAGAATTCGTTCTTGAGGGCTACATAGACACCACACAGAGAGTATGGGAAACACCTGAAGCTAAAGAAAGTGGAAAACAGGGTGTTCATCCATTCCACCCAGAATGGTCCGGTTATATGGGTAGAGCCTACAGAACCTACAAGTTTGTAGTTACTGCCATAACTCACAGGAAAAATAGACCAGTTTATTATAACCCTATAGTACATGGGTACGACGATAATGCTATAGACACTTATGTGCGAGCAGCATCTCTGTGGGAACTGGCAGAAAGGATCTGTCCGGGGCTGGTGACTGATGTGCATATCCCCTTGGGTATGACAGACTGGGGTGGTGCTATATTCCAAGTGAAGAAAAGAACCCAGTTTGATGAAGGATATCAGAAAAGCATATTAGCTGCAGCTCTGGCCATATCTCAGGGTATGAGGCTGGCCATTGCAGTTGACGATGACATCAATGTGTATTCTCCAGAAGATGTGCTTTGGGCCCTCACAACTCGTGTTAGTCCTGCAAGAGATATATTTTTCCCTACACCAGGAACAAGGGGGCAGACTTTTCAGCCAGCTGAACGGGCCGCTGCAGCTCCAGGAAGGGAGTGGGTCAGTCATAGAATTGCATTTGAGAGTGGAATAGCAATTGATGCAACTGTTCCTTTTGAATTCAGAGATGTGTTTGAGAGGCCCGAATATCCTGAGGTAAATATCGAAAGATGGTTCTCGAAAGATATAATTGAAAAGGCTGTTTCAAGACAATGTGAGTATGCAAGATACCTTGCAGAAACCAGAAGGTGAAGAAATGGAGCTACCTGATGGTATCCTTTCTGGATACCGGGTACTCGATCTGTCTCGAGAGCTTGGATACCTCTGTGGCAAGATCTTTGGTGATTTAGGAGCTGAGGTCATAAAGATTGAACCTCCAGGCGGAGATCCTTCCCGCTTAACTCCTCCTTTTTTAAAAGATGATCCCCATCCTGAGAAAAGCATATACTGGATCTCATTTAACGTCAACAAGAAAAGTCTGACCCTCGATATCACAAAAGATGAAGGGAGAGACATCCTCCTAAACCTCATCAGAAGATCGGATTTTCTGATCGAGACTTTTCCAGCTGGTTATCTGGAAGAGTTAGAGCTTGATTGGAATCATCTCAGAGAGATTAATCCTAAACTTATTATGATATCTATTACTCCTTTTGGGAGAAAAGGACCTAAATCTCAATATAAAGCTTCAGATTTGGGCATAATGGCCGCAAGCGGATTTATGTCCCTTCTTGGAGATGTAGATAGACCCCCAGTCAGGGTGACTCTTCCCCAATCATATATGTGGGCTAGCACCTATGGTGCTCTTGGAGGACTTTTTGCCCTGTATGGTAGGAATAAAACTGGTAAGGGTCAACATGTCGATGTTCCCGCTCAAGCAGCCACAGTATGGGCTTGTGCTCATGCTCCTTTTTTCTGGACAGCAGAAAGAACAATACCAAAACGTTCGGGGATCATGCTTACCGGAAGAAGCTATGAAGGAGCATCTTATCCGGCAATATTCAAGTGCAAAGATGGTTACATAGGATTTACCCTTTACTGGGGAAGAGCAGGGGCAATAACCCATAGAGAGATAGTCAAATGGATGGATGAAAGAGGTATGGCTCCCCAGCATCTTAAAGAGAAAGACTGGGATAATTTTGATCCATTCTATGCAAGCAAAGAAGAAATTAATGAGATACTCCAACCAGTTGCAGAATTTCTAAAGACTGTAACCAAAAAGGAGTTTCTTTATGAAGCGGTTAAAAGAAGGATTATGGGCTATCCTGTTTCTACAGCAGAAGATGTTCTCACTGATCCTCATCTTCAGGCAAGGAATTTCTGGCAGATAACCCCGTATATGGGTGAAAAACTTGTTTATCCAGGAGGATTTGCAAGATTTTCGGAGACTTTTTGTGGAGTTAGAAAAAGAGCCCCAAGGATTGGAGAACACAATTATGAGATTCTTAGAGAACTTGGCTTTAGTAAGAGTGACGTGGAGAAAATGAAAGAGAATGGAGTGATATAAAATATGAGGGAGATTTTTGATGATGTTAAAATTGTAGAATTTACTCAAATAGCAGCAGGCCCCCTCATAGGTAGATATCTCTCAGATTTCGGAGCAGAGGTGATACACGTGGAATCCAGAACCCGCCCGGACCCATGGAGATCATATCCACCAGCTAAAGATGGTACACCTGGTCTGGAGAGAGGATATGGTTTCGCAGTGTATAACACAAATAAGTACGGGATTACCCTGAATCTAAAGCATAGTAAAGGACCTGAACTCGCGAAAAAATTAGTAAGATGGGCTGATGTGGTAATTGAAAACTTTACTCCTGGGACAATGAGTAAGTTTGGTCTAGGTTATCAGGATTTGAGGAAGGTAAAGGAAGATATTATAATGCTCAGCACATGCAACCTTGGTCAGACAGGTCCACATGCAAAGCATCCAGGCCTGGGAACGCATTTAACGAATCTGTGTGGATTCACCTATCTGACTGGATGGCCTGATAGGCCACCTTACCTTTTATATGGTCCTTATGTGGATTACATATCTGTTTGTTATGCTACCATAGCACTTGTTTCGGCCCTAGAATATAAAAGGAGAACCGGGAGAGGAATGTATATAGACATATCCCAATATGAGAGTGGTCTTCAGTTTATGACTCCTGCTATACTTGAATATACTGTTAATGGCAGAATCGTAACTAGAGATGGGAACCATTCACCCTGTGCTGCTCCTCATGGTGTTTTCCCATGCAAAAAGAAAGATACATGGGTAGCCATAGCAATATTTTCGGAAGAGGAGTGGGAAAAATTATGCAGATTAATGGGTATGGAGAATCTTGCATCCAGATTTAAAGCCTTTGAAGAACGAAAGAAACACGAAGAATATATTGAGGAGATTATTTCTAAATGGACGGTAAAATTCAATCCAAAAGAGATTGAAGCTTTACTCCAGGAAAACGGAATCGAAGGAGTTGCTGTAGAGGATATGAAGGACTTGTTTGAAGATCCACAACTTTCTTTGTATATGTGGGAGAATTTTAAGCATCCAGTTATAGAAGACTACGTTGTCCAAAAAATTGGATTTGAGTTATCCGAAGAAACAACGAAATTAAAAAGACCAGGACATTTACTCGGAGAACACAACGAATTTGTCTGGACTGAACTTGTGGGGTTGGCTAAAGAAGAGTTTGAGCAGTATAAAAATATAGGAGTTTTTGATTAATTTCACAATCATTTTTAAATATTTACTCTTATAAAGGAGATCATGGATGAGATGTCTGAGTAAACCACTCTGAGGGGATTTCTTTTCCGATTCCAGCTTCACAGGCACGCTCATAAACCACTCTGGCTACACAGGCAAACTCTATTCCCAATCCCCAGTTTTTGTTTAGCATAGTGATCTGTTCATCAGAGGATCTCCTAGGAGACTTTCCAGTTAGCAGATCTGATAGAAGATATATCTTATCTCTGTATTTTTTGAAGCTTTCTTCCTCCAGCAAAGCCCAATCCCCCATATCGCTTTTAAAACCTGATCTCTTCCAGTTCTCTGAAACATAATAGGTATATCCATGAGGTGCTGGAGGACTTGAAAAATATATTATGTCACTCTTTTCCCATGCTCTTTCATCAAATTCAACCCTACGAATAGAAGTTAAATGCATACCCTCTTCTATCCACTCACCTCTCACTACTGGAGACTGGGAATTGGTTGCTGTTGCTATAATATCAGCATCTATGAGTGTCTTTTTAGGTTCGTCACAGGAAATTATCTCTGCATTCAATTTTTTTGATAACTTCTTGCAAAATTTTTCTCTGTGCTCTTTATTGGGACTGTAAACTTGAATTTTTTCTATATCTCTGACTTCTGTAATAGCCCATGCTGCAGTCTCTGCCTGCCATCCAGAACCCATAAGAGCTACCTGCTGGGAATCTTTTCTTGAGAGGTGTTTAACCCCAAGTCCTGTTGTTCCAGCAACCCTCATCCTTTGTAAATGTCCATCACTCATGATTGCCAGTAACTCCAGAGTTTCGGCACTATAAAGAAAAACTAAACCTACGTACCTTTGACCAGGTGCAGCAGGAATTTTAACTCTTCTCGGAACCCCATTTATAATTGGATGTGTTATGAGATCTGAATTAATCCTCTGTGCCACTACACCATACTTTTCAAGACCCCCTTCAATGGTTTTAAACGAATAATATCCCTCAGGATGTGAAGAGAGCATGAAGCTATCTCTCCTTGGTGCATTTACAACATTACCAAGCCCCATCTCTCGAAAAGCTTCTTCAAGAGCATCTATACAGTCTGCCATCGAAAGCAGCTGAGCAACATCCTTATCATCAATAACAAGAGTCATTATACTACACCCAAAATTTTAATGAATATGTATGAATAAAAGTTTTATTACACATACCTGCGCAAGTATACCTACTCTAGCTTACAAAATACATCAAAAATTCTATATATATACACATTCCTCTATTGAGAGATGTGGGCTGAGCTCTTTGCTATTTTAGCGGCTGCATTTTCCGGGATATATTCTGTTCTCATTAAAAAGGGTCTCAGTAGTTCAGCTCCACTGGCCGGAGTACTTGTAACCCTCTCTATCAATGTTATGGCTTTCTGGATTCTTCTGACATTATATGTGCCCTACAGCATCTTATGGACTCCCGGTATTATCTTTTTCATTGCAGCAGGAGCCTTTGCTCCTTTTCTTGGAAGGACCATGCTTTTTATAGGTATTGATTTAGTGGGGGCTTCAGTTTCTAGGTCTATTGTTGGCACATCTCCTGTCTTTGCAGCATTCTTGGCCGTTATTATCCTGCATGAGTCCCTCAATGTCTTACTGATAATTGGAATTGTACTGGTTGTTGTAGGTATCGTAATCTTGTCTTACGATACCACGTCTCCGCTTATAAATTGGAAAGACAGACTGCGGTCCAGAGGGATTATGATACCACTAGCTGGAAGTTTTTTTTATGGTACATCAGTCGTGTTGAGAAAAATGGGACTTGACTTAGTTGATTCTGCTATTGCCGGGGCGGCCATCACCTCCTCTACTTCTTTGGCCATAAACCTCTTTTATATCGGATTTTCTGGTACGGCCAGAGATCAAATAAAATTCGATAAGAGCAGTTTTAAATACTTTATTATGGGTGGTATTTTTCTTACCTTTAACTGGTTTTTGAAATTTTTAGCCCTTAAAATTGGAGATGTTGTAATTGTATCTCCTTTACAGAGCACTGGAGCACTTTTTACAGTTCTATTCAGTCTACTTCTCCTAAAAAATGTGGAGAGAGTAAACTTGACAATTGTCACTGGAGCCATTCTTGTAGTCCTTGGAGCTATTGTCGTCAGTCTCAGTTAGATTCCACTTAAATTTGAACAGTATGAGATGAAAATTGATGATTTAAGTGGTAAAGGAATTTATCATCTCAGGTAAGTAACCTCTCTCCTGCCAGTATTTGATTGTAGGAGAAGTCACCCACATAACATAAATGTTCACAGATATACATAAATGAACATGAAAGTTAATATCTATGCACATAAATCATGTAATTTTAATGTGAAAATGTATGATCCAGAAACTGATGGTAAAGGGAAGTATGGTTCAGATTTCATTGTAGATTTGCTCAAATCTCTCGGTATTGCTTATGTTTCCCTTAATCCTGGATCGACTTTCAGAGAGCTTCATGACTCCATCGTTAATTATGGGGGTAATAGAGAGCCTGAAATAATCCTGTGCTGCCATGAAGAGATAGCTGTTTCCATCGCACATGGATACAATAAAGCAGTCCTTGCCACTCTTGAAACCCCAGAAGACATACATTCTCAGAAATATATGGCAGTCCTTCTTCACGATACTGTCGGTCTTTTACATGCAAGCATGGCAATATTCAACGCATGGATTGATAGGGCCCCTTTGTTCATTTTAGGAGGTACAGGGCCTCTGGCAGTTGGAGAGAGAAGGCCATGGATTGACTGGATACACACAGCTGTGGTTGATGGA
Source organism: Methanomicrobia archaeon JdFR-19 (assembly GCA_002010075.1). Classification (GTDB taxonomy): domain Archaea; phylum Halobacteriota; class Methanosarcinia; order DSM-18856; family Methermicoccaceae; genus JdFR-19. The sequence goes on along the minus strand of MTMG01000026.1, from coordinate 3,344 downwards.
GATATCATCAGGAATTTTGTAAAATGGGACAACTTAGTGGTAGATCTCCAAGGAGCTATTGATTCTATTATTAGAAGTCATCTCCTGTCACTTTCAGAGCCAATGGGACCTGTATTCATTTCCATTGATGTGTCTCTTCAAAAAAAAGAGCTACCAGAAAAAGAGTACAGGATTCCAGATGTAAAACGGTATGCTTTTCCAGCCCTCCGGGGTGGAGATTCGGAAGCACTAATGAAGATTGCAAAACTCCTTGTGGAGGCACAAAATCCGGTTTTGATAGCCGAAAATCTTGCATGGAAACCCGGAAGTTTTCAAGCACTTGTAGAGCTCGCTGAGCTTGTTTCATCTCCAGTGATAGATGTAGGTAGCACTCTGAGCTTCCCCAATATTCATCCTCTCAATTTGACAGGGGCAGAAAAAGAGATACTTCAACATGCAGACTTTATACTGCTGATAAATGTGTTTGATCCTTTCAGAGTTTTGACTGCCACGGATCGAGATTTAAGGAAATCAGATTATATAATCCCTGATGATGCAAAAATTGCTGACATATCGTTACGATACCATATAACACGAGGATGGATTCAGGAGTATGGAAGACTTCAACCTGCCGATATATCTCTTATTGGTGATGTATCTATCGCCCTTCGCTCTCTACTAAAATCTTGTGAAAACTATCTTGGTAATCATCCCGAACAGAAAGAAGTATTTGAAAACAGGTTTAACGAGTTAAAATCAAAGCACGAATCCATGAGAGAGGAGTGGAGGATAGAAGCTCAAAGAAAAAGGAACGAAAAGCCCATTTCCACGGCATGGCTCGCCCTCGTACTTCAGGAAGTGGTTGAGAATGAGGATTATGTATTAACAAATTCAGACTTAAATGGCTGGGTACATAGAATATTGAAGCTGGAAAGACCTTTCAGATATCTGGGTAGCAGACTTGGAGCTGGACTTGGGTATGGTATGGGATATTCCTTAGGAATTGCATTAGCATACAGAGGTACGAATCGATTGTGCATCAATATTCAGCCGGACGGAGATCTTCTCTATACTCCCAGTGGATTGTGGACGGCATCTCACCACAGGATACCTCTTCTTACGGTTATGTTCAATAATCAAAGTTATTACAACAGTGTAGAGCACCAAAAATCTGTAGCGAGAGTGAGGAATAGGCCATTAAATAACATGTTTATCGGAACAAAAATAGATGATCCTTCAGTAGACTTTGCTGAACTGGCAAGATCCTTTGGAGTTTATGGATTTGGTCCTGTAGAAGATCCTGAAGATCTTAAAGAAGTGATTTTAAGTGGTGTAAATACTGTTAAAAATGGTAAACCAGCTTTGGTTGATGTTATAACTCAGCCGAGGTAGGAGGTGCTATATTGGCTTCAATTTTAAAAATAGATCTTTCAAAGCAATCTTACAGGCGAGAGAGAATTCCTGAATCGATTATTGAAAAATATATAGGTGGAAGAGGGCTAGGTTCATACCTTCTTTACAAACTTGTTCCCCCAAAAGCTGATCCAATGGGAGAGGAGAACCATCTCATATTCACAGCAGGACCTTTGAATGGAACCGGTTTTTATTACTCTTCTAAAGCCTGTCTAAACACAAAGTCACCACAGACCGGAATCTACCTTTATTCAATCTCTAGTACAACTCTTGGAGAATCCATGAGAAAAGCTGACCTTTGGGCCATAGATATCCATGGAATTGCAGACACTCCTACATATATCGTTGTTGACAACGATGAGGTAATTTTCAAGGATGCTATCAAAATATGGGGTTCTGAAACTGCCTCTGCTCAGAAAAAAATGCTCGAATTTGAAAATCTATCGCAAAAAGAGGCCTCAACAGTAGCAATTGGACCTGCAGGAGAGAGGCTCATTCCTTACGCTGCTGTTTTCAGCGAAGGTGATCGTTATAGATGTTGGGGGAGGGGAGGGGGAGGAGCTGTGATGGGGTCAAAGAGACTAAAGGGGATGGTGGTTAAGGGAGATGGAAAAGTTATGATTCATGATGAAAAGAAACTATGGAAGATTAAGAAAGAAGTTACCAAAATATTGAACAGTGAAGCAAAATCATGGAGTAATAGACAGAAAAAATATGAGACTGGAGCAGACCTCGATGCTCTGAATGAAGTGGGAATCCTCCCTACGAAAAACTGGCAGCGGGGTAAATTTGAGAACTACTGGAAAATAGATAAATCAACAACACCGATGGGATGGCCAGAAAAAGGAAGATCTTGCGCACCCTACTGTCCATCTCCAGGATGTAGAGATGTTGAGGTAAAGAGTGGATTATACCGCGGGTATCATAGCGATGTTGAATATGAGACAATATATGCATTTGGCTCAAATTGTGGGGTCGATGAGATGGGAGCGATAATAGCAGCAAGCCAGATTTGCGATGAGTTCGGGGTTGACACCATCTCGGCTGGAGTTACAATGAGCTTTATAATGGAATGCTTTGAAAGGGGTTTGATAACCTCGAAAGATACTGATGGGATAGAACTAAAATTTGGTAATCATGAGGCCATGATCCAGATGCTAAAAAAAATGGCAAGAGGTGAGGGGTTCGGAAACGAAATTGCTGGAGGGGTTAAGAGGCTTTCAGAGAAAATCAAGGGATCATCTTTCTTTGCTATGCATGTTAAGGGACTTGAACTTGGAGGATATGAGTGCAGGGGTGCAAACGGACAGGCTTTACAGTTTGCGATTAATGCAAGGGGAGGGTGTCACCATGGATACGGCTTACCGGCAAGAAAAGAGGCTTTTGATGGTACGAGAATGAATATCCGAGGGAAAGGTCAGCTTGTAAAAGAGGAGGCAACAAAACGAATTATATGTGATTCTTTGGTAATATGCACTTTTCCAAGATGGAGAGTATTCAATCTTGATCTACTGGCAGAGCTGATCAAAGCAACAACAGGAATTGAATGCTCCAGTAAAACGCTGGAAGAATTCGGATTACGTGTGATGTGCCAAGAAAGGCTTTTCAATATGCGAGAAGGCCTATCCCGGAAAGATGATACTCTGCCTGAGAGATTGCTAAGAGAACCGAAGCCTGATGAACCTGAGGGTGTTGTAGTTCCTCTTGGCTCACTTCTTGATGAATTCTATCAAGCGGTAGGATGGGATATCTCAACAGGCAATCCTCCGAATTCTTTGCTTAACAAACTTGGAATAGAGAGGTAATGTTCTCATCTCAGCATTTTTTATACATATTAGATTTTCTCATGAACACAGATGTTCATGAATGAACATGAAATATTATATGGTTGTGCATGATAAATCCTAACAAAGAGGTGTAGTAGATGGATAGACTGACACGGAGAGGATTTT
>MTMG01000006.1 GCA_002010075.1 Methanomicrobia archaeon JdFR-19 | reverse complement strand
GAGTAATCCGTCCGATGTGAGTGTCTGATATCAGCAGAACACATTCTTCGGTTTGGACCACACATAGAAGAGGGAGATGGACTTATTAAAATGTGTAAGAGGTTCAGTTAATTTTTGCGGACATACGAAGTTGGCAAGCGAAGTGAGCTGATTTGGGTGGAGCGAGGCGAGGACATGAAGTGTCTGTAGAGTTCGAAAACCTGCCTAGCAAGTCACAAATATAATTAATCAGGTAACAGTATATGTTGAGGGGATGTAATATGACTAATGCAGATAAGGTCATGAGGTTCCTTCAAGAAAGTGGACTTGCATGGTGTGATGATTGTTTATCTGATAAAACAAGAATTACTCCTAGACAACAGATTAACCAAATTGGGTCAAAACTAAGGAAAAATGGTTTAATATTCAGAAATAGAGATCGATGTGCGGGTTGTGGTAAGATAAAGATTGTCAGTTCGTTGAGCTCTGACGTTTCAAATATTAAGAAGGATGCTCTAGAGACAATAAAAACAGAGCCTAGAAAATCTGCTAGTTGGGGAAATCACCCTTGGTATTGGGAAGGAAATATACAGGCTATGCTGGCTAGCTATTTAGCCAAAGAGGGATGCAAAATAATAAGTATTGCAAATACAGTATCGCGTGAAAGTGGAAAAGACATCAAGGCGATTACACCAAATGGAAAGGAACTATGGGTCTCGGTAAAGGGCTGGCCAGAGAAGAGTCAAAATACTCAGGCAAGGCATTGGTTTTCTCAGGCTTTGTTTGACATCATCTTGTATCGTGACGGATCTAAAGATGTAGAGTTGGCTTTGAAAATCTGCAAAGGTGAAATTACTCCTCTAACAGAGTTTCCTGGAGAGAAACAATTGAGGTTAGAAGATTTCCCTTAACTATTGATTTTTATATCAAATATTTCTATCAATTGTGAATTTGAAGTCTTTATGCCTCAAAAATCCATACTGTTGTTTCCCTCTTACAAAGTTTTTTAGCTCGCTCTGAACCTCCGTTTTGAGTTTTCTTTTTGTTATAATTTCATTTGATTTCTCGAAATAATCATAGAAATTTCTGCTCCCGCTTGGATGGTATATGCCTAAGATCTTCTTATTCTTTAATTTCTCAGAGATTTCTGGGAATTCCATAGCACGCTGAGTCATGGCTTTGTAGGCATCATAACCAAGACAGACTATGATATTTCCTGCAACAAGCTCAAGCACATCGTTCATAAAATTCTCAATACATTTTGATACAGTTTCTTTAGGAAGCTCGTCCCTTTTTTCCTTTGACAGTAGACAACTTCGCCCCAGAGGATAGTGTCATCATCTTTGAGATCAAAACATTCAGCGGTTTTTAGGAAGTACTTGGTATTGACGAAGTATCTGTAATATAAGAAGCCCTTCTCATCCTACTTTAAAAATTCAGATGCCCATGTGTCGTGAATCTCCTTAAATATTGCAATCCGGTTATCATTCCATTTTTTGATTACCTCCTTGTAATATAAATTCTCAAAAGGAAGGTAATCTCCTGGATTTATGCCAAAAACACATAGTTTCGCATTTTTCATTGAAATCTTTCCATCAAGAGTACAAAGTATAAGAACTCTTGGAATGACACCCTCCTCAATACAATTTTCAACCCCTTTACATTCCTCATCACAAAATAAGATTCTTGAGCCCAATTCCAAGAACCTCTCAGATATATTTTTACCCATCTCTCTTCACCCGAAGTTAAAGGCTTCTCTCCATTTTCTATGATTAAACAAAAACAGTAAATGCAAACTTTAGCTAAATTTAGACTTAAATGTAGACACTAGTTTATTATATGTCGTTTATTTTGAAGTTAAGTAATAACAGAGCACTCTTTTAGATTCTCCTGAGGTCATTCAGATATGTAAAAATGGACTTTAAAAGGGATTAGAATTTTATACATAGATGTCCAATTCATAATCATGCCAAGTTACAGAATTCTGCTTAGAAAGGAGCCAGAAGGTGGTTATACCGTAACAGTTCCCTCCCTTCCTAGCTGTGTTACCTATGGAGATACAGTAGAGGAGGCCATCGAGCTGTACATAGAGAGTCTTAAAGAGCATGGTGAAGAGATACCGACTGAAGAAGGGATTTTAGAGTATACCCTGAGTGTCCGTGTCTGATATCCCATCTCTAAATTCTGAGAAAGTTGTAAAGATACTCAGGAAAAGGGGATTTGTACTTGACAGTGAAGGGAAGTCACCATATTTATTATCATCCTGAAACGAAAAGAAGAGTTGTCGTTCCTTTCCATAAGAAGGATCTGCCTAAAGGAACTTTGTTTGAGATTCTTAAACAGGCAGGGATCGACAGGAAAGAGCTGAAAGACCTGCTTTAATCTTGAGCTTAATAGACTCAATCAAAATAACAAGAGCCATTCCCTCACGGTTCATATCATTGAGAGATAAAATCTCAAGCTCCTCTCCCCTATCATGTTTGAGTTCCGCAACAATATCATCTGGAACATCCGCATACAGTTTCTCATTTTCAGAATAAAATCTTCCAGCTCAACGAACTTTATCAAATCTCCCAATAATTATAATCAAAAGTTTATTTTTTACCTCTCTCAATGAGCTCTTTGACTGTTATTCCGCCCACAATCCAGTTTTCTGCAGGATTGTCGTAGAATATTACGGAAATGGCTTCCTTGGGTAGATTAGGTATCTCCTTCATAAGTAATTCACACATCTCATTGGCAATCTTCACTTTCTGTTCCTCGGTTAAAGCACCTTCTGTTAAACTAATTTCAACCAGAGGCATGTTGACCACCACTTCCTTTTTTACAGGGTATTATTTAAAACTTGGGAGGTAGGGGATACTTAAATGATATTCCCACTAATTTCCAATTATGTGGGCAAAAGTCGATGAAAGAGGAAGAGTGTATATCCCAAAGCCTCTCAGAAAAAGAATCAGTAAAGAGGTTTTTGCGGTTGAGGTGAAGGGTGGCATTCTGCTGGTCCCGAAACCTCAGGACCCGGTCAAGGAGCTTGAGGAGATTGGCAGGCGGTTACCTGAGAAGTCTGTTAAAGAGTTCAGAAGAGAGATTGAAAATACGGCTGTGGAGGAGATTGAATGATATATGCGGATACCGATTTCTTCCTCGCTCTCCTCAAGGACAAAGACTGGCTCAAGGAAAACGCACTTAGGATTCTGGAAAGTTATGAAGGGAAAATAACAACGTCCGCAATCACATTCGTGGAGCTGGGACTCTTGGCAAAGAGATACAATCTCGATGTCGTCAGAATCTTTACAAGCGTTATGAGTCTTTGCAACATTGAAGACGAGAGAGCTCTTAAAGCTGCGATATACATCAGAGACCACAACCTCAGAGTTTTTGATGCTTTTCACGCCGCATACTGTGAGGGGAAAATCATCAGCCCGGATTCCGCTTATGAAAGGGTCGGAATCGAGAGAGTTAAGCTCGAGGAAGGATTGAATTAAAAATGAAAAGTCGGTGTTTGAAATGGGTCTGCATGCATCTGGACATCTCGCAGAAGAAGATATTGTTGGGGTGTGTAGAGGGTTGACACGGATTTGACACTCTCCACGACTGAAATCGGAAGATTCTGGGTTTGTCTACTTAAGCTTCATCCTACTCAGTTCGGGCTGTGGTATCTGGCAAACGAAGAGGGGCTGAATGTTGCCCCATCCTTTCTGTTGCAGCTCAGAGCGAAGAGCTCACACATGCTCTAACCTCCAGAATTCAGATTAACATCCAGCCCACATCAATTTTATCCATCTGAAGCATATCTGTTTTCCTGTGGAGATGAAGTTGTTACGTCAATGGCAGTGCCTTGATTACAATCGCAACATGAATCAACAGGGCTTTATCAGTTTCATCTAAGTTCCCGGTTTGTCAGGATTTTAAACAAGCTTAACAGCAAGGAGATCAGAAATCTGCCGATCTGCATATCATGAGCTGTATTGGAGCGGAAGCTGAATATCCAGTTTATCTGCCGGGTCAACCGAGTAATCCTGCAGATAGAACGAACTTCATTCTGGGACTCAATTGCTTCCACACCGTAGCAGGCTTTACAATTTCTCTGCCCTTTTTGAGGAATCGATCTATAAACTGCTTAGGTATTGGGTAGATCACTCCTATAATACCGTTGGATGAAAAATTATGGCATCGAGAATTATGTGAGACTTTTAGGAAAGAGATTAACTTTATCTCACCAGCTCAAATGTACTCAGGCATGTCTATATACATGATATCTTTTCCACCCAGAAGCCTTTTCTTAAGACTTCTGAGTGCCTCATAACAGGAGAAGATGCGTCTCTGAACGAAGATTGCCCTCTCAAGCTCCGCATTCACAACAGCCTTATAGAATAGAAGCTTGTATTCTCTATATTTCCACATAATCAGTCTTATAAGGTCCCAAAGAAAGTCACTTCTAATTTCAGCTGATTTTTCTGTCGCCCCATCCATCGGTATTGTCATATTTCTGAGTATAAACTCTCTATCCTCTGCTGGCAACAGTCTTAATGCCTCTGTGACTATTTCTCTTACTTCTTTAGCGCCAAGTGTCATGAATCTTTTCCTCGCCCTGTTAAACTCGCATCTTTTAACAGGTACCCGGAGTTCTTCCCAATCAACATCCTCCAGTCCCTCTTTCATAATCAAAAATAGGTGTGTTATCATTTATATCCATAGTTGTAAAAGATTTACACCAAGTTATGCCCCGATATGCTCACATCTCACATCGAATACAATCTAATAATCTTCCTGCAAAAATAGAAATAAAAAAAGACCTGACTTGAATAGAAAACCTAAATTGGAAACCTACGGGCACATTCAGTTTAAATAAGTCTAATCTTAATATTGCTATTATATATTTTACCAGTAAATTTTCGCTTAAATCTCACCCCCCGCATTGTGAGTTTTTTGATGTGACCAGTATTCCAAAAGAAGTGATGTCATCGAGATAAGTTCATTCTGGATTTGAAGAGCATTGCCAGAACACCAGCATGTGTTATGATACCTATAATCAACATCGTATACACCATTACTATCGTTCCAATTACATAGGCGAGAATCCCTCCAACCATGATTATGAACAACCTCATATCTCTACTGCTCGCTCTGATTCTGATGTCCGTCTGATGCCATGTATAACTGAGTAATATAGAGCCGGTTGATGCGAGGAAGAACGAGAAAACGCTAAAATCTGTCAGCCCGTATGCCCACAGCATCCCTAACACAATGAAAACATCAACATATCTGTCACTTACACAGTCCAGCACTCCTCCGAATTTCGTTTTCAAACTCTTCAGTCTTGCAAGCTCTCCATCACATCCGTCAACTATCGAACACAGTTGAGCAGTTATCCCTCCCAATAGAACATTTCCTGTGAAGAATAACAGAGATGAAATAATCCCTACAGAGAATGATAGGATGGTTAGATGATTCGGTTTTATCCATTCAAATCTTGAAAGCATCTCTGTGATTTTGATTGAAATTCTTCTGTTTATGTGCTTGGAGATGTATCCGTCATCGCCTTTCCTTATAATGTCTTCAAGGCATTTTCTCGCCACTTCCACATCATCTGGTGTATCCACATCTATCCAGAGGCCATCTACAAGGTGATACCCAGCTTTTCCAAGTTTCGAGAGTTCGGATATAACCTCTGATAATTCTTTTTTATCACTATCGATATAGTCAAAAATCTCCTTTTTACAGATGAAAAATCCAGTGTCAAAGTAATCGTATTCTTTCAGGTTCTTTCCGATATCTACTATCCTCTGACTATCCACCTTTACTTTTGTTGCCTCCTCTGGGTTCACACATCTTTCACTCACAAATAGGGTTGCTATATTGTCTGAGACATCGAGGCACTCATCAAAGAATTCGTCTCCATAGTAATGGTCTGACATCAATAGCACAAAGTCATCATCTACAACTTTACCGGCCAGATACAGACTGTATGCATTTCCCCTTTCTGGATGTGGGTTGTATACCAACTTCACATTTCTGTTTTTGAGGTACTCGGCAACATCATTATAGTGATAGACAACCACGACCTCATCCACTACTTTCGAAATCCTTCTTATAGTATGTTCTATTAAAGGAATACCAAACAATTTGAGAAGAGGTTTTGGTGTTTTTACAATTTTTTGCATTCTTCTTCCAAGTCCAGCAGCAAGAATCACTGCCTTCATTTGGCTATCTCCGAACACCACTCCTTCAATATTTCAAATTGCTCGTGTGTGTTCACAACCTCAGTATCCATCGGACTCTTGAAGAAGAATCCTAGTTCTTTCACAACACCCTTACATCCCTTTTTCTTAGCGAGCAAAAGAAATCTTGCTATATCAAGAACAAGGGGTGCTGCAACTATCGCATCCACAGCATCCCATATGAAATACATCTTCATACTTGTACCTAGAAAACCTTTGAAATGTATGAAGTCGAATGCTGTTTTGTTATCGACAAGACTTGGGAAGTATTCTATTTCGGTTATGGTGTATGGTGAGTATCCCAGCACTTTCTCAAGCACTTTATCTTTACTCTCAACCTTACTCTGCTTGTTATCTTTATGGCTCAGAACCTTTCCATCGAAGTCTCCCAATATGTTGTACCCCATCCAGCCCATTATACGTAAGTTCCGGTATGAGAACATCGGTGCCAGAGTTGTCTTCACAAGTGTTTCTCCCGTCTTTCCATCGTTACCTGCGTGCGGTACACCCTTTTCGATTGCTAGCTCCTTCAGGGCTGGGAGGTTGGAGCCAACGCTGGGTGTGAAGTTTGCGTATGGTATTCCCTGCTTCAATGCAGAGTAAGCATATAACATGCTTGCACTCACCCATTCTTTCTTGTTTTCGTCCAGCATCTCTTCAAATCCTTCCAAAGTTTTGTGGTATTCAGGGTTGTACAGGATAAGGGGTTCAGTAGATGCAACATTTACCACCACATCAGAGTCTTTCATATCTTTTGAAAGGGTGTCCACGATTTCTCTCAGTTCTAGGTCATCTATTGTCTCAAGCTCTCCAAGTTCCTGAAGACCACTTCCGCAGTTGAGTGTGGTTCCTTTACATGCTTCTGTTTTTAGTTCGTCTCCTACTTCCTCAAGAACCTCAAAATCAAAATGTCTGTTGAGTTTCCAGTGTTCAAGTGCTGCCTCATAGAAATTCTTGGATTTTCTAATATCATGGCCCCCAAACTCAAATTTTAATGGTATGTTCAAGTCAAATAGTTCAGATACCAATCCTGTGGTATCTGTAACTCCCTTTTCAATCGCCTTTGCCCCAACCATCGCAGTTGTGGCGACAATTCCATATGCACCGATGAGCCAGAGTTTCAAGTGAAACACCCCCCATAAACGAATTAAAATCGTTTTTAATCTAATTATTATTTATTATATAAAAAACTTTTTTTTAAATTTATTAGTTTGGAGGCATATATTTATATTCCAGACATCTAAAAATTTCATAGGTGGTTGAAACGAAGAGGGATGTGGTAGTCGGAATTCCAACAAAGAATGAGGAGGCCACAATCCTACATGTAATGGATAGTGTGGCACTTGGACTCATGGAGTTCTTTTATGATTATGATTGTGCTGTTGTTGTGGTGGATGGAGGGAGTACTGATAGAACGTTGGAGCTTGCAAAGAGTTTTCGAATCCCTCGCACAATTGTGAAGAAAGTAATATCCGATGGCAATATAAAAGGGAAAGGAGATGCGATTAGGGTAATTCTCGAGCAAGCGAAGGAAATGGATGCAGATATGGTGGCAATTCTGGATAGTGATTTGATGAGTATAAAACCGTTCTGGGTTGACCGTTTACTCAGACCAATAGTATTTGGCGAGGCGGATTATATTTTCCCAAGATACATAAGAGACAAACACGACGGAGGCATCACAAAGCTGGTGACATATCCATTGATTACAACGTTGTTTGGTAAGGAAGTTCGTCAGCCCATGGGAGGAGAGATCGGTTTATCAAATGAGCTTGTGGAAAAATGTCTTGAAAGTCCACTATTTCCTTCTGACTTTGGTATAGATACGTTCATAACGATGGTTGCACTTGCAAACAATTTCAGAACAGACAGAGCATTGCTCGGCGTAAAACTTCATGAATCTACTTTGAAGTATGCAATACCAAAGAAACACCTTCTCCCTATGTTTTATCAAGTCGTCAGAAGTCTGTTTGAACTGATGGAGCACTACGAAAGGGTATGGCGTCCGAGGTCAGTTCTGATAAGAGCACCAAGAATGCACAAGAGACTTGTGAGATACAAAGGTATTTTACCCTCTCCAGTGAAGATAGACCTGAACGAGTTCTGGAAGGAAGTAGAGAACCTGAATACACGATTCGATGAGTTGAGAAAGATAATAGGAGATGAGCACACAGACAAGGTTATAGATTTGGTGAAGAAGAAACAAGAAGGTCTCGATAAATATTGCTGGGCAGAGATTGTTTATATGTTTGCAGCAGCTTATAAAAAGAAAAAGGACAAGAGACTGATAGAACTGTTTGGATGGCTCTGGCTCTTAAGATATATAGAATGGATTCATGAAACAGAGGGACTTTCACTTGCAAGAGCAGAAGACAAATGTTTTGAACAGTTGCTGGCTTTTATGGTGAAACGAGACTTGTTGTTGGAAATATATTAATAATTTTAGATATAAAATAATCTAAATATGGCTTGGGTAGTTTTCACTGACCTCGATGGTACATTGCTCGATTCTGAATATTCGTTCGAAGAGGCACTCGATACACTCCTCTGGCTGGAAAACAACAACATACCTGTTGTCTTTTGCTCTTCAAAGACCAAGGCTGAGATCGAGGTGATAAGGAAAGAGCTGAATAACAATCATCCATTTATTTCTGAGAATGGCGGCGGAGTATTCATACCTCTGGGATACTTCGCTGTGGAAGGAGTTGTGCGGGACAACTATGTTGTGATAGAACTTGGAATAGGGTATGATGAGTTGCGTGAAAAAATAAAGGAAATCGAGAGGGAGGTGGGTTGCAGAATCATAGGTTTTGGGGATTTGAGCATCGAGGACATCATGAAGCTCACTGGATTGGGAGTTGAAGAAGCGGTACTTGCAAAGTAGCGTGAATACGATGAACCAGTTATCGTTGAGCCATCTGAGTGCATACCCAGAGTGATTGAGGAGGCAAGGGCGAGAGGGCTGAATGCAGTGGTAGGCGGGAGATTCTTACATATAAATGGCGGTGCAAACAAGGGGAAAGGAGTGAAAATTCTGAAGGAACTTTACGAGCAGAAATTCGGCAAGGTTAGAACAATCGGGATTGGAGATGCACCCAATGATATTCCGTTGCTGGAGAATGTGGATTACCCAGTGGTAGTAGGGGACTTCGATGCTCCAGATATGGAAAATGTGATAAGAGTACCTTATTCGGGACCTCGTGGTTTTTCTGAAGGTATAGTGAATGTCATGGGTGAAGTATAGGGATAGGAGGCGTGATTATGGATTTTTTACAAGGGAGGATAGCAACAATACATGATTTTGGTGTTGATCTCGAAAAGATAAGTGTGAGACTGAAAGCTCTGAGTGTGCAGAAGCCCATCTGCCTGATATTGCCAATGCTGTATTCAGAGATAAAGAGTGAAAGTCTCTCACAAATATTGGATGAACTTTCACAATGCGATTTTCTCACGAAGGTATCTGTGGCTCTTTCAGCATCGAACAAAAGGGAGTATAGAGAAGTCGTGGAACTATTCGATGAACTTCCGATTCCACATTCTGTTATATGGTGCAACAGTCCAAACATTCAGAGGATATTGAACGAGGTTGCAAAGAGGGGCATCGATGTATCAGGGTTTTCTGGAAAAGGACGTGATGTATGGATAGCGATTGGTGTTGAGAGTNCCCGCCACTATGCACTTGGCTTCCATGACGTAGATATAGTGAACTACAGTCGCTCAATACCGATAAAGCTGTTTTATCCCATTCTTGAAGAGCAGATGGATTTCTTCTTTAACAAGGGATACTATGCACGCATAGGCATAAAAGACAGACAGATATACGGAAGGGTTGTAAGGCTTCTCGTTTTTCCATTGATTGAGGCGTTTGAACAGCACATAAAACAACCATCAGACTTCATAAAGTACATGCAATCGTTCAAGTACCCCCTGGCTGGTGAGTTTGCGATTACGAGTGACTTGGCAGAGAACATAAGAATACCTGCAGACTGGGGCTTTGAGATTGGGCTGCTTGCGGAAGTGTATAGAAACGCATAGGATAAACGTATATGTCAGGTGGACTTGGGTATGTATGACCATAAGCACAGAACTGCTGAGGATGAACTTGGAAAGATGGTGCGCGATATATGCAAGATATTTCTCCGTGTATTGACAGAGAGGGAATCAATAAAGGTGGATGAGACCTTCCTTCGCAGTCTTTCAATCAGTTACAGGAGACTTGCTCAGGACAAAATCAGACAATACGAAATCGATGCGATGATGAATTCACTCGAGTTCAACAGACATGCGGAAGAAACAGTTGTGGATGTGTTTACAAACTCTGTGATAGAGGCAGGGGTGGAGTTCATGGAGAAGCCGGTTGGCACTCTATTGCCAGACTGGAAGAGGATGGACTCAGCATTGCCAGATGTTCAGCACATGTTAAGGGAAGCAGTTGAGAAGGATGCTTCGGGGTGATTGTTGAGGCGGGTTGGATTTTATGTGAGTTTAAGAACAAAGTATGGTTGAGAATAAAGGACTTGAGCTTATCTGATGTTATTTATCTCAAGATTCTTCTAATAAGATTTAGCATCTTGAAGTTAAGTAGCCACTCTATCTCTCTCATACTTCTTAACAGCGGCTCTTTCATCTTATGCCATGCTGGTCCGTCTGTTACCCATAGAAAATCAACATCGTGTTCTTTTGCTGCTCTGTGCATCTCAATATAGCTCTCTGCTATTGAAATTGGCTTACTTCCGGTAACATTATAAAAATTACACTCGACTATCAGTGTAGGTCGGCCGTTCTTATAGATTACAATATCATGGGTTTTTCCTTTACTTTTTCCCTTAGTTACGATCGGGTAAAGAGAGAAGCTTGGATCGTTGTCAACTGGTGTGCATTCGTTCCCTAATAATTTCCTTACTTTTTGCTGACACATTCTTTCAAATATTTCGCCACTTCTGTTTTTCCGTGCATTTGTGTCTATACCGACCTCAACACCAAAAAGATAATCGTATATATCCTTCACTTCATCAAATAAACCCATAACACCTGTCTTAGTGCAGAATTCTATAATTTCTTGAATTTTTTGCTCATTAAGATTCGATGGTCTAAAGTCAAAGGTTATAAAATCCTCGATATCTGTGTCAAATATGCTTATTTCTCCATTTTTAACTCTTTCAGCAATAAGCATTGGAATTACTTCAACTGTTTGAGGGTATTTTCTTAGAAGTACCTTCATGTACTCTTTTCGCTCATTACCACTGAATTTTGTTAAAGAATTTAAAAGTGAAAGTTCATCTAAATATTTATTTACTGAATTTCTCACTTTATCCCAATCAACGAAATATTCGTATGTTTTATTTGATGTAAGTAATGTATCAAAAAACTGTTTTACATAATCATCAAACTCATTAAATCCAAGCTCCTTAAATCTGATCATCTTTCCACCATTTTACGCTGAATTTATACTTTTTATATTCTTTCTCATTTTCAGGTTTTTTGAAGACAAATATATGCTCATGTGCAATAAGGTAAAAATCGTATTCCTTTGCCCTCCACCTTTCCCTAGTTCCCTTCATTTTCCACTGAAGTTTAATTATATCTTCCTTTAAAATAAATCCTACATCTAGAAATGCCTACATAACCCTGAAAGCTATCGGTATGTAGTTTTTATATTTTCTCGTATCCCCTATCAGGATCGCACAGACTTTACCTGGTTTTAAAACCCTATACGATTCTTCTGCAACCTTTTTCATTTCTTTGAGGTATTCCTCAAAAGGAAGCTGTGAGAGGTCATCGGTTAGTTTTTTCATTTTTGTATAGGAGATTATATTTGCATAAGGGGGATGAGTGGCAACTAAATCAATACTTTCGTCCTATATTTTGTCCAGATTTCGTGCATCCCCCCAGTATGTCTTTATTATGGGTTCTTTATATTCCAGAAGAGTGCTGTAATGGAAATTTAGTCTGTCTCTCGCCACCATAACTGCATCAAGATTTATGTCAACGCCAATCGCATTTCTCTCCAGTAATTTTGCCTCTACAAGAGTTGTTCCACTTCCCATCATTTGATCCAACACCCAGTCTCCCTTTTTGGAGTATTTCAAAATCAGATTTCTTGGAATGTAGGGCGACCAGTTTCCTCTATAATTTCCCTTATGAGTTGCCCAGTTTCCTCTATCTGGAAAACTCCATACAGTTGTCCGCTCAAGTGTGTAATCATCTGGGGGAGCATACGTTTTTATGTTCCAATTTTTGTGAAGTTTTACTTCTATATCTTCGATTATTACCGATTGCTTATTCTTGATGAATTCAAGATAATCACTTATGGTTATTTCTCTCATACACATGTATCTCTCTCTCAATTTCTCATCTATATTCATTCTACATCACACACTGTGTACGTAAATCTCTCGGAAATTTTCTTCAAATGTTCTTATTACATTGTTGAACATACTTTAAAACATCTGTTGTGTTTTTTAATGCACCTTTCTTATACAATTCAACACATTCCTTGAGCTTAGATTTATCCTTAAGAAGAAGTGCTATTTGATATACCTTCCATGGAATATCATTGTCTATCTCGTCTCGGTGTATTGTCTCTCTAAATTGAACAAAGAAATTAACCGTACGAGGAGAAATACCTAACTTAACGGCAACAGCTTCAACAATGTTGGTTATGTAAATACCATATTTCTCAGATATTTTATCTCTCATTTCCAAGATCAAATTACCTATATCCCATATAAACTGTCTTTTGACTTTGGAGGGTTTTCCGTCTGGAATAATCTTTTTAATCTTTTCAAGTGTCTCATCTAACTCTTTGGAAATTTCCTCCTGAAATTCCGCTGGTCTTCGATCACTAACAAAATCACTAAAATTGAAGATTAGAATCCATTGTTCTTGCCCGTTTATTTTACTAAGTTTGAACTTAGCAGGAATTATATTTATGTTATTATTTTTTTCTTTCATAATCACACCTCATGAGGGCATTTTTAAATAATTATCATATAATTCCCAAAACTTTTCTTGTTTATCTTCTTCTGTCTCCACTTCTATATAATTTTCTGCAATGTATCGAAGAATTTCATGTATCGTATAGAACATTCTCGATTTCGTATCTTTTCTTGCAAGTATGGCTGCAGGATGATTACTGTTTATAATAAAGCTATTCAAACTCTGATCCCAAATAATGGGATCTTTAATTTCTAGTGGACTCCAAGATATGCCTATTTTATATCTGCTAACTCTTTTTATTTTGGGTGTAATAGGTATGTTTTCACCTTCCCACCTTCCTGATTCTATCTCACCTGATTCTCCTGGGTGAGGGACTGTTGGTTCTGGTGAGTGTCCCGTTCCACCATAAACTCCTGTACCCATTTCTCCACCTAACTCCAGTGAACCTCTCTCACGTCCCTCTGAGTCTGGGATGGGTATTTCTCCCATTTGTGTCATATTCTCTTCTTTTTTAGGTTTTAATGGTTTAATGCCTGGAGTTAAAATTTTATTCAACAAATCTGGATATTGGTTGAGGAGATCATTGATATCTTTTTCTAAATTTTTTATCATACGTTGAAATACTTTATCGCTTTTCTCATGTTCATATTCTCTATACAAACCTTCCTCATTTAGCCACTTTATTATGGCGAGTTTCGCAGTATTACTAAATTTTTTCCATGGAATACTTTTCCTATTTATATCATCTTTAGATGTTCGCACCACACTAATCAAATCATCACATTTGATATACCCCCTTATAAGCTCCCATTCTTCCCTAGGCACATTCTGTGTTAATTTAAAATCCTCCTCTCTAATGACTGTTTTTCCACAAACAACAATATCAAACCAATTTTTGAATATATCTGTTTTTCCCGTTTCTTTCTCATAAAAATCATTAATCTTTTTTATACCTTCATCATTTAAATAAAAAATCTCACCAACAAAATTGATTCTCATCCCTTTGTACCTTCTGGTAGGGTCTCTTATTTCTCTACTCTTTTTAGCAACATCTCTTAATAACTTTATAGGACTTGGGAGATTCTCGTCATTCACATATATGTCTACTTGGTCTAACAAGTATTGATAATTGTAGTATATCAAATACTTTACTTTATTCTCAGTAATATCGGATGCTAGAATATTTCTAATCTCGACATATGTACCTCTCACAAATTCAAGCTTATTCTGACTTTCTATATCATCTATATACTTAGGTTCGTTCTCGTCTTTATCAAACCACCAAATAGAGGCTAGTGTTTTACCATCTTTGCGAGTCTCAGTATATACTTCTTTACAAAGATCTAGAGTTAATTTGGCTCCTATCCCAGCAAATCCTATTGTATCCTCTTCTCTTGACTTAGTTAGAGAACCTAAGTTATGATATTCTTCAAATTCTATCTCATCCATACCTTTTCCATTATCAGTACAGATAATAGTGGCGTAATCTCCATTTTTACTAAAAAATATTTTTATAGTCGTTGCTTTTGCATCGATGCTGTTTGCAATTAGCTCTAAAATAGCAATTTCCCACTCTTGCTCATAACTATAATTGTCTCTATAATTTTTTAGGGTTTTATCCCATCTAACCTTCGAGTGTTTTTCAGTCATTTCGAGTCTCCCTTGGTTATCTATGGGATAAACAATATATAACCTCTTTCTAACCTCTTCCACACAGAATGTTAAGAGTATCGCTCTCTCTAAAAATCTCTCAACATCAGACCTCTCTATTAATCCTTCCCCACCACCAACACA
Source organism: Methanomicrobia archaeon JdFR-19 (assembly GCA_002010075.1). Classification (GTDB taxonomy): domain Archaea; phylum Halobacteriota; class Methanosarcinia; order DSM-18856; family Methermicoccaceae; genus JdFR-19. The sequence goes on along the minus strand of MTMG01000006.1, from coordinate 18,116 downwards.
TAGACATCCATGACATTCGTTTTTGTGGGTCCTGTGATGACGAGGTCTTCAAGTTGTTTGAAAAAATTGTATGAGTCATTTCTTTTAAGGTACTCAGTACCATCGAGTCCGAGTCTTCTTGCTTTTGATATGGTAATTCCAGATGCAAGTGCCCCTGCAACCTCTGTCGGACCGTCTGTTCCATCTGTGCCTCCAGCAAGTACAACCACATTTTCAAGCCCTTCCACTTCGAGGGCAAACGAGAGGGCAAATTCTTGACATCTTCCTCCAATTCCATCCCCCTGTATCGTGACGGTTGTCTCCCCTCCAGCAAGTATGCATGCTGGGGGTCTAACTGGTTCTTTTTTGAATACTTCTTCTCGTGCGATTGCCGACATCACTTTTGCAACCTCTCTACTCTCTCCAACAAGGTAAGTGGTCAAAATGAGGGTATTGTATCCAAGCTCAGATGCTCTTTTCTGTGCAGATTCAAGTGCGAGGCGATTATTTCCTACTACTATATTTCTGACCTTCTTCAGAGCTTCATCTTTGGGTTTTACTGTCTCCTACTCTTTGCCCTCGATTCCTGCCTTAAACAGTTCGATGACTGATGGTGGCAACTCAAGTTCATACTTCTCCACTATCCTCATGCAGTCACTAAAAGTGGTAGGGTCCGCAACGAGTGGTCCAGACGCTATCACATCTAGGTTATCCCCCACCACATCCGAGATTATCAGAGATAAGACGTCTGAGGGATATGCCATCTTTGCAAGTCCACCCCCCTTCACCTTTGACATGTGCTTTCTTATTGTGTTGATTTCGTGTATCGTTGCTCCTGACCTCAGCAAGGCTTTTGTTGTTTTTATCTTGTCATCGAGCGTTATACCATTTCTTGGTAGGCACAGAAGGGATGACCCACCCCCAGATATCAAAACTATGATGAGGTCGTTTTCTCCGGTCTTTTTGAGGAGCGATTCGATATCGAGTGCTGCATGCAATCCAGCCTCGTCTGGGACAGGATGTCCAGCCTCTCTCAATTTTAGATATCTGAGTGGTTCTGAATATCCATATTTCACGACAACGATACCATCTGTGATGAGTTCCCCAAGTACATCCTCAATAGCTCTTGCCATGCGAGCAGATGCCTTTCCAAAACCAATAACGTATATGTTCTCATACGTTGTGAGGTCGTACTCTATACCAGACACAAAAAGAGAAGAACCTCTCACTTTTGTATTTCTGCTAACACATCTGTACGAATCAACACCTCTAATAGCACTCCTGAATATGTCAAGTGCGTCTTTCTCGAGTTTCTCATTCTCCCTTTTTTCGTTTTCTTTTTCCATTTTTCCATCCTTCAAAAGCCCCGGGGGGGATTTGAACCCCCGACCTAGTGATTACGAATCACTCGCTCTACCGGGCTGAGCTACCGAGGCGCAGAATAAAAAAGCCCCGGGGGGGATTTGAACCCCCGACCTAGTGATTACAAGTCACTCGCTCTACCGGGCTGAGCTACCGAGGCAGTTAAATTTTATAATGAACCTGATTTAAAATTTTTGTCTGTTTTACAAACTTACTTAAAAGTTAAATCTCATAACCCAAATTGGAGATTATGTACAGATTTGTGAGGAGAGCGCTTATTGGTGAGAAGAGAGAGGAAAGAACTCATGACCGCATGATATTTGAGAAGAGTCAGCAACTTGCCCGAGAGTACGATATAACCTATGATGGAACGATTGTTCCAGATGATGAGGACTTGGCTGATTCTGTGTTTGAGGCTGGGCTTGAGCTTTTGCTTATGTGCGGTATTTACTGTATCGATACAGGGAGGGTAATTGAGCTCACAGAGGACGAGGTGGTCCAAGGAGTCAAAAGTATAAAAACGGTTGAGATAGGGAGAGGCACTGAGAAGGTGAGTGTGATAGATAGAGACCCGATGGATGCCCGCCCACCTGTGATTGTGGGGGGACCCGGGGGCGGACTTGTATCTGAAGAACATTTTGTTGGGGTACACATGAGCTCGATCAGAGAGATAATTGTGCAGGGCATATACACCGGCGTGCTTGAGACATTGAACGGTGAGCGCATTACAGCCAAGACCCCTATGGAAATGTACGCAACCCTTCAAGAAGCAAGACTTGTCAGATATGCATCAAGGCTCTCCGGGAGACCTGGGCTTGCGATGATGGGCCCATCCACTCCTACTCTGTCCCCCTCGTATATGCTCGTTTCAGAGCCCAATCTATTCTCTGAGTATGACCCACAAGAAGTGTATCTGATGAACGATTTGAAAGTTGATTTCGAAGCCATCTCAAAGGCAATATACCACCTGATGAGAGGAAACCACTACATAACATCTCACTGCCCCGTTCTTGGCAGTGCTTCTATAGGCTCACCAGAAGGACTTGCCATTGTTGATGTTGCTGAGACGATACAGGCAAAGATTCTGATGAATTCAAGCATGCATGGGAGTGGGGCGATTCATATCAATACGAATTCTTCCTCCACCAAAGAAGTCATGTGGGCATCCAACATATCTGCAATTGCACTGTCGAGGAATCTGGAATATTACACGGCAAAATATTACTGGAATTCAGCTGGATGTTGCACAGACATGATGTTTTATGAGAGTGCTGTTCAGACGATAGGAGATACGGTGTGTGGCAGAGATATTCTCATAGGGCCAGTTGGAAGAGCTGGGAGAGTACCTGATCACTCGACTGGAATAGAGTCAAGGTTTGTTGGGGAGGTTTCGAGACTCGCACTGGATCTCTCGCTGTCTGAGGCGAATGAAGTTGCTGAGGAGATGTATTCTTGGTACTCAGACTACTTAACAGCCCCTCCCCAAGGAAAGCAATTCTCTGAATGTTATGAACTTGTGTCTGAAATAGAATTCAAACCGACAAAAGAGTATCAGGAACTGTACGAAGATGTATTCTGTAAGATGAAGGAGATAATTTAATTTCTGGATAAAGATTTTGGATAAAAATAACGGAGAGGTTAGATTGGTATATCCAACCGCTTTTCTATCCTTTCAATCTCCTTCTTTATGAGCGTCAGGTGTGTCCTTTCGATTGTGTGTCCAGCAAGCCTCCACACAAACCAGAATGATCTCACATGGTCTTCTGGTGATAGCTTCCAGTCCTCTTTTGTTGTCTGTTCTATCCCTTCTGCATATCTCAAAAGCTCTCCCATCACCTCGTCAGATATCCATCCTATCTCGACATAGTATTCAAGAAGCTCGGGGAGGTTGTTCGTTCCAACACGTGCAGCCAGAAACTCTATCCATTTCATGGCAAGTCTTCTGCTCTGATAGTCTGAACCAATTTTCGTGAGAATTGGAGATGAGACTTTTCGCTTCTCTTCGTAGTTCACCTCATCAGTCCCCTTTCCAAGGACATCTTTCTCAAGCTCGTCGATAATGTCTATACCCCTCGCCAGCTCTTCCTTTTCAGCTCTGTTCCCATCTCTATGCTCTTTATCCATTTCAATCTCTTCTGTCTTCTTCGTCAAGCTCTCAAGCTTCTCTCTGCAAATGTTACTATTCCATAGAGCATATTCGAGCAATTCACTCATATCAGACAAAGCCTTTGTGATCTCACTTTTACTCTCATTCACAGAGTTTTCCAGAGTTTTTATGGAATTTCTCAGTTTCTCAATTTCATTAATCCTCTCTGCTGTTTCAGATGCAATTCTCTCTTCCAATGATCGTACCGTAAGCTCTAAATCAGAAAAACTCTCATCCGTTGCTGACCGCTCCAATGTCTTGACCATAGACTCGATAGAAGATATCCTCTCGTTCAGTTTCTCAATCTCACTTTTTATGTCGTCTATTACTTCGGTGTGCGAGTCGAAGGTTTCAGCAATCTCAGGAACATCGGTATCCGACTCAATTAGAGATACTTCATCCCCCTCGTCAATTACCTCTTCAATGTCCCTATCTCTTCTGATATCCACACTTTCAATTCCTTCGCTTCCTTCAAACTCCACAATCCCTTCAAGATCTTCAATTCCTGTGTCTTGTTTTTTCACATCAATGTCTTCAGCCTCTCTTCTCAATATCTTAGCTTTTATCCCCCCTCCGAGGATTCTCTTAAGCATTTGGAATCGTGACAATTATGAACACCTCAATTATTCTCTGACATTCTCATTAATAACATTTTATGTTAGTTGTTAGATGAATGGTATAATAAAAATACGTTTCTCTATTTTAGTTCCAATATCAGACAATAATCCCCTTGAAAACTTTTTCTGCACACCCTTCAAGATATGCTGTATCTTCCTCAAACGATACTTTCAAAACACCTCCCTTTGTTCTTACAACCACTTCATCTCCGACCATACCAAGCTCCTTAGCAACGACAGCAGAGGCAACCGCCCCAGTTCCACAACTCAGCGTCTCTCCCTCTACCCCCCTCTCAAATGTTCTAACAACGATCTCCCACTCATCGATTTTTACGAAATCGACATTTGTCCCTCTGGGGAACTTTTTACTCCATCTTATTGGGAGTGCCTTTTTTTCTATGTCGAAATCGAGATCGTTAACAAATACGACCGCGTGTGGCACGCCAGTGTCAACAGCAAATACTTCAGTATTGTTTATATTGAGTCTGGATATTTCAGAAACTTTTCCCATCCCCACTCGCACCCAGAAACCATCTTCTTCATGGTAGGTAATGGGAATGATGCCTGCGAGGGTCTCTACTGTACATTTTCCCCCACTTATCCTTCCACACTCATGTGCGAGCCTTACAAGACATCTAATCCCGTTCCCACACATTTCAGCCTCAGATTTATCCTGCTGAAATAGTCTCATCCTAACATCGGCAACATCAGATCTCTGTAAAAATATCACACCATCTGCCCCAATACCGAGTCTCCTGTTGCAGTAAATAGAAGCAAACAAAGGTTTTTCATCTTCCCTGACAATTTCCTTATCAAACTCGTCTATCATGATGAAATCGTTTCCGTTTCCATGCATCTTCTCAAACTTTATTCCACTGAAATTTCCGGCAGAAAACACATAATCACCCCCTCGTTATGAGTTCTGTGGGAATCTTCGTTCTCACGAGCTTGGGAACCTTTCCAAACAGTGCAATTTTGTCATTTTTCACCACCACCGCGCCCTCTACCAGCCTCTATTCATCTCTTTTTTCAAGCTCATAGAACACATTGGAGATATTTTCACGAACCGAATTTCCGAGTAGGGTCGCTCCTGCATCTGCAACCGCAACACTTTTCGATATGACGGTTGCAGCATCTGCCCCTCCAAAGCTTATTGAGTGTCCAAGCGTTCCAGATGATGTACATATTCCGATTTTGGTGGGAGGCACAATCATGCAAAGTCCTTCTGATTTGCCAGTATATAATCCAACTCTGACATCTTCGTCTGTGAATATGGCTATGTCTCCTCCGTTCTCAACGATACCATACTCTGCTCCATTTTCAATCATTGCTTCAAGTGCAAGCTCCGCAATCGTTCCTGCAACCGAAGCCATCGGTCCAACTCCCATGTATGAAGAAGCCTATGCCATCCTTTTCACTATTTCAGGCGCATCTTCATTTACCTCGTATGGCTCAAGAGTGAAGGCAAACAGAGGATTCTTCTGGATGTACTCTTCAAGAAGGCGTCTGTGGTGGATGATTGCTTTCTTTGCAACCTCCACGTATTTCTCACTCCTTGAGATTATCGTCACTACGGTTTGTTTCAGCCTGTATCTCTCTCTAATCATATGTACATCACCCATGGCTCCTTCAGACTTCATTAATCCGGTTTCTCAGCAATCACAATTCTCCTTACAAGGCTTTTATGTACTCGCTGGGTGTGTAATTCGACTACTTTCAGCCCAACCCCCTCCACAAGTTCCTCTGGTGGCTTTCCCTCGTACAGATTGAGTGCGTATGCAAATACAATCCTTCCACCTTTTATAACTCTTTCACACTCTTCGAGTGATAGCTTGTATAGTTCTGTCATGTTCTTTACACCAAAAAGTTTTGCTGACCTACCATATGGGGGGTCAAATGCGATGGAATGTATCTTCTTGTCTCTGATGGGCAGAGTGGTTGCATCAAGAACAATTACATCTGCACACGAAGTTTGAACATCTTGGATATTTTGGAGATTCTTGAGTGTCCCTTTCACCATCTGTTCATCTGCATCTCCCCCCACAGCTCTCGCTCCAACCTTTACAGCCTCTATTAAGATACTGCCAGTTCCACAGAAAGGGTCAAGAAACGTATGAGAGGGCATAGCTTGGGCAAGGTTTACAAGAGTTCTTGCAACCGTCGGAACGAGTGCTCCTGGATGGAAGAAGGGTCTTTCGTGGGGAAGACGGGTGAATAATGACTTTCTTTCAGTCTCACAAAGCACAATACCAAAGACAGTTAAATCTCCACTGACGACCACCCTTATTCTCACATCTGGCTTATCAAAACTGACCTTCATTCCAGTTTTTTTATGCACTATCCCTCCGAGCATTGCTTCAAGACCAGATGGTGCAGAAGAACCGAATATTCTGATTCTGAACGAGAACGATTTCGGTTGTTTTTCCATGGATCTCAACTATATGGCACCCTATTCTACCACCTTTTTCACATCTCTCCCATATGAAAGAACAAGCAGAACCCTGTGCGATAGGGCAAGCCGGGAGCAGATTTCAGCAATATCTTCCCGTACATCTTCAAGTTCCACAAGAAGTATTCCTTTGCATGATAGCATATGTTTCTCTTTCATTCCGTAAGCTTTTATCACAGCCATGGCTTCTGCTTGCGGGAGGGTTGGATGCTCTCCAGAGAGCTCAAATGCGATTCTCATATAACTCTCCTTTAGATAATCCCTGTGTCAGTTATCATGAACTCGCAGTATTCTCCTTCCGGGCGTGATCTGTGTTTCATGATGGTTGCTCTCCTTCTCCCTCCATCCATCTTCTCGAGCTTCAAAATTGCCTTTGAGATATAGGAAATCATTGTTCCACCAATGGGACAGAACTCACCAGATTCGACATCTGTATATACTTGGTTCGTTATGAGGACACAGGTGTTGTGTCTTCTGGCAATCCTCTGAAGCATGAGAAGTTGTTCTGTCAGTTCCCTTCTCTTCAACGTGTCGGTTGCATAGGGTCTGTACAGCGATGTCATCGAATCCACAACAACCAGTCCCAATGATTCATCTTCGCTATGTTCCACATTCTTTATCACCGATAACTGTTGGGAAAGTTCGATTGGTTCATACACAATCATCTCTCTGATAATCCTCTGGGCATTCTTTCCTGCTATCTGGTAAAGTCTCTCAGTTGAGAATCCTTCGGTGTCTATGAACACGACACCATACCCATCAAGGATGCAGTTGACAATTGTCTGCAGACACACATTCGTCTTGCCACTTCCCGCTTCTCCATATATCTGGGATATCACACCTCTCTCAAATCCTCCACCAAGTAGACTATCAAGTGGCTCACATCCAGTTCTTATTCGTGGTGTTCCTGTCGTTTCTGTTTTTATCTCCTTTTTCATTGTTCACACCGTTTTAACCAAACAATACTTCAACAGCCGCACCAACACCTGCTCCTGGCTTGTCTATGACCCCATGTGAGACCAGTACTCCCTCTAAAATCGATATTGCACCAAGCAAGTTTCTAAAATTGAAGTCTCCCATTGTTCCCATCCTGAATATCTTTCCTTTCAGTCTTCCCTGTCCTCCAGCAACATATACCCCATACTCTTTCATTCCATTCCTAAGCTCAGAATCTGTTATTCCGTTAGGCATACGCATTGCGGTCACGGTTGGAGAATATTTACTTGGTGGCACAATTTCTGGAAAGAGTTCTATTCCAAGGGCACATGCAGCCTCTCTCACAGCGGTAGAAGCTCTTCTGTGTCTCTCAACTCTTGCATCGATTCCTTCCTCATTTATGATCCTCACACATTCTCTCAATGCCAGAAAGAGGGAGACAGCCGGAGTGTATGGTGTCTGTCCCTTTTCAAGGGCTTTTTTATACTCAAGAAGGTCACAGTAATATGGTGTGTTCTTTACTTCCTTGGCCTTATCCCAAGCTCTTTCAGAGACAGCAACCGCACACAATCCTGGAGGACATCCGAGACACTTCTGAGAACCGACAACTGCAACATCAACACCCCATTTATCCATTTCAACGTATTCTCCTCCAACAGATGTTATGCCATCCATGATTACGAGAGCCCCCTCTTTGTGTGCAATCTTTGCTATCTCTTTTACTGGATTGAGTATTCCGGTTGATGTTTCGTTATGCACTATCGTTATAGCATTAACCCCTTCGATTCCCTCCTCCACCTTCTCAATATCCACCGAGTTTCCCCATTCGAATTCGAGAAGCCGGGGGGTTGCATACTTCTTCGTTATCTCATAGAACCTCTCTCCGAACTTTCCATTAACTATGTTCAGCACAACATCCTCCTCTGATACGAAGTTCGATATCGAGGCCTCCATTCCAAGTGTTCCGGTCCCGCTCAGAATAAGGACGTCTTCTCCCGTTCCGAATAAGGGCTTCAATCCCTCGACACACTCATTCAGAATCTCTTCAAACTCCTTGCCTCTGTGGGGTATAAGTGGCTGAGACATCGCCTTGAGCACTCTTGGTAGAACTGTAACAGGTCCTGGTATCATGAGATATGGGTCATTCGTTTTCATGTTCTTCCTCCATTGATATCAGTTTCATAATATCATGTTTTGTTATCACTCCAATAACCTTCCCCATCTCCACCACGAGTACCGCAAGATGTGTATCAAGCATCTTTGATACAGTCGAGAGGTCTGTGATTGTGGGGACTGTTGGTAGTGGCTCATCCATTAGCTCATCCACCCTTTTATTCCTTACGCTCTCAGCCCCATACTTCGTTATGTACTCGGTTATCAGTCCAACAGATATGCTTCCGACACACACCCCCTCCCTCAAAACAGGTATCTGAGAGAAGCCATGGGATTCCATGATACTTACAGCCTTCATGACCGGCTCATCAGGTGATACTCCTATGACAGGAGAGTGCATTATATCTTTCACGATTGCCCTTTTCTCCTCTGCCTTGTTCAAAGCATTCACAATCCTTTTTATGGTTGATAGTCTGGGGTCAACATCACCGCTTTCTATCCTTGCTATCAGTGGCTGACTCAGTCCAGCCATCTTCGCAAGCTCACTCTGTGTGAGATGCAGTTCATGTCTTTTTCTTCTCAAATCTTCTGGTGACGGAAGTTTGAACATTGTATCCCCTCAGTACTCGAACACACTCATATTTTTGTGATTTGGTTCTTTTTTATCTTCTTTTGGGTGTTCGTGATTGTTGGATTTAGAATCAGACTTTGAAGACAATTTTGATGCTTTATCTCCCACGAGATACTCAAACTCACTATCTGTGAGTTCAAGTTCAGTTCTTAGACGGATGGCAAACTCGTCATCCTCTGTAAGTATCTTCAAGAATGGTAGTATCTCTATTTTTGCATAGGATGAGGATACATGAAAGAGTCTTCCAGCCTTTTTTGCGAGAGAGTCTCTCACATTTCTCAGCATTTTTGTCCTCTTCATTGCACTCAGGTAAGATGGCGGACTGAACCTTGGAGGTTTTACATCCGATGTCCGTGCGGACATTACCCCACCTAGCATGAGAACGATTGCATACTTCCACATCGAATACATCTGTCTCTTCTTCACCCTTCCAAGGAATAAATCTGCCCTCGAAAGCATTTTATATGCTTCATACAAGGCTGATGTTTCTTTATAGCAGAGTGGAATATTTTCATCTATCCAGTGAATAACTTCCTCAGGGGTCTTATCCACAGTGTTATATGTTTCCATGATCTCTTTGAGTGATGAACCTTTGAATACGAGACTGAGAACCTCGAATATCGTCTTTCTATGCTCTCTATCTGCAACCACCACATCTTCCTCTTTTATTACATTCCTTCCTTCTGCAAGAGCTTGAAGGTCGTTGATTGCTCCTCTCAAATCTCCAGATGCACTTTGTGCTATCTTCATTAAAGCCAACTCATCTGCTTTGATCCCTTCTTTTTCGCATATCCTTTTCAACACCTTCAAAATCTCGTTCACACGAAGTGCCTTAAACTGGGCAAGCAAACACATGTTCTTTATCGTCATTGGAACGGCATAGACGTCGTTAGCTGTGAGAGCAATCGGTTGACTGGTATTTTTTATCGCTCTTGCAATCGCCCCTACTCCTCCCCTGTCCTCGATTCCATGGAGATTATCTGCCTCGTCGAGTAATATCAGTCTCCTCTTCAATCCTGTTAATGTGGAAAGAGTGGATGCAGGCACGACTATCTTTTCTATCTTCTCTGCGGTTCTCTTGTCGCTTGCATTTAATTCTATTATTTCCCAGTTCATCTCGCTCGCCAGCGCTATGATTGCAGATGTCTTTCCAGTACCCGGTTTTCCATAGCAAAGTACAGCCTTTTTGTTTGGTCTTCCTGTTTCCCATTCCCTTGCCCATTTGAGCAGTAGCTCTTTCGTCTTCTTGTTCCCTGCCACTTCATTCAGAGTTCTGGGACGATACTTCTCAGCCCACTGTGATTCATGGGTCTCAGCTTCCATGATGTCCATTCATTCACCTCATATCTTTGGCATGGGCACAGAGTAGTTCACACCTATCTCTGCAATTCCCTCACTATAACTGACCACCCTCGACAAGGAATCTAATATGCTCTTCTTTAAAAGAGCTATCTCAACAGATGGCTCAGAAAACAGTGAATTGAAACACTCTTCAAGCTCACCAATCAAGGTGTCAGACGTCTCAAAAACCTCTTCAAGTCTTTCATAATCCATATCGATTATTGCCTCTACAGATGCGTTGTAAACATGTTCGACTTTTCTTATGATGGGTAAATACTCCTTTAAAGAATGACCTCTTGTTATGAGTTCCGAACTTACCTCTGCAACACTCCTCACATGGTCCGCTATTCTTTCTATGTTCTTCACGACAACCCTGTATCCGAGACAGTCTCTCGTATTCTCTATGCCGAGCTTGGAGGATATCTGGTGAAATTGAAGCGCGCACTTCAACTGTCTAACGACAAGGAAGTACAGCTTATCTATCTCACCCTCTCTGTATGCTATTTCAGGTTTTATGGAAACTCCATCCTCGATCGCTCTTGCAACATCTTCAAGCATCGACTTGCATATTGCATGCATTCTTTTGAGTACTTTGATGGTTGGCATCTTTCTATTGTCGAAGAGAACTTCCAGAAGTATGTACTTGCTCGTCTCTTCCATGAGTTCAACACCGATCAGACAGCTCATCACATTTCTTACAACTTCTCTGAATTTCACAGATTCGTTCACATCAAAAACAATCTTTATCATTTCATATCCTGCGAGGTAATGTGCTATGAGTTGTCTTTCAAGAGCCTTTGGAGTGGAGATGGTGGATATCTTGAGTTCTCTGGAAGGATTCTCAAACTCTTTCAGAACTGGCTCAAGCAAGAGTGAGTTTCCTCTTACCTCGATTGCCAGCGAGTCCCCGCTCTTCAGCCCACTCTCTTCCACCCACCTCTTTGGAAGGGAAACTACGTAGCTTGACCCCCCAGACATGTATATCTTGCGTGTCTCCATCCACAACCTCCTTATTTTATATATAGTCTATAGATTATTTTGACAAATTATATATTTTTTGAACTTCGAGTGCAGAGCATGAGAAGCAAGATAATCATAGGGTTGATATCGTTGGTTGTTTTGGTCGGATGTGGATGTATAGGTGGTGAGAAAACAACCGGGCTTTCGGGTTATGTACTAATCGATGGTTCAAGCACCGTCTATCCTATAACTGAGGCGGTTGCAGAGGAATTCGTAAAGCAGTATCCAAATGTGAGGGTAACAGTCGGAATAAGTGGTACAGGGGGCGGTTTTAAGAAATGGGTTCGTGGTGAGACTGATATAAATGATGCATCACGCCCCATCAAGGAGACGGAACTCGAACTCGCTCTTTCTAACGGCATTGCACCCATAGAACTTCCGATAGCATACGATGGTATTACAGTGGTCGTGAATAAGGAAAACGACTGGATTGATTATCTTACGGTGGATGAACTCAAGATGATTTGGGAGCCAGGGAGCAATGTTGTGAGATGGAACCAAATAAGATCAGAGTGGCCCAACCAGCCTATCATATTATACGGCCCGGGGACAGACTCGGGAACGTTTAGTTACTTCACCGAAGCAGTGGTTGGTGAGGAAGGTGCGAGCAGGGGAGACTTCACAGCAAGTGAGGATGACAATGTTCTTGTGCAGGGCGTGAGTGGTGATTTGTACTCGCTCGGTTATTTTGGGTATGCATATTATGAGGAGAACCGGGACAAAATAAAGGCGGTACCGATTGTGAATCCACAGACAGGCGAAGCAGTCCTTCCGTCCTATGAAAATATCAGCTCTAACAGATACTATCCCCTTTCGAGACCACTTTTCATATATGTGAGCAATATCTCTGCACAGCGAGAGGAAGTGGATACATTTGTGAAGTTCTATCTCGATAACGCATCTCAACTCACATCTGAAGTTGGGTATGTTCCACTCCCACAGGAAGCATATCAACTTGCAAAGGAGAAGTTCGAGAAGAGAATCACAGGGACGATATTTGGCGAAATAAGGGTTGGAATACCCATTGAAGAAGTTCTCAAGGAGGAGCTTGGGTTCGAATGACATCTCAAATTAAAGTAAAGGAGAACCTAATTCATTCTCTCTTTTTCTTTTGCTCAGTTTTATCCATCTTCATTATGCTCGGCATAGTTGTTGTTATAGTAACGGAGTCAATCGGCTTTTTCAGAGAGATTCCTGTTTGGGAGTTCATTACAGACACTCAATGGACTCCATTGTTCACAGAAAAACACTTTGGGATACTTCCATTACTCAATGGGACTTTACTCGTTGCCTTTGGCTCAGCTCTCGTGTCCATACCCACTGGCTCATTAATAGCAATATATCTGAGTGAGTATGCGAGTCCGAGGGTGAGAGGAGTTATAAAACCCGTGCTTGAAGTTCTTGCTGGCATACCCACTGTTGTTTATGGATATTTCGCTCTCACGTTCATAACACCCGTGATACTGAAACACGTTTTTACAGATGTGACAACGTTCAACGCAGCAAGTGCTTCCATCGTTGTGGGGATAATGACACTTCCGATGGTTGCGAGTGTGAGTGAGGATGCGCTGAGTAGCGTTCCTCAGTCTTTGAGAGAAGGGGCATATGCACTCGGTGCGAGAAAAATACACGTTGTTATTGGTATAGTGTACAGAGCAGCTCTTTCTGGCGTGTTTGCATCATACATACTTGCACTTTCAAGAGCTATAGGGGAAACGATGGCTGTAACGATTGCAGCAGGCGCAACTCCAAGATTGACACTCAACTTCCTTGAAAGCATACAGACAATGACTGCCTACATAGTTCAGGTGAGTCTGGGGGACACCCCATTCGGTACCATAGAATACAAGACAATCTTTGCGGTTGCTCTCGTTCTCTTCATAATCACCCTCAGTATGAACATCCTCAGCAATCTGATATCGAGCAGATACAGGAGGATGTACCAATGACATCCACTTCCATACCTGTATTACATAAAGTCCTCGACAAGGCGTTCAGCCCAATATGCATTTTAGCGACTTTCGTTGGTATTGTCATGCTTGGTATGCTTCTGTATAGCACAATTGTGAATGGCTTACCATGGTTTGACTGGCAGTTTCTAACGAGCTATCCTTCAAGAATACCTGAGAGGGCAGGGATACTTCCTGCTCTTGTTGGCTCAATTTGGCTTCTCATTTTAACAGCACTCATCGCAATCCCAATCGGGGTTGGCACAGCCATCTACATGGAGGAGTATGCACCGAAGAATGTAATAACAAGAATTCTTCAGATAAACATATACAATCTTGCTGGTGTTCCGAGTATCGTTTATGGAATTCTGGGACTTGCACTTTTCGTGAGATGGATGACTCTTGGGAGGTGTCTTCTTGCAGGTGCTCTCACTCTCTCACTTGTGATTCTCCCCATAGTGATAATAGCAAGTCAGGAGGCAATAAGGGCGGTTCCAAACTCGTTAAGAGAAGCATCATATGCTTTGGGTGCAACAAAATGGCAGACGATAAGGTATGTGGTTTTACCCGCCTCATTGTCGGGCATACTGACGAGTGTGATACTCGCTTTATCAAGAGCAATTGGAGAGGCTGCACCTCTCATAATGATAGGTGCTCTTACATTTGTTCCATTCCTCCCCTCGAGCATATTTGACCCCTTCACGGCATTGCCAATCCAGATATTCAATTGGGTGAGTAGACCACAGGAGGAGTTCTGGGGACTTGCAGCAGCTGGCATCCTCGTGTTGCTCGCTCTACTTCTGACGATGAATTCGATTGCGGTTTACATAAGATATAAGAAGCGAATCAGATGGTGAAATCATGCTCTGGGATTTGTAGGTCGCCCTCACACTCGTGGTATTTACATACGCATGTTATACAGACATAAAACGGTATGAGGTGGATGACTGGGTGTGGGTTGTTTATGTGGTAATTGGTCTCCCTCTCGGGTTGTATTTGTGTAGAAACGAGCTTGATATATATCTAATATCGGTTGGTTTGACTGGGGCAGTGTTGACCCCCATAGCCATGCTGTCAATAAAAGAGAGAATAAATTTTGGGCTTGGTGATGTGAAGGGAATTTTTTCATTGTCTCTCGTTATACCCTTTCAATCACAGTATCATATCCAGCTTCTCCAATACATTCCATTTGCTTTGAGCTCTTTTGTTAATGCGGTTATTATAGGAGCCATACTCGTTGTTTTCCTCCGAGATAAAAACAGAATACCTTTCATGGTCCCTCTAACCCTCGGAATAATAACTGAGTTGTTTATAGGGGATTTATTCTTTGAACTCGTTTACTTTATTTCAGGTCTGTGAGGTCACAATTCCAATATTTCCTCCACCTTACTGACTATTTCATCCACTTTTATCACTATCACACCCTCAATCATTGAGAGTCTCTCTATGTTCATCAGGTCTATCTACCTCGGTTTTATCCTCACTTCAGCTGTTTTGATGGCATTGTAGGGACACATGTCAATGCAGATACCACATCCATCACACAAGGAGGTATCGATTTCATACTGGTTTATGGCTTTTTGAGGACAGGAATCCTCAGGAATGCACACCTCACATTCCTCACACACTGCCCTATCAACGAAGAGTGGGGTTTTTGAACTCAGAGCTTCGAACTCTCCCTCCACAGGCACTATAAGGGTGGGCACTCTCGCTTTTGTTGCTTGAGATATTGCGTTTGTTATCAGGTTGTCTGCAATCCCACATACAACCTTGGCTATGGTGTTTGTTGTTGTGGGGCTAACAATCAGCGTCCTATACCTCCCAAGCTGGAATCTGCCAGTCTTCGAATAGGCTCCCTTTCCCTCGTCTACAATAATCTCTTCGAGATATTCCCCTCTTGATATCTTGTTCAGTTTTGGAATGAGACCATACAACCTGCACACCTCCTCGCCAGCCGAGGAGATAAAAGTCGTTATCTTCAATTCAGGATGTCTCTTTTTCAGTATTTCCATCATATCAAAACTCTCTCTGAGTAGATGCCCTGCACCGGTAATCCCCCAAGCTATTGCATGTTGCATAATTTACACCCAACAATACATTTCCGAAAAGCTTTAAAAGAGTGTTTACATCTCGAATTTTATGGCAGTATCTACCACAGTATTGGGATTTGCTATGGCTTTGTATCTTGCAGTTGTTGTTTACCTTACTTGGTATGGATACAAGCGTACATTACGTGCTGAGGATTACATGGTATGCGGGAGGAGAATAAGCTCGTATGTGCTTGCTATATCTTACGGCGCAACTTTCATTTCGACATCTGCGATTGTGGGGTTTGGTGGCGTTGCAGGTCTGCTTGGCATGGGTCTCCTTTGGCTAACTTTTCTTAACATCTTTGTTGGTATCTTCATTGCATTTGCACTCTTCGGACCGAGGACAAGGAAGATGGGTAAGAACTTGGGTGCGATGAGCTTTCCAGAACTACTTGGAAAACGTTTCAACTCTCGTTTCATTCAGGCATTCTCTGGTGCGGTTATATTTTTGTTCATGCCATTGTACGCTGGTATCGTCATCATAGGGGCTGCAAGATTCCTTGAAGTAACATTGAGTGTTGATTATAATTTGGCTTTGCTCGTGTTCGTCATCATAATTGCTGCGTATGTGGTTGTTGGTGGCCTCATCACGGTTATGTATACCGATGCATTTCAGGGGACTATAATGTTCGTAAGTATGTTGATACTTTTGGTACTCACCTATGCCAAGTTAGGCGGCGTGACAGAGGCACATCAGGCTCTTACTGCGATGTCAAATCTCGTCCCTGAAAGCCTGAGTGCAGGTGGTATGACTGGTTGGACATCATTCCCAGTATTTGGCTCTCCGATATGGTGGACTCTTGTCTCAACACTCATCTTGGGAGTTGGAATAGGCGTTCTTGCACAGCCACAGCTTGCAGTTCGTTTCATCACAGCCCGTTCAAGTTCGTCTCTTTACAGAGCCATGTTGGTTGGCGGGGTTTTCATATTCATGATGACTGGTGTCGCCTTCCTTGTCGGTGCTCTTTCAAACGTTTACTTCTACCAGAACTATGGGAAGATTGCCGTGGAGATGGCAGGAGGCAACATTGACCTCATAATACCGACCTACATTAACGATGCCATGCCAGACTTCTTTGTGGTCATATTCATGCTCACACTTATCGCTGCTGCAATGTCCACCCTCTCATCCCAGTTCCATGTAATGGGCACATCACTCGGATACGACTTCTACAAGGGAATCGTTTCAAAGTTCAGGCAGGAGAAAACAGTACTTCTCACAAGAATCGGAATTGTAATTACGATAACAGTGTCTGTGATACTTGCATACATACTTCCAATAAGTATAATCGCAAGGGCGACAGCAATCTTCTTCGGCTTGTGTGCTGCAGCCTTCCTTCCTATGTACATTGGAGCTTTGTTCTGGAAGAGAATGACGAGGGCTGGCGCAATTGCAGGTCTTGTATCTGGAACCATTTTGTCTCTGTTCTGGCTGGTGTTTGTTCATGTAAAGGAGTCCTCTGCCCTTGGCATCTGCGAGTTCCTATTCGGAAAACCCTCTTTACTGTCAGGGACTTGGCAGTTCGTTGACCCAATCCTCGTTGCTTTTCCAATCGCTTTTGTCATCAGTGTTGTCGTAAGCCTTCTAACGAATCCACCGGATGAAGAACATCTTGAGAAATGCTTTAAGGGGGTGTGAATGTTGTTTGGGATTGAGGATCCTTATGTTTGGAGTGCTCTTGTACTATGCATACTGAGTATGATACTCTGCGCCATTTACGGAGCCCTCAGATGGAACTATGATGATGAGAAGGATGAATGAATTTAGTATATTGATAACTGGGGTAGGAGGACAGGGTGTAATCCTCCTATCCAATGTATTGGGAAGAGCTGCGATATACGAAGGATGTAAAGCAATAGCATCTGAAACGCATGGAATGGCTCAGAGGGGGGGAAGTGTGGAGTCACATGTCAGGTTATATGGGAAAATCGATGAGCATGATGAAAGTGAGCCTACACACGCCCCCCTCGGTCCTTTGATTCCTCTGGGAAAAGCGGATTTGCTGATTGCTCTCGAGCCTTTGGAGGGTGTACGGGCCTCCCGCTACTTGTCAGAGAATAGTGCGGTCGTCATGAACATATCGACAATTTCCCCCCTTTCTGTTTTGAGAGGGGAAGAGGAGATGCTAGGTATTGACGAGCTTGTGAATAGATTAAAAAAAGTGACTGAAAAAGTTGTGTGCGTCAATGCTCTTGAGACTGCCACCTCCATCGGCGAGCCAAGAAGTGCAAATATATTTTTACTCGGTGTTGCCTCCCGCCACATTCCGTTGTCAGATTCATCGTTGAGAAAGGGAATCGAGATGAGCGTTCCTGAAAAAGCTCTTGATGTGAACATGAAAGCATTCGATAGGGGTGTTATGTGTGTTCTGGGATGAAAAAATTGAAAAAATGCCAAGAGATGAATTAAAAGAACTCCAGTCCAAGAGACTCAGATATCTCGTTGACTACGTATACAGAAACTCTCCATTCTACAGAAGAAG
>MTMG01000009.1 GCA_002010075.1 Methanomicrobia archaeon JdFR-19 | reverse complement strand
CTCATGGCAGACTCAACATCGAGATGGGCAGAAGCCCTCAGGGAAATATCTGGAAGACTTGAAGAGATGCCGGGAGAGGAAGGATATCCTGCGTATCTGGGAAGGAGGGTTGCGGAGTTCTACGAGAGAGCTGGTAGAGTCGAATGTCTTGGGAATGGGAAGATGGGCTCGGTATCCATAATTGGGGCAGTATCACCCCCCGGCGGTGATTTGTCAGAGCCGGTCTCTCAGAATACTTTGAGAGTTGCAAGGGTTTTCTGGGCTCTCGATGCGAAGCTTGCTCATAGAAGACACTTCCCCTCGATAAACTGGCTACAGAGCTATTCTCTGTATGTAGATACACTAGAGCAATGGTTCGTGGATAGTGTCTCTGCGAACTGGATGGAGCTGAGAAATGAGGCAATGAAGATATTGCAGAAAGAGGCTGAACTTCAGGAGATTGTCCAGCTTGTGGGTCCTGATGCACTTCCGGAGAGTGAGAGGGAAATACTCGAAGCGGCGAGAATGATTCGTGAGGACTTCCTTCAGCAGAGTGCGTTCCACGAAGTTGATACATACACATCATTGAAAAAGCAGTATCTGATGCTCAGGACGATTATGAAGTTCCACGAGAGAGCAAAGGAGGCGGTGTATTTAGGTGTGCCATTTGAGAGGATAAAGGAGATGCGGGTGAAAACAGATATTGCGAGGATGAAAGAGGTGCCAGAGGACCAGATTGAGAAAAGGATAGAGGAGATAGAAGAGATGATGAACAGCGAGTTCGATGCACTGATGAGGGGGTGAAGAATATGTTGAAAGAGTACGAGACTGTAAGAGGTGTTGAAGGCCCACTTCTTTTCGTTGAAGGAGTTGAGTCGGTTGGATATGGCGAGATGGTGGAAGTGACACTTCCCAATGGAGAAAGAGTGAGAGGACAGGTGCTTGAAACATCGAAAGGACTGGCGGTTGTTCAGATATTCGGAGATACAACAGGATTAGGAACATCTGGCACAAAGGTGAGATTTCTTGGCGAGACAGCAAGACTTGGTGTTTCTGAGGAAATGCTCGGAAGGGTATTTTCTGGTTTGGGTGAGCCAAGAGACAAGGGACCTGCGATAGTTCCAAAAGAAAAGCTTGAAATCATAGGCATGTCCATAAATCCACATTCAAGAAGACCTCCTGCCGAGTTCATCCAGACTGGCATATCCACGATAGACGGGATGAACACCCTTGTGAGGGGACAGAAACTCCCCATATTCTCCGGTGCTGGGCTACCACATAACGAGATGGCTGTTCAGATTGCGAGACAGTCGAGGGTGCTGAAAGAAGAGGAGGCGTTTGCAGTCGTTTTCGCTGCAATGGGCATCACACATGAAGAGGCTCAGTTCTTCATAAAAGACTTCGAACGCACCGGAGCCTTGGAGAGGGCGGTACTGTTTCTGAATCTGGCTGATGACCCATCGATGGAGAGACTGATTACACCGAGAATGGCTCTTACTGCTGCTGAGTATCTTGCGTTCGAACTTGATTATCATGTTCTTGTTATCCTAACAGATATGACAAACTATTGCGAAGCACTGAGAGAAATAGCATCTGCACGTGGAGAGGTTCCCGGAAGGAGAGGTTATCCCGGTTATATGTATACCGATTTGGCATCGATATATGAGAGAGCTGGATGCATACGCGGAAAGAAAGGAACAATCACACAGTTCCCGATTTTGTCGATGCCTGGTGATGATATCACCCACCCCATTCCAGACTTGACCGGCTATATCACAGAAGGACAGATCGTCATTTCGAGGGAGCTTCACAGACGTGGAATATATCCGCCTGTTGATGTCCTTCCTTCTCTATCGAGGCTGATGAACGCCGGCATAGGCGAGGGTAAGACAAGGGAAGACCATCGAGGTCTTGCTGACCAGTTGTATGCAGCATATGCAGAAGGCAGAGATGTAAGGAGCTTGTCTGCGGTTGTAGGCGTTGAGGCTCTCACAGAGGCTGACAGGAGATATCTGGAGTTTGCTGATGAGTACGAGAGAAGGTTTGTCACCCAAGGAAAATATGAGAACAGGGATATAGAGGAGACCCTCGACCTTGGATGGGAGCTGTTGGCAATATTGCCGGAGTCAGAGCTCAAGAGGGTGAAGCTTGAGCACATCGAGAAGTATGGAAGACCTATCTGGCAGAGGTTGGAAGAATTATAAAGGGGAAGAGCGATGGTTCTCGGAGAGACTGTTAAGCCGACAAGGATGGAGCTAATAAACCTAAAGAACAAGATTAAGTTAGCAAAGAACGGACACAAATTACTGAAACAGAAAAGAGACGCTTTGATACTTGAGTTCTTCAAATTGCTTAGGGAGACAAAGGATTTAGAGGGTAAACTTTACTCCCAGCTCGACAGAGCTTACGATGCGTTGGTTGAGGCAGAAATCAGTCATGGCGTGATAGCACTTGAGAACTTGGCTATTGCAATAGGCTCAATTGAGGATTTGGAGGTAAAAACAAAGAATATTATGGGTGTGAAAGTTCCGATGGTGAGCGATATTACTGTGATAAAGGAACTACTCAAAAGGGAGTGCAGTCTGTTCGAGGGCTCTGCAAAGATAGATGAGGTTCTTAGATATTTTGAAAATGCCCTTGATACTGTTATACAGATTGCAGAGAAGGAAACTTCGATAAAAAGACTTTTGAAGGACATAGAGAAAACGAAGAGAAGGGTGAATGCGATCGAGTTTGTTTTGATTCCGAAGTCTGAGGAGCAGATGGCTTACATCTCGATGAGACTCTCTGAGATGGAGAGAGAAAGTTTCTTCTCTCTTAAGAGAATAAAAGCAAGAGCAGAGGAATGAGATTAAGCTTTAAAAGAAAACTCTGGCTTGTGAAGTGGATGTGGCTCATAATGTTGATAGTCCACATCACCATCTTCACCATAGTGCTTGCGTGGTTGGTATTATGAAGCGTGAAATGTCTGGCATTGATTTGATGTGCGTAGTCGATGAGCTTCAGGAACTTAAAGAAGCATGGATTGGAAAGGTTTACCAGCATGACAATGTTGTGAGAGTAGCATTGAGTGGTAAGGGAAGGCACAATCTTCTCATAGAGCCGGGGAGGAGATTCCATCTAACACAATACCCAAAGGAGACGAGATTTCCAACATCCTTCGCTATGCAACTGAGAAAACATATGCAAGGGATGAAACTCAAGGGCGTCAAACAACACGGCATCGATAGAGTTGTTGTGGTCGAAATAGATGGAAAAGAGTTGATTGTGGAGTTATTTGCAAAGGGGAATGTTGTGCTTAGGGAGGGAGATGAAGTAATTGCGAGCCTTAGACACAAAAAGAGCTATGAGTTTCCCCCACACATTGACCCGAGGAAGATTGGTTTTGAGGAGTTCTGTGGTCTGCTATCCTCTGGGAACGTTGTGAAGACGCTTGCGGTATCTCTCGGACTTGGGAGGCTATATGCTCAAGAGGTTGTTTCAGACTCAGGTGGTGATGGTGAGTTTGAAAGGCTGTACGAGTCCATGAAAGAACTTTTTTCAAGACTCGAAAGGGAAAGAAATCCACAGATTGTTTTGAAGGATGGGGAATACATCGATTGCGTTCCAATAGACCTCTCTGTTTACGAGAACTATGATAAGATATACTTCGAGAGTATGAACAAGGCTCTTGATGAGTTTTTCAGAGTAATTGATGAAAAAAAGGAGATTAAAAGTGATGAGAAGAGCCATTTTGAGATAATAGTTGAGAAACAGAAAGAAATTCTTGAGGAGTATGAAAAAAGGAGAGAGGAAGAACATTCGAAAGGGGATTTGCTCTACGCACATTATTCTGAGGTTCAGGACATAATTTCAAAAGTGAAGGAGATTGTGGAGAGAGATTCGTGGGAGGGGGCTTCGAAAGTTGTCAAAGAACTGCCAAGTGTTGAGAGACTGGACAAAGCAAGGAAGGTAATCGTTCTCAGACTCGATGGGAAGTTGGTTGAGGTGGATGTTGAAGAGGGGATACATGCTAGCGCCCAACAATATTACAATAGAGCGAAGAAGTTTTTGAAGAAGATAGAAGGGGCGAAGAAGGCGATTGAGGAGATGGAAGAGGTAGTGGAGAGAGAGAAAAAGAGGGAGAGAAAAAGGGAAAGAAAAATGATGGAATCGGAGCATGATGAATTCTATATAGAGGACATCCCAAAAAAGAAAGCATGGTATGAGAGATTCAGGTGGTTCATATCATCAGACGGATTTCTTGTGATTGGGGGAAGGGATGCAGATACAAATGAAGAGATATACAAGAGGTACATGGAAAAGAGAGACCTCGTGATACATTCGCAAGCTCATGGAGGACCGCTTACAATAATAAAAACAGAGGGAAAGGATGTTCCACAGACCACAGTACATGAGGCATGTGTGTTTGCTGTTTCGTATTCGAATGTGTGGAAGGCTGGACAGTACGAGGGAGAATGTTATCTTGTGAAGCCAGAGCAGGTGACAAAGACTCCTGAGAGTGGGGAGTATATAAGAAAGGGTGCGTTTGTGATAAGAGGGAAGAGAGAATATTTCACAGTGCCGATTGGAGTAAGCATTGGAATCGAGAAGAAGCCATTCAGGTTGATAGGTGGACCACCTTCTGCAATCGAAAAAAGGGCATCTGTATGGGTTGAGCTTGAGCCAGGCAGATTTGCTCACAATGACATTGCAAAGAAAATTTACAAGAAGTTCGTCGAGGTTGTTGGGAGCAGGAAGATTGCGAAGAGGGTTGCCCCCCCCGAGAGGATAGTTTCGTTTCTGCCTCCAGGTACATCGAACATAAAGAGGGAAAAATTTTAAATTTACAATCTGACAAGATATAACTAGCCCGCCTTAACTCAGTTGGCAGAGTGCGCGGCTGTAGTCTTTTCATGCCTCCGGGCAGAGACCGCGATGTCCCCGGTTCGAATCCGGGAGGCGGGATGCTTTTTACTGCTTTATTCATAAAAGATTTATCTAATAACAGTGTAAAAACATAGGAGTTGAATGGGCATGTCTAATAGATCATGAGTAGAAGGGGATAGTATGGATGATGATATGGGGGAGGATATAATAAAAAATTTAACCACTGAAAAGGATTTGTATACACTTTTTGAAAAGGCGTTGGTTGGCATCTATGTGATACAAGATGATGTTTTGAAGTATGTAAATCCTTATTTTTGCAGGATGCTTGGCTACACAAGAGACGAGTTAACCGGGATGAAAGCGCTCGACATCGTGCATCCAGAGGATAGGCAGATGGTTGGGGAGGCCATAGAGAAAAGAATAAAAGGGGAGATTGAAGAGGTACATTATACACCGAGATTTCTCACGAAAGATGGGAAGACAGTATACACAGAGGCACTCGGAGTCCGTGTTTGTTATGATAAGAGACCAGCTATCTTGGGGACTCTCATTGACGTTACGAGATATTTTGAAGAGAGAGAGGAACAAATGCGTTTAAACGAAATTCTTCTAACTCTCAGGAACATCAACCAAATCATTGCAAGGGAGAAGGATAGGACGAAGCTGATAGAGACCGCTTGTAGAATCATTTTTTCTGGCCTGAGATGCGGAGGTGTGTTGTTATCCACCCCATACGGGAATTTCCTTTACAGAGGGGATAATGTTGTTTATGTCGATGTTTTACCACCATGTGTTGGTAAGGAAAGGGTTCTGGAATGTCCTCACAGTTCTTGTCCATTTGAGTGGTGCAGAGGTGTGATGAACGTTGCTTTTGATTATAAAGGCATACATGCTTCTCTCTCACTTTTCACGAGTGTGTTTTACCCAACAGAGTTTTTAAAAGAGGTGGTGGATGATATCGCAGTTGCCCTCTACTCTCTCAAACTTGAGGATGAACTGAGATGGAGCGAAGTGAAGTTCAGGAGCATTTTCCAGCAATCAGATGATGGTATGGCAATTGTGGATGAGGATGGAAAGATAATCGAGGTCAATGAAAAGATGGGAGAAATTGTTGGTAAAAATATAGAGGGTATGTGGGTGCATGAAGTCTTCAATACGAGTTCGGATGAGTTTAAATCCTGCGACAGAGTCTTCCAACTATTTTCGTTCCCTGTGGAGATAGGAAAAAAGAAACTGCGTGTGATAAGGCTAACTGACATCACTGCTGAGAAAGAAAAGGAAGTTTTACAGGAAAAACTTGCACATGCAGACAGGCTTGCAATCGCAGGCACGCTTGCTGGAGGGGTGATACACGAGATAAACAATCCTCTTTCTGTGATCACTCTGAATCTTCCTCTCCTTAGAGAGGCAAGAGGGGATGAGAAAGAGGAAATAATAAGGGATATGGAGGAGGCAACACAGAGGATTCAAAACATCGTAAAGGATTTGCTGGAGTTTGTGAAGAGGGACAGAGGTATTGGAGATGTTGATTTGAAGGATGTGGTGGAAAGCTCACTGAGAATCCTGTCCCACAAACTAAAGAATGTGGTGGTTAAATGCGAGTTGGAAAATGTAAGTGTGTCAGCCCATAGAGGAAAGCTTGAGCAAGTTGTCATAAACATCGTCGATAATGCCATTTGGTCTCTCAACCAGAAGTATCCTGAAATGAACGAGAATAAGATTCTGAGAATAAGGACTTACAAGGAAGGAGATAATGCCATAATAGAGATAGAGGACAGAGGAATAGGGATGTCAGAGGATGTGAGAAAACGCATCTTCGACCCATTCTTCACAACAAAGGAGGAAGGGACTGGACTGGGGATGTGGGTTGTGTATAACATTGTAAAGACACATGGTGGGGAGATATCTATTGAATCGAAGGAAGGAGAAGGAGCAAAGTTCATCATAACACTGCCAACGGAATTACCCCTTCAGGAGTTGTGAAGTCTCCTCTTTGTTTTCATTTCTTATTCTTCTCTCCCTCCAAAATCCTCTTCACTTCTTCGTAGCTTGGTAGCTTTCCAGCAAGCACAACCTCCCCATCCACAACAAGTGCAGGAACCGTAAACACACCATGGTCTATGATATCGTTGATATCCTTTATTCTCACAATCTTAGCATCTATTCCCATCTCATTCACAGCTCTCTCAACCATTTCATAGACTTTCTCACACCTCTGGCATCCAACACCCAGAATCTTTATTTCCATATGCCTCACCTCTCCTTCATAACTTCCTTATTCACATTCTCATCAGACCATATAAAACACCTGATATAATAGACACAACAATGACCAGAGAAATATATGCACCCGTACGCTTTCCACCCATTATCCTGTATATCACGAGCATATTTGGAAGACTGACTGCGGGACCTGAAAGTAGCATGGCAAGTGCTGGCCCACTCCCCATTCCAAGCACCATCAACCCTCCAACAATCGGAACCTCAACGAGCGTGGCAAAATACATCACCGTGCTAACAACCGATGCTATAGAGACGGAGAGAAGACCTCCACCAAGCCATCGGGCTATTGCATCTGGTGGCAGTATTTGAACAATGATTCCCATCAGGAATATACCTATCAGCAGGGGTGGGAAAATCATTCTAGTAAGGAAAGCCGTCTCACGCATCCATCCACCTATATCTTCCCTGCTGAACCATCTCATAGATAGATATGCTGTGATTGTGATGAGGATGACCATCAGGAGGATGACAGCTGTTGTAGATACAACTTCCTCTAAGCTTTCTCCAATTGCACCCCCAACCAGAAGAATCAAAACGAGCAGGGCGAATATTATTCCAACTTTTTTATCTTCTTCATACTCCCCGACATCCCATTCAACTTTACGCTCTCTCTCGAACAATGCACTCATTACGATTCCTATGAGTATGGAAAATAGTATGGCAGTAATAGCTCTTGCAACACCAAGCTCAATACCAAGTGCTCTTGCAGTATACACTATGGCAAGCACATTTATGGCAGGGCCAGAGAACAGGAAGGTGGTTGCCGGACCTATTCCAGCACCCCTTTTGTATATCGAACCGAAGAGAGGTAGGATTGTGCAACTGCAAACAGCAAGCAAGAACCCTCCAAGGGCTGCAACCAAGTACGCGGTTTTCGAACCACTCCCCAAGTACTTAAGCACCGTCTCTTTGGAGAACAGAGAAGATATCAATCCTGCGATGAAGAAAGCTGGAACAAGGCACGTGATGACATGGAGTGATAAATACTCGCCAACGAATTCAAGAGCACCCACAAATATGTCAAACTGCAACACCCTCACTTCCTGTTCTGGCAGTCAAAACAAATCGCAACATCCCTCAAAACATTCACATAGAATTCTTTCCCGCACACTGAACACTTCACAGAATATAGGGACCCTTTTTTCTTTATATTCTGCTTGAGCATTGCCATTGCGGAACAGCACACACTTTCATCTCGTCTCATGAGAATACAATATAATGAGAATATTAAAATTTTTCCCTATTATGATGGCTTGATTATTTGGGGTGTGAAGTTCAGTAGTTTTCAGAAATCAGTTTGTTTTTTATATCTCTAATAGCTTTTAAAGCATCTTTTGCAACCTCATACGGGGGCATACCCTCAATCTCTGCTCTGACAACCCCCTCATCAAAAGGTATCATTCCCAGTATTGGGATATTCAACTCTTCCAGCAGATTAACCACTTTATCGCACTCACCTCTCACCTTATTCAGTACTGCCACCACATTCTCTATCCCTATATCTCTACTGAGTTTTTTTATCCGTTCAGCAGTTTGTACAGCCTTCAGCCCATTTTCCACCACCACAATCATGACATCGAATCCTTTAGCAGTCCCTCTTCCGAGATGCTCTATTCCAGCCTCCATGTCCATCACAATCAACATGTCTGTTTTCAGGAGATATCTCAGAAGAGCCCTCAAGAAAGATGATGCAGGACACATGCACCCTGTCCCACCCTTTTCGAGCGTTCCCATAACGAGCAACCTCACACCACACGGAGTTATAATACCGAATCTGTCAAGGATGTCATCCACTTTTGGATTGTATCTGAACAGTCCATTTCCCATCGAAACCCTTTCTTCTATGAGGTCTTTATAGGATGTGAGTGGAGGGGGTGTTTCAGAGCCGAGCACAGAAGCAAGATTCATATCTGGGTCTGCATCTATTGCCACCACCCTATTCGAATCTTCTGCTAAGAGACAGGAGAGCAAGCCAGCAAAAGTTGTTTTCCCCACTCCACCCTTTCCACTCACAGCTATCTTTTTCGAGTTCAAGATCGAAGTTGAACTCAAACTCAAAATACCTCCTCATAGGGATGTATAACGATTCCATTAGGGGTTATTTCATATGGGTGTATCTTTGTGCTGTGTTTCGTCCCTCGCATCTTATAGACTTCGAGGGTGTGGGTTCTCATGTTGTTAACTTGTTTGTAGTACATCACAATCACACCGTCGGTGACGAAGTTCTCGACTCCGAACCTTGTTATCTCTCCCTCTCTTGTGATTTCGCAAGTTAGCAGAGAAGTGAGACCAAGAATCTCAAGTGTTATGCTTAGCTTGAGTAGCTCAATTCTTATCTTTCCAACATCTCCTATAAGAAATCCGAGAGAAGTTGTTGAATCCACCACACACCTCTTTGCATCAATCTCGTCCTGAATCGTGATGATGGTGTCGAGGAGTGAGTTCATATCAAACGGCTTGATTTCAACATACCTCTCGTTTGATGGAAGTCCTATCTTTGTGGAGCATGCGTCAATGATGGCAATCAAATTCTCATCTTCGAGTGTTTCAAGGTCCCACCCAAACATTGAAGCATTAGCCCTTATGTGTTCTGGTCTCTCTTCAGTTGCGATAAATATGCCGGACTCGCCATATTCCAGCACACCTTTGTAAAGGTATTGAAGACAAAAGTTTGTCTTACCTGCTCCAGATGTTCCTGAGACCAGATAAGACCTTCCTCTCAGAAATCCCCCCTCACAGAGTTCATCAAATCCTGGAATTCCACTTGGAACTCTTCTGGAGAGTGTGCTCTCAAGCTCTCCCATATACCAAATGGTTTTTACGCTTTATTATATAAATGGAATGGTTTATTATGATTGCGAGGAAGCTCGTGCATATATGCGGTGGGATGGTGTATGCTTTCGTTTCTTTATGGGAGTATGCCTCCCTTTTCCTCCTCTTATTACTGCCTATTTTCATTGTTTTGTACATATACAGTCCGAGTCTGAAAGTGTTTGAGAAGGAGGGCGAATGGGTCGCCAAGGGCGCTTTCATGTTCCATATCGGTGCGTTGTTATGTGTTCTTTTATTTCCGCCGCCTATATGTGCTGGTGCGATTGCAATATGTGCGATGGGCGATGGCTTCTCTGCCATAGGAGGGAAGTTAGTAGGAGGGAGATTACACATTCAGTTGAGAAATAACAAGACGATTGAAGGATTTCTTATTGGAATTTTGTTTGCATTTCTTGGTGCTTTGATTTTTCTGTTCCCCTCTATGGCATTTGTTGGGGCACTATGTGGTATGTGTACTGAGCTTCTCACCCCTAGATACATCGATGACAATCTAAGTGTGCAGTTGTGTGCAGGGGTTGGGATGATGCTGTATAACAATATTTATATATGAGCAGTATACACATATATGTAGACAACTTAAAGTTGTTAACAGGAGGTGATAAAGATGGTGAGGAGAAGGAGACCATTCAGGGACTTGTTTGGCTTTGGTGGTTTCGGTGATATTTTCGATGAGATGGACAGAATGATGGAAGAGTTCATGGAGAGCTTCAGAGGACTCCGTCCAGGAGAGTTGAGAGAAGGCGAGCCCATGGTGTATGGGTGGTCGATGGAAGTAGGGCCTGATGGTATCCCCAGAATTCAGGAGTTCGGAAATGTAAGGCCCACTCGCGGAGGATTTGTTGAGAGGGGTGTGAGAGAACCATTCACAAGCACAATGATCGATGAGGAAAATGACGTTCTGAGAATCACTGCAGAGCTTCCTGGTGTATCCAAAGAAGACATCAATCTCTCAGCAACCGAGAACAGCGTGACAATCGAGGCAAAAACAAAAGAAGGAGAGAGAAAGTACTACAAAGTTCTGACAGACCTGCCAGAGATTGACCCAGACAGTGCAGAGGCAATGTATAACAATGGCGTTCTCGAGGTTACGTTTAAGCTCAAAGAGAGACCTGAGAGAAGAGGGAAGAGAATTGAAGTTAAATAAAAATTGACAACTGAATAGGGTGATTTGTATGGAAGAGGTATTGAAGGTAGCTGAGGCAAGAGCATCTGATGTTGGAAAGGGCATTGCAAGACTTGACCCACAGATAGAGCGTAAATTGGGCCTCAGAACCGGAGATGTAATAGCGATAGAAGGGACGAAACAAACTGTTGCAAAAGTCTGGCCTGGGTATCCAGAGGACGCAGGCAAGGGCATAATAAGGATGGATGGTGTGACGAGAAAGAACGCAGGATGCAGTATAGACGACAAAGTGAAGATAAAGAGAATCTCAACAAAGCCAGCTAAGAAGATAACACTTGCACCAACCGAACCACTGAGGATAGTAGGTGGTGAAGAATATCTCGCTCACATTCTTGAGGGTAGAGTACTCACAAAGGGAGATATGATAGAGATTCCCGTCATGGGGAGGAAGATTGACCTCATCGTTACCGCATATCAACCCCCAGCAGAGTCTGTGATGGTGTCGTTTGATACAGAGATAGTACTGTCTGAGAAACCAGCAAAAGAGGAACTTGTCAAAGTGCCCAGAGTCACATATGAAGACATTGGTGGGTTGAAGGAAGAGGTCAAGAAGATAAGGGAGATGGTAGAGCTTCCCATGAAACATCCAGAACTCTTCGAGCGTCTTGGAATCGAGCCACCCAAAGGTGTTTTGCTCTACGGACCTCCCGGAACTGGAAAGACGTTGCTGGCGAAGGCTGTTGCAAATGAAACCAACGCTCACTTCATATCAATAAGCGGTCCTGAAATCATGAGCAAGTACTATGGAGAGAGTGAGCAACGCCTCAGGGAAATCTTCGAAGAGGCGGAAGAGAACGCCCCATCCATCATATTCATAGACGAACTTGATTCAATTGCACCGAAGAGAGAAGAGGTAACGGGAGAGGTTGAGAGAAGGGTTGTCGCTCAACTTCTTGCCCTCATGGACGGGCTTGAGGCAAGGGGCAAAGTGGTTGTGATAGGCGCAACCAACAGACCAAATGCTCTCGACCCCGCACTCAGACGCCCTGGCAGATTTGACAGAGAAATCGAGATAGGAGTGCCAGACAAAGAAGCAAGGTTTGAAATTCTTCAGATACATACGAGAGGCATGCCTCTTGCGGACGATGTTGACCTTGAAAAGATTGCAGAGATGTGCCATGGATATGTTGGAGCTGACCTTGCAGCCTTATGCAAAGAGGCGGGNATGAGAGCTTTGAGAAGAATCTTGCCTGAAATAGAGTTGGAAGTTGAATCTATACCCGCAGATGTTCTGAACAGTATTGTGGTCACAAAGGATGATTTCTATGAAGCGTACAAAGAGCTTCAACCCTCTGCGATGCGGGAGGTGTTTATTGAGAGACCAGAAGTGAAATGGGACGATATCGGTGGACTTCAAAATGTGAAACAAGCGCTCATCGAGGTTGTGGAGTGGCCTCTGAAGTATGGGTATCTGTATGAGCATCTGAGGGCGAGAATTCCCAAAGGCATCTTATTGTATGGACCTCCCGGAACTGGAAAGACGTTGCTGGCGAAGGCTGTTGCAAATGAAAGTGAGAGCAACTTCATAAGCGTTAAGGGTCCAGAATTCCTCTCGAAGTGGGTTGGTGAGAGCGAGAGAGCTGTCAGAGAGACATTCAGAAAGGCAAAACAGGCTGCTCCATGTGTGATATTCTTTGACGAGTTGGATGCAATCGCACCCACAAGGGGTGCTGGGTTTGGTGATTCCCATGTTACTGAGAGAGTGATATCACAGATGCTCACCGAACTCGATGGGATTGAGGAGCTTCATGATGTGGTTGTGATTGCAGCAACCAACAGACCAGATCTCATAGACCCAGCACTGCTGAGACCTGGAAGATTCGACCGTCTCATTTATGTTCCGCCACCTGACAAAGAATCGAGAAAGGAGATTCTGAAGATACATCTGGGTGGAACACCACTTGATGACGATGTGAACCTTGACGAGATTGTCGAGAACACTGATGGCTATACAGGGGCAGACCTTGAAGCAGTATGCACAGAGGCAAAGATACTTGCAATCAGGGAAGCAATCGAGAGTGGAAAGGTGAAGCCAGAGGACCTTTCAGAGGTCAAAGTGAAGATGAAGCATCTGTATGATGCACTCGCAAAGGTAAAACCCCTTTCCTCGGATGAGCTTCAGAGGTATGTCAGAATCGCAGAGAAATTCAAAGAGCATTGAGTAGGTGAGGAGTGTGACACATAGGGGCGACAGATCCAGAAACACAAAGACAAAGATACATCCTGATATAGTGCTGAGACTTGTTGAGAATCCTCTAAGAAGGAGGATTCTTCAAAAACTTGCTTTGGAAGCAAGATACACTCTTGACCTTTCCAAAGAATTGGGTGTGAGCCAGCAAGCTATATGCAAGCATCTGCGCCTTCTTGAAGAGGCGGGACTTGTAAGTTCGCGCATACAAAAAAGTTCATGTGGCCCTCCAAGGCTTTACTACGCCCCTACTCGTCACTACTCAATCAGCATAGCATTTGGTCCAAGCATGTTTGAGGCAAGTGTGGAAGAGTACAGAAATAATGAGGTAAGGGCGGTGATGAAAGACTTCGAAAAGATGCTTAGTGAAATTCCTTCTCTCAGTGAGAAAATGGAAGCTTTGGAGAGAATTGTCGAGGAAACAGAAAAAGAACTTGATATGTTGAGGGCAAGATTGAGAGAATTGTACCTGAGAAAGGGACTTGCAGAGAGATGGGCAAGAAGTCTCGGTAAAGTCTGATTTTATTTTTATTTCACCCTCTTGCCAGCGCCTGCCCTCCTCTCTGGAGAGATTATGATGGGTGTGCCATTGTCATCAACAGCCAAGAGCATGCCCTCTGACACAACACCGAAGAATTTTGTTGGTCTCATATTCGCCACCACTATGACCTCACGCCCTATGAGGTCATCGGGTCGATAACATTCACCAATCCCCGCAACTATCGTCCTTACCTCGTCTCCCATATCCACATTCAATTTTAGAAGTCTGTTTGCTCCTTTTATTCGTTCGACATCCTTCACAACTCCAACTCTAATATCGAGCTTCTTGAAGTCTTCGTATGTGATTTCTATTTTCGTCTCTTTTTTCCCTATCCTTTCGTTCAGGATGTTCTCCATCCTCTTCACATCAGCATCCTCAATTCTTCGGAATAATGGCGTAGGCTTCAATATCTTTGTACCACTTTCCAATTCAACAAGAGCGTCATCAAACCTCATCCGGTGGACATCTGAACCATCAAAACCCATCATCGAGAAGGCTCTCTCCATTGCACTTGGAATAACCGGCTCGAACAATATACACAAAGCCTTGCAGAGTTGGAGGCACCCTTTTATTATCTCTCTACATCTTGCTTCATCTTCCTTGACCTTCTTCCACGGCTCCCCCTTCTGGAAATAAGAGTTTCCAAAGTCTGCAAGAGCCATCACAAGGTCGCAGTACTGTTTGAATTCATATCTCTCGTTTGCTTTTATTACTTCGTCTATGGTCTTTGATATTTTCTCCATTATCTCATCGTCGATGTTTCCGTTTGGGACTGCACCGAAGTTTCTATATGCGAATGTAAGGGTGCGGTGGATGAAGTTCCCGAGCGATGCAACCAACTCTTGGTTATTCTTCTCTGCAAACATCTTCCAAGAGAAATTCAAGTCCTTAGTGTGAGATGTATAACTCGCTATGTAATATCTCAAAACATCTGGGTCAAATTCATTTTTGAGATAATCATCCTCAACCCATACCACATATCCTCTGCTTTTTGAAAAAGTCTTGTCTTCTATTTTCACCATCCCAGATGCAACAATTGCGGAGGGTAGCCCATATCCAGCTCCTTTCAACAGAGAAGGCCAGAATATACAGTGGTGGTAAACGATATCCAATCCTATGAAATGTACAATCGGTTTTCCATTCATCCAAAATCCTTTCCAGTCCTCACCATGTCCTTCACACCATTCCTCTGTGAAGGATATGTAGCCGATGGGGGCATCCACCCACACATACACAACGAGGTCGTCCCTTCCCGGAAACCTCACACCCCATTCCAGATTTCTCGTTATGCACCAGTCCTTCAATTCTCTTCTCACCCATTCCTTTGCGTAGTTTATTGCATGAGGAGTCCCATCTACCCCATCAAGATAATCGAGCAGAAAATCTCTGAATGCAGATAGTCTGAAAAAGAAGTGTTCCTGCTCTCGATATTCTGCAGAATTTCCACAAATTTTACACTTCGGCTCTTTTATCTCTCCAGGCTCAAGATGTGCTCCACATCCTTGGTCACACTCATCACCACGTGCAACTGCACCACAGTGAGGGCATATTCCTTCGACGTATCTGTCTGGTAGAAATCTATCACAAACAGGACAGTATGCAAGTTCTACCTTCTTTGGGTATATATATCCAGCATTCATATTTCTCATTACGATGTCGTGTGTTCTTGCATGGTTTGTTGGCGAGTCTGTGCTTCCGTAGTAGTCGAAGCTTATGTTCAGTTTTCTGAATATCTCCTGAAAATGGGAATGGTAGATCTCAACGAGTTCTTTTGGTGTGAGCCCTTCCTTCTCAGCATTTATCACTATTGGAGTCCCGTGTGTATCAGAACCGCATACAAAAAGTGGATTTCTTCCTTGTTTTCTCAAAACTCTCACATATATGTCCGCAGGAATGTATGTTCTGAGGTGTCCTATGTGAGCTTTTCCGTTTGCATATGGGAGACCACACGTCACGAGGACGTCTCGTTCGCTGTTAGTACCCTGTTCCCTCATCTCCTCTCTCCTCTGATAACTTCATATTTGTATTTTATCAGTTAAATGTCTCATTTGTAAGGATACCTCATAACCCTTCCACATTCAAGACATGTGATACAAGTTCTTCTGTTTTTTAGTCTGACTCTTGCGTTTTTTCCATATACAAGAAACCTTCCACACCCTTTACATATCCTCCTCTTCAACCACTTTGGCATCCTCACTCTATGTCTCATAGATATCTTTCTTGCAAGCGAGACGTATCTGTGGCTTCTTTCAGGATGTTTGTCAAACTCCTCCTCTGCAAGTCTGAAAAGTATCTGTATTCTCTCATTTGCTATCTTTTTTATTACCTCTCTACGTCTCCTCCTCATCAAGGTGATATGTGTAGTTAGATAAGTTAAGTTTGACTGTTTTCACTCTTGCGTTCTACCCAACAGACTCCTCTTCACAACATCGAGAGCAACACTTATTCTTCCGTTTTTAATCTCCCTCCATAAGAATTTTGGTCTTAGATAGAATCTGAGATAGCAGTATTTCAGAAACCGAGATATTTCTGTCGGTGAAAGAAACTGATTCTTAAGAATTGGCTTACCAGCGGTGTATTCATCGAAATTTTCAGTAAGCAACAACCCATTTTTCTTTGCCTCGTTGTATATGTCTGTACCGGGGTAGGGGGTAAGAATTGAGAACTGAGCGTAGTCTGGGTCAAGCTCCAGTGCAAACTTCAATGTATCCTTCATGTCCTTTTTCGTCTCGAATGGAGCCCCTATGATGAACGAGCAGATTGTTAGTATTCCTATCTTCTTCGTAATCTCGACAGCTCTTTTCACTTGTTCAAGTTTTATCTTCTTTTTGTAATAATTCAGAACCTTTTCACTTACACTTTCAACCCCATAGTATATGGCAGAACAGCCTGCTCTTTTCATGCTCTTCAACATACCCACATTGATGGTATCAACTCTTGAAGAACAGCTCCAGCTAATGTCCAATTTCCTTCTTACAATTTTGTCACATATCTCCTCTACCCTCTTTTTGTTGAAAGTAAACGTATCATCACCGAATGCTATGTGTTTTGCACCAAAATCTTCAACGAGCCATTCGATCTCATCAACAACATTATCTGCACTTCTCATTCTGAACTTATGTCCCATGAACAACGAGGAGGAACAGTAACGACACTTGAATGGGCACCCTCTTGATGTTATCATAGGAAAGTTGTTGAGCCTCTTCCCAAGAAGAGTATACTTCTCCAGTGGCATCAAATCGTATGCAGGGAATGGAATAGAGTCAAGATTTTCAATTCGCCCTCTTGGAAGATTTGCAACAACCTTTGTTGAATCTTTAGCATCTTTGTAAAAAACACCCTCAACACCATTTAGACTCTCATCCCCCTCAACTCTCTCAGCCACCTCCACGATAGTTCTCTCCCCCTCTCCAATGCAAACAGCATCTACACACGGAAAAGCGTCATATGGTCTGAAGCTCACATGCACTCCTCCAAGTATCACGAAGATGTGAGGCAATCTCTCCTTTATTGCACAGGCATATCTGAGAGCTGAGGAGAAAGTGGGGGTTGTGGATGTTATTCCAACAATGAAACTGTCCTTCACCTTCTTTATAATCTCATCAATACTGAGATTCTCCACCGCATTGTCCAATATCCTTACTCTGAATCCACTTTTTCTCAATACTGAGGCGAGATAACCAAGACCCAAGGGTGGTGTGGATATTCCAAGCTTTTTCACAACCTCCACAGGTGCATCTGGATTAATGAGTGATATCATAACACACCTCTTTATTCCCACAATTCAATATGCATCCCGGGTCCGGCATCAGATAGTCACCGAAACAATTGTATGCTCTTGCCCTACACCCACCACAGTAGTATCTGTACTCGCACGTTCCACATCTTTCCAGGATGTCTCTGTCTCTCAACTCTCTAAGGATGTTGCTCTCCTTCCACAACTTCTCAAGGTCATCCTCCCTAATGTTACCTATTTTGAGTGGGAAGAACACACATGGCTGTATGTCTCCATTCGCCCTCAACGAGATGTAGAACCTGCCAGCACCACATCCACCTATGAAGTCGGCAAGCCCCCTAACACCCACGTTGTAAAAGTGAGTTGGTACATACTCTGCATCACGTTCCATCACAATCCTTGCAAATTGTGGTGCTGTGGAGAGAATGCTTATGTTTGATGTTTTGTTTTTTTCGTAGAGTTTGTTGAGCAGTTTTTCCCTCATTTCTGGTGTGATATCAAGCTCCCTACCTAAGACTGTACCACCTCTGCCCGTGGGGATAAAGTTGTAGTGCATGAACCAACTGACGCCCAGTTTTTCACATAAATCAATTACAGGGTCGACATCGTTGTAGTTGAACTTCGTAACAGTCATCGATACATTCACAAAGAATCCTTCTTTGACACTATTTCTTATTCCTTCCACTGTCTTGTCAAATACACCGCTCATCCCTCTGAACTCTTCATGTGTCTTTTTCATTCCATCAAGACTTATCTGGACATAACTAACACCATTTTCCTTCATCCTCTTCGCCATATCTTCTGTGATGAGGGTACCGTTTGTTGCAATTGCAACATACATTCCCTTCTCGCTTGCGTAGTTTGTCAGCTCGAAAATGTCCTTTCTCACCAACGGCTCTCCACCAGAAAACGCCAGAATTGTTATACCGAATTTATCAAGTTTGTCTATTACATCGAGTGCCTCTTCTGTTGTGAGTTCATCTGGTAATGGCTTCCCAGCTGTTGCATAACAGTGTTTGCACTTCAGGTTGCATCCATAGGTAATGTCCCATACGAGCTGAAAAGGTGCCCCGGGTACAAACGGCTTCCTCACACCAAACAGTGCAAGTCCCTTTATTACACTTGCAAGCCCTTTTCTCCAATATGCATCCTTGAACTTCTCTTTGAGGGCATCAACACTGATATCAAATGTTTCTGCTCCCTTTTTAAGAACGGGGGTTGCCATTTTTTCTGCAAGCTTGCATTTCCAACAGGCATTCTTTCTAACACCTGTAAAGAGTTCAAGAACAACCTCTACTCTGTTCTTCCCACATTTTTCACAGTATCCAGAAATGCTGATAAGAGCCTCCCTTGTGATTGGGTTGTTGATATATTCTGAAAACAAGTTAATTTTGTTTATCATTATTTTAACTATTATATGATATTTTTGTATTTTAATCTTTCGAAGAAGAAAAAATTCGAGTATTTTTCTACAATCTCTGCACAAACCTAAAACAGGAAGTATTTGAGAGAGTTGTTTTTGTCCTATATCACCATGGACTGGCTTATAAATCAAAAAGTTTATATATGATGGAAGGCAACTACCTACCGGGTATTACCTCCAAGGTAATATACCTCCTCTCCCTTTTATTTTTCCGCCCCCCACTAACCCCCCAATTTTGGTAAAGGGGAGGCTTACAAATTCGTGGTTAGAATTGCTGAGGTAAATTCAGAGCATTTCTATATTGGGTTGCGTTGTATTGTTCCACCGCATCTCTCAGTTGTAATTTTTATATATCGATAGATTTGTATGATATTGATATCTCATAAGTTGTGAGAGGCTTCTTAAATCGATAGATTAAGTGGGCGCGTAGCCTAGCCAGGATAGGGCGACAGCCTCCTAAGCTGTAGACCGGGGGTTCAAATCCCTCCGCGCCCGTTTTTAATTGTAATCGACAAAAGAGATGTTAAACCGCTAAATAAAACCCCTATGAGTAAAGAATACTTGAATCCCTCCATGAAGTGTTCAACTTCTGTAACACTGAATATTCCATGGGTGTGGAGAATAGCGGGGGGAACAAGGCTGTAGAGAACGAATCCCGCAATTGCAATTCCGAGCAACATCCCCACATTTCTCATAGTCGACAGAGTTCCCGACGCAAGTCCAAGATATATTTTTGAAACACTACCCATTACAGCACTGTTGTTCGGGGTCTGAAATATCGAGTTTCCAAGTCCGCACATGGCAAGCCATAACACAACATCTTTGGGAGCACTGCTTGGGGAAAGCAAACTCATCATAAAGAATGAGAAAAGACATATCAAGGCACCGAGAGTTGTCGGAAGTCTTGTCCCTATTTTGTCTGATATGATTCCACTGAATGGTGCCACGAAGAGCATGATGGCTGCGGGTGTTGCCATAATCATTCCAACGATGTCAGGCTTAAGACCAAGCACCTTCATGAGATAGAAAGGTGTGAGGAATACGACCATGTAAAATGAGCAATAAGTCAGCAACGTCCCAGTTATACCAAAAGAGAACGTTCTGTTCAGAAATAGCTCAAAGCTAATAATGGGGTTTCTTGATTTCTTTTCAGCATATATAAAGAGGAAAGCAAGCACAGGTATAAGAGGTGCCATAAAATTCTTCCCTTGAAGAAGAAGTAAAGTAGATGTGAGGAATAGTGTGAATAATGATGCTCCCAAGACATCAATCTTCTCTTCCTTTCGAGATTTGTACTCTGGGATCACTTTCTTTGCCCAGTAGATACCAACTATACTGAGTGGTATATTTACGAGGAATATGTATCTCCATCCAATATATGCAGTTATCAAGCCTCCCATGGATGAGCCGAGCATGAGACCAATCGCTATACTCGTGGCATTGATCCCAAGTGCAGTTCCTCTTTCTTTTCTTTTGAAGACTGATGTGATGATTGCAAATGAGACCGACATTATCATGGCTGCAGATATTCCCTGAATAACTCTGAACAGTATGAGAGAGTGGATTGTGGGGGAGAAAGCACAGAGTGTTGAGGAGATAACGAATCCGATTAGACCATTGATGTATATTCTTTTGTATCCAAGAATATCTCCAAGTCTACCAAAAAGTATGAGCAGACTGCACACCACAAGCAAATAACCCATAAGAACCCATTGAGCCTCAGAAAACCTTGCACCAAACCAGTCCATGATTACTGGAAGAACAGCATTGACCATACTCACATTTATCGGAACTATTATAGTCCCAAGCATCACTGCGCCCAACACCGACCATTTTCCCATCAGTTAAGTTTATATCCCTACCAAGATAAAAAACTGAAGGGCGGGGGTTGCCTAGCTGGTCAATGGCGCAGGGTTGAGGGCCCTGTCCCGTAGGGGTTCGTGAGTTCGAATCTCACCCCCCGCATATTTTTACTGGTAAATTTTAAATAGGGCAGGAGCCATACATTAGGTGATGAAGCCGAATAAAGGCAAGACCCAGACAATCAAGGACAGAGCCATCTACGTTTATCTGCCCTCGCTTGAGATGGTCGAGGACTGGAAGATGAGAGCCAAGAAGGCAGGGGTATCGATTTCCAGATTCGTTGTGGAGAGGGTTGAGGATTCGATTCGAAGGGAGGACGGGGAGAAGGGTTATGTGAGCAGGGCAGAGCTCATAAGCAGGATAAAAGAGGCAGAGGATGAGCTGAAAAGGCTCAGGGATGAGAACAGGCTTTTGAGAAGGCTTGTGGACAATCTGGATAACGAGCTGAGACATTACCGAGCACAATCATTCTTGAGCTCTGAGGGCATAAGGAAATTTGACAGAGAGCTCATAGAGCTGCTTAGAAGGGGTGGCTCGTACACGCAGGAGGAGATTCTTGAGTATCTGAACATAGACCCTGCTGATGCTGAGCTGGTGAGGGCAATTAGCATACAGCTCGAGGCTCTTGAAGATTACGATCTGGTCGAATACAAGGGAAGGGGGTGGAGATGGAAAGGGTGAACCTGATACAGAATCCAACGGAGGAGTTCTGTAAGGACTGCAGACTGAGGGGGATGACTGAGGAGAGCATACGGAGGTACAGGTCGAGCATCAAAGTATTCCTGAATTTTATTCAGGAGAAAGGAGTTGGCATAGATGAGGTTGATGCATACATCCTCAGAGATTTCCTGCAGTATCTGATTTATGAGAGAAAGGCAAAACACAAGACAGTTGAGAATTATTTCTCTGCACTCTCAGCCTTCTACGATTATCTTGTTTTTGAGGGGATGGTAAAAAGCAACATCATACTTCCATTCAGGAAAAGATACCTGAAGAGATACAAGAATGACTTTGACAATTCTGAGAGAAAACTCCTGAACGTTGAAGAGATGTCAAGACTCATCAACTCCATAATGGATCCGAGGGATAAAGCAATAGCTACAGTGTTTGCAAAGACCGGCATCCGGAGGGGAGAGTTGCTGAGGATTGACATAGACGACATAGACTGGGAAGAGTGTTCGATAACTCTGAAGCCGACACCGAAGAGAAGCAACCGTGTTGTGTTTTTCGATGAGGAATGTGCAGTTGTACTCAGAAGATGGCTGATGGTCAGGGAGAAGCTCAATCCACCAACCGAGGCGCTGTTTGTGAACTATCAAACCATGGAGAGGCTGGACAGGAATGGCGTCTGGTTTGCAATTGTCAAGTATGCCATTCGCCTAGGCTTCCACAACCCAGACTCATCCAGACTGGAAGACCATTTCGGGCCTCACTGTTTCAGACACTGGTTCACGACATGGCTTCTGAGGAATGGCATGCCACGTGAGTATGTCAAGGAGTTGAGAGGAGATAAGAGGAGAGAGGCCATAGACATATATCACCACATAGACAGGGAGGAATTGAGAAAAACATATTTGGCATGCATACCAAAGCTTGGAATCATCTGAATTATTATTTTATATCACGATTTTTCTGAATGCATTGCTCTCAGGGCCATATTCACTCTTCATAACTCCATTTAAAAAACAGAGCGATCGCCTTATCCCTTGTATATGGTATGGATTCGATCCACTTCACCAGTCTTCTCCTGTCTTCTTCAGATAGATGCATCTGTGTTGCATCGACCGCTTGCTCAATATCTCCTGATGGGTGTGCAAGGTAGTAATTCAACGAGTAGATGAAATCCCTGAACAAGACTATGGGTGCTATGGGCAGTGAGAGTGGACCTAGCAGTATTCCGAGTCTCAGACCCGCCAGAAAATCCTCATCTATGGTGCCGACGGCAATCGGTGCTTTTGGCTCAGAGTATCTGTTCAGAAAGTTCACGAGTTCCTCTGCCTTCTCCCTGTTCCATTCAGTCTCCAGCCCGAGATGGGTTACGGTTCTGGTTGTTCGTCTCCCCCTCTTTTTGATATCTCTGACAATCTGGAGATACCTCTTCCCATTTCTTTTATAAGACACCAATCTGTATCCCATCAGTGTAGACTTTCTACGAAAAGTTTATAAATCTTTCTTGCGTAGATTTTCTACACATATGAGAGTGGGTCTGTGGACTGAGGTCATAGGCACAGTTGATGAGGTTGGTGGTGATTTTGTGGTGCTGAAGGTAGCATATACTCTTCACATTTCAAGGGAGGAGGTGAGCAGATGGATTCATAGACTTCGCAAAGGTTCCCGGGTTGGTATTCTGTTCATGGATAATGGCATAAGGGTGAGGGTTCTTGATGAGGGTCAGAAGTGAAGGCTGTCGAGCAGGGTAAGGTTTGTAAAGAAGATGTAATATTGTTGAATGTTAGTGGGGGGTATAAAAGAATAGCAGAGGATTACGGGCTGTGTAGAATAAAGCCGAGTTTTGGTGTTAGTTTGGACATTCCTCTTGATGAAATACAGAGAGAGTGCCTCTGAACAACTGTTGTTGCTTTACACCGCAAATTGCTTATGCTCTCTGGAATGTGTTATTCTCAACACCTGCCTCAGTAATAACACAAAGTGCTCTATTTCTCCAGTCTAAAGTCCATCGCAATTATGGGGTTTCTAACCTGTGTATAAAATCATTGTGTAAAACTTTAAGTTTTTTTGATTAATATCAAAAAGCATGGGGGCGTCATAATGTCAATTGAGGGGAATCTACTCAAAGATGAGAATATTCTGGCAGAGTGTAAAGATAGGGACTTCAGGTTCTATGCCACTAACAAACGAGTGCTGAAGTACAAAAAAGGAGGTTTACTCAACCCAGAAATTCTGCATGACATATCTTACAACGAAATAACTGGAATATCCCTGGAAATAAAGCGTGGCTCCATTGAAGCTGTAGTTCTGGGAACTGTAATATTGATTTCTGGGATCGGAGTTTATTATTTTGGTGATTTGATTGGAATTTATCTTAACAATTTCCTGACAATGCTCCTCTCAATAGTGCTGATAGCCTGTGGGATTGCAGCAATCCTTGCAGGAACACTTTACAAAAGAGGTCGATTTCAGTTCAAGGGCCCTGGTTTGTTGAGTAATAAGGAGGAAGCTGAAATTTGGAGACTAAAAGAAGTGGAAAAAGAAGATGTGAGAAATTTTGTGAGTATTGTCAGGGAAGAACTGGTTAAGAGGGAGGAAAGAATGTATAGGTAAGTACTTTCGATCTTCCCAAGGTTGAACAAGTCACTGATGAGAAATATGCTCATGAGGAAGCAAAAGAATTGACCTGTAATGTTGGAAATCCATTTTTCAGGACGCTTCAGATAAGAACATTTGAGAAATGGAGAATGAGCAACATACTGAAAGAGTGTTTGAGATTAGTCAGATTATTCCCTGTTAAGGGGAAATTTTTAAAACTTTCCCTTTACTAAATACACATTGAACATAGTGGACTACCTCAGAGAATATGTGGATCAAACCTGAGCTTGTGGAGAGGGAGCTATCCCTTCAAAGTGTTACCGAGGCGTTTAAGATGAGACAACCATTCTTTTCACTTACATGGTATAAGAAGAAAGTGGGGAAAAGCAGCGTTACTACTCTGTATTGATATTAAGAAGATCAAACACAAGATAATAAGTCTAACATAGAATCCATCTCCGCTTTTAGCAAAAGAGTTCGAATATTAATTTACCAGTAAAATTTTTCATTTCATGTGTGCTTTACAACCAAAACTATGCAGTCGACTTTTGCTGTTGAATCTTTCAAGAACTCAACATCGTATAGGCAAAGGTTGAAAATGTTTTCCCTTATCTTCTTCAAGATCTCCTCTGTGTTCATATTTCAACTTCCTTAAGCCTTATCTCCCCACTCATCAACTTATGAAGCATTGTTTTAAGTAACTTCTTCAAAAACCTCTTCTCTCTTTTGCTCAACCTCTGTTTTCTTATCCACAACGCTCAATATGTGGGCAATTTGCTTTTGCTGTTCGATGGGAAGGAGAGGAATAGGGAGGCTTTCAGTTATAGCTTTATTAACATTTTTCTGAGTGATTTTGAACAATATAGGAATAAAGCTTTTTCCCATCAATTTTAGACAATAATAAAGAAAATAGTATTTGGTGGGGTAAGCCAAGCGCTTGAACCTCCTAAACCTTTCTTCGTGATTTTTATAGTAAGTCTATATTTGCTGGATGCTGTTGTATCTTCTATTTTTACAAAAGATATATTTCCATCCTAGTACTTCTTTATCTTCTTCTAGGCGTCC
Organism: Methanomicrobia archaeon JdFR-19; assembly: GCA_002010075.1. Lineage (GTDB taxonomy): Archaea > Halobacteriota > Methanosarcinia > DSM-18856 > Methermicoccaceae > JdFR-19. The sequence continues at coordinate 10,529 of MTMG01000009.1, read as the reverse complement.
CCCCAACCTTCCATATATCTTGCAATATCTTTAAGTCTCACAACTTCCCAATCTTCAGGAATCGAATCGATTTCTGTTTGTTTGAATTTATTTTCTTTCTTCTTGAATTTTTCTTCCTTAAAACGGTTGGGAAGAATCTATCTGCCTTCTATTTCTTTTTCCACATCTCCTATCATCATCTAACATTTATTAGGAGTTAAGCTATGTTGTACCGCTGATATTATTTGACCTATTATGTGGTTTGGAGTTATTCCTTTCCTCCTTCCACCGATGAAGGTCTCTAATAATCCTTTTAATTCTCTTCCACGTTATGTCCTCAGCAAAATCGTCTTTTCCCGTTTTTCACAATTCAAACCCTATTTTATGCATGATTTCTTTCAACTCCGTCAGCATTATAAGGGTTTCAATCAAACAAGAGAGTCTCCCCATCTCTTATCTCCTTCACCCCATCAAAGTTCTCAGCAAACCACTTCGGATTTTCAGTGTGGACTGGAATTATCACCTCCGGGTCAATCCTCTCAATCATCCATCTCAAATCCTCTCTGGAGATATGTCCTGAGGCGTGGTATCCCTTCTCAAACTTCGGAACAGCTCTCCCCCCCTCCTCCATTTTAAACCCGTAAACCCTCAGGTTGAAAGTTCTGAGCCAGTTGTACAGCCTAAGAAAATCGAATTCCTGCTCCTCGCTGAATGCCTCGCTTGCAGAGTATATATAAGCACCACCTTCTGGTTTTATGTCGAGAAGATTTTTCATATCATAGAAAGAAAAGCAGAGAATGTAATTTCTGGGATTTTTTCTTATTTCGTTGGGATCGATGTACTGCTCTCCCCATCTCTCTCTGACTACAAGTGTTTCCCATTTGCTCCTTCTATCTTTCAGCTCATTGTAAATCCCAACACCATCCATTCTGCAAACTCCATCAACCAGTTCGATTGCATACAGCATGTATGCATCTTTTGCACTTACCACAAGTTCTCTTGAGGTCTTCTCTGCTATCTCTCTAAAGGTTTCCAGCCTCTCAAAGTTCCTCGGTGAGAAGTCTGCTATAACGACCCCTTCTGACTCCTCAACCACCTTCAGACAGTTCTCAAAAACAAGACTCTCTGATTCGTTGATATCCTCTTCTTTAGTTGCACAGGTTCCCTCGACTATCAGAATCTGCATATTTCTCGCCTCTTTCACAAACTTCCTCGATTTCTGAGCATTTTTCCCGTGCATCCTGATGTCTCCTGTGTATGCCACCGAGTCCAGAATATACCCGGTGGCTCCGTAAATTGAGTGGTCGACCTCAAAAGCCTCGATTTCAAATGGAAGATTGCTATCATGCAAGCTATACAGTTCTCCAGGCTCGAACTTATCTGCATATCTGCCCTCATGCCCGGGCTTGTGGGTTATGAAATCCAAAAGGTCTTCACTCATTTCTTCGGTGCAGATAAAATTCCTTCCCTTGTATTTACATGACGAGAGGATTCTTCCACCCTCAACTGGGCGTCTCCACGAGAAATATGCAACCTCAGATCCAACACCACCATAAGATACATCTCTGATTGCTTTGAGAATTGCAATGCTCATGGGCGATGCAACAACAGGCATGTTCTCGTTGAGGAGTGCTATGTTCCCACAGTGGTCGAGATGGGCATGACTCAACAGAACCGCTTTGACCCCCAACCTCGGATACGAAGACAATGAGAGGTCAGAGGGTATGAGGTCAGAGCGGTATATGTTCAGCTTTGGGATGAGCTGTAAATGGAGAAGGTCATGAATTCCCCTCACACTTCTCTCGTTCAGGAACTCGGTGAAGTACTTGGTATACTTTGCAAAGTTCATCCCGAAGTCCAGGAAGACACCTCTGTTGTTTTCCTCAACATAAATTTTGTTCCCGCCTATCGTTGTTGCCCCGTCGTAGACTGTTATTTTCACCCAATCACCCCGTAGTGTGAGTGCTCAAGTCTCATTCCCAGCTCCTCTGACTAAGAGTCGCCCTAAGGGTGTGAGTTCTATCCGAATGTTCCTTCCAACCCTAACTTTCCTCACAGCCCCACTCCTCCCAAGCTTGGTAATATGATGACTGAGTCTGCTTCTTTCTTTAAAAAATTCCTCACTACCCTTTTTTATTCCGGGGTTGGTTCGTTCTATCAGCTCATCGAGGGAATCGACACCATCCTCAATTGCCTCGAGAATCTCCATCTGCTCTTCACCGAAAAAGTTAACCAGCAATGTTGGTACCTCTATGATTTCCTCTATTCCAACCTCCTCACCCACCTTGTCGTAGCGCGGGATTGATGTGAATATCTTGGATCTTGTTATACAGGCGGCAATATAACCCGCTATTGCGAGTGTTCTTAGAGAGCCTGAAGCATTGATTACGATATCTTTTCCTCTCCGTCTCTCTCTAATGATTAGATCTACGAGCTGTTCTGATGCCTTGATAACATTCTTCTTGTTTATCCTTGCTATTTCTACATCGTAAATGGCTTCAAGGTCATTTTTGATTTCTTCAGCGGTCATTCTTGCCCGCTCTTCCCCCGGAAGATCTTCTTCACCAACGAAGAGCACAATCTTTGAGACTGGAAGTTCTCTTAGCGCCCTAACAGATTCCAGAACCCTCTCCTTGTGATGACCCACAAACACCAACTGAGTTATCATAATGGTTGGAACTATTTTTCCATACTTAAATATTTTTATCAACATTTGCAATTTAACTTAAATCTTAATAACAAAATAAGTTGAACAAAAAGTTTAAGTATCAATGGATTCAACTTATTGATGAGGTGTGCTTGTATGCCAGAGTTCTTTGAATTGTACACTAAGGAGCTAAGCACAAAATCTGAGAGAATAAAGAAGGATTACAACGCAAAATCTTCAAAATTATCATTAAAATTGGAAGAAAAATTCAAGAATTTCTGGATAAATGCTAATCTACCAAGCTGTTCTTCATCAGACTTCTCAGTTATTGCTGTTGATAGTAGCTCCCAGCACATAGTGATGGGCAATGGAGGGATTTTTTATGTTGTCAGGGCTCTTGCCCTATCGAAAGACAGAAGGTACAGAGAGCTGATTTCAGACTTCGACTTCACTTCGGATTCAACATATGATGCTGCACACATAATACACAGGAAGATGGAATGGCTGGAACATAGAGTTGCACTTCAAGCCATACAACATGGGTTCGATGGCTTTATTCTGTTCGATGGCTCGATTTACGGAAGGCTGGTACACATTCCTATTGAAACAGGATACGCCAACGACAGAGCATTCATGCTGAAGTATTTTGAGACAGTAATCGAACTGCTGGAAACATGTAAAAGAAAGAATATTCCTATTATTGGAATAAGCAAGGAGAGCAGAACTGCCTTCTTTAGAGAGTTTCTTATAAAGGTGATTGCCAGCGAAATGGTGGATGAAATTGAGATGAATGCAAAAGAACTTGAAAAACTTCTTTCGTTGGCTTTAGACGATAAAAGGAAGGCTATGGAAGAACTCAAAAAACTCGAAGAGAATTTCAGATGTGATATCCTAAGAGACCTCATTAATGAGCTGTTTGCCAGAAAACCAGACTTTCAGTTAATACTGAGTTATGTAGAGACGGTGGGCTACACAACTCCTCTCATGCTTGGAGCTTCGATAAGATGGAGGCGCTCATACAATAGAATTCTCAGAGACCCACTGGGCTTCATTGAGTCCAGCTTTCCCATCTCATCGAGAGACAGAAACTTCGTTGAGTAGGCACTGGCCATCGTAAAAGAGATTCCAAAACTACCAGCCATCATATCGTTCCATCTCCTGCCAGCAATAGATGATACACCAATGAGAATAGACATCCCATCGTGGGTATTCGGCATCGAGAAAAGGATACCTGATGTTGGATGGCCCGAGGTGGTGAGTGTAAATCTGAATGAGGTTCTGAGGTTGATTTCAGCTGGCTACTGTGGTCTGGAGAACTACAACATCTGGCTCAAGGCTGTTGATGATGAAGTTAAGTTGAGGAAGGACATTTTCGAGAACTTGTACCTGCCCAAATTCGAAGAAGTCGTGGGCAAATTTGCAACTTCAAGGGGGTATAGGCGTGTCAGATTCCCATGAAAGAATAGGTGTTGTTTTTGGTGATGCAAGTCCAACTGAATTTTACTTTGTGACGGATGAAAATAAACACCCTCCCAGATGGGAGTATGTTCTGGTAAAGTCCACAGAAAACATAGACGGAGAAGAACTGGATGTTGATGTTATCGCCCAGATCGACACCATATATTCATCAAGTATGGCTTTGAGTGGGAAGCCAAGTTTGGAGACTGTTGAGAAGATAAAGGAAGCTGGACTTGTTGATAGAAAGGTGTTCGCTAAAGCAAGAGTACTTGGTTTTTTACATAAAGGAAATGTCTTACATCCAAGAAGAGCAATATATCCGGGAAACGATGTGTTCAGAGCCCCAGAAAACATCTTAAAGGATTTTTACTCCTATCCTGAGGAGGGGCTTTTCATAGGACATCTGATAACGAGGCAGGATGTCCCGGTCAGCATAAGTGTGAGGGGCTTTAGGAGGCATCTTGCCATTCTTGCACAGACTGGAGCAGGAAAGAGCTATGCTGCTGGCGTTCTGCTTGAGGAACTGTTGAAGAAGGGAGCTACCGTTATAGTTCTTGACCCTCATGCAGACTACGTTTTCATCTCACGCAGAAAAGATGGAAGCAAGTTCTCGGACAGAATAAGTGTTTTCAGAACACCTGAAAGCACAGGAAGATACGATGAGGGCAGGATAGGTAGAATAAATACGTATGAGGTGAAGTTCTCTGACCTGAGTATAGAAGAAATCGGGATGATTTGTGGAATCAGCGAGAGATGGACGAATATAATCAAAGCAATACGTAAAGCAATTGACGAGCTTGAAGATAACTATACACCCGAAGAGCTTATAAAAGAGCTTGAAGAAGCAGAGGATTCAGATTCACTGAAGGCTTTGAAATATGCGAGGACTCTCTCAAAAATAAGGGTGTTTGGTTCTGCAACAACGGACATCGAGAAATTGTTGAGGCCAAAGCACATCTCGGTGGTCGATCTCTCTGGACTGGATGACAGAGTCTCGGACTACATAGCATTCAGAATCCTGAGTGAGATATACGAGAGAGCAGAAACTCAGCAGTACAAGTATCCTGTTTTCGTCTTCGTTGAGGAGGCACATAGATTCATCCCCCACAAAGAGAGCACACTATCGAAGAGAATCATAAAGAGGATTGCTGCAGAAGGGAGGAAATTCGGAGTTTTTCTCGTCTTGATTACCCAGAGACCGTACAAGATTGACCCAGATACGTTGAGCCAGTGCAACAGCCAGATAATCATGAGGATGACAAATCCTGAAGACCAGAAAGCGGTGAAAAACAGCTCGGAAAGGATGAGTGAGAGTCTTTTGAGTGATTTGCCCGGTCTGAACGTTGGTGAGGCAGTCATTGTTGGAGAGGTGAGTAGAGCCCCTGTGATGGTAAAGATAAGACAGAGGGAAACCGAAGAAGGTGGAGGAGATATAGATGTTGTTGAGATGCTCCGAGAGGCTGTAAAAGAGGCTGAGAAAGAGGAGGAGACGAAGGAAGATGAGTTGGTAAAGGAAGTGGAAAGGATAAGGGGAATGATTGAGATGAAAGGAGGTGATTGAAATGTATGGGTGGATTAAGAGTGAATGTACATTTCTCAGAAAGTTCGATGAGCTGGATAACAAAAAAGTGGATTTTGTGGATATAATTTTAAAAATGAAGAGGTTGGCGGAAGAGCTTCTAAGTCCTTCAAAAGTGGTGGAGATGTTCAAGGAGGATGCTGAGAGGATAAGAACAGGATATGAGGAAAACAGAATCTCGATGAGGGAGACGAAATAGATACTGAATGAACTGTGCAAAATAGCTGAGAGGCTGGACAGTGATTATTATCCACGTATCTGGAAGATTCTTGAAGAGGTTGAGAGTAGGTTGAAGAGGGATGTTTCAGAATCCGGCAGAGGGATTTGTGTCCCTGTGAGCATGGTAATAAGAGAAATAACCCATACAATTTAGGGGATAATAGAAGGTATCAAAAAGAAAGAATTTGGAATCCTCGAGCTATCAACACCTCAGCAAGTTCATGATTTTCTGGAGGAATACTGCTCTGGCGTTATGGTTGTGCAGAGGGAACTGGAGGACGATGTGGTAGAAGTTCTGGATGAGAAGGATGATGTTGATTACGAAATCAATGAAATGGGTGATAAGAGTGTATTTCTTGTGAGGTGTCTTGAGTGAGAATCGCCCACATATCAGACACACATCTGGGTTATAGACAGTACAACCTTGACGAGAGGGAGAACGATTTTTATGAAGCGTTTAACGAAGCCATAGACAAAGCACTCGAAGAGAGAGCAGACATTTTAATACACTCCGGGGACTTATTTGACTCTCCCCTCCCCCCTATAAAGGCTCTCTACACACTTAAGAATGTGCTGAATAGGATAGAAGGTAAAATGAAGATTTTTACTGTGCTTGGTGACCACGACACTCCAAAAAGGAGGGGGATGCCACCTCATACACTCTTTGACATACCTATCTTGGGTATAGGCAAGCTTGAATGGGTCGAAGTTGATGGTATTCTCATTGCTGGAATTTCAAACTTGAGACTTGGTGATTACCTGAAGAAAGAATTGAGCAAGTTCGATGCAGTGGCTGAAAAATACAGAAATTCGGTTTTGATTGCTCACCAAGCGATTGAAAAACATTTACCCTTTGAAGGAGCATATGAACTTAAGGAAGACGACTTGCCTAGAAGAGCATCGTATTATGCGTTTGGGCATCTGCACTCAAGGATTCTTGAGAGATTTGGAGAAGGATGGTTTGCCTACAGCGGCTCAACAGAAATCGTGAGGAAAGATGAGATTTCAGCATACAGGAAAAAGGGAAAAGGATTCTACTTGGTAGATTTAGATGACGAACTCACAGTCCACACCATAGATCTCGATATAAGACCTCAGATGGAGGTTGAGGTGGGAGTTGAAGAGATTGAAAATCTGGTTGAATACACAAACTATCTAAAAAAGCCAATATTCCACATAACGATAAAAGGAGAGTCCATCAACAGACAGCACGTAATCGAGAGAATCGAAGAACTTCTTAGAGGGAATGTGCTCAGCTATAGGTGCTCTTTCAGGGAAATTTATGGAAAGAAGGTGGAGATTCCAAAAGGACCAATTAATCTCAAAGCGATATTTGATGAATATCTTGGGGACAAGAGGTTGTCTGAGTTGGCACTTGAGCTCTACGAGCTTTTGGCAGACGGCAATGTGAGCGATGCGATTGATATGGCTGAGAGATTCATGGAGGGGGAAGAATGATAATTAAAAGTGTGAAACTCATGAATTTCATTTCACATGCTGACACAAATATACAATTCCCACTTGGAGTTACAGCATTGATTGGTCCAAATGGAGCCGGAAAGACTTCCATAGTAGATGGTATAATTTTCGCTTTCTTCGCGGAGAGGGTGAGGGGAGATAAGATTACAGACATCATAAGAAAGGGGACAAACTCTGCTGAGGCTGAGATAGTTTTTGAGGAGGGTGGTAGGGAGTATACACTGAGAAGGGTGAGAAAGAGCAAAACGATGGAAGCAACCCTGATGAGGGAAGGGGAAGTGATTGCAACCGCCCATTCAAAGGTTTTGGATGAGGTTCTGAGATTGCTCAAGATGGACAAGGATACCGTAATCAACTCCATATTTGTCAGACAAGGGGAAGTTGCAAGCTTGGTTGATGTGGAACCAAGAGAGAGGAAACGTCTGATGGGCAAGCTCGTGGGACTGGACAGACTTGAAAATGCTTGGAATGGAATGCGTGAAGTTCTGGACTGTTTTGAAGAGAGAACAAAAAATTATGATGTAATCAAGAATGAAATAAAGATAAAAAAGGAGATAAGAGAACGGATAAAGAAAGAGATTGCACAGCTCGAAGATGAAATCGATAATATAAAACGAGATCTAAAAAAGAATGAAGAAGAGCTGGACAAAGTCTCAAAAAAGTCGGAACTCTTGAAAAAGAAGAGGGAAATTTATTACAACCTTTTAAAAAGGATAGCCACCTTAAACGAGAGAATAAACTCATTGGAAAACGATATCAAAAGGCTTGAGAATGAGCTCGAAGAGGCCGAGAATGCAAAACAAGAGATGCTTGAAATCGAGCCTTAGATCAACAAGATAACAATTTTAGAGGATTATTTAAAAGCTAACAATGAAAGGAAGAGGATAGAGGAGAAAATAAATCAGATTGAAAAAGAACTCGAAAGAGTTGAAAATCTTCTGTCCGAAATCGAACAGACAAGACAGGCGTATGAAAAATACATCAAGCTGAATGACGATTTGAAGAAACTAAGAGAGAGATTTCAGGAATTGCAGAATACTGAGAAGGAATATGAAAGAATCAAAGCCAAAATAGAAATAAAAATGGGCCAAATAGATGATTTAAAATTGGAGATATCAGAAATTGAGACAGAAGCTCTTAAACTACTCCCATCCCCAACGCCCGAAGCAAAGGCAAGAAAGCTCGAAGAGCTGAGCTCTAAAATCGAAGAGCTAAATCTTGTAATATCATATCTTCAAAATGAAAATGGTAGGGTTAAGGGTAGAATTTCTGAAATCGAGGAGTATATGAGACTATTGGAAAACTCAACAGAGTGTCCGGTATGCAAAAGTTCGCTCACACCTGAACACAGGGACAGAGTCGGGAGAGAGTTTGAAACAGAGAAGGATGAGTTGAAAAGAAGATTAATGGAAATCTTGATTGAAATTGGGGGGATTACTGAGGAAAAAAGGAAAGTGGAGAAGGAATATAACGAGGTAAATGCACTGGACATAGAAAGACTTGAAAAAATTAAAGAAGATTTGAAAAAACTTGAAGAAGAACTGGAAGAGCTTAAGAAAAGGAAAGAAGAAATCAAGCCAGTTATAAAAGAGCTAGAAAGTATTAAAAAAGAAATTATCACAATTGAAAAAGAGCTTGAAAAACTAAAAACTGATTACGAAAGACATATTTCCTCAAAAAATGCTTTAGAAAAAGAGAGGAGTAAGGATGAAATCGAGACTGAATTGAATGATCTAAAAACAAAATTAAATAAAATTTGTGAGAGAATTTCCTCGTTGTTATCAGAGTTAGAATGCATCCCTGAGGAACCAGAAGAAAACCTCAGAAGGCTGAGAGAACTGAAAGAAAAATATGAAGTCCTCAAATCAAAAGCTGAAAAAGTAGATAAAATAATTGAAGAACTAAATACGGTGAAGGAGAAACTGGAGAAGGCATTTCAAGAGAAAGAGTCCACTGAAAAAGAGCTTGCCCTCTTGGGATATTCTGAGGAAGAATATAGAAAAGTTGGAGATGAATACAACAACCTCATCAAGAAAGTTTCTGAGCTTAAAACGAGGTTAGAAAGCACTAACAAACAGATAGACACAAAAATAAAAGAACTATCAGAAATAAACGAATCGATCAAAGCTCTCGAAGATAAATTAAAATCGCTGGAAAAAATACTCGAGTTTGTCGGTAAATTACAGAGAATCAGGCAATCATTCTCGAAAGATGGAATTCAGAGGATTGTGAGACAGAGAGTTGCCCCGATAATCTCCGAATTTGCCAGAGACTACATAGAAAACTTCAATCTCGATATCATGGACGTATGTGTAAACGAGGACTTCGATGTTTCCATAATGAAACAGGGTGGAGAGATATCAATCAAATCCATAAGTGGGGGTGAAAAGATTGCCGTTGCAATAGCACTGCGCTTGGCAATAGCAAAGGCGCTGGCTGGGAGAATCTCAACAATCATAATGGATGAACCTACCACACATTTAGACGAGGAGAGAAGGAGAGAGCTCGTCGGGATAATGAAAAATTTCTTCAGGGAAGGTGGTGGAGTACCGCAGATGATTATCATAACTCATCACAGAGAGCTTGAAGACGTTGCTGACACAGTATATCGGGTGGAAAAGGTTGATGGAATTTCGAAGGTCGTTGAGATTACATCTGATTGGGTTTGAGGTATTCAGATGGACAGATTTAGCCCGAATCTAAATAACACCAAAGGGGGTGATACCATGTATCTGGTGGATGATATAAAGTGAAGAATACTTCATAGTCAAGAAGAGTTTGTGTCCAAAATGCTGTGTAGGTAAGCTAAAAGTAGTTGCACAGTATCTTTTGATGGACATGCTGGATGAGGAATAGCAGAGGAAAATGGGAGCATCGGACTGGACTGACAAACTGGATGTCGTATGCGAAAACTGTGGCTTTAAGTTCTTTCTGTTCTTCCATTTGTCATCTACATATCGTGGGGATATGGATAAACTGACTGGCAAATTATTGTTTGATGATAAATAAGTCGACATAATATCAGCGATGCGAATTTGTTCATCTGGATACCTCTGACTTCGTTCTGTCTCCTTATGTGACTCTAAATCTTTGCATCATCCCTTCCATTTCCCTCCTTTAACTTCATTCGCCCCTCTCAAGTCCCATTCCTTTACAACCTTCCCTTTC
>MTMG01000022.1 GCA_002010075.1 Methanomicrobia archaeon JdFR-19 | reverse complement strand
AAGCTCCAGGATTTGAGGCACTCTTCGCAATTGCTGGACTGCTTGCAGTGTTCTACCTGATCGGAAGAATTGGAAGAAGATAACTTCTTCCTTTCTTTTTTATTTATGGACTATTTGAAACTCTACTGAGATGACACCACATGCATCGAAACAAAAGATTTCAAATATGACAAGCGAATAAGATGGGTTGAGATGAGCATTCTACTCACGAACGATGATGGGATATACTCTGCAGGAATCGAGGCAGCTTGGAAGGCGTTGAAAGAGGTGGATGAAGTAACAATTGTTGCACCAGTTTTACAGAGAAGTGCGTACGGTCGCTCCATATCAATATTTGAGCCATTGAGAATAACAGAAGTAAAACTGCCTTATGGTGCAAAGGGATATGCGGTGGGTGGTACGCCAGCAGACTGTGTGATACTGGGTGTGTTCGCACTATTAAAGAAGAAACCCGATGTGATGGTTTCTGGCATAAATGTGGGAGAGAACGTCAGTACTGACTCTGCGATGACATCTGGAACTATGGGTGCAGCATTCGAGGCGGCAGGGTATGGAATTCCATCAATCGCAATATCCATTCAGGTCGAGGAAGAGAAACACAAGTTTGGAGATGGGAGAGGATACGAAAAAGGGCTTGAAATATGCGGCCGCATCCTGAAAAGGGTTGTCGACAATGTGATGAGGAAGGGGATGCCAGAGGGGGTTGATGTTCTGAATATAAACGTTCCGTGTAATGCGGGTGAGGATACAGATGTTGTTGTGACAAGACTTGCGAGGAAAGTATTCAACACAGATGTCGAGATGCGCCAAGACCCGAAGGGGAGACCATATTATTGGATATCTGGCGATATCATAAGAGATGGTGAAGAAGGAACAGATTGCTGGGCAATATACGTGAAGAAATGTATATCAGTCACACCTCTTTCCCTCGATATGAGTGTTGATATCAAGGAGAGCAAGATACTCAACCTTTTTATGTAATCTGTGCATCACAGAACACAATCAACGCATCTTTTTCCATGAAGTGTAGCCTTCCAGTTATAACAAGTATATGGGGTGGGTCGGGGAATTCTATCTCCATGAGCTGTGCGAGTTCTGATGCTTTTGCAAATGCTTCATCTGAACCAGCTCTTGCAATTCCAACACCCAGCAATTTACAAAATTCTTCATCCCCTTTCTTCTCAGCTATCTCAAACAGTAAAGACACACCCTCATTAATAGTCATCATTCTCTCTCCTACGTCTAGGTAAAGAAGTGTGTGGAGCCCCCTCTGAATATTCTCCTTCACAACATCATACGGGGTCTCATACACAACCTTCTTTCCGTCAACCTCGTATGGGAATGGGATTGTAGCTGACCTGCCAAATTTGTAGTTTTGCAGACCAGTAATACCACAAACTGCAGACATGATTGAAGGTGCATGTATTATTTTTGTCTTTACTCCCATTTCATGCGCTCTCAATCTCAAACCTACATGGGTGGTGGATACCATCGGGTCTCCTCCACTCAGCAATACAACCTTCTTGTGAAGTGCTTCCATGAGAATCTTTTCAGCTAGTGCCCCCTCCACCTCTTCTCTGGACAACACATGAACACTCTTTTCATAGAGTTTCTCAAGCCTCTCCACATTTGTTCCTACAAGTGGGGAGGTATAGGTTTCGAGGTACACAACATCTGCACCCTTCACCTCTCTCAATCCCTTGAGGGTGATGTCGAACTCGTCGAACAGACCAAGACCCACAAACGTGAGCATATTCTTTACTCTTCCTTTCCATATATAAAATGATGGTTGCAAAAACTTTTAATATTATAAAGGAATAATACCAGCCATAAGTTAACGTAGTTAAGTAGGGAGATATGGAAAAGAGAGAACTTGGTATCTGGGAGAAGTATCTCACGTTATGGGTTGTCCTCTGCATAGTTGTGGGAACAATATTGGGGAGGATATTCCCAGAGATTTCAGTCTTTCTTTCGGAAATGGAAGTTGCCCACATCTCCATCCCAATAGCGATTCTACTTTTCGCCATGATATATCCCATAATGGTTCAGATAAGTTTTGAAGATGTAAAGAAATCCGTTAAATCACCAAAACCAATATCAACAACACTCTTCATGAATTGGGCAATAAAGCCTTTCACGATGGCTTTCTTTGCATGGTTATTTATTGGTGCAATTTTCAATCCATTCCTCCCTCATGAGTCTCTCGCCAATCCTGAGCAGTATCGGGCTGGTCTGATACTACTCGGTGTAGCACCATGCACTGCGATGGTGCTTGTGTGGAGCTATCTTGCAAGAGGGAACATGGCACACACACTTGTGATGACTGCCCTTAACTCTCTGACAATGGTTGCCCTGTATGCTCCACTTGCCACCCTCCTTCTGGGGATATCTGGAATAATCATTCCGTGGAAGACAATAGCACTTGCAGTTGTGATATACATATGCACACCGCTCATTTTCGGATGGTTCACACGAAAGAGAGCGATAGAGAAAAAGGGAGTGGTATGGTTTGAAGAGGTACTGGTCCCAAAGCTTGGGAAGATGTCCATTGTAGCTCTGTTAATCACGCTCATAGTACTGTTCATGTATCAGGGGGAGAAGATAGTAGAATTACCGTTCGTCATCGGAATGATAACAATTCCAATATTTGTGAATATAATTGCAGTCTTCATAATCACATACTTCATTGCTCGTCTCATAAAACTGGGTTATGAAGATGCTGCACCAACAGCCATAATAGCTGGGAGCAACCACTTCGAGGTTGCCATAGCTGTATCCACAACCCTTTTCGGAATCAACTCCGGTGCTGCCCTTGCCACAGTGGTTGGTGTCCTGACTGAAGTGCCGATAATGTTGTTTCTTGTTGAAATATGTAAGAGAACAAGAGGCTGGTTTGTTGTGTGATTTTTTATAATACTCAACCAACAGGCTTTGCTATGTATATATTGTGTTTTGTATGTATTATCCTTGCCATCACCTCACAGCCTACAGGTATCCTCTTCGCATCTACCAGCGTTATAACTCTATCCTTTGCGACCGCTATCTTCTCATTTCTCATCCAGCCCTGAGCAACAACCTTCACCTTCACCTTTTCAAAGCGTCTAAACGATAGTGGAATAAATGGCTTTTTGACAATGCCAAAGTCAGAAGGGCAGATTATCAGCTTTGTTTTATGTCTCTTCTCTAATACATCAAGCCATGAGTAGAACTCTTTCCAAGTTGGTATTCTTACCCCCCACATCTTCCTTCCAAATCTGTGAGCCTCGTATTTTTGTATCCCAAGAGAGGGAAACCTTCCACCCGCCCCTATTTCAACAGAGAAATCTATCATACGCTCTATCTCAGAGTCATTTATGTTCGGAAGCCATACAGGAGCCAATAGAAGCTCTGTGTTTGTTGATGGGATGTAGGATGCAATCTCCACAACCCTACAAACATCGTAATGCTCAACACCCGAAAGTAATTTTGCAACCTCTTCATTGAGTGCATTCAATGACAGATTAAGTCTGGTAAGACCGCTCTCGCTCAGCTCATCTACCAGAGAGTGTGTGAGCAATGTGCCATTTGTTTGCATGGAAACAACTTCCACTTCAGGTATATCAGACAGCAAAGAAACAAGCTCTATGATGTCAGGATACAACATCGGCTCCCCACATCCGTCGATGTGCATCTCGACACCCCCTCCTTTGAAACATGCAACCTCTTTTGCAGTCTCCACAAGATGCTCGAGCTCAACAACGTACATACCAACCCGTGTTCTTGATTTTCTCCCCTCATCAACCGAGCAGTATGGACAAGATAGGTTGCATCCAGATATTGGTCGGATTTGGAGCAGGTTTGTTCCTCTGTCTATTATGCCGAATGTGATACACCCTATCAAGGGAATGTCAGAACCTATCTTTACAACGACTCTCTTCATATCATTTATAAGGTATAAAGCTTAAAATTAAAAAAGTGCCCCGATGGGGTAGAGGATATCCTGAAGGCCTGCGGAGCCTTTGATCCGGGTTCGAGTCCCGGTCGGGGCATTTTTTGAGTTTTCAGGCTGTAAATACGAACTTCAAATCCCTAAAGCTTCCCTCTTTTCCTCAATCACCTTCTCGAGCACGTTTACAGCTTCCACTGGATCCTCCTCAACCACGACTCTCCCACCAGTGAGTCCTTCCACATCGTTCGTCAAAAGTTTCACAACGTCCTCACTACCAGTTATGTTCGGAACTGGTGATACATGGGTGGTGAGACCATATGCTACAGCAAAGACTGCATCTATCGTTGCTTTTTGCTCCATGTACTCTGGTGCGGTTACCGCAACTGGCAACTGCGGTATATCAACGCCGAGAGCATCTGCGATTATCCTTACAAGATACGCACACCTGCCTGTGTCCGTGCATGTACCGAAGCTTAAGACAGGTGGAATACCCAATGCTCTGCAAACATTTGCAAGTCTCTCACCAGCCATCTCAATTGCATCCATCGATGTGAGTCCTGCAACTTGAACTCCTGCATTTCCACATCCCATTGAGAGAACGAGGATGTCTCTCTTTATGAGTTCCTTTGCAATCGTCACAGTGTTCGCATCTTGTGGTCCATTCTTCAGTGTAGTACAGCTTACAAGTGCAACAACTCCTTTGATGTCTCCATTCTTTATCGCATCCAGCAAAATGTTCAGATTTCCATTCAATGCTTTCATTATGGCTTCTGGTGAGAACCCTACGACTATCTCCTTCTTTTCACTTCTCTTGATTCCTTTTCCGCTTCTCTTTTTGAAATTCTCTATTCCCATTTCAACGAGCTTCCTTGCTATCTCTTCAACCTTCTCTGGTTCATAGTCCAGCCCTTCATCTATTCCTCTCAAACGGACAACTTCACTCACTGGCACTATTTTTACGCCATACTTCTGATATTCTGGGAGTGATGGAAGGACACAATTCATATCAGCAGCAAACACATCCACACATCCGGTTGCAAGTGCAAACTCCTGAACGATCCAATTTCCAACGATGCCCACAAACACAGGGGAATCGAATCTCTGTAAGAGTTCTTGTCCAGTTTCTATGAAGCCGATGATTCTGAGTCCCTTTGCCCCAGCCTCTTTTGCCAGCCTTTGAGTCTCTTCGTTCTCGGCAAGCTTTATCAGAGCTGCCCCGACAAAAGGCTCATGTCCGTCCACAGCCACATTCACGTACTCTGGGTCAAGGATGCCCATATCAGCATATGTCTTGTGTGGCATTGGCGTTCCGAATAGAATGTCCTGAATCATTTCGAGGGCAATCTGGGCACCCATACATGTGGATATGCTCATTCTCATGCTCTTCTTCGCAAGCGACACATAGTTTGAATCGACGTTTGTCATGCTTGATGTTCCCATACTCAGAAGTTCTTGGAAGACACCATGTGGGAATATTCCGAGTTCTCTCCATAGTTTTTTCCTCGGTTCTGGGGCGAAAATCTCAACAAGCTTACTCTCCTCTACCGAATTCAAGTCGGACAAAACAAAATCTGCAACTTTCATAGCCAGTTCTTTGATATCATCTCCTTCGATTCCGAGCTGTGAAGCAAACCACCTGAGCTTTTCCTCGTCTATATTGAAGGGTGTTTTGCCTTCTGCTGTTGCTTTCAACGTCTTCACAGCCTCAACAGCATGATACGTATATGCCTCTGTGCCAAACATGTTGAGATGGACAAAATTCCTCATCACCATCCCTGCTGCATCTATACCACAAGCCCCATAAGGATTTTTGTTAGATATCCTACAAGGTCCCATCGAGCACAGTCGACAGCTCAAGCCTTTCACACAGAAGGGACATCTTGTCTTCTCTTGTGCGTTGAATCTATCAACGATGTTCGTCGTACCGTCTTCACTCACCTTTTTGTACATCTCATTTATACTTTCATGATAACTTGGTTCCATATTCATTCATTGCTGTTTGATGATATATTATTTCACCCGAATATGTTCGATTTATTTTTATCCTCATTGTCCAACATAGTAGTCATGTTTGAGGCCCAGATAAGGACACCTATCCCAAGCTCATGCGCCCTCGGTACCCTGAGAGAAATTATCATGAGGGTTGAAGGGATTACGAAGATGAAAGAAGGTGTGAGGGGTGTGTTCAGAGTGAAGGCGAGAGAGGTAAAAAAGGTACTCTCAGACCTCCCGTCTCAATGCGAAGGTGTGGCAGTCTCACCACACGAGGCAAAGGTCTTTGTAAAGGAGCATACTTGCCTCGTTGCTCATTTCATAATAGATTCTGGATGTGTGATAAGTAATGCTGAGATACAGGGAAGAGATATTTTTTGGAGCATAGTATGTGATGACGAGTCATTCCTAAAGCTTGTGAGAGATTTGGAGAAGGAAGGTGTAGACTTTGAGATTCTGTACAAAGGGAAGCCAGAGGGTTCATCAAAGATAACATACAGAGAAGAGGAGATTCTGCAAATAGCTCTTATGAGAGGTTATTTTGACTTTCCAAAAAAGGTAAAACTTGAAGAACTTGCTGAGGAATTTGGAATAGCACCATCAACCCTATCAGAAATCATGCGAAGAGGCGAGAGAAAGATTCTTGAGAGCTATTTTGGTTCGAGATTCGAACAAGAAAAGTAAATATAGGTGAAAGTTGGAGTTGAGGTTATGGGAACGAAAGGTAGAGAAATTGTGGATTTGAATGTGGATGAACTAATTGAACTACTTAACAAGGCTCTGGCTGATGAGTGGCTCGCTTACTACCAGTACTGGATTGGAGCAAAGGTTGTGAAGGGAATTATGAAGGAAGCGGTCGTCACTGAACTCTTGGAGCATGCAAACGATGAGCTGAGACATGCGGATATGCTTGTGAACAGAATACTCCAGTTGGGAGGCACACCCATCCTGAAGCCAGAGGAATGGTATGCCATGACGAACTGTGGATACGAAGCTCCAGAGGATTTTGGCATCAAGAAGATACTTGAACAGAACATAAAAGGAGAGCAGTGTGCTATCGATGTATATGAGAATCTGATGAACTTGACGAAGGAAAAAGACCCCATAACGTACAATATGGCGTTGGCAATTCTCACTGACGAAGTCGAGCATGAGGAAGACCTTCAGGCATTACTCGAGGATATCCAGACAACTCTCGAGTGATAACCATAACTCTTAAATTTTTCCAGATATGAATTAAATAAGGGGCTGTAGCCTAGCCAGGAAGGGCGACGGGCTCCAGCGGATAGAAGATGATGAGCAACGGGTCTACTAAGGCTGTTCGACGGGACAGCCCATGAGGAGCCGTTGGAGCGCTGATTCGGGGAGACCCGTAGGTCGTGTGTTCAAATCACACCAGCCCCACTTTTTATTACAAGAATTCCACAATCCCGTCCATTACGAACTCGACAGCAAGTGCGCCTATCAAGAGCCCTATAACCTTGGAGAAAATGTCTATTACAGTCTTTCCCACCAATTGTATCAGCAATTCTGACTTCCGCAACAGAATCCATGTGAGTAATAGAGCTATCGCACCCGATACCAGTATGGTTGCACACCCATACTTAGATGTGAGGACAATGGCAGTCGTTATCACTCCTGGTCCCGTGAGGATTGGAGTTGCTATTACCACCCATCCCACTTCACTCTGGGAGCGGGTCATGTTGATACCAAGAATTATCTCGAGTGACATCAACAGAAGTACAAGTCCGCCAGCGATTTTGAAACTTGCAAGAGATATTCCGAAGAAAGAAAGTAGGGCATTGCCGAAGAGGACAAAGAGTATGAAGAGAATGCCAGCGACCATAACCGCCCTGTTAGCACTCTTCTTTCTCTCGTTTTTGTCAAGGTCTTTTGTGAGAGTGATGAAGATTGGAATGCTTGCAAACGGGTCGAAAACGAAGAACAGGAGTGAGGAGGTATGTATCAATATGGATATCATATCTACGTTTAGGTCAAGATTCATGACAAAGACCATATACAAAAATGCTTAAAAACAATGCGTTAAGAAATAGAGTGGAGGTGTGAATTGAAAGATAAAGAGTGGGGTGGAAGGGAAGCAAAGTATGTGATACTTGACCCAGTAGGTTATCCTTTCAAGAGTCTATATGTTGAGTATCCAGAAGTATCTGATTTGAACATATTCAAACACTATGCAAAAGAGCAGTGGTTTGGGGAGGCTGTTAGAAAGGGAGACTACCTGTTCGATAGGAGAATGTATCCAGATTTTGCATTTAAGGTGGTGGATGTAGAGCCACCAGACTCTCTGATAGGGGAATCGACCATAATCATGGTGAATGCCAAGGATGAGCCACTTCCAGAGTTCAAACCAAAGGTCAGATTTAGTGATGTTGTGGGGCAGGAAGGGGCGAAGAGGAAGTGCAAACTCATTCAGAGACTTCTGAAGGGAGGAATCGACCACTCTATATGGATGCCAAGAAACGTGTTGTTCTATGGACCTTCTGGAACAGGCAAGACCATGATGGCAAAGGCTCTCGCAAGCGAGGCAGAGGTCCCCCTCATCCCAATGAAAGCAACTCAACTCATAGGAGAGTATGTTGGTGATTCAGCACGTATGATTCACAACCTTTATGAGAGGGCAGAAGAGCTTGCCCCCTCGATTGTGTTTATAGATGAGCTTGATGCGATTGCCCTCGACAGAAGATATCAGGATATAAGGGGTGATGTGTCCGAGACAGTGAATGCTTTGCTCACTGAGATGGATGGTTTGTTTGAGAGGAAGGGTGTATGCACGATTGCAGCAACCAACAGAATCGAGATAATAGATCCATCGGTCAGGTCGAGATTCGAGGAGGAAATAGAGTTCACACTACCGAACAAGGCTGAGAGGAAGATGATACTTGAGAAGAACATCAAAACATTCCCGATACCTATTGGAAAGGATGTTGAACTTGATATGGTTGTTGAGAAATGCGAAGGATTGTCTGGAAGGGACATAGTTGAGAAGGTTCTGAAAACAGCACTTCACAACGCTCTGCTTGAGGATAGGACAGAAGTCAGTCTGAAAGATTTCGAGCTTGCTCTTTCAAGAATAAAGAAAACCGGTTCAGAGCCTCCGAAGGAGCTTTTCATTTGAGTATTTTTAGACCTCGCTCTATGGCATTCTTGTGAAGTTCTGCAGATGCGTGTATTCCATCCCTCTTACCACGTGGAGCTCTGCACGGATAGTATGAGACAAGTAGGGCACCCCTGTAAGGTGCCTCTTCCACAGGCGCTCCCTTGAGATTCTCAGCCATGTACCATGTTGAGCCACATGGTGCCCCCCTTATCACCTTTACTTCTTTCACAATACCATCCTTAACCTTGATTTCGAGTTTTGGACTTCCTACCATTTCTACCAATTTTTTGAGAGTCTCTGATGATGGAGAGACATCTTTTTCACACAGCATACAGCATATTCTGTGATTTATCACCTTCACCCCTTTTTCTTTTCCAATCTCGTAAGCTTTAGGAGGCAGATATTTTGAGCCACCTGCAACTATAACAACCTCTTCCCCTCTTTTCACAACTTCAAGATTGATGTCTGGATGGAGTGCATACGAAAAGATGATGTCTCCGCTGAACTCTGGCAGATACTCGGATGGGTTGTCTATAATGGGTGGCAGACTTTCATCAACCTTCACAAGCTCCACGTCAAACCCCAGTATCTTCAGTGTGTCATACGTTCTCTCTCCCCATTTTCCTCTCGATACAACAATCATTGCTCTTCCCAGCTCATCAAATTTTCAGGTTTTGAGAACTTTTTCAGCTCCTTTATTGTACCAAGATATGTGCCATCCAGAAGATAACACTTCGCATCATCTAAATTGACCACAGAAAATATAGGACCGAGAGGCTTTGTTTCTGGGTCATTGAACGATATACCTTTCGAGAGCGTGCAGAATGCTGGAGCGATTATGAGGGGTATTTCAGAACAGAGATCAGGACACTCTTGCAAGCCTTTCACATCAACAAACATCCTTATCCAACAGGGCAGCGTAATCGTGCATCCGAGGGAATCAACAAAGCTTACGTGTGGGTGGTTATGTCCGCAAATAAGAAGCTCACTCTCCAGCAACGATTTATCCATCCATGCATGTCCATGGAAGTATCCAACAGAGTCATGAACGAATCCTGAAGAAGGATGGATGGATACAGAGTCTCTGATGTCTTCTGGAATCATGTTTGCAAGCCCGCCATCGTGGTTTCCAAGTGCTATGTCAACTGGTGCATAATCCACGAGCTTCCTCAAAAAATGTTCGACATCCTTTCTCTCATGATACGGTGAATGTGTTATCGAATGTTTCACATCCCCGACTATCACTATCCTATCCACTTCTCTCTCTTTCAATATCTTCTTTACCCTCTCCAGAATAGAAGGGAGTTGGGATGGTATTCTTATCCCCAACTCCATCAGTTCACATTCTATCCCTATATGGATGTCAGCTATTACAAGCGTTTTTTCAGTATTTTCAACAACAAGTGCCCTCTCATCTACGATTGGCTCAACCTTCATTCGTCTACGTCCTTCAACTTCCCTTCAAGGTAAAGTTCGTATGAGCCAAGATCAAGTAGACCATGTCCGCTGAAGTTGAAGAGTATCACTTTCTCCTCACCTTTCTTCTTGCAGTCAAGAGCTATATCGATGACTGCCTTAATAGCATGCGATGTTTCGGGGGCTGGCACAATTCCCTCGACACGGGTGAACAAGGCACCAGCATCGAAACATTCGAGTTGGCGGTATGCAAGAGCCTTCATGATCCCATCATGTTTGAGAGCACTGATTATCGGTGCATCTCCATGGTATCTCAGACCGCCCGCATGTATCGATGGTGGGATAAAATCATGACCGAGTGTGTACATCTTGAGCAGAGGAGTCAGTCCAGCTGTATCTCCGAAGTCATATGTGTATTCTCCTTTCGTGAGTGTTGGGCATGCTGTCGGCTCAACCGCATAGAACTCTATTTCCTTTCCTTCAAGATGGTCTCTCACAAATGGCAGAGCAAGCCCAGCATAATTGCTTCCACCACCACAACACCCTATCACATAATCAGGATAATCTCCAGCTATCTCGAGCTGAAGCTTTGCCTCTTCTCCCACAATTGTCTGGTGAAGGAGAACGTGGTTAAGAACACTTCCCAATGAATAGTTTGTGTTGTCATGGGTTGCTGCATCCTCAACTGCCTCACTGATTGCAATTCCAAGACTGCCCGGATTATTGGGGTCTTTCTCAAGAATAGCTCTCCCAGAATTCGTCCTCGTACTTGGGGATGGTATAACCTCTGCACCCCATAACATCATCATTGTTTTCCTGTATGGTTTCTGCTCATAGCTGACCTTTACCATGTATATCATGCACTCCATTTCAAAGCGGTTGCATGCAAATGCAAGAGCACTTCCCCACTGTCCGGCACCTGTTTCAGTCGTAAGTCGCTCTATCCCTTCTTTCATATTGTAGTAAGCCTGTGCAACTGCCGTATTTGGTTTATGACTTCCAGGAGGACTCACTCCTTCGTATTTGTAATATATCTTGGCTGGAGTGTCCAAATACTCTTCGAGTCTTTCTGCCCTGTAAAGTGGCGTGGGTCTCCACAGTCTGTAAACATCCATGACCTCCTTTGGGATGGGTATGTATCTCTCCGGACTCATCTCCTGTTCAATCAGAGCTTTTGGGAAGATTGCAGACAGCTGGTCTGGTGTTATTGGTTCTTTTGTCTGAGGGTCAAGAGGCGGGTCAAGAGGTCTTGGAAGGTCAGGTAATATGTTGTACCACTTCTTTGGCATCTCATTCTCATCGAGCAAGAACTTTTTTCTGTCCATGATTCTCACACTCTGCACATCGTTGAACAATTTTTGATATAAATGTTACTCAAACTCCTAAGGTGTAGGCAAGAGTACTACTCACAAAAACCTCTATGAAGGCAGCTATCAACAGTAGCGGAAGGAGTAAGAACACAAACGTCCTCATTGACAGGTATATGTTCTTTCTGACCTCGCTCTTCCTTCTGAATATGAACTTCACAACCTCAACTCCTATCTTCGTCCCCATTGAAACAGCAAATATCACCATTGGTACCTCGAGAACACCATGTGGGAGTATTGTGATGAGGGCAAAGAATGGGGAGGGGGTGGAGTGTATCACAACACCAACAACGTATCCATTGATAGAAAGCAAGAACGGAGGAGAGAGGAAGAACGGGGGAAGTATGGATGAAAACATCGAAATCAACGAGACAAATGAGTTGTTCAAGAATATCATCACAGATATCATCAGCGGATAAAGCACAGAATCTGTTGGGACAATCCCAAGTATGCTCTCAACTCTATCTTGAAAACTCTCAACCACCATCCTTTCAACCGATGGATTATAACCTGCATGGTAATACCCTATCAGGACGGATGATAAGAACACAATTGTGTTTATCAATATGTACAGTCTTATTTCCCAAAGATATCTGATGTGTTTGTTCATAATCCTTCTTCCTTCTTCATTTTCAGTCTCTTCTTGAACTCCTTCACAGCTTCAACCAAGTCCTCTTGTGTCAGTCCCTTCCTCCCTTCCATTAACGCAGAAAGTACTGCCTCCTTCACTGTGGTTCTGATGTCTGAGCCAGAGAATCCCTCTGTAAGGGATGCCAGTTCATCAAAATCAAGGTTTCTATCTATTTTTTTACATACCACCTTCCATATCTCTTTCCTCATCTCCTCATTGGGAAGAGGGAACCACACAACATCGTCGAATCTCCTCCATGCTGCAACATCCAGAAGCTGTGGGTGGTTGGTTGCTGAAATCAAAAGAACTCCGTGTCTTACGAGAGATATCTCGTCTATTGCTTTCAGCAACGTATTCACAGCTCTCTTTATCGCAGCATGCTCATCAGAAGTTCTCGTCTTTGCAACGAAATCAAACTCATCTATGAAGAGTATGCACGGCGAGAGCCTTTTTGCAAGCTCAAAGACCCTGTCTATGTTCTTCGAAGTCTCCCCAAGATACTGGTTCGTTACCATTGAGAGTTTTACCTCGAGCAGTGGTAGCTTCAGGTGTTTTGAAAGGGCTCTTGCTGTTGAGGTCTTTCCAGTACCGGGAGGACCAACAAACAACACCTTTCCAACATCGTACAGACCAACTTCACTGAGATAATCCCTATGTTCAAGGGCAACCACAATCTTCGAGATATTTTCTTTTTGCTCGTCCGTGAGGACGATGTCACCCAAACTAAGCATCACCTCATCTGGAGCAACTATCGTGCAGAGCTTCAGCATCTCCTCTGCCTCTTCATCTAACTCTCTTCTAAGCTCTTCAATCATGGAATCAATCCACAGTCTTTCTGCATGCAGTGGCAGAACTTCTTTGAGAGCTCTTTCATATTTTTCAGGCGATATACAGTAAGCCACGGCAGGATTTTTTACAATCCTCTCTTCATCAACCTTCCCCTTGTACCATTCAAGTCCAACATCCAAAACCGTCAAACTCAGAGATCCAAAGTCTGCAACATCGACAAATGGAAGAGATTTCACAGCTCTCTTGACGTCCTCCGAAGAGTGTCCATATATCGCACATACATCCTCCATCCTCACCCTCAACGGCTTTGGAATACCCTTCAATTTCTTGTTCCAGAAATGTCTCCTTATAGGGGGAGGTAGCTCATGCTCGGAAAGGGAGTGAGTGTTGTATGCGTGTACTGTGAGCAACAATTCCACAGTATCCACCATTGCATCTGCCAGAATTTCCATCATGCTAAACTCTGATTCTTGGTCTGCGAATGTAAAAACTTTTCTCAATGTTAGTATGGTCTTCCCAGAAACACACACCGACCTGTCTCTCTTCCACAAACAACGCACTCTGTGATTTCATACTCCTCATCACCAATTGGTTCTCCAAGCACATCACACGAACACTTTTCCTCTATCACATGCCCGCACTCCTCCTCCCCACACCATCCAACAATGGCAATACCCTTCATCACCCACTCCTTTGCCCCCTCAATCGTCGAACACAGTTTCAGTCCACTTTTCAGGGAAGAAAGAGCTTTTTCATATAGTATTTTTTCTATGTTCTCAAATTCCTTTTTTATCTCCTCCTCCACAGCGTTGATATCCACAGACCTCCTCCTCTCCCCTTTCCATACTCTGGGTGCAATCACAATCTCTCCCTTCTCCAAGTCTCTCGGGCCAAGCTCCAGTCTGACTGGAACTCCTCTCAGTTCCCATTCATAGAACTTTGCTCCAGGTCTCTTCTCAGAGTCATCGAGCACAATCCTGAATTCTTTTGAGAGTCTTTCACTGAGTTTTCGGGCAGTATCCATAACATCCTCTGAGTGTTTGAAGAGTATGGGAACCACCACAACTTGGACAGGTGCAACTTCAGGGGGGAGGACAAGCCCTCCATCATCTCCGTGTATGGATATGAGAGCTGCAATGCATCTCTCGGATATCCCATAGCAAGTCTGGTTCACATACTGTTGTTCGCCATTTTTATCCTCGTATGTGATGTCAAATGTTTTTGCAAAGTTGGTTCCGAGGTTGTGAACAGTCCCAACTTGCAGAGTTTTTCCATCAGGCATGAGAACATCGAGGGCGACAGTATATTCTGCCCCCGGAAACTTATCCCAAGAAGGTCTTTTTGAAACAATCACAGGGATACACAATCTTCTGTAAAATTTTTTGTATATCTGTATTGCATTCTCAACCTGTCTCTCTGCATCCTCCCAACTCTCATGGGCTGTGTGTGCCTCTTTGAACGAGGTTATCTCTCTCAGCCTTATGAGAGGTCGTGTGTGCTTTGTTTCATATCTGAATGTATTTACGAGTTGGTATATTCTGATGGGAAGATCTGCATGAGACCTTATCCACAGTTTGAACATGGGATATATCGCGGTCTCACTTGTTGGCCTCAATGCGAGTTTGACATCCAGCGCATCTCTACCCCCGTGTGTTACCCAGTACACCTCATCCTCAAATCCTTTGATGTGTTCAGCCTCTTTCATGAACTCATGCTCTGGTATCAGAAGTGGGAAGAGAGTTTCTTGATGGTCTTTGTTCAGAAGTTCCTTGAGGATGGAAAAAACATGATTCCTAAGAGAGAAGCCAAATGGATACCACACGTATAATCCTTTAACAGGGTATCTAACATCCATTATTTGTGCGGTTCTTATTATCTCGTTGTACCATTCAGAGAACTCACTTTTTGGTGGAAGCTCCTCCTTTTGCTGTTCTTTCTTTTTATTTTGTTGAACATTTGATTCTGGGTTATGTAAATCTTCTAAATGACCTTCCCTTCCCATGTTCATAAACCGCCCTAATGAAAACATTCAATAAATACGTTCCTAATATGTTATCCATGAACAGACTATTCATATATAGCCCGCTATCAGTCTTGCTCCTGCTAATACTCGTAATATTGTTATTACCTTTGTTCGTGCTGGTGTTCATAGGTGTGGTGGGTGAGTCATTCTCAAAGCTCGGACTATCTCCTTATCAGGCTATTGGAATGCTCGTTCTATCTCTCATAGGGAGTTTTATAAACATCCCGGTCATGAAAAGAAAGGTAATCGTGAAGGAGTACTCACCTGTGTTCAGATTGTTTGGCATATTCGAGTATCCGAGACTTGTTGTGAGAGAGCAAGTTCTCTGCATAAACGTGGGAGGGGGACTCATACCAACGGGAATGGCGTTGTATCTAATACCGAAAACACCCTTTTATCCCTTTGTAATAACATTTCTACTGATAACGCTTGCGTGTTATACGCTTGCAAGGCCCATCCCAGGACTCGGCATAGTGATTCCTGCCTTCATACCCCCCATACTCTCTGCTTTGTTTGCCCTCCTCCTTTCACCACACAGTGCGAGTTTGGTTGCATTCTGTGCTGGTGTTCTTGGGACACTGTTCGGTGCAGATATTTTAAATCTAAGGAAAATTATGAAAACAGGTCCGGGTGTTGTGAGTATAGGGGGTGCAGGTGTTTTCGATGGAATATTTCTGACAGGCGTGCTTGCAGCATTTCTGTCGTGAGGTGAAATTATGGTTAGGATAGGTGTGTTTGTCTGTCATTGTGGTCAGAACATTGCTGGATTTCTTGACACATCCAAAGTTATTGAGTGTGCATTATCTGTTGAAGGTGTTGTGCATGCAGAAGAACTGAAGTTCGCATGTGCGAGCGATGGACAGCAGAGGATAAAGGAAGCAATACAAGAAAATTCATTGGACAGGGTGGTTGTTGCCGCATGCACACCAAATCTTCATGAGCAGACTTTTAGAAAAGCTGTCGAAGGACTCATCAATCCATATCTCGTTGAGTGCGTGAACATAAGAGAGCAATGTTCTTGGTCTCATCCAACCTACGAAGGAGCAACCAGAAAAGCATGTGATCTCGTGAAGATGGGAATCGCAAGAGCAAAAAGTCTTGAGCCTCTTGAACCTAGAAGAATAAGGGCGAAAAAAGATGTGCTTGTTGTTGGGGGCGGTGTTGCTGGCATCACCGCGTCGCTTGAGCTTGCAAATGCAGGATACCATGTCTATCTTGTTGAAAAGGAATCAACAATCGGAGGCAAAATGGCTCTACTCGATAAGGTGTTTCCGACTGGGGACTGTTCGATATGTGTGCTTGCTCCAAAGATGAACGATGTGAATACACATCCAAACATCACGTTGCTAACCTATTCCGAAATCGAAAGCATTGAAGGACATGCAGGAAAATACAGGGTTAGAGTAAGGAAAAAGCCGAGGTTTGTAAATGAGTACTGTAAAGGTTGCATTGAGTATTGCTCGTCAGTGTGTCCTATCGAAGTTCCAAACGAGTTCGATTTTGGACTTTCGAGAAGAAATGCAATATACAAACCATTTCCTCAGGCGGTTCCAGAGTATGCTCTCATAGACCCCGAAAGTTGTGTTGGATGTGGTCTGTGCAAGCTTGCATGTCCGCTTGATGCCATTGTGTATGACCAGAAAACAGAGATAATTGAATTCGTGGTTGGGGCAATCATAATCGCAACTGGCTTCAAACCTTTTGACCCGAAAATAAAGGAGAGCTATAGGTTTGAGCAGGGGAGAGACATAATAACCAGTTTTCAACTTGAGCGAATGCTGTGTGCATCTGGCCCTACAGAAGGGAGACTTGTTCAGCCATCCACCATGGAAGTACCGAAGAAGGTTGCCTTCATTCAGTGTGTTGGTTCGAGGGATGCACAAGTTGGAAAACTTTACTGTTCGAGAGTATGTTGTATGGTCTCAATAAAGAACGCCCTTCAGATAAAGGAAAGATACCCTGATACGGATGTCGTCATTCACTACATCGACATAAGGGCATGTGGTGAAGGGTATGAGGAAATGTATCTGAGAGCTCAGAAAGCTGGTGTAAAGTTCGTGAGAGGCCTTCCAGGAGAATTGATTCCGATGGGGAATGGAGTGAAGGTGTATTATGAGGATACATTGAATTCGAGAAAGGTCGAAGAAGAATACGATTTGGTCGTTCTCTCCATTGGAATGGAGCCATCATTAGAACCATCGATAAAGTTGCCCTTGCGAGATGATGGATTCGTAGCGCCAGCACATCCAAAGATGATGCCTGTCGAGACAGTGTATAAAGGGATAATGGTGGCGGGATGTGCATCTGGACCAAAAGAAATCCCACTGTCGATAAGTCAGGCAGGGGATTGCGCCTCTAAAGTGATGAATCTTCTTTCAAGAGGCATCATTGAGATTGAGCCTTACGTTGCTTTTGTTGATGAGGAGAGGTGTGTGGGATGTGGGATATGTAAGGAAGTCTGTCCTTCAAACAGCATCTTTCTGGTCAACGGAAAGGCAAAGATTGAGAGTACGACATGTATAGCATGCGGTACATGTGTAGGGTCATGTCCCACAGATGCGATTGCACAGAAAAACTTCACAGATACACAGATATTTGCCCAGCTTGAAATGCTTGACAAGACGAGCGAATATCCTCTGATAGTTGCGTATCTGTGTAATTGGTGTTCGTACAGGGCTGTTGACCTTGC
The DNA here is from genome assembly GCA_002010075.1 of Methanomicrobia archaeon JdFR-19. Classification (GTDB taxonomy): domain Archaea; phylum Halobacteriota; class Methanosarcinia; order DSM-18856; family Methermicoccaceae; genus JdFR-19. The sequence goes on along the minus strand of MTMG01000022.1, from coordinate 24,506 downwards.
TGGCGTATTGAGACTGAAGCATCCACCAAATGTGAGAGCAATAAGAGTTATGTGTGCTGGAAGGGTTGACCCGCAGATGATAATCGAGGCTTTTAAGCACGGAGCGGATGGAGTATTGGTGGGGGGGTGCAAGCTGGGAGAGTGTCACTATCATACTGGAAACTATCAGTGTCTTGGAAGAATCTCTGCTCTCAAAGAAATTTTCAAAGAGTACGGGATTGAGCCTGAAAGAATCAGAACTCTTTGGATATCTGCGAACGAAGCCGAGAGATATGTGGAAGAGGTGAATGATTTCGTGGAAGAATTGAAAAAGCTTGGTCCATTGAGTAAAAAATTGAGTTGATTAATGACCTTCTATGGTTTGTCTTATCTCTTTCACATCCTCTCTATCGACCAACTTCTCAAACGCTTCTAATAGTATAACACACTGAGTAAGGTGGTCGAATATGTCAGCTTGATATGCCTCTATTCCGTATTCTTCAAGTTCTTTCACAATTTCAGCAGGGTCAAGTCCTTCCATTCTCAGTTCTACGATGAGTTTTGACAACTTCTTAGGGGGGCATCCACAGTATGGACTCTCCTTGCACCCACAGCTCAAAAACTCTTTCGCAAACTTCAAGATCTTCTTATCTTCCCTCTCCCCTCTGTAAATCCTGTCAAGAACTCCCGAAAGCATGGGAAAGCCACACACATACACATTCTCAAAGGGTAGGAGCGTCGAGATAATATCAATAACATCCTCGTCTTTCATCTCCATAAGACAAAGCACATGCTATGGGGGAAGGAAGGAGAGAGAAGCAGTTCTTCCAAGGCGGGTAAGTTTTACACAGTTCCCCTCCCGTTTTAGCATTCCCATACCCTCCAGTTCTCTCAGCGATTTATCCACATCAACATACCTCACCATCATCGAACACATCTTCTTCAACTCACTCACATCGTCTGTTATTGAACACATTGCAAGCACTTCCTCACTCTCTCCACCACACATCACATCGCATCTTCCAACTCCACCGTGCAGAAGCACATCAGCAATTTCCTCCTCCTCTGGAGAAACAAGCAGAAATACACTCCCCTCATCATGATAGTCTGGTCTTCCAGCTCTGCCAAGCATCTGGTTAAACTCATGTTGCGTCAGTTCTTCAGCTCCCATTCTGAGCGAGTCAAATATCACACAGGAGGCAGGAAAATCAACCCCGGCACCGAGTGCAGATGTTGTAACAACACATTTTATCTTTCCATCTTCAAACCTCTTCTGGACCTCTTTCCTCCTCTCCTTTGATAGCCCAGCGTGGTATGCAACTCCACCAACCACCCTTGCAAGTTCCTCACACCTCCTCCTTGAGTTAGTGAATACTATCGTCTGACCTCTGTAGCCTTTGGAAGAAACTTCTGACCATGCCTCGTCCACTATTCTCTTTATGATTCTGCTCTTCCTACGGGCAACACATGGAACAACATACCTCTTCAACGGTATCGGTCTGTGTTCGTACTTAACAAGTCTCGCCCCAAGCATCTTTGCAAGCTCTTCTGGAAAGCCGACAGTTGCAGAGAGGTATATGAATTGCGCATCTGGGAAGAGGTATCTCAGTCTTGCAATAAGTCCATCGAGTCTGTGTCCCCTTTCGTCATCCATGAGCATGTGTATCTCATCTACAACAATACATCCTACTTTTTGAAATCTGAATCCAGACATTATGAGCTGGTCAACAGCCTCGTACGTCCCCACCACAACATTTCTGCTCACATCAGACTTCATCCCGATGTCATACTCCGTATGTTTTGTTCTTATTCTCGTTCTTCCAATCACCAGACCGACTATATCACCCCACCTCTCCTTGAACTGTTCATACTTCTGGAGAGCAAGTGCGACGAGGGGAACAAGATAAAGAAATACTCCCCTCCCCTCAAAAACCATCTTCATTCCAGCCATCTCCCCCACAAGCGTTTTTCCGCTTGCAGTTTCTGATACCACCAATATATTTTCTCCTCTCAGAACTCCGGCTTTCAATGCGAGAGTCTGGACAGGCAGAAGTGTTTTCGGGAGTTTTTTCTTTACGAAGTCAGGAATCTCACTGTCAGGAATCTCTTCTCTACTGATTGTCTCTGTTTTTGGTGAAATTACATCAAAAAGTGTAAATTGCTTTAATTCTTTGTTTATTTTTCCTTCAATTAGGTTTATTACATGGTCAAGGTCTTTACACTTCCTCAGGACTCTTACAGAGTACTCTGATACGATATAATTCCTCAACTCCCTCTTCGCACATTCCTCGCAAATCTCTTCCCCCATATAGCGGATCGATAACTTCGGAGTTATTTTATGTCTCATCAGACAGAACCTGCAAACTTTCAATGTCTCAAATGGAATTTGGTAGTCTGCAAGCATATGCACAAGTTTAGAAGAGCTGACACTCCTTGCAGTTTCAAGCAAGCACACTCTCGAGTTTTTTATGAGTTTCAAAAACTCCTTCGGGTTCACAGGTTGATTTTCAACCATGAACTTCTTGATTCTTGGTCCCTTTGGTGTGTCCTCCAACCAGAGTATTCCTTTGTTTATTTTCTTCTTCCCGATATACACCCATACCTTCTTAGATGTCTCATACAGATATACTTGGAAGTTTCCAGTCAGGTTTTCCATCTCAAAGTGCACCCTTTGTGCTCATTATTTTCTCAGAGTCCTGTTTGAAAGCCATCGCCATTGCAAGTCCAACCGCTTTGAACAGAGATTCAATGATGTGGTGATTACTCTTTCCGTATCCTTTCATATGGAGGGTCATTTTCGCATTTTTTGTCAGAGTGTCGAAGAAGTGTTCGAAAATTTGTGTCTCGATACCAGCAATGTATGGGGATGTAAATGATACATCGAATACGAGGTAGCTTCTCATTCCAGCATCGATTGCAACCTACGCACAGCTATCGTCCATCGGGACCAGTGCATATCCATATCTCACTATGTTTTTTCTATCTTTGAGAGCCTCTGCTATTCCATTCCCAAGAACAATTGCAACATCCTCAATCGTGTGATGTGCCTCAACATCAACATCTCCCCTCGCATCAACGGTTAAATCAAATGTTGCATGTCTTGCCATGGCGGACAGCATGTGGTCGAAAAATGGTATTCCTGTTGATATTTCGAACTTTCCACTCCCATCTATGTTGATTTCAACAGATACATACGTTTCAGCGGTCTCCCTCTTCACTTTAGCCCTTCTCTGCATATTTCAGACTACATCTTCATATTATTTAAAGCATATATGGTAAATTTATTCGACCAATTCTGCCTCGTATCCCACTTCCTTTATAACATCCACCAGTTTGTTAGCATCTCCATCGAACTCAACCACAGCCTCATCAAAAGACAGATCCTCAACCACAGCCCCCGCATCTTTAAGTGCCGCTTTCACAACACTCAAACATCCATTGCAACACAACCCCCTCAATTTAATCTTTATTTTCATGTTCAAACCTCCCAAGATATCATTTACAACCCCTTCCTTATCATATTGCAATACAAATCAGTCGCACATCCCCTTCTTCGACTCCGATTATGGTCTTTACATCTCTTTCCTGAAACAGACATGTTCGTTGAAATAAACGATTCTCTGGTACCACACTCACAGTACATCAGACCACCTCAGAAGAAGAGAGTTTGTGACAACGCTCACACTGCTCATCGCCATCGCCATTCCAGCCCATTCGGGTCTGAAAATTATTCCAAAAAATGGATACAGAATTCCGGCAGCCACTGGTATCAGAATCGTGTTGTACACAATAGCCCAGAATATGTTTTGTTTTATCTTTTTGTAGGTTCTCTCACTGAGTTTTATGGCTCTCACAACGTCTTTCAGATTGTCCCTTACAAGGACTATGTCTCCACTCTCAACCGCAATATCTATTTTCTTGGTGCCTATGGCTATACCAACATCTGCCTGAGCAAGTGCTGGAGCATCATTTATGCCATCTCCAACAAATGCAACAACCCCCTCCATCTTTCTAACTATCTCTGCCTTTTCGTGGGGGAGAACCTCTGCAAAGAACTCGTCTATGTTCAGTTCCTTTGCAACCAATTCGGCATTCTTTCTACTATCCCCAGTTATCATCACAACTTTCTTGCCCATTCTGTGGAGTTCATCTACCACTTCTTTTGCACTTTCCTTTACCTCATCCTTTACCTCAATAACTCCAATGACTTTGTTATTTAGAGCGACTATTATTTCATTTTCATTATTCTCTCCTTCTATGTCTACTCCAACTCTCTCCATCAACCTCTTGTTTCCAACCGCAATTTTTGACCCCTTATAAACCGCCACCACACCCTCTCCGGGCACCTCTTCAAACATTTCTGGCTCCTCTACTTTGTTTGGACTACTACCATATCTCATTATAGCCTCAGCAATCGGATGCGTACTGTTCTTCTCTGCAATCATTGCAAGTTTTAGAACGTCATACGACTCGTCCAAAGTTCTTACCTCACTCACTTCAATCTCTCCTTTTGTGAGCGTTCCTGTTTTATCAAACACAACTGTTCTCACGTTTCTTGCTATCTCAAGCACCTCTCCATTCTTGATGAGTATGCCATACTCTGCTCCTTTTCCCATCCCAACTGTCAATGCGGTTGGTGTTGCGAGTCCAAACGCACATGGACATGCAACCACAAGAACTGCAATGAGTGTTGTGAATGCGAACATCGTATCTCCTTTTGTATACCAATATGCGAAGGATATGAGGGCGATACTCAGAACCACTGGAATGAAATAAGAAACGATTTTGTCTGCAAATCTCTGAATTGGGGGCTTGCTTCCAATAGCCTCCTCAACCGTTTTTATTATTTGAGATAGCAAAGTTTCCTCTCCACTTGCCCTTATCTTCAGCACACCACTCTTGTTAATCGTACCAGCGAACACCTCATCTCCAATCTCTTTCAGCTTTGGCATCGGCTCACCTGTTATCATCGCCTCCTCAACATAACTCACACCACCCACAACCAGTCCATCAACTGGTATCTTCTCTCCCGGTCTCACGATTACAATGTCCCCCTCCTTCACCTCCTCTACCCTGACCTTGACCTCTTTATTATCTCTCAGAAGAGTTGCACTCTTTACCTGAAGCTCCATGAGTTTCTTTATTGCCTCTCCTGTCTTTCCCTTTGCTCTTTCTTCAAGTGTTCTCCCTATGAGGAGAAATGCAAGCAGAATCACAGATGTATCATAGAATGTGTATTCGGGAGGAAAGAATTTCAGTGTGCTTAACACGCTTGCAATGTATGCGCTTCCAACACCCATCGAGTACATCACATCCATGTTCAGAGTTCGAGTCCGAAAGGCTGAACTGAATATGTCTATGCCCGCATAGAGCAATGTGGGTGTGGCAATCAAAATCTGGATGGTGGAAGGGAGAGGCACTGCAAACAATACTGAACCAGCTATGATTGCAACCAATAATTTCTTGATATCCTTTTTTTCTTGTGAGTCAGCTCTCTTCTCTATTTCAGCACCATAACCAAGTTTTTCAATTTCTTTTACAATATCGTCAAGTGTTATCTTTAAAGGGTCGTAAACTATGTGTGCATATTCAGTTGCAAGATTAACATTCACCCTCTCAATTCCATCCAGTTTTGTGAGTGAGGATTCAATTGTCTTTGCACACATTGCACATTTCATGCCAGTTATTCTGAGCCGAGCATTTTCCATATGTGTTCGTTTGCATTTCATCATAAGAATGCTTTGGTGGTCTTGAGGGATACTACTAAATCATTGGTTGTTGAAAGGCGTTGAGTGTGAGAAATCATGAAAACGCTCATCGATAAGGTAAAGAGTGGGAGAAAGTCAAAGAAGCTTGTAAAAGCTGCAAGAGACGTTGATATGGACATATCATTAGCCCACAGCCGAGTTGCCGATGGAAGACTGGTGTTGTTTGAGAATATACTGATAGGGGAAGGGGCACCCACAAGAGTAAACGTAAATGTAGGCACGTCCTCGAGTGCAAGTGATGCTGGTGATATAACTGAGGCGTGTATAGAGGAGATAGGGAAGGCACGCATTGCAAGGGAATTGGGTGCCGATACTATCACAGACCTCTCGATGGCAGGAGACTTGGATGAGATGAGGCAACGGGTTCATAGTGCTGCCCAGTTGCCCCTTACCACCATTCCAATCTATCAGGCAGTGTCAGAGAATGGCATCGAATCACTCGAGGTGGATGCTATCATCGATGTAGCACAAAAACAGCTACATGAAGCTTGCTCGCTTGTGCTATATGCTGGTTTCACCCGTGAAATGCTTCCAGCACTCAGGAAGCGTACGATGCCCATGGTGTCTAAGGGTGGCTCGATGACACTTGCCCACATGATTCATACTAACAATGAGAATCCATTCCACGAGTGGTTCGATGAGTTCATCAAACTGCTGAGAAAAGAAGATGGTGTGCTGGTACTCGGCAACACCTTACGAAGTGGCTGTGTAGTGGATTTTGCCAAATTCAATTTGAGTAAAGATTCGCCAGAGCTTCTTGAATTCGAGGTAAACAGAAAACTCGCCAATCGTGCAAATGAAGAAGGAGTTCAGGTAATAGTTGAGGGATTAGGTGGACACATCCCTCCATCTAGCATTGCATCTGCAGTTAGGACTTTCAAGAAAAGGTGTCCCAGACCACTTTTCGTTGCCGGCCCTCTCCCAACCGACCTTGCAGTGGGATATGACCACATAGCGGCAGCCATTGGCTCTGCTATGGCATCAGGTGCAGGCGCTGACTACATCTGCTGTATAACGGCGGCTGAACACTTGTCACTGCCAACTGCAGAAGAGCTTAGAAATGGACTCATAGCCACACGCATAGCTGCTCATGTAGGAGACCTCATGAAATATGGGCTCTCGGCGGATGAGCAGAAAATGGCTGTCGAACGTTCAAGGAGTAACTGGGAATCTCAGTTTTCGCTTGCGTTGGATGGGGGATTGCGTGCGAGAGCAAGGTTCTCACCTTCGGGAGGAGGGTGTACGATGTGCGGGAGTTTCTGTGCTCTGCGCACTGTAGAGCGCTACTTCTCTTCGCACCTTTAACAAAGTATCGGGTGTGGATATAGTGGATCTCTGCAAAATACAAGAAACTCCTTTTGAAAATCTTGTGAAAGTACAATGAAATGCTCCGGTGGGGATTTGAACCCCAGTCGCGGGAGTGAGAGTCCCGCATGATTGGCCGGACTACACTACCGGAGCTCCAAGGGAAATACCTTTCACACATCTATATAAATATTCACATCTTTTCCAGTGGCTCTATTCCAAGTAAATCCAGAACAACATACAGCACATTCTTTGCACCCTGAACGAGAGACAGTCTGCTCTCCCTTATCCCAGCTGGTGCTTTTAGTACAGAGGAGAAGCGATAGAAGAGATTGAAAGCTTCTGCAAGCTCCCTTCCATATATGGCAAGATGGTGTGGTTTGAGTTCCCACAGACATCTGTCGAGAACAGAATCAAGTTCACCCATCTTCTTCATGAGGGTAATCTCCCATTCTTCTTTGAGATACGATGGATTCGTATCGCAATGTAAAGCGTCATATCCACACTCAGACGCTTTTTTGAGTATCGAGCAAGCTCTTGCATGTGAGTACTGGATGAATGGAGCTCCGAGTTTTTCAAGGTCGAGCGCGTCTTCCCAGTTGAACACCATATTTTTGTCAGGAGATATCTTCACCATGTCGTATCTCATCGCCCCTATACCAACTCCCTCTGCAATACTCTTTTTCATGTCTTCTGACATGTCTGGATGTCTCTTTTCAACCTCATCTCTTGCTCTACTCACCATCTTGTCCATTAGCTCATCAGCACTTATGTACTTACCCTCACGGGTACTCATCGAACCTTCTGGAAGTGTCACAAACTCGAAGACAACCACTTCTGGTATCTTCTCCCCCAACAAAGTTAGAACAACCCTTATCTGACTCGCTATGAGTTTGTGGTCTGAGCCAAGAACGTCTATCATTCTATCGCACCGTCTTCCCTTCCATATGTGGTATGCTATGTCGCGAGTAGCGTACAATGATGTCCCATCCCCCCTCCTGAGAACAAGAGGCTTCTCAATCCCGAACTCACTCAGGTTTAGCATCAAAGCCCCATCTTCGATGAATGCCTGATCAAGCTGTTCAATCCTCTTCAGAACCTCATCCACAGCCCCACACTCAATACATGAAGACTCTCTTACATAGCTGTCTATTTTGATATTCATTCTCTCGAGAGTCTCTGATATTCCATCCAGAGCCATATCTACGACATATCTGACCTTGCTGAAGAGTTCTCTATCTCCCCCCTCCACTCTTCTCATGATTTCATCAACTTCCTCTTTGTTGAGAGCTCTGTTTGCCTCGATATACACTTTTGCAATCGCATGGTCTGGTTTCATATTGTTCTCGATTTTTAATTCTGAACGAGTCAAACCCCAGACAACAGTTGCTATCTGTCTTCCCATATCGTTCACATAATACTGTGTCTCGACATCAAAACCAGCCCATCTGAATATTCTTGAGAGAGTGTCCCCGATGACGGAGTTCCTTACATGCCCTATGTGAAGAGGACCATCTGGGTTTGCAGATGTGTGTTCTATTATCACCTTGCCCCTCTCACCAAGGAATCCCTTTCTGTATTCACACCCTTCCTTCAAAGCTCTTGAAAGGATCTCAATGCAGTATGCATGGGAGAGATGGAAATTCAGATAGGGACCAATTCTGTCTATTCTTTCTATGTAGGGATAACAGCTCACAAAGTCAGAAATCTCCTTTTCGATGGATTCGGCAATCTCAATCGGTTTCTTTTTGAGGGTCTTTGCCAGCTTAAACGCAATGGTTGTTGATATGTCCCCATACTCAGATGGAGATAAGTCCCTGAGTATTGTCTCCTCGAGTCTCTCCCCTGTAATCACATATACAATATCTGCCAGCTTCTCTGCTAGAGTCCTCTTTACTTCAAGATACACGGCACCATCTTGTATTTTCCAATTTAAAAGAGTTGTGAGAGAAGATGAAAAAAGACCCCTCAATTACCCTATCACTTCATTATGTGCTTTATCTCTTGATACTCTCTAAATCCGACTATGCCATGTTCCCTTCCTATACCACTCTCCTTATATCCACCAAATGGTGCTTCAGGTGGAAATAGGTGGTATGTGTTTATCCAAACCCTCCCACATCTCAACCTTCTCGCAACATCCATCGCTTTTTTGATGTTGGTTGAGCATACACCTGCAGCAAGTCCATAGGGTGTTCCATTTGCGATTTCAACAGCCTCGTCCACTCCTTCGTACGGGATGATGCACAGCACCGGTCCGAATATCTCCTCTTGCGCAATCCTCATCTCAGGCTCTACATTTGAGAATACGGTGGGCGGGAAGAAAAATCCTTTTTCCTTTTTCTAATACCCACCACATTCCAGATTAGCTCCTTCATCCCTTCCCAGACTCGAATAGTATGAAACCTTTTCCAACTGGTCTCTGGTTGTCAATGGCCCCAGATCCGGGTCTGAGAATGGATCTCCCAACCTTAATTTTGATGCTCTCTCCCCAACCTCCTTTGCAATCCTGTCATGGAGCTCCGAAGGGACGAGAAGTCGTGAAGCAGCAGTACACACCTGTCCCGTGTTGAAGAACGATGCAAACATCACTCCCTCTATCACCTTGCCGATGTCAGCATCGTTCAACACTATCTAAGCACACTTCCCACCACACTCCAGCGTTAGTTTCTTCAGGTTCGATGATGAGAGTTTTACAATTTCTTTGGCAGTTTCTGTTGAGCCTGTGAATGATATCCTATCTACGTTCTTAGAAGAGCATAATTCTCTCCCCACCGTTGCCCCCCCGATAATCACATTTAAAGCACCTTTCGGACATCCTGCTTTTTCGAACAACTCCACCAACTTCAGAGATGTGAGTGGTGTATGAGAGGATGGTTTTAAGACGGTTGCATTTCCAGCTGCGAGAGATGGTGCTACTTTCCACACAGCCATGAGGAGAGGAAAGTTCCATGGCACTATTGCCCCAACTACTCCAACCGGCTCGTATCTTATATCGTCCTCTTCATCGGGAAGTAATGAAAGTCGTGCATAGTAGTTTAGAAACTTCCTACAGCTTTCTACCCTCTTTCTTGCTTCTTTTAAGGGCATTCCGGTATTCAGAGATTCGAGGGTTGCAAGTTCTTCAGAATGTCTTTTTACGAGATGCGAAACGCTGAGGAGTATTTTGCTTCTTTCTTTGGCAGTCCACCTGCAATTATCAAAGAACTCTCTTGCCTCGTCGATTATCCTTTTCACATCATCCTTTGTCGCACATTCAACCCTTGTTATTATCTGTTCGTTGGATGGGTTGATAACATCCAAATCTGACATGCTAAATTAAAAATTAAAAAATAATTTTAATCTTTTCATATTCTCCCTCTCAGTAAATATCCCATTGCGAATATGCTACTCACCCCAACCACGAGCAACATTCCCTCCAATGGAATCGATGATGATGATAGGGGTATCTTCTCAGGAATCTTCACACTCTCCTCTGTCATCTCATATCCTCTCACAGCATTTTCACTCACACCCGGCACTGTGGTGGTGGTATTGTACTCGTATTCAGATACATCTGAAACTTGCACTTGTGAAGCAACCTCAACCTCAGTAGCATCCTTCAGCACCTCTAAATACTGTGTGTAGAGACTTACATCCACCCCTGGCAGGGACAACATTCCCTGTATATACTCGTTCAGCCTGATGTTTCCACATGTGTGATGGCAACAAGCTATACCGCTGTTCACAACCGATTTCATATACTCATTCACCAGCTCAGTCTTCACACTGTCAGATGGAGACCAATATCCCTTCCTGATTGCTTCAAGCATCCTTGCGGTTATGGATTGATAGGCATAGGGGTTCTGCTCAAAAGCATCTTTAAGACCGAGGTTGTACTTGTCCTGTATAATCGTCTGATAGAGGTCTTCCCACATGTAGTCTTGTATGATTGTGGGGGTGGTGACTTGCCAGCCCCAGAAGTTATCCAGAAGTTCTGCAACCTCCTTCAGGCCAGAATAACCAGATGCAACCATCCCCTCCAGATACAGAGGATTGAGTGCTCTTGCCCTCAGTTCTCTTGCGAGGAACTGTTGAAGACTCTCAACTTTTGGCTCCCCCCTCAGATTCACCACCTTTATTTCAGGAGGTTGAGAGACATATGAAATGGCGAGTGAGAGACCACCAACATACTGGAAGAAGTCATCGTTATCAAGCACACCATATAAACTGGTCGAACGGCTGTTGAAAACGATTTCTGTATCAGCCAAGTTATCCTCAAATAACTCGTAATAGTTGCCCAGATACTTTACAGCACCCTCTTCATCTGTTGTGTAGAGGTTTGCCATCCTGAAGATGTAGAGTTCTCCTATTTCCTCACCTGCGGTCTGTGAGTCCCAGTCTCCCCCAGCCTCGATCACCTTCTCAATACCAACCCCGTACCCACCTGGAGGTGGAGCAAATATTCTCAGTTTTGAAAGTGTGAGTGCAAGCTCGCTGAAGTTTCCAGAAAAGGATGGATTGATGCCCAAATATGCATCCATTATACCCTGCTGAACACTCTCGTTGAGATTCATCAGCTCATCGTATATTTCGAGAGAGTGCTTCCACACATAGTTATCACTCTCGTTTAGCTCTGCAACAGTTCTGATTGCAACATCCAATAATCTCATCTGGTATTGAAGTGTGTCCCTGTAGAGACCAGAAGTAGTTATCACCACATCAATCCTCGGTCTTTTAACGATGGAACCGTTTATCTCAACCGTCAACTCATCCAAGGGTGTGACAATTACTCTGTCGTTTCCTACCTTCCTGAACACCCCCCGTGAATATCTGAAGTCTGGCTCAACCCCTAATAATCTCAGAACCATCGACTCCATCACACCATAGTGTCTCATTGTCTCAACAGACCACATCGTGACTGCAATCTTCTCTGGGAAATACCCATGTTCTTTATAATAATCAACAAGCATCTGGTCTGCAAGCTTCTTACCAATCTCCCATGTTGTTGGGTCTGGTACCTTCTTAGAATTGAATCCATAGAAGTTTCTGCCAGTTGGAAGAACCGTAGGATTCTGTACAGGGTCGCCCTGTTCACTTGGTGGTACATATCTCCCATCAAGAGCCTGTATCAGATTCTCGAGTTCGCCCGAAGCATTGAGCAGAGCAAGGGTTTCCTTGCAGTTCTCAAATGTATTGCTGATTGTACTGTTGAGAAGCTCATCATCAATGGACTTGTTAATCTTTTGCTCAACAGAATTCTTGAACTGCTCAAAAGTGCTACAATTCACGATCTCCTCTGCAAGCCATTTGGACATGTTCTCAGCCTTTGAACGATTTTCAAGACCCTCCAACTCACTTACCTCACTTATATTTAGAAGTGTGTATGAAAGATTCATCAGCTCGGTTGTATACATGGTTTCTATGAACATTGCAGCTCTCTCTCCAGTGGGTCCAACGCCAAGGGTGTGTGTTCCGTAGGGTATTGTCTCAGATGCTATATTCTCTATGTATTCCACAATTCTCTCCACATCGTCCTCGAACGTATTGTTTGTCAGTGTGAGGTTCAACTCTTCGCCAAGATGCATATCAGATACCACTTCTATTATTGACTGTCTTGTTTGATTCATGCCTTCTGCATAACCGATTTCTTTGTAGTGTTGATATCGTTCAAGATTGTACTTGAGGTTCTGAAGCTCGCCGTATAGACCGCTGTGTGCGATTGGTGGGGTGAGATGACTAATCAACGTTGCATATCCTCTCCTCTTTGCCTGTATCCCCTCCCCACCTCCATCAACTATGTATGGATAAATGTCAGGGATGTTGCCCAACAACAAATCTGGATAGCTTGTCTCATTCAAACACACCATCTTGCCAGGCAACCACTCAAGCGTTCCATGTCTCCCCATATGTACAACAGCATGAGCCCCAAATCCCCCCTCATCTGGCGATTTCTGTAGCCAGAGATAAAACGCTATGTACTGATGGGGGGGTGGAATCGTCAGGTCATGATAGAGGCGCCCGAGGTCTTCTTCCCATCCCCTTGCGGGTTGTGGTGCAAGAAGCACATTCCCAAGCTGAATGGCTGGAATTAGAATGTATTTCCTGTCATCTCTTTCAACAACCATCATATCGCCGGGAGGTTGTCCCCATACATTGATTACTTCCTCCTGTACCTCTTGAGGAAGCTCAGAGAACCATCTCTCGTACAGAGATGCATCCAATAATATAACCCGGTCAGCCAACTCCTCCAACTCGCCTGGAGCCCATGAACCTACATTACGTCCATATACCAATATCGTGTTTTGGAGTTCGGTTGAGTTCATTGGCTTCACATCATATCCTGATGAATTCAGAGCACTCAGCACATTTTCGAGAGACTCGAAGAGGTTGAGATAACTCGCTCCAATATCCTGTTTTCCAGGGGGATGGTTGAAGTATATGATTGCCACTCTCTTTTCAGAGTTTGGCACATGTCTCAGATTTGCGTAGGCTTCAGCTTGACCTAAAATCCTTCTGAGTCTATCGTTTATAGGATAACGCATATAGTCGTCCTCTGTCATCCTTGCCTCTGTGGCAATCGGACAAATCACACCATCCATCTCTGGCTGGTCAACCTTCCATGTTATCGCAAGACCGTGAAGACCATGGGGGTTGCTCTGCCACTCATCATACGTCTGATAACTGAGGGAGACAGCTTTTAGTACAGGCACATCACTCTCGTCAAGAACTTCCCATGGCCCATTTGCCCCGAAGAACAAGAAACTAATGATAGCATCCACCTTCGATGTATTGTTTGTCACAAAGAAGGTGTTTATAGGATTGCCCCAAGGAACATAACATGCAACTGCATTGTAACCATCGTCCTCCAGCATTCTTATCATGGCATCCTCTGTGTAGAGCTTGCCTTCCTGATAGTCCCTGTAATACATCACAATGCCAATCCATTTTCCTTCGGGGTTGTAATGCCCACTATCAACATACCAATCGAAGAAATCATCCCAAGAAAGGAACAGATGGTCATACGAGTCGTTCATGTAGGTACAGTAAGGGGCATCTGGATGGTAGAGAGCGGATGGTGGAACAACCATTGTGGGTTTAACATACTCCTCGAGGTCAGTCCTATCATCAACAGCCCATGCGATGTATATGAACATTCTTTTGAGATTTTCTGGCAAAACGGTTCTCCAGTATCCCGGACTTTTTGAGCTTCTGCTGAAAAGTGTTTTTAGAATAGTGGACGAGTTGTTTACGTTGTAGGCATACATCTGCTGTGAAGAGAAACCACCAATACCTAGAGCCTTTATACCTCTATTGCTTGCATCTTCGATGGCGTTTTTATATAGGGAATACTGTCTGTCGGCAACGTACTCAAATATGATGTCTCCGTTGAAGTTCTCTATCTCGTCTATCACGTATTGTGCATACATCTCGTTCCTTCCAACCATCGAGAGAGCTGTTAAGTTTGCAAACCTGCAATCTACCCCATACTCACCAAGCTCATCAATGATACCTGATATTGTGTCTGCGTTTGGCAGTACTACCAACAATATAGACGTTCGGAGAGGAGACTCAACTTTTAAGTCAGTCCTTCCATCGAGTTCAACAGCGAGATACACCAAAAGTCTTCTAAGATTCTCTTTGGAGTATGTCCAGTAGGAAGATACATTTTCCAGTATTTCATCATCGACGGTTGATAGATATTTTGCATCTTCTGTGAGGGGTACAATATCTCCTGTGATGTTTCCGCTATCTATGGCATTCTGGATAAGTGAGACGTTGTTTCCATCCACATCAACAAGCACAATATCTGCACTCATCCCCGAAAACACATCGGTCAAGTTATAAACACTCACATTTATCGTGTCGTTGGATGGAAGGGGGAGAGGAGAGGTATCCGTGATGTATGCAAAGTTGGTGGAATTGTTAGAAAAATCAAGTGCAGATTCTGAACCATGCACTGAATCACATACTAAGCCAGACACCCCTGCCATTAGAAAAATGAGCATACAGATATAACTGCGTGCCACCATGAAATCCCATACTACACTACTATTATTAAAAATTTTCTAAAAATTAACACCAAGTTATAAATAACCAAACTTATTTAACATTGATTATGAAGAGTCTGTGTGAGCATGTTAATCAAGTCAGTCAAATAAAACCTTTCCTGTTCATGCGGGAGGCAGGATTCGAACCTGCGAACCCCTATGGGACAGGGACCTAAACCCTGCGCCTTTTCCACTCGGCAACTCCCGCCCATCTTATTATCAACATCAATTAAATATAAAAACATCTCATCATATCATTATCACATGTTCGAAATCGAGGGGCATCTTGAATGCAGGCATGGGCATCTCTTTATAGGGGGGGCTGATTGTGTTGAGATTGCAGAAGAGTTTGGCACCCCCCTGTATGTTACTCATGAACAGAGGATAAGAGATAATCTGAGAACAATAAAGAAGGCATTTCCTAACGCTGAACTTTTATACGCTGTAAAGGCAAATGGAAATCTGGCTATAATGAGAATAATTGCACAGGAAGGGGCAGGCGCCGATGTTTTTTCGTCTGGAGAGCTCTATATGGCTTTGCTTGCTGGCTTTCCGAAAGATAAGATTCTTTTCAATGGGAATTCGAAGAGCGATGAGGATTTGAGGAGAGCAGTTGAGAGTGGGGTCATGGTTTCAGTGGATTCAGTGATGGAGCTTGAGAGTCTTTCTACGATAGCAGGGGATAGAGAGGTGAGGATTGCGTTCAGGGTGAACCCAGATGTATCTCCCCAAACCCATCCAAAGATTGCAACCGGCCTCAGAACATCGAAATTTGGAATTCCGTCAGAGCAGATAGTTAATGCGTATGAGAGGGCTGTTGAACTGCCAGGTGTTGTACCGGTGGGAATACACTTCCACATAGGCTCTCAGATACTCTCAGTGTCACCTTTCGCCGAGGCTCTTGAAAAGGTGCTTGGCATCGCGAAGGAACTTCTGAACATGGGAATCAAGCTTGAGTTTGTGGATATGGGTTCTGGCCTTGGGATTCCATATGAGAAGGACAAGAAAGCTCCAACCCCCCAGGAATTGGCTGATGCGGTCCTTCCAGTATTCGAAGAATGGTGTAAGGAGAACGGGGTATATCCGAAGCTGGTACTTGAACCGGGGAGGTATGTGGTCGGAGATTCCACTGTGCTGTTAACGAGGGTGAACAGCGTGAAGGGGAAATTCGTGGCTGTGGATGCTGGTTTCAATCTCCTGATAAGACCAGTGATGTACGATGCATATCATCATGTGGTTGTGGCAAACAAGGCAGATGTACCACCCGATAAGACGTATATGATAGTGGGACCGATATGCGAGAGCGGAGACATACTTGCAAAGGACAGAAGACTGCCAAAGATTGAAAAGGGAGATGTGATTGCTGTGCTTGATGCAGGTGCATATGGATTCGCCATGAGCTCTCAGTACAACGGACAGCCAAGGTGTGCTGAGATTCTGGTTCAGAATGGGAGGGCAGAACTCATAAGGAGGAGGGAAACATTTTCAGACCTGATACATACGCAGACAATTCCTGAAAGACTTCTTTGAGTGCATTGAGTTTAAATAAAAAATTCGTTATAACAGATGTTTATGAAGTGCATATTCTGTGAGATCATAAACAAAAACATTCCATCATCCATAGTATATGAGGATGAAGGCGTGATTGCCTTTCTCGACATTAACCCAAGAACAAGAGGACACACCCTTGTTGTTCCGAAGAGACATGTATCGAGCCTGATTGAGCTGAGTGATGAGGAGGTGTGTGAGCTGTTCAGAGATGTTAAAAAGTGTGCAGAGTTGTTGATGAAAAAGTTGGGGGCGACCGGCTTCAACATTGGTCTGAACAACGGACGCTCAGCTGGACAGCTCATAGAACATGTGCATGTTCACATCCTCCCCCGCTATGGAGATGAAGGGAAGGGATTTGAGTCGGCATTCCCAATAGACGAGGAACTGAGTGAGAAAGTTAAGAATATGCCAAAGGGACTCATTGATTTTTCAACCTTGCCTTGATTGCCTCAACCATTTCAGATGTCTTTGCAGAGCCTCCAAGGTCATACGTTGTATATTTCCCCTCGGCTATCACACCTTCAACCGCCTTGAATATCGCCTCTGAAGCTTCTTGCTCTCCCAAATACTCGAGAGCCCATGCACCTGCGAGTATGGTGGCGGTCGGGTTGACCTTATCCTGCCCTTTGTACTTTGGAGCTGAGCCGTGTGCTGCTTCAAACATCGCATACGAGTCTCCGAAGTTTCCACTGTACACCATTCCGATACTGCCAACGAGCGCAGAACACTCCTCAGATATTATGTCCATGAAGAGGTTGGTTGATAACAATACCTTCTGATTGAAGAGCTGGGGATTCTTTATGATCTGTTGAGCCACATTGTCCACATGGTACTCCCACAGGTCAACTTCTGGGAAGTATTCCTTGACGTTTTTGACGGTCTCAAGAAACAGGCCGCATGTTCTTTTGAGGATGTTGCTTTTGTGAATTGCGACAACAGTGTCCCACCCTTTCCTTTGGGCGAGGGAAAATGCATATGTGCTTACCTTCTCACAAGCTTTTCTGGATACCTTTCGAATAGCAAGTGCAACATCGTCAGATACATAGAACTCCTCTCCAAAATACAATCCCTCAGTTGCCTCTCTCACACATACAAACTCCACCTCCCCGAGTGGTGCTTTTGTGTTTGGAAAACTCCTTATGGGTCTCACGTTCGCATACAAATCGAAGCTCTGTCTTATCGAAACAGCAACAGACTTTGGTGCATCTACATCCGGGGGCGTTGTGGTTGCACCTTTGAAGCAAGCATCCGATTCTTTGAGTATGTCCCACGTCTCATCAGGTATCAAAGCCTTTCCACCATGTCTTTGCCACCACTCGTATCCCGCATCACACACGATTATCTCCACATTTGGTTCTGTCTGTTCCATAACATCAAGAGCATGCTCTATGAGTTCAGGTCCAACTCCGTCCCCCTTTATCACTGCAAGCTTCTTCATGTTGCCCAATAGAAGAGGCTCATATATAAAAGTGTATAGTGAAAATTGATATATATATTGAAACCCGATATTAATTATCGTTTATGGTTAATGACGGGTTTGAATGGGTGGTCGAGCAGGTTCTACTGAGATTGCTCGGAAAAGACGGATACGAGGTAGTCAAGGGAATAAGAGAAGGTGAATTCACAGACGAGCAGATAGCTGAAATGACCCATACTGACTTGAACATTGTAAGAAGAACCCTGTTCATCTTGTATGAAAACAAGCTGGCTGTTTACAGGAGGGAGAAGGACGAGGAAAGTGGCTGGCTTACGTACTACTGGAGACTGAGTTTTGAGAATTTCCCGAGGTATCTGGAGAGGGAAAGAAGAAAGCTTTTAAGAAAACTTGAGAGGAGACTGGAATACGAGAGGGAGAAAGTATTCTATGTGTGTGGGGAGTGTGGGATAAGAATTCCTTTTGAAGAGGCGATGGATATAAACTTTTTATGTCCCAATTGCGGGGATATGATGGTTCATTGGGACAATCAGCAAATTATTGAGGTGATCGAGAAGAGGATTTCAGAGCTGAGGAAGGGATTCTCGTGAAATCCGATAGAAATTAGGCTCTTCAGGTTCTCAAAAGAGTTTGTCCCGAGGGTGTTGTGAGACATTGTATCGCTGTTGAGAAGGTGGCTGTTGAGATTGCAAACGAAATAGACCATCAAGTCGATGTTGAGCTTGTGAGCGTTGGTGCAGTTCTCCATGATATTGGGAGGGGTTATACCCACTCGATTGCCCATGGTATTGTTGGCTCATGTGTCGCTCGCAGGTTTGGTTTTCCATAGGAAGTTTGCCTTATCATAGAAAGACACATAGGAGGGGGAATTGACAGCGAAGAAGCTTAGAAACTTGGATTGCCCCCTGGAGATTATATGCCCCGCACCTTAGAGGAAAAAATAGTAGCTCATGCAGACAACCTAATAGAGGACTGCAGAAGAGTGACACTTGACGAGGCACTTGAGAACATGAAGAAAAATGTTCCGAGACATGTGGTAGAGAAGGTGGAGAGACTCGGAAGAGAGATTGAAGAGCTCAGGAGGAAAAGATGATGGAAACTTATCTTCAAGTTGCCCTTGACCTCACAGAACTTGAGAGAGCTGTCAAGATTGCAAGGGAGAGTGTGATGGGCGGAGCTGACTGGATAGAGGTTGGCACACCCCTTATAAAGAGCGAGGGGATGGAGGCGGTTAGGACATTCAGAAGGGAATTCCCGAATCATGTTGTGGTTGCAGACATGAAGACAATGGATGCGGGGGCGGTTGAGGTTGAGATAGCTGCAAAGTCTGGAGCTGATGTTGTGTGTGTGTTAGGAGAAGCTGATAACTCAACGATAAGAGACGCACTCCGTTCAGCAAGACGTTATGGTGTTAAGCTGATGGGTGATTTGATTGGGGTTGAGAATCCAATCGAGAGGGGACTTGAGCTTGCCTCGATGGGCGTTGACATCATAAATGTGCATGTTGGAATAGACCAGCAGATGAGGGGGGAGGAAATCGGGTTGGATGTGATTGAGAGGTTGAAGGAAGAAGGTGTGGTGGTTGCGGTTGCAGGTGGGCTTGATGCAGATAAAGTTGGAGCAGTGGTGGGCGCAGGTGTTGATATTGTGATAGTGGGAAGTGCCATCACTCGGACGAAAGACCCGAGAAAAGCAACTCTCAAGATAAAAGAGGCTATGAAAAAAATAAGGAGAAAAAACACTATAAAAAAGAGAAAAGAAGATGAAATTTTGGAAATTCTATGCAAGGTCACCACACCAAATCTTTCAGATGCTCTCCATAGAAAACCGGCAATACATGTCAGACCAATAACTCCGTGTAAGATGGCAGGAAGAGTTTTGACAGTTGCCACGTACGGGGGAGACTGGGCAAAGCCTGTTGAGGCCATAGATATGGCAGAGAAGGGAGATGTTATTGTGATAGCATCGCAGGATGATGTGGCTGTGTGGGGAGAACTTGCAACTCTGAGTGCTATGAAGAAGGGGCTGGGGGGTGTGGTTGTTCATGGAGCTGTGAGGGATGTAGAGGAGATAAAGAAGCTGTGTTTCCCAGTCTTTGCGAGGAAGGTTGTCTCGAATGCGGGAGACCCTAAGGGATTTGGGGAGATTGGTGTTGAGATAGTGATAGAGGGACAGACAGTGAAGACAGGAGACTATGTGCTTGGTGATGAGAATGGAGTCGTGTTTGTACCGAGGGAAGAGGCGTATGAGGCTGCAAAGAGAGCTTTGGAGGTTGCAAAACTTGAGGAGAGATTGAAGGCTGAAATAGAAGAAGGCAAGACACTTTCAGAGGTCGCTCAACTCCTCAGATGGGAGAAGCGGAAGGAATAAAAATATATGGCGACTCAAGTTTGTGTCTGTTCCTTTTCATCATGTCTTCTATTCTTTTCTTAGCATCCTCATCAACCTCCTCACCTGAGAGGTATGCGTCAATCTCATCATACGTAATTCCCATCTCCTCTTCATCTTTGTGACCGGGCCAAAGACCCGAAGAAGGCGGCTTCTTTAGTATGGGTTCAGGTACTCCAAGATATTCTCCCAACTTTCTTACCTCGCTTTTCAGAAGAGACCCTATCGGCAATATGTCAGATGCCCCGTCTCCATATTTTGTGAAATAACCCACTCCAATCTCACTCTTGTTTGAGGTTCCTGCAACAAGCAGATTATCTCTGTTCGCATAGTAATACAACACACACATTCTCAATCTACTCTTCAGATTTCCAACCGGAATTTTGTCCTCAGTGCTTTCAAGTATAGCAAGCATCTCATAAAATGGCCTTTCGAGGTTCAGAATCCTGACATCTATGTCAAACCTCTTCGATACAAGAAGAGCATGTTCTGTATCAACAGGGCTACTCTGTATGGGTATTATCAAGCCGAGAGTGGCTTTGGGGAGAGCTTTCTTGCAGAGGACAGCTGTGACGGAAGAGTCCAATCCTCCACTCATCCCAACTACGACCCCCTCTGCTCCAGCATCTTTGACCCTATCCTTGATCCATGCACAACACTCCTCAACAAATTGTTGCATAATTGAAAAAAGTAATACTAACTTAAAGATTTATTTACCGCTTTAGAATTCATTGTTTTAAAATTCAAACAGATTTGAAAAACCCTCTAAATCAAAAAATTTTTAAATAAGTACTATTATATTGACAAACAATTTTTACTTACGTAAAATATTTGTGAGGAGGTGAAAAGTGAGATGAAAAAATACTGGCTCGCCATCGTGTTATTTACGATGGTTTTGATGGCTTTGCCGGCGTATGCGTATCCCTACGACCCAACAACCGATGTGATACACAATGCCACAGACTATCTGAATTCGACACAGGATGACACCGGAATGATTCGATCGTTCGGAGCCTCAAGCTGGGCGACGATGGCTCTTGCTTCAGCAGACATTGACCCGCATGATGTGAGAACATCCCCTTCGAATCCTTCGGTTGTTGATTATCTGCGAGATAACGGAGATCAGTTATCAAGTGCAACAGACTACGAGAGGTATATAATGTCGGTGTGCGCAGCTGGCGAAGACCCCAACAACTTTGGAGGGCACAATTACACAGCAGACCTTGTAGCTTTTTATGATGGTACTCAGATGGGGGACTCGACCCTATTAAATGATGATACATTTGGAGTTATGGCTCTTGTATGTGCTGGCGTCCCTCCAACAAGCGAGATGATACAGAACATTACAACCTTCATAAAGAACAACCAGAACGCAGATGGTGGATGGAGCTGGGCTGTTGGTGGTGATAGTGATACAGATGACACAGCAGCAGCAATTCTCGCTCTAATGGTGGCTGGAGAAGACCCATCTTCGCAGTGCATTCAGGATGCTCTTGCATTTCTGCAAACGACCCAGAATGATGATGGTGGGTTTGGATGGAGTCCATCCGATACAGATTCGAATGCGAATTCTGACGCCTATGGTATAATGGCAATCAGAGCAACAGGTGGAGACCCAACAACTTGGACTCAGAATGGAACCTCACCCTCACCAATCGACCATTTGCTCAGTCTCCAGAGGGCTGATGGTGGTTTCGCTTGGATGAGCGGTTCAACTCTCGATGCAACTCCAGATGCTGTGGTTGCTCTCACGGGAAAGTTCTACCCACAGCATGGCTTTAAGAACTCTCTCAGGGTTGAAGGCAAGAATGAGACTCTGTTCAATGGGTCTGTGTTCTATACCGCACCATACATAGCAACTGCAGACAACAGCGGGAATAACTTCCCAACATTTGTGGGACCGAAGGTGGCGGTTCAAGTTGAGACTATGGAGGATATCTCGGGCGTAAGTGTGTATGCAAGTGATGAGTATGGAAACTACTATGTAAAAGCGATTGGAGGGGAGTTTGCACAAGGAGCATATGGCTGGCTGTATGTTGTGAACTACGAGAGTCCAAGTGTAGGAGCAGGGGATTATATCCTCGGGGAAAGTGATGAAGTTCTCTGGTATTACGGAGCTTGGAATGCAAAACTCAGCAGACTAATCGTCCCATCAACTGTGACTGTGAATGAGTCCTTCACAGCACTTGTGGAATACTATAACAACACCGCATCCCAGTGGCAACCACTCGAGGGCGCGTATGTATGGATGGACGGCTCTCCAATTGCTGGACCAACCGATGCGAACGGCGAAGTGGATGTGACAATAGCCTCCACGGGCACACACAAGCTCTGGTCTGCTGGGGAACAGACCACAGAGTATCCAGGTGGTGATTGGACACAAGTAATAAGAAGTGAGAAAGTCGATGTGGAGGTTCAGGAGCAGACACCAACGTTTGTTCCAGCCCATGTCAGAGTAGAATCCAACACAACCACCTTGTTCGATGCGGTGATTGATGTTCCTTATGAGTACACAATATATGATACAGATGGAACTCCACACAACTTCACCCAGCCAACCGCTCTCGGGGCTCTTGACAAAGCTTCTCAGCTTGGAGGATTCACATACAACGTAACGAATTCGAGTTGGGGACTATACATCTCTGACATTAACGGGGATTCTTATGTCTATTACTGGGTGAACTACACGATGCCATGGGTAGGAGCTGACCAGTATGTACTGAATGGTGATGAATATGTGCTGTTCGGCACAGGAAACTACTGGCCATATTATCCAACAAAGATTGTTGCACCATCTCCAACAGCATGTCCATTCAATGCAACTGTGTATTACTATAACGACACTTCATCTCAGTGGCTACCACTCGAAGGTGCAACGGTGCTTGTGGATGGCATCCCGGCCTCAGGTACGACCAATGTTGATGGAAACATATCACTTACTCTTTCAGATGGCACTCACACATTGAAAGCTGAGAAGGAGGGATATGTGAGAAGTGAGGGAATAGAAGTTGAGGTGAGCAACACAGCCACCATGTACGTCTCTCCATCAACCACGACTGCGAAGATAGGTGATACATTCACAATAGATGTCAGGATTTCCTCGGTTGCAGAAGTGTATGGTGCACAGTACACAATCTCCTTTGACCCAGCAGTGTTTGAGGTTGTGAGTCAGAGTAAGGGGACATTCCTCTCATCTGATGGCGCTCTTACGACAATATATGCAAACAATTGGGATGATGATAGTGTCTGGTATGCAGAGTGTAGAAGTGATACAAGTACTGGGGTGAGTGGTGATGGCGTACTTGCTTCGATTGAGTTCAGGGTGAAGGACAATGCAACAACCGGTAGTTATGTTCTCGAGTTTGTGGCTGATGAGTGTAATGTTTCAAGCCCAACCGCCCAGCCCATAGACACAGTATTGGTGAACGGAAGTGTGGAAGTGGTCGAGTTCATTCCAGCAACCATGACGATAGAGCCATCGTTGACGAGTGTTAGACAGGGGGACGAGTTCGTTCTGGACATAACTGTGGACTCTGGTGATTATTCGGTGTATCAGGCCGAATACACAATCTCCTTTGACCCATCTGTCTTCGAGGCAATATCCCAGACTCAGGGAGATTTCCTCTCATCTGATGGTGCTGAGACGATCGTTCTGATCAACACCTATGATGACAATAACGCAATGTACAGTGAGACAAGGAATGCAACTGATGGAATCAGTGGAAGTGGTGTGCTTGCTTCCGTCGAATTCAGAGTGAAGGGCGGAGCAGCAAGTGGAGACTACAACATAGCATTCGTGAGTGCAAATCTGTACGATGTATCCGGTGATGCAATACCACTGACAACGAGTGGGGCTGTTGTTACTGTTGAGAACACACCACCAGTCGCCGATTTCAGCATGACCCATACAGTGAATAATGTGTATGCACCAGTGGACTTTGATGCGTCTGATTCCTACGACCCAGATGGTTCCATTGTCTCGTATGAATGGGACTTCGGAGATGGCAACACCGACACTGGAGAGGTTGTGAGCCACACCTACACCACATA
>MTMG01000014.1 GCA_002010075.1 Methanomicrobia archaeon JdFR-19 | reverse complement strand
CCTTGGTAACTACTACTCAGACTATACTGGTACAGATGCAGATGGGGATGGGATTGGGGATATACCATATGGGAATGATGCTTATCCCCTGATGGAGAGTCCAGCCTCACAGGAATCCACGATAGAAGAAGGCGTTGCCTCAAATGTTGCTCGATCAGTGATATCGGAGGTAAGTCAAAAACTTCCAGCCTTCCAACTCCACCTTGCTCTCCTCGGACTTCTGGTGGCTACTTACATATTGAGAAAATGCAGAAGGTGAGAGACTATCGTTTTAGAATGTACGCCCATGAGTTGCATATCACTTTTAAGATATGTCCCATAAGTAAATTTAATATCCATAAATTAACAACAACCTTCTAATGGATAACCAACCATTATCCACAAGCTGTCAAAAACTATTGAATTTAATAAAGTTAGAGTGGAATATATTAAAATTCATACTGATTTTGTGTTCGATTGCAATATTGCTATCATCTGTAAAGGAGTTCGTCCTAGCAAAATACTCATTAGAATTTCTTATACTGGTTTTTATTGTCTTTATACTATCATACTCTTTGTCTCCTAAAAAAATGGCTTTTTATAATTTTGTTGGTCTTATAGAAAATTATCAGCAACACCTCCTCTGTATATATATGATTTTTATTATGATAATGGTTGTTTCAGCCATATTTTTGTCTTTAAATGATCATCTGGTCAAAATATTCATAGTCCTCGTGGTGTATTTTATTGTTGTGACGACATTAGCGTTCTATTATTTAAATAAACACAACTCGAAATACAAAAAGTTGATAAAAAGAGATGATAAAATCATTAAAAGGGACGTATTTAACAAGATTTTTATAGTAGTTTTGATCGTATGTATGTTTCCTGTAGTAATTTATGATTTTAATGAGTATTTAACTTTTGTATCATCAATTCCTACACTCATTTTCTCATCATTTATTCTTGGAATCTCAATATCCGTTTTTAATAATACTCCAAAAATAGTGATGAACAATCTCGAAAGTCAGGATTTTAACTATAAATTCTGTTACAAAGAAATCATTTGTGAAGATAATCAATTAAAGTTGAATATAGATTTATTAGTTTGTTCTATAATACCTTTGTTAGCAATAGTTCTCCCAGTTATAATATTCTCATCGTCGATGGGGTATATCTTCACTCTATCGTTAACTTACCTTTCCTATGCAGAAGTGTCAAAAACCACATTGGTACTGACATTCATCTCACTGTTGTTGATTACTTTGTTTTTCGTTGTTATAACGATTTATATGCTAAAGTATCTTTATATTGCGTTAAAACCAGTATTTAAAATACATAATATTGTCAAAAAAATGAAAGAAAAGGAATTGTTCCAAATAAGACAAAGAATAGCAAATACGAAAATGGAAGACGACGTTCAGCTCTGGGCCCTAGCATCGATTTACAATGAAATCTCGTCAAGGAAGATGTTGCCATTCAAGCTTGATGTAAACTCGATATCTACAATTATCGCCCTTATTGTGAACTCCTATCTGTTGTATCTGCTGAGTAATTCTTTGGTTGAAAATTTAACCGAATACATCTAATCAAATCCCACCTATAAACGATACATTGAAGTATCGGTGGGTGATTCTTGTTCTTTAACCTCAGATCTGGTGCATAGAGAAATTGCTCTACACATCGTACATCCCCTCCTGAGGGGGAAACCTACTCTTTGCACAAAACACCCTAAGATGGTGACTGCGAAAACTGTAAAAAATCGGTTAATCACAGTTCAGACAAGCGTTATCATAATATATGGGTGAAAAGATACTCTCCCGTAGTGATTGAGATGGTAAGGGTATATGGACGTACGCTTCCCGGAAAACAGGTTATGACTGTAGATGGTGCGGTCATCGGAAAACTTGTGGATGTTCAGGTTGAGATGGAGACAGGCATTCTCAAATGCTTCCTTGTAAAACCAGAGCCAGGGGCAGAAGTGGATATGTTTGAGAGGAGTGAAGGCTGTGTTGTTATTCCGGCAAAGCTTGTCAGATCTATCAAAGATTATATCGTGGTTGATACAAAAGTTGGAGAAGAGAGCCATGAAGTCTGATAAGCAGGGAGTAATCATGCGATGAAGACAGAAGATGTTTGTGTACTTATACCTGCTCTGAATGAAGAAGCAAGCATAGGGAAGGTTGTGAAGAGCTACAGGGAACTGGGGTTCAATAACATACTGGTAGTAGATGGGCACAGTACGGACAAAACAGTGGAAAAGGCCAGAAGTGCCGGAGCAAGGGTTGTAGAGCAACCTGCCTCTGGAAAAGGAGATGCCATAATCTATGGGCTGTCAATGGTGGATACGCCATATGTTGTTATGGTCGATGGAGATGGTACATACGATGCAAAGGACATCTCGAAACTGTTGAGACTACTTGAAGAAGGTTATGACCATGTGATTGGAAACAGGCTTGTTCTCTTCGATAAAAAGGCATTCACTCGACTGAACTTCTTTGGGAATCTGATTTTGAACAGACTGTTCTCCATGATTTATGGAAAATATCTATACGATGTTTTGTCTGGATACAGGGCATTCAAAACATCATCTATAAAAGCTCTTCAACTCGGAAAAGAGGGATTTGAAATAGAGGCTGAAATGTCTGTTGAAAGTATAAAGAAGGGGCAGAAGATAGGTGCTGTGCCAGTTAGATACTACCCACGAGAGATGTCAAAAACAAAATTAAATCCATTTGTGGATGGTCTCAAAATTGGCCTCACAATATATAAACTTGCCCTCGGACACAATCCTCTATTCTACTTTGGTATTATGGGTCTCGTGCTGACACTTCTTGGAACCGGTCTCGGTGTGTATATTGTTCTCGAATGGTTCAAAGGAATAGAACACGTACCGATGACAATCCTGAGTGTTGCGCTTGTTCTGACCGGACTACAGATTGTTATCTTCGGCGTTCTTGCAAATCTAATCGTCGGACTCAACAGAGAACTTCTGAATGCACTTTCTGAACTCAGAGAGACCACAAAAGGACGTGATGAGGATGAGGACTCTGGAATGGGATGAAAATAAGCAATGTATCAGAATGATTGACCAAACAAAACTTCCAGAGAAGCTTGTTGTGATTGAAATAAGAACGGTCGATGACCTCTGTGAAGCAATACTCAACATGAGGGTGAGGGGTGCTCCGGCGATAGGTGTTGCTGGAGCTTTTGGAGTAGCTCTTTCGGCTGTGAATTCGGACGCTATTACTACCGAGGCACTGATGGAAGACGTGGAGAAAGATGCTAAAAGAATTGTCTCACTCAGACCAACAGCCAGAAACCTATCTTGGGCAGTGGAGAGGGTTCTCAACGCCATAAATGACGGATGGAGCGTAGAGGGTATGAAGAGGGGTGCTATAGAGGAGGCAATCGAAATAGCGAATGAGGATGTTGAATTGAACAAAAAATTATCAAAAAACGGTTCAAAGCTGATATCTGATGGAGACACAGTACTAACTCACTGCAACGCAGGGGCGCTTGCATGTGTAGAGTGGGGAACCGCACTGGGTGTCATTAGGTGGGCTGTTCTCGAGGAGGGAAAGAACGTGAGTGTGATAGCATGCGAGACAAGACCACTCAATCAGGGTAGTAGGCTCACATGCTATGAACTTTCAAGAGATGGCATAGATGTGACACTGGTATGTGACTCGGCTGCAGCATATTTAATGAGGGAGGGGCGTATAAACTCAGTTATTGTGGGTGCAGATAGAATAACTCAGGATGCTGTTTTTAACAAAATTGGCACATATATGCACTCTGTATGTGCAAAGGAGCATGGAATTCCTTTTTATGTGGCAGCACCATTATCAACATTCGATTTTGAGCATTATGAAGAAGACATAGAGATAGAAATCAGGGACGAAAAAGAGATAAAGTTCTGCGATGGTAAGAGACTCGCTCCAGACGTCCCGATATACAACCCTGCATTCGATGCCACCCCCATCGAAAATGTGAGTGCAATAATAACTGAAAAAGAGATAATCTACCCCCCATTCCTCATAGAGGAATACAAATAATCAATAAAATGAAATAAAAGCAATAAATTTATTTAAATAATTCTTCCAACGCATCTTTGGCAACAGAAAAGACAGGAATTCCTCCAACAACAGAAGCAACATGCAGTGCTTCGATGATTTCATCCTTGGTCGCTCCATAATTCATGGCAACCCTTGCTTGAGGATATACACAATCCTTGCACATCCTCGTTGCAACGCATGCAAGAGCTATCAATCTCTTTGTCTTTTTGTCGAGAGCTCCATCCTCGTTCATTACTCTGTCAAAATCGTGAATCATCTTTGCGAGTTCGGGATGGTGCTTTTTTATCGCATTCAGAGTATCTGGTGTGAATCCACCCATTTTTTCAGAAAGTTTCTTTACAGCTTCTTCAGCCTCTTTCATAACATATCACAGTTTAGAATTTACTCCGAAAACATATAAACCTTAGGTTAGATTAAAAACCATGATAATCGGCATTGCTGGAACGCCAGGAGTGGGAAAAACCACCGCCACAACACTCATGAAAACAGAAGTAATAGACCTTAATAAATTTGCAATTGAAAAAGGATTTGTTGCTGGATATGACAAAGAAAGAGAATCATTTGAGATAGATACTGAAAAACTTAGAAAAGAACTATTAACTTATGAAGAGTGTGTTGTCGAAGGGCATCTGGCACCTTTCGTTTCAGATGTGTGTATCGTTTTGAGATGTAATCCCGAAATCATAAGACAGAGACTATCACAAAAGTATCCATCCACCAAGGTGGAAGAGAACGTACTTGCGGAGATACTAGATGCACAACTCATAGAAGCGTATGAAAGATGTGAGAAAGTGTACGAAGTTGACGTGAGTGAGATGGAGCCAGATGAGGTTGCATCACTCCTCGATAGAATTGTGAAATTGATTAGAGAGGGAAAAGAAATAAAAAAATTCAGTCCGGGAAGAATTAACTGGATGCACTATCTTCAGGAATAATTTTACTCTGTTCTCTATCTGTCTTTTTTATAAATGCAGTGAAGTACCTTCTGTCGTTCCCATCCAAAAGCTAATTTGACAATGGACTTCTTGGAATAAGGTAACCATCCTCACCCGAATCTACAACTCTCACAACTATTTCTCCCCTCTCGTTCCTAACAACAACGTTGTCCCCTTCCTTCACAGATAGGGATTTCATCTCCCTTTCTCCCATCTTCACAACAGAAGCTCTACTCTCATACTCCTCTGACAGAGTGTGATAAGAACTCAAACAAAACACATCATCGTATACCACAACATCCACCTTTACCTCTGGAGTTGGTATATACATCATAAAACCCTTTTTCCCCATTCTATCACCTATAACCCATGTATGAATGGGGCTCCTCTTTTCTTATTCCTCCTTTGAATTGCTCTGCTATCCTCTCATAATATTCCATAAGAGGCTCATTTATTGTTGGTCTGATCTTCTTCATAGCTTCTTCGAAGTGTCTCATTGCAACATTCTCGGCATCTGGGTCCTCTCTCAACGCAATCATGGCAGCCTCTCTACATAGTAGCTCAATGTCTGAACCAACATACCCCTCAGTAATATCTGCCAGCATCTCCAAATCCACATCGTCTGCGAGGGGCATGCCTCTCGTGTGTATCTTAAGGATTTCAAGTCTTCCCTCTCTTGCAGGTGGTGGGACGAGTACAAGTCTGTCAAATCTTCCGGGTCTCAGCAGTGCTGGGTCTATCATATCTGGTCTGTTGGTTGCACCTATCACAACCACATCCTTTAGCCCCTCAAGACCATCCATCTCTGTGAGTATCTGGTTCACGATTCTCTCTGTAACCTTTGTGCCAACCTCGTACCCTCTGACGGGTGCAATCGCATCCAACTCATCAAAGAAAATGATTGCAGGGGCAACCTGTCTTGCCTTCTTGAAGACCTCGCGAATCGCTCTCTCACTCTCTCCAACCCATTTGGAAAGGACTTGGGGGCCTCTAACACTTATGAAGTTTACCTCACTCTCGGTTGCAACAGCCTTCGCAATCAATGTCTTTCCAGTTCCGGGAGGTCCATACAATAAGATGCCTTTGGGTGGTGTAATACCCATTCTTTTGAATCTTTCAGGATGTTTAATTGGCCACTCAACAGCCTCTATTATCTCTTGCTTTGCTCTGTCGAGTCCTCCCACCATGTTCCATGTGACCTGTGGGATCTCTATAAACACCTCTCTCATGGCAGATGGCTCGACTTCTTTCAATGCCTCTTCAAAATCATCTTTCAGTATTTCCATCGATTCTATTAACTCTTCCGGGATTTCCTCATCGAGGTTTATTTGCGGGAGATATCTTCTAAGAGCTTTCATAGCAGCTTCTTTGCACAGAGCTGCAAGGTCTGCTCCTACGAATCCATGAGTTCTGTTTGCCAGCATCTCCAAATCCACATCGTCTGCGAGGGGCATGCCTCTCGTATGCACTTGTAGAATTTCAAGTCTTTCCTGTACATCTGGCACTCCTATCTCGATTTCTCTGTCAAATCTGCCAGGGCGCCTGAGAGCAGGGTCGATGGCATCAAGTCTGTTGGTTGCACCTATCACAACCACCTGTCCCCTCTCCTCGAGTCCATCGAGCATAGTAAGTAACTGGGCAACAACCCTTCTCTCAACCTCTCCCGTTACCTCTTCTCTCTTCGGTGCAATTGAATCAAGTTCGTCTATGAATATGATGGATGGGGCACTTTCCTCCGCCTCTTCGAAGATTTCCCTGAGGCGTTGCTCACTCTCTCCATAGTACTTGCTCATGATTTCAGGTCCAGCTATCGATATGAAGTTAGCCCCAGCTTCGTTTGCAACAGCCTTCGCAATCAATGTCTTCCCAGTTCCGGGAGGTCCATACAATAAGATGCCTTTGGGAGGTTCAATTCCCAATCGCTCAAAAACTTCTGGATGTTTCATGGGAAGTTCGATTAACTCCCTTATACGCTGTATCTCTTCACTCAGACCGCCAATATCCTCATATGTTATTCCTGTTCCCCTCGCCCCTGCGACTCCTGAGACTGGTTTCTCTTTGATCACAAGCTTTGTGAATTCATCGATTATCACCGCACCTTCTGGGTCTGTATTGACAACCAAAAGTGGCATCATCTGACTTGCAGTCTGTTTCCCCATAAACGGCCGTGTATGTGCACTAAGAATGGGAACGATGTCCCCGGCCATCACAGGCCTCTTAAGAAGCTGTCGTTTAATAAACGTCTCAGGTATCTCTGTAAGTGGGACATTTGTTCTTTCAATGGGGGCAAGCACAACGGTATTTGCCTTCTTTGGCTCTACCTTTGTAACTTTGATTCTCTCCCCTATACCAACACCAGCATTCTGTCTTGTGAAACCATCTATCCTGATGATCTCCTGACCCCAATCCTGTCTATCTGCTCTCCACACCTTAGCAACAGTTGTTCTTTTCCCATGAATCTGTATTATGTCTCCTGGGGAGAGCTGGAGTCTCAACAGCGTTGTGGGGTCAAGCCTTGCGATTCCCCTGCCCGTATCTGCTGGATATGCCTTCGCCACTTTGAGATACAACTCACTCATCGACATTTACCTCATTACCTATTCTTACTCTATCCTTATATAGTATTTTGCCTCTATGTGGCTTTTGGTGTGAGCCTTGAAAGACAATACCTTCACAGAGGATATTACAGACTACATAGAGAATCTGAAAAAAGAGAGAAATGCAGTGATACTCGCACATAACTATCAAAGAGGTGAGGTTCAGGATATAGCAGATTTCACGGGAGATTCTCTTGAACTTGCGAGGTGGGCAGTTGATGTGGATGCGGACATTCTTGTAGTGTGTGGAGTGGACTTCATGGCAGAAAGTGCCGCAATTCTAAATCCAGACAAAATTATCCTCCACCCAGAAAAAGAGGCAAAATGTCCGATGGCTATGATGGTATCTCCCTCCAAACTCGAGAAAATGAAGGAGGACTATCCAAACGCATCAGTTGTCTCCTATGTGAATACATCAGCCGAAGTGAAGGCTCTCTCGGATATCTGCTGTACATCAGCCAATTCTGCCAAAGTCGTGAACTCCCTTGAGGGAGATGAGGTGATATTTGTGCCAGACAAGAACCTTGCCCACTGGACTTCACGCCACACAACCAAGAAAATAATTCCCTGGGATGGATACTGCCCCACTCATCACTTCCTCACACTGAAAGACGTTATCAACACCAAGAATGAACACCCTGATGCAGAATTGCTGGTGCATCCTGAATGCAGACCTGAGGTGTGTGAGATTGCGGATGTTGTTACATCCACAAGTGGCATGTTAAGATATGTAAAGAAAAGTGAGAAAAAAGAGTTCATAATAGGGACTGAAATAGGGCTTATACATAAAATGATGCTCGAAAATCCCAATAAGAGATTTTATCCAGCTTCTGAGTACCTGATATGCCCAAGCATGAAGATTCCCCTTGAAAGTGTTGCTAAATCTCTTGAAGAGATTGAACCGATTGTTGAGGTCGAAGAAGATGTTAGAAAGAAAGCTATGAAAGCTCTTGAAAGAATGCTTTCTGTATGAGGGGGGCTAACAAACGAAGGCATGGTTCGAGTTGTTTAGGATTAAAAACTGTATTATGGCAAGCCTTGCAGTTGCCATTGGTCTCGTGGTTAGTGGGGAGTTGTGGTCAGAGGCTGAAATACTTGCATTGCTCTCCGTGTTTATGATAACTGGGGCTGGGAATGCTCTGAATGACGTGTATGATATCGAGATAGACAGAGTAAACAAACCAGATAGGCCTCTACCATCTGGAAGGTTGAAGAGAAGAGCTGTCATGCGAACTGTGAGCATCTTCTTCATCGTGGGTATCTTGTTATCTCTCATGGTTTCTCTACAGATAAACTTCTTTTTTCCATTCGCACTTGCTCTCATCAATTCCGTACTGTTGTGGAATTATGCTGTAATGTTAAAAAGACTACCTTTGATAGGAAATGTTCTCATTTCATATCTTACGGCATCAACTTTCTTGTACGGTGGTAGTCTCACAGGTAAGGTGATGGGGGTTGTTATTGTCCTTTTTATTCTATCGTTCTTTGCAACCCTCTCGAGAGAAATCGTAAAAAGCATAGAAGATGTAGAGGGGGACAGGATCGGGGGGGCAAATACCATTGCAGTTGTTTGGGGCATACAAAAAGCGGGTATGTTTGCTGTTTTGTGCATATTCCTCACAATCGCGCTATCTCCTCTACCCTATCTCACAGGACTCTTGGGGGAACTATATCTGGGGGTGGTGGTGATGGCAGATGCTGGATTTCTTTATGCATTGACTCAGATACCTAAGAATCCAACAAACGCGTCCACAATTCTCAAAACATCAATGGGAATCGCTCTTGTTGCGTTCTTGTCTGGAGCTGTTTTTGGACTTTAAAACCTGAAGTCAAATATTGTCCACACAAGCGAAAAGGTTTTATTTATTGATGCTCTGAAAGATTGCAGTTTCCGTTCTTGAAGAGGATTTCTATGGAGTAGAATGCAAGATTCAGGGTGGTGGTTCTGGACATGGACTCTACACTGATAGATGCCGAAACCATCAACGAGCTAGCCTATGAGGCAGGTGTTGGCAAAGAGGTTGCAGAGATTACAAGGATGGCAATGGAAGGGAAGATAGACTACAGAGAGGCTCTGAAAAGAAGGGTGAAGATGCTCGAAGGGCTCTCTGTTAACAGAGCAAAGAAAGCTGTGGAAAGGATGCCGTATATGGATGGAGCCCATGAGCTGGTGTCTTACCTCAAAAGCAAGAATCTGATGGTTGTGATGGTTTCGTGTGGCTTTTCGATTGCCACGGATTAGGTTGCCAAGAGTCTTGGCATAGAGCATGTGATATCCAATGAACTTGTGGTAAAGGATGGAGTACTCACAGGGGAAGTGAGGGGGCCTCTGACATATGGAGAAGCAAAACTCCATGCACTCAAAAGTTTTCTTGAGGAAAAGGGAATCAAACTCGATGAATGCATAATGGTAGGAGATGGTGCAAACGATATCTGTCTTTTCAGAAACGGAGGATTTGCAATTGCATTCAATGCAAAGCCAATTCTAAAGAAGTATGCAGATGAAACAGTAGAAGGAAAAGACCTAAGGAAGGTAATAAAAATCATTGATATGCTGATGCGGGAGGATGAGAGGTGTTACAGGAGCTGAAAGACAGAAAAGAGGAACTGCAAAAGGAATTGGAGAGGTTGAGAGAGAGAAGAGCAGAGCTCAACGCCAAAGCGAGCGAATGGGCTAACAAAAGAAACGAGCTCAACACAAAGGTAAAGGAGCTGGTTGAAAAGGCACAGCAACTGAAAGCAGAAAGAGACAAACACAACGTACTAGTTGGTGAATATAAGAAAAAAAGAGACGAATTTAAGAATGAAATGAAGAAACTCAAAATAAATCTCGAAAAAAAGGGTAGAGAGAAAGGTATTGAAGGAAAATCATTGGAAGAACTTAAAAAAGAGTTAGAAATGCTTGAGTTCAAACAACAAACTGAAGTTCTTTCAATAAGTAAAGAAAAGGAACTCATAGAAAAAATAGAGAGTCTGAGAAAGGAATATATCAAGCGTAAAAAGGAGCTTGAAGGTGACCCTGACATCTCGAAAATTCTATCTGACATCGAAAATCTGGAAAAAGAGATAAACAAATACCACCGTATGTTTCTTGGAGAGATTGAGACCGCACAGAAATACCATGACCAAATGGTTTTGCTCTTCCGTGAGGCTGACAGGGTCAGGAAAGAGGCTGATCATGCTCATGCTCAATTCGTGAAATATCAAGATGAGGCGGATGCCATCCACAAAAAATGCTTGAGGCTTGCAAAGGAAATAAAAGAATTTGACATACTCATAGAAAAACTGGATAGGAAGAAGAAGACTGTTAAGAAGTCTCCACTTCTCAAAGAGGCAGAGGAAATATACAAACGCTTCATAGCTGGAGAGAAGCTTGATACTGAAAAACTTTTGATACTTCAAAAATCTGGACTTCTTGGCAAAGATTGAGAATCAAAATGAGATTTCAATACCTGATGGGTTTTCAACCACAAAACACTTTCTTTCAAAGCATCAAGAGAGTTAACCTCAATCACACCCCTTACATTCCTCTCTAACATCATCGAAAAGACATCTTCCAGTTTCAGATTTCCTCTTCCAAGAGCATCATGAGAATCTCTCTGGCCATCGTTATCATGAATGTGCAGATGAATTACTCTTGAGTCTTCCAGAAAATTCTCAAGTTCGTGCATCAAATGGGCATGTCCAACATCAAGGGCAAGCCCTGCATTCCCAATCACCCACCCATCCATAGGAGAACGAAGGAGTGAATTCCCCCAGTCAGTCATATTCTCGACTGCTATTCTAACTCCAAAATCTTCTGAGAATCTGGACAATTCCATCACAGAATTAGCACATGCCCTATATGCTCTCTCCTTCTCGATATGCCATCCGTAGTGTCCAGGATGAATCACCAATAAATCTGAATCTATCCTGTTTGCCACTTCAACAACCCCCTTCAACACCTCAACAGATGCTTTGCGTATTGGCTCTCTCACACTTGCAATGTTCAAATCAATCGGAGCGTGCACCACATACTCCATACCAAAACTAAAACATGGTTCACAGTCATTTAGAAGGTCATGCATGCCATCTGAGAGAATTTCAACGAGAGAAAATCCAGTATTCTCAAGTTTCCCCAGAGCCACTTCGAGAGGCTCAAGAATGCAACAATAAGTCGATGCACCGAGTCTATCAGCAACCATTAAATACAAAAGTAAAGTTTAATTTAATTAAAGATTTGGGTGGTTGTATGGGTGGCTCAAGATGTACTATCGAGCTTGCAATTTGTTATTCTCAAGAAAACAACATGATGGACTTCAGAAATGGCTCTCTCACTCTGAACCCCACCGATGGAAGACATATGACCTAGAACAAGGGGGCGTGATATGAAGCTGATGTGGGTGGTGGCATTTGTTCTGATAATGGTCTCTGCGGGAGCAACAGAAGACATGCTGTCCCAAGCAGATGAACTCTATAAACAAGGAAAGTACGAAGAGGCACTCTCGCTGTATGAGAATATACTATCGACAAATCCAAACGATGTTTATGCATTGTATGCAAAAGGTAATTGTTTGTATAAAATGGGAGATTTTTTGGGGGCTATTGAAAGCTACCAGAATGCACTGAAGCTCGACCCTCAGAATTACGTGATAATGAACAACCTTGGAAATGCATACTACGCCATAAAAAAATACGAAAAGGCTGTGTATTATTATGAGAAGGCTGTTGAGGTAAGAGAAGATGAAAAAATACTTGAAAATCTTATAAAAGCCCAAAATGCAATGGGAGACGTTGAGGGGGCACATAAAACTCTGGAGCTACTAAACACAATAAGATTGCCACGCTACTTGGAAGAGGCAAAGTCTGCAATGGAGGTGGGGGACTATGAAGAGGCTGTGTATTATTATGAGAAGGCTGTTGAGGTAAGAGAAGACCCCATGCTCTGGTACGAACTTTCTCTTGCTCAGTATCTAATGGGGGATATTGACGATGCTGAAGAGAGTATTAAAAACGCTGTTTCTAGTTTAGACCCCATAAGCAACCCCCCCGAAATCCACATATCTGAAGTTGTGAAGACGGGAGAATTAACAAGCATAAGCATACGTGGGGATGGTTCCTATGTCTCACTTGAAATCGAACCGTCTGAAATGGTGTGGGTGAATGGCACCAAATACTACGCACCCGTAATCACACCCTCGAATTCAGAAATAAATGTTATTTTTGGAAAATCGGGTGTGTATGTTGTATCCGTGGGAGTGGGAACAAAAAAGAACTGGGATGCGGTGGATGTTGTTGATGCGACTGAGTTTAAAATGCTGTCATATCAAAAAAGCATTTCAGTGTCGTTGTGGATTCTTTCAGCTCTTGTTTTTGGTATGGGGATGGGTATCATCTTACTCCTCAGGAGGGGATACAGATGATGCCCAGAGTTATGGTCATACTTGTGTTGACAACTGCACTGATGGGCTGTGCACTTGCATACCCATACACCACATCTGACCCGATTATAAAGAATGCACTTGATTACTTCAACTCCACTCAGGAGGACGATGGTCGCATCGGTGGATACATGACATCAGAATGGGCTTTGATGGCGATTGTTGCTTGTGGGGAAGACCCCACAAAGTATGGCTCTCTTATAGATTACATCAAAAACAATCAACAACAACTAGACACTGACAAAGCAACTGATATCGAGAGACACATCCTCACAATCGTATGCATGGGTGAAGATCCAACAAACTTCACCGGCACGGATTATGTTGCAATGCTGGGTAATGAATTCAAACAGGGACAGATAGGAGACCCGAGTCTGCTGAACGATGATTACTGGGGTATTATTGCTCTTGTGGCTGCCGGTGTTGACCCTTCCTCATCCACCATCATCTCCCAAACAGTTGAATTCATAAAAGACAACCAAAACCCAGATGGGGGGTGGAGCTGGTATGTTGGGGGTGATAGTGATACAGATGACACAGCAGCAGCAATCATGGCTCTGATTGCAGCGGGTGTTGACCCTTCTTCTGATGAGATAAAAGATGGTTTTGATTACATAAAAAGCTGTCAGGATTCAACTGGTGGTTTTTGTTCTGACCCATCCTTTGGAACACAGCCAAGCACAGAAGCTACCGCTTGGGTGATTTCAGCCATTCTCGCCGCTGGCGAGGACCCGACATCAGGAGAGTGGACAAACTCAGGAAACAATCCGGTGGATTTTCTGTCAAGTATGCAGGATGCTGATGGTGCATTCTTCCATCTCCCAAATGTCCGTTCACAGCCCGAGCTGGTAACCTCGTATGCGGTGATTGCACTGTGTGGGAAGTGGTATCCGGTTTTCATAAATACAACAACGATTCCCGAGCCTTCTTATACTGTGAGTAAGCCAGAAACAACAATCTGGGCTGACAAAGTGAAGATTGTGGCTGGAGAGAGCATAAACGTTTCTGTGTATTACAATGATGTTGAGACAAGGAGATGGAGACCTTTGCCTGGGGCTGAGGTCAGAGTCGGCAATGACGTATATATAACAGACTCCAATGGACAGGTGAAAATCACACTCACGCTTCCCGGCATATACGAACTTGTGGCAACAAAGACATATTACCAAACAAGTGAGAAGTTCAAAGTTGAGGTGTTGCCACAGCCCAGTAAGGAGGAAATCGAAATAGAAAAGTCAGTTGGTGAGGGTACCCCAGAACTCATTGAAATATACAGTTCAGATATGTCATCTGAGGTATCGTCTCTCAACGTCAGTAATGGATCTGCACAAAACCCAGATACAACCAAAAAAACTGAAAAGAGTCCATTGCCATTTTCACTGACCATCCTTGCCATCATCCTCGTCTTGAGGTGGCTAAAATGACTGGAAAGAAGACAGCTGTACTAATTTTCATACTGCTCTGTGTATGTGGGTGTGTCGGTGAGAAAACACCGGTTGAAGTGTCTCAAACCACCCAACTAAACCAAACTCAACAGGGATTCGAGCTCACAGAACAGATTGAGACTGGTGAAACTGTGGGTGGAGGTGAAGGGGAGGAAACAGCAAATGTAAGGGTTGCTGTCACCCTCGACTTTGGAGATAGAGTATTACTTGATAAAGAGATTGAGATAGAAGAAGGTAAAACCACTGCAATGGACGCTTTGAAAAAAGTTGCATCTGTTCAAACGGCATATGGGGGTGGATTTGTAGAGGCAATAAACGGACATGAATCCCTATTCAAGATGGGTGAAAAGGTGGATTGGTTCTATACCATAAACGGATTTGTAGCAGAGGTGGGGGCAACCCAGTACATACTTCACCCAGGGGATTTCGAGATATGGGATTACCATGCATGGGACTCGTATGGAAAGGTGGCGATTATAGGTGCATATCCAGAGCCGTTCGTGCATGGATACAACGGCATGGTTAGAGATACAATCATAGTCTATCAAAACGGATTTGACGAGGATGCTGAGAAGATAAAGAAATATCTTGAAAGTGCCGGAGCAAGTGTGAAGGTAAAGAGATGGGATGAGTTGAAGGATTATGAGAAGGAAAAAGACAATCTGATACTTATAGGGGATGCATCATTTGAGCCAGTATCCCATATCTTCTCCATAGCTCAGAGACTCAATTTGTACGCATATATCGAGAATGAAAATGTTGTGACGGTTGATGGAAGAGAATACGGTGATGGATGTGTTATAGTTGCAGTAAACAGTCCTTGGAACCCAAAGGGAACTGTTGTCAATGAGAATATGGTGATGGTGGTGGCTGGTACCGCTGCCGAGGAAATCGAGGATGGTGTAAATGTGCTTCTGAACCCAGACGAAATAAGATACAGGTATGCATGCGTGGTTGTGAATGGCGAGGTGATTCCTGTACCATGATGGTCTATAAAGAAGCAGACACGCCGATTCACAGAATGAATCCAATGCCAAAGATAATATGGGCAATCACAATCCTAATACTGAGCCTTATTTTTGACAATCCCGTTGTTTTGATATTGCTCTTTGTTGCAACAATACCGCCAGCCATATTTGGAAAAATAATCAAAGAGTGGTCATTCTTTGTTAAGCTCGGACTTTTTTTCATCCCTGTGATAGTTCTGCTAAACATCGCATTCAATCACAATGGTGAGCATATTTTGTACACTCTCGGACATAATCTGCCTTTCTTTGGTTCTCCGGTCATAACACTTGAAGCACTCTTCTATGGTATCATGATGGGTATCAGGTTGCTTGTTATCCTATCTGCATTTGCAATCATAACTCTGAGTGTGCATCCAGACGATATTGTCATGCTGATGTTAAAAATGAAAGTGCCATATAAATCTGTGCTGATTGTATCCCTCTCATCAAGATTCATACCCACTCTGCTTTCTGATGTTGAGACAATCACAGATGTACAGAGGACAAGAGGACTAGAACTCGATAGAGGTTCAATAATCAAAAGAATAAAAAACAGAGTTCCAGTGCTTGTGCCTCTGCTGGCAAACTCGCTCGAGAGAAGTGTTGAAATTGCAGAGGCAATGGAGGCAAGAGCTTTTGGAGAGAACAAAAAGAGAACATTCTATAAAGAACTGAAACTTTCCCATGCGGATAAACTCGTAAGCGTATTTATTTTTTCAACTCTCCTCGTGGGGATAATTGCAAGATTTCTCGGTTATGGCACATATGAATACTATCCTGTACTTTCTCCAATTGAACTCGAGTCAATAATACTTGGTGTCCTGCTGTTTTCTATGCTGGTCATACCCTATGTATCTGTGTGGATTACATACAATTCCTCAGAACCACTGGCTCATGGAGGTCGTCAATGAACGGGGAATGGAGGGAGGGAACGGTTCTCACAGAAGGGCTGCACTTTACATACTCAGGAAGTCAGACGCCCGCTTTAGTGGATGTGAGTATCACAATCGATGAAGGGGAATTTGTGCTTCTTGCAGGTCCTTCGGGATCGGGTAAGAGTACGCTTGCGAGATGTCTCAATGGTCTCGTTCCTCATTTTCATGGAGGGAGATTTGGGGGGAAAGTGGTTGTTTGTGGGCTTGATACGAGAAGGGCGACGGTTGCTGAGCTTGCAAGACATGTTGGATTCGTTTTCCAAGACCCAGAGAATCAGCTGGTATCAATGGAAGTGGAGAGAGAAATAGCATTTGGTCTTGAGAACATAGGACTGCCAAAGGATGTGATAGGAAAGAGGATTGAAGAGGCTCTCGATACGGTTGGAATACTCCATCTGAGAAAAAAACATCCGAAAGAACTGTCCGGAGGAGAGAAACAGAGAGTTGCGATAGCGAGTGTTCTTGCACTTCACCCAAATGTACTTGTTCTTGACGAGCCGACAAGTGAGTTAGACCCGCAGGGGGCAGAGGATGTCTTAAAAGTTGTGGAGAGGATAAACGATGAACTTGGTATCACAGTCATACTAATAGAACACAGACTCGACAGAGTAATGCATCTTGTGGACAGAGTGATTGTGATGGACAGAGGTAGGATAATTGCTGATGGAGAGCCAAGAGAAGTCATGAAGGACGAGAGATTGAGAGAGACGGGTACAGAAATCCCTCCAGTAGTTGATTTAACTCTCAAAGTGATGGAACATTATGAGCCAGATATACTCAGAGATGGCTTCAAGATTCCTCTGACGGTAAAAGAGGGAAGGAAGATTCTAAGACCTCTTTTCAGAAGGGTCAATGGAGTGGAGTGGAAACCGCAAACACACCACCAAACGGGAAAAACTGTTGTCCTGATTGAGAATGTATGGTTCGGATATGATCAGCCCATCTTAAAGGGTGTGAGTTTAAATGTTCGGAAAGGTGAATTTGTTGCCCTCTTAGGAAGGAATGCATCTGGAAAGACAACCTTACTAAAGCATCTTATAGGGCTGAACATACCCAACAAAGGGAAAGTGGTTGTTTGTGGGCTTGATACGAGAAGGGCGACGGTTGCTGAGCTTGCAAGACATGTTGGATTCGTTTTCCAGAATCCAAATGACCACTTAATTGCAGATACCGTCTTTGAAGAGGTTGCATTCCCACTCAAAAGTATGGGATACGATAACATAGAAGAAAGGGTGAATGAAGTCCTCAAACTGTTAAAACTCGAGAGATACAGAGACTGCTATCCGAGAAGTCTGTCCGGAGGAGAGAAACAGAGAGTTGCGATAGCGAGTGTTCTTGCATTTGAGCCAGAGATACTGATACTCGATGAGCCAACAAGAGGGCTCGATTTCTCACTCAAGGAATACATTATGAAAATACTG
Source organism: Methanomicrobia archaeon JdFR-19 (assembly GCA_002010075.1). GTDB lineage: Archaea > Halobacteriota > Methanosarcinia > DSM-18856 > Methermicoccaceae > JdFR-19. The sequence continues at coordinate 32,483 of MTMG01000014.1, read as the reverse complement.
GATGAGTATAGAAAAAATGGAAGGACAGTGATATACTCAACACATGATGTTGAAACTGCTGCAAGACATGGAGACAGAGCAGTAATAATGAGTGAGGGTAAGATTGTAATAGATGATGAAAAACACAAGGGGCTTGCCAACGCCCTCCTATTCTCACCCCAGATAAACAGGATGATACAATCTTTCAGAAGATATGGTGTGCCAGATGAGATTCTCACTGTGGAGGAGGCACTTGAGGTAATTGATATGGGTTTAAGGCGGGGGGAAAGGTGAGAGGAAAGGGAAAGTTGATGATTGCTCTGGCAATCATAATCGTGGTGTTCTATATCATTGTACCGGTTGTGAGTCCTGAACACTCGAGAGAACTATCACGTACGTGGTCAATAGGCATCCTCGCAATTGGATGTCTCACAGTCCTTGGGATGCTGTTTGAATTCGAGGAGAGACACACATCCACCAAAATAATAGCATTGATTGCCATGATTGGAACAATCTCTGCTGTTTCAAGAGTTCCATTTGCAACCATTCCAAGTATCCAACCATGCACGTTCTTCACAATCTGCACAGGTCTCGTTTTTGGACCGATTGCGGGATTCATGGTCGGGGCCATCAGTGCTGCTGTCTCAAATCTCTTCCTTGGTCAAGGTCCTTGGACAATATTCCAGATGCTTGGATGGGGACTTGCTGGACTAACAAGTGGATTTTTACGGAATTTCTTTGGAATTGGGAAGAATCTTGGGGATTCTAAAAGAAACTTAAATCTCTTGTTTCTTTCCATATACGGTGCGATGTGGGGATATATCTATGGATGGACTCTAAATATATGGCACTGGGTTACATATGTTTATCCACTCACCTGGAAAACCTTCGTCCTCACTCAACTCACGAGTTTCTGGTTTGATACAATGCATGCAATTGGAAACGTCGTCTTCATACTCATGCTTGCCCCAAAAACAATATCCATGCTTGAAAGATATAAAAAGAGGTTTGAAGTGATAATTGAAAATGCACCAGAAAAAAAAATTAAAGTAAAAAATTAAAGTGCATTCTTCATTTCTTCAAGCTCGTTTATGAGGCGCATTGCAACAGCCTTATAAAGCTCATCATCTCCGCTTTTATCAAGAAGCTTCTGTGCTATTTCCAGCGCATCGGAGTACGCATCCCTTGCATCATCCATCTTTCCAAGTTCACGTCTGATCATTCCAAGACTACCAAGAGTTGTTGCAGCATAGAACAAAGACTCCAAACTATCAACCTCAACATATCTGCCAGATGCTTGCCTGAAAAACTCTTCTGCTCTCTCCAATTCACCACTTCGGGCCTCTATCACCCCGAGGTTGTTGAGTATGTTTGCACACATCACAGTATGAACCTCTGCATCGGATTTTATTGTCTCGAATATTCTGAGAGCCTTTTCATACCTGTTTCTTGCAAGTTCGTTATCACCCCTCTCTTGGGCAAGAAAACCCAAATGATAAAGAGTTCCGCCCACATCTGCTGCATAATTCTCCTCGCCACCGATTCTCTCGAGGAAATCAAGAGAGCGTTCGTATGCAAGTTCAGCTTCCTTAAAAGCCCCTATATCTGTAAGGATGCTACCAAGATTGTAGAATGAAGTTGATAACATCTCAACAGCCATTGGTATGTCCTCATCCACAGCCTTTAGTTGTGTGGATATAACATCCTCGTAGAGCGAAAGAGACTCCTCAACCTTTCCACTCATGGATAGAATACCAGCTTTTTTCTCAAGTACAAAAGACTTCTCAAGTTCATCTTCAAGTGATTCATAAAGCTCATCGAGAATTTGAAGTGCATCATCAATTTTACCTTCGCCCGCAAGCTCGAGAGCTTTCGAGCAAGTCGCAATTACTTCTTCCATACACAGACATGTATCTTCAGCTATATATAGCCTTTTCAATGCTTCCAATACACAAAGCTCCAATCCACACCTACGAAAAGATGATGCAAACCACAAAAACTGGCACCGCAGTTGGTATGTCATGCCCTCACTTCAACACACCATATGGAAACATTGGGGGCATACGATTTCACCTTCCTCGCCTTTTCCATCCCAGGTATGTCTGGCTCATCCGCAGATATCGTATACAAGAATATGAGGGTACCAGGATGCGAACACTCCAACGCAAGAGGGAGGAAGTTGATTGCTGTGTGAGGAAGGTTCATGATTATTGCATCTGCATCTATTTTCTGGGTGGCAAGTATATCTCTCACATCCCCCTCATGTACTATCACATTACTCACTTTATTTAGCTCAACATTCCTTCTGAGAAAATGACATGCAACTGGATTCTTTTCTACCGCATGAACAACCCTAGTTTTGTCCATCTTTGCGATTAGTATCGAAAATGGACCTGCGCCAGCAAACATATCAAGAATTACCTTTGCCCTCTCTTGGGAGATTCTTCTCTCGACCCTTGCTCTTTCTGTTGCAAGTCTCGGATTGAAGTAAACTCTGGCTACATCAAGCTCGAAAACACATTTATTTTCTTTGTGGAGAGTCAGTGTGTTTCTGCTTCCCCCCAAATGAACGAGTTGGGCAACCCTGAACTCCCCACTGACTCCCCCAACACCAAAAACTGACCTGATAGGAAGCGTGCTGAGAAGTGTCTCTGCCACCTCTTTCCTATCCAACCCACTGATAGCCTTGAGGTCAACAAGAGCTATATCGCCCACAATGTCAAAACTTATTCTGCCAATAATGTCTAAGTGGGTTTTTCGCTTTTTTATGGGTTGAAAACTCTCCCAAACAAAATCTCCTTCCATAACATCCTTTGCATTATCTTTTACAGGGAAATAAACAAATTTTTCATCTGAAAAGGGTTTCAAATCTTTTTTAAGAAGTCCCTACTCTAAAAGACAACGTCTTACTTTCTCGCCTTTCTCTCTCTCGACTCTGAGAGCGAGACTTCTGGTATCAAAACAATCCTACGACATCGTCTATGAATCCCCTCTCAACAAGCCAGCGAACGCCGTCAACAAACCCTTCTCCAAATGAGTACGGACTCACATAATCACACACATCTTTCACGTCGGATGGGGCATTCGCAACTGTTAGAGAGATACCGGCTTTTTCAAGCATCGAGATGTCATTCCTTGAGTCGCCAAAAGCAGCAACTTCATCCATACTCGCAGAAAAGGTACTGACCAGTCTTTCCAGCCCTCTTGCCTTACTCACGTGCTTCAGCTTCACATGAATTGCAAAATCTGTATCGACCAACTCCAGCTCTGGGTCATACTGCTCAACTATCCTTTTAGCCTTAGAGATGCAAAAATTCCGTTCAAGAACAACCTCTCCAAGTCTGTAATCGATATCAAGTGCTCTTGCAGAGAACTTCTCCACAAGAATGGGATAAACTCTAAGGCATCTCTCTTTATCTCCGAGAATGAGAGGTTCAGAATCGTACCCACTTGCAACAACCGCCCCGTTCTCTGCAATAACTGCCCCACCAGTCCCCAAAAGAACAGAACATGCCCAAGTAAAGCACAGAGTGTTCCCTGTTGCAAGCACAACCTTCACACACTCTGAGAGATTCTGAACAACTTGCAGGGCAGATGGATTCAGTTTTCTTGAACGGTCTGTAAGAGTCCCATCTATGTCTGTCGCAACAACCTTGACTTGCATGTTCTCCCCATCAATCCGCAATTCCATACTCTGTGACCGAAAAAATCACCTCTCCCTCAGGAAGTGAAGGTGAGTCTATCAATCTTGCAATTCTTTTGTTGTGTTTGCTCTTTTTGAGAGATAGTCTATATGTGGCGGTGTGTGCAAGTACATGTCCTCCAATTGGCTTGTTGGGGTCACCATAGAAAACATCAGGACGGGCCATCACTTGATTTGTAACAACAACAACCGCATCAAAAAGGGATGCAAATCTTAAAAGGTCATGAAGATGCCTGTTCAGTCTCTGCTGTCTATCGGCGAGTGTTCCCCTCCCCACATACTCAGAGCGAAAGTGAGCCGTTAATGAATCAATAGCCAAAAGTTTCACGGGTTTTGAGTCTCTGAGAGACTCTGCAAGTTGGCTTGCACTATCAACCAGAAGAATCTGATGGTTTGAGTTGTATGCTCTTGCAACATGTATATTCTTCAAATACTCCTTTGGGTCAAACGGGATATCTGGATACTCATCCTCATACCTAATCTTCAACCCCTCAACCATCTGGGTTATCCTTTCAGGTCTGAACGTATTCTCGGTATCTATCACGATTGCAGAACCTTCAAGCCCACCAACCTCTTTTGGAAGCTGTACATTCACGCACAGCTGATGAACAATCTGTGTCTTTCCAGAACCAAATTCCCCATGAAGTTCGGTGATGGACTGTGTTTCAACACCTCCTCCTATCAGAGAATCCAGAGCAGAACTACCTGTTGTGAGCTTTCCAACTTTCTTCCTTCTCTCATATACAACGTCCCCTGTCTCAAACCCTCCGATGTCTGCAAGTTCTCTCGCAGCCTTGATGATCTTGGATGCGGTGCTTTCGCTCATATCTGCAACCGAAGATGCCAACTCAGATGGAGATGCTACTGCAATTGCCTCAATTGAGCTGTATCCAGCATCTCTCAACTTCTCTGCTGTGCTTGCACCAACACCTGGCAAATCTTCTATTGTCTTTCTATCCTGCACTTCTGCCATTGCTCCCTCCTTTGCATTCTTCTTATTAAAGTATTATGAATAAACATTTTTATATTGTGCAACATTGTAGCTATAATGTCTATGCTCATCACAATCAACATAGCAATATTCTGTGCCTCAATAGTTGCGTTTTTCTTTCTCAGCAAACTTAGAATATTCCTTGTCAACGTCGGGTGGGGTCTGTTTTCCCTCGGCTTACTTGTGAATGTGGTCAGTGAGATATCAGACAACATAATTCTCCAACTTTCAGAAAGCATACTGATGGGCGCGGGGATGATGATATTCGCACTTGCTCTGATAAAAGAGTGTGATGTAATCCTGAACGAGCTCAAATACTTCAAAGACGCTGAAGAGGCTCTAGCAGAGAGAGAGGAGCTGTTCAGAACTCTAACCGAGAATGCAATAGCTGGCGTGTTTATGATAGATGAAAACGGAACACTGATATATGTGAATCCAACGTTTTCGAGAGTTTTTGGATACGAGAGAGATGAGCTGGTCGGAAGAAATACATTCGATATAATACATCCAGAAGACAGAAAAATTGTTGAAAGTCGAATAAGAGATAGGCTGAAGGGGAGAGTGGATCTACCTCCTTCGAGATTCAGGATCATAAAAAAGGATGGCTCTGTGAGATGGGTTGAGGCTTTCGGTACATCAGCCACATACAAAGGAAAGAAGGTGGTCCTCGGAACCCTTGTTGATATAACAGAACGTTTAAAGTCAGAGGAAGAAATTAAAAAAGCTAAGGAGAGATTTGAGACGCTTGTTCAAAACATTCCGGGTGTTGTTTTCAGAAGATTTCTGGATGACAAATGGACAATCGAGTACATGAGTGATGAGAGCAAGAACTTATTCGGACTGGAGCCATCAGAACTCATAGGAAAATCGTATCTTGCCCTCATTCACCCCGAAGATAAAGAGAATGTGATGAAAGATATACTGAAAGGGGAATCTTACAGAACCGAGTACAGAATTGCCAATGGGAAGTACGTTGTAGAACGGGGGAGAAAAATTAACGAACATGTTGATGGGGTTATCTTAGATATCACCCGTATCAAAGAGCTTGAAGAAGAGAGGAAAAAACTCGAGGCACAGCTCGCCCATGCAGAGAGACTCATATCAATTGGACAGTTGGCTGGGGGAGTTGCACACGAAATTAATAACCCGCTCACGGTAATACTGAACTATGCTTGGATACTGAAGGACGAACTGCCATCTGATAGCGAGCACTATGAAATGATCTGTGAGATCGAAGAGGCTGGAATGAGGATCAAGAAGATTGTCTCAGACCTTCTCGACTTCTCAAGAAAGGGAGGAGGAGAATTTTATGAGCTGAATATCAACGATATCATTGAAAAGACACTCACGATCCTCACCCATGAACTGAGAACAATAAAAGTGGAAAAAAGACTCGATGCCAAGAGCAGTGTGCTGGGTGAAGAGGAGAAGATCATGCAAATCCTCCTGAACATAATATCGAACTCCATATGGGCACTGAACCAGAAAGAGACATAGAACAAAGTAATAAAGATACACACTTACGAAAAGGATGGCATGGTTGTTATCGAGATTGAGGACAATGGGATAGGAATACCAAAAGATGTGCTCCCGCATGTGTTTGAGCCATTCTTCACAACAAAGCCGGTTGGGGAAGGTACCGGACTTGGTTTATCTGTTTCGTATGGCATCGTGAGGTCTCTGGGTGGTAGCATATTGATACATTCGGAAGAGGGAGAGGGAACAAGGATTATCATCACATTACCTCCCGCCAAGATAGACACGTTATGAACAAAATCTTTATATGGATAGATGTCTTACATGTGTCTATCATATGTCGGACAAATGACAGACACATGTCTGGCATATGTACCCCAAAGTCAGAAAGGATGAGAGCCATGGAAAAGATAACTGTGAGACTTCCGGAACAACAGATACGAATGCTCAATATACTGGTAGCATGTGGTGAGTTTCCGTCTGTGAGTGAGGCGGTGAGAGACGCTGTCAGAGAGCTAATAGAGAGAAGAGAAGATAAGATCATGGAGAAAATCAAAATCCTTTCTGAAATGTCATAAAAGTCCATGGAGGGGATGGATATAATGGAATCTATAATAAATGCAGCTTTGAGTTATGCAAAAAAAGGGTTGGATATTGAGGATGAGTTAGACGACGTACATGAATACAAACCAAGGATAAAGGTGATTGGATGTGGAGGTGCTGGCAACAACACCATACGCCGTCTTTTTGAGATGGGCATAGAAGGTGCAGAGACCATTGCAATAAACACAGACCATCAACACCTCAGAATAACACAAGCAGACAAGAAGATTTTGGTGGGCAAGTCCATAACGAGAGGTCTTGGAACTGGAGGTGACCCTGAAAAGGGAAGAAGAGCCGCAGAGAATTCAAGAGAGAAGCTGAAGCCACATATTGAGGGTGCTGACCTTGTCTTTATAACCGCTGGAATGGGGGGAGGAACAGGTACGGGTGTTGCACCTGTTGTTGCAGAAATTGCAAAAGAGACTGGTGCTATCGTTATATCTATGGTCTCCACGCCGTTTTTGACTGAAAGAGCAAGAAGTGCAAAGGCAGAGAGGGGAATAAAAGAACTTAAAAAAGTGTCCCAGACTGTTATAATCCTCGATAATCAGAGATTACTTGACATCGTGCCACATCTTCCAATCGAACAGGCATTTTTGGTCATGGACCAAATCATAGCAGAAACCATAAAAGGAATAACAGAGACCATAACCCAGCCATCTCTCATAAACCTTGACTATGCAGATGTGAAATCCGTGATGGGAGGAGCCAGAGGACAGGGTAAAACTGCAACTATACTTGTTGGAGAGGCACATGGGCCGGAAAAAGCTAATGATGTTGTGAGATATGCAGTGAATAATCAGCTACTTAACACCACATTCCATGGTGCGACAGGGGCACTCATACATATCACTGGTGGACCGGACTTGACACTTGAAGAGGCAAACCTAATAGGAAGATCACTAACATCTGAAATCTCCGATGATGCCAATGTGATATGGGGAGCAAGAGTGAGAGACGACTACGAGGGTAAAGTGAGGGTACTTGCCATAATATCTGGAATCAAAGACTACGATGGCTACGAGGAGGAGGGAAAGGAGGAAAAGAAGAAGTCAGAACTCATCAAAAGCACACTGATAGATTTCCTCTGAAAACAATATATACAGGAAAGTTGTCTGTCCATTTACATGAGTATCGTAACTACTGTATGTACGGGCTGTGCCCTCGCATGTGAGGACGTGGTGATAGACGGAGCAGATATCTTCAATGCCTGTCGGAAAGGAACTGAATACCTCAAAACAAATCTAAAAAGAGAATTGGATGTTGAGGGGTTTGCTGAACTGATTGCTCAGGAGTTGGATAAGGCGTCTACCCCTCTGATATATGGGCTATCAAACCTCTCTCAGGAAGCTGTTGGTTATGCTCTTGATATAGCCGAAAAAGTCGGTGCAAGAGTCGATAACGAGACATCTCTTTATCACGGACATGTACTGGAACTATTACTCCGAGGAGAATTGAGAGAGGTCAGCCTCGACTGGATAAAGGATAACGCAGATGTTATCATATACCTCTTTTGTGACCCTTTAAGCACCCATCCAAGACATCTTTCGATGTACTCTTACTATCCAAGGGGAGAGAGAAGACAACAAGGATGGGAGAAAGACAGGAAGACCGTGTGTATAGATGCACACCAATCATCGTGTGGCAGGGTTGTAAACAAGTATATGAAGGTCGAGTATGCTGAAATAAACAAGTTTTACACAATACTCTCGGATGCGATGGCTGGGAGTGTTCCAAGACCCACAAAATATGTTGGACAAAAGGAGATAATAAACCTAGTAAGACTGATAAAAAGAGCAGAGGATGGCGTTGTAATCATAGGAGACGAAGCTGTAAAGAATGAGGAACTCAAAGCTTTTTTGGAGTTGAAGGAGACACTTGAACTGAGAACGACATTCTCGTTCTCACCTCTATTCCTGAACGCAAATTCAAGGGGAGCTTGCACACTCATGATGGAAAGGAGTGGCTCTATAAATGCCATCAAATATGATGATGGCTGGACAAAATCCGAGCCAGTATACAAAGGCGGAGCTGACCTGATAATAGACTTGTGTGGTGATGTGCTTTTTGAACTTCCATGTAACGATGCGAAAATCATCTCTTTGTCGCCTCATCCAACGCTCACAACAAAACTCGCACACCACTCATTCCCGGTTGCAAAGCTCGGACTTGATGAAGGCGGAGAGATTGTAAGGCTCGATGGAAAGGCTGTTAAGATACCGCAACTCTATGAGGACAGACCAAAGAATTCAGACATCTTGAAAGAGGTACTCAATCTTCTCTGAGTTCGTCCTCTCTCAACTCTTCCCAACTTGTGTAGAGAGAATGTTTGACACCAAGCATATCCAGAACTCTGCCTGCTATGAAATCTATGCAATCCTCAACAGTCCTTGGTCTTGTGTAATATGCAGGACATGCTGGAAGCACAATGGCTCCAGCCTTTGCAACTTTCAACATGTTCTCCAAATGTATGACATTGAGGGGTGTCTCCCTCGGAACGAGGACGAGTTTTCTTCTCTCCTTCAGACATACATCTGCAACCCTTGAAATGAGCGTTTGGGATATGCCTGATGCTATTTCCCCAAGTGTCTTCATACTGCACGGCACAACAACCACACTATCAAATCGACAAGAACCACTCGCTATTGGAGCATCCATATCATAATCGTCCCACACAAACGTAGCCTTTTCAACCACATCTTCTGGAAACATGTCAGTCTCGAGTTGTAATATTCTAAGAGCTGGCTTCGAGAGTATCAAATCTATGTTATCCCCCCTTTTGCTCAGCACATCAAGTATCTTCAATCCTATCTGTATCCCACTTGCACCAGTCATTCCAACAACTACCCTCATATACCAAGGTCCTCCTCAATCGATGATGATTTGTATGTTGGCACTTCCGATATTCTGTCATTTGTGTCTCGAACAATTCTCCTCCATTCCGCAGGTGCATTTATCGACTGTCCAATCCTCGGTTTGATAATCCTGTTCCTCACCCTAACAAGCGTGGGTGTATTTATGCATATACCAGAAACGATGGCGACACCCGTGGGTAATGAAGGTAGTTCCCTCACGATGTCTCTACTAAAACTCTCTACTGTCTGTGCTATGTACTCTTGGTCAGCAGGATTCACAATTCTCAACGTGATTTGAGACAGACATTGAGACAATATATCCTGATCAATCTTGCTTGGCCTCTGTGATATCAAGCAAACACCCACACCAAACTTCCTTCCTTCAGAAAGGATTGTCTTCAGTATCTTTTTCGAGAGAGAGAACCCTTCTCTTGGTGCAAATCTATGGGCTTCTTCAAGCACTACAAACGCTGGAGAGGGGATATATCTCTCATCCCCTTCTACGTACTCTCCTGTGATAGTTCCCTTCCTTGCATCAAACAGCAGTCTCAGAAGAACTGTTGCAACAAGTTGTTGTAGACTGTCTGGTATGCCACTAACATCAACGATTGTCAGTCTTCCTGCACTGAAATAATCTCTGAGAGGAATTCCACGATAGTCATCAAGAACCCCCATTCTTCGAAGTTTTTCGAGTCTCCATCTAAGTGCATCAACAGTTGATTCGTGTCTCTTGTCCTCCCCCAAAACTTCAACCGCACCAATTAGACTCGAATACGTGAGGATGTCTTCTTTTGCATCATAATATGCCTTGGTGAGGAAGGTTCTCATCTTCTCCGACAGGTTCCCATCATCTATGAGTGATAACAAATCCTCTGGCTCAAGATCGCCCAACCTAACTTTTATTTTCTCTGGCTTCACGACCATTACATCAGCCCGATACTCATCAGACCTAAAATTCTGATTGTTCATGATTTCTACCATCGATGAATATTCGCCATGTGGGTCAAGCACAAGAACAGATGCACAGTTCTTGGGCATCATCATCTCTTCAAGAATTACACCCACTGCATATGATTTTCCAGCACCGGTTGATGCTATGACAGACATGTGCTGGCTCACAATGTCCTTTACAGAAATGTAAACAGGAACATCAGTACCAAGCACCTCCCCTATGTAAGCAGAGCCTTCTCCATCTCCAACCTTGCTGAGGTACACCAACACATCCCTATCCGCCTCCTCAACAGGTGTGCCGGGCGGGGGCATCCTTCTCGGATTTATGAATTCGCCGAGGGTCTCGTCAAAATATCCTATAAGTTTTGCTTTTACACTAAAAAGTTTGAAATTAGTAGTATCAAACCCGAAAAACTCCATTATTTCCTCCCATCTTACCGATTCTGCATCCAACAGCTCTGATGGGAGCTCATTCAAAGGTTTACACTCACACACCCTACACAGCACAGGCTTATCTTCCTCGTAATAACACACAAACATACCTGAGGGGATTACTTTTCTTGTTATGAACTCGAAAGTATCTGCATCAAAGGTACATACTCTGCCAAGCAACATAATTCATGATGGGGCAGCCATACATTTATAGATTATTCATACTCTAAAATCAAATGCACTTTACAACTTTCTAAAAATATTTTGATTAAAGTTAAAAAATTTTTTAAACTTTATACTGAGTGTGATGGTGGGGAGAGAAATGGACACCATTGAAAGGACTATTGAAAGAATCGAACCACTCGATGAAGAGGCTATGAAGAAGGCAAAGAACAGACAGGACAATTTAACAAAACCCATTGGAAGCCTTGGGCTTCTTGAAGACCTGTCGGTTAAACTTGCTGGCATAACGCGAAATCCAATGCCAAGAATCAACTCAAAGGCCATAATCACGATGGCGGGAGACCATGGGATAGTTGAGAGTGGTATTGGTATATATCCACAAGATGTTACCGCCCAGATGGTGTACAATTTTTTATCTGGTGGAGCTGCAATAAACGTTTTTGCAAGACATGTTGGTGCAAAAGTGATTGTGGTGGATATGGGTGTGAAATCTGACATCAGACCGGCCCCTGAATCTCATCAAGACTTCATCGTTAAAAAAATAGGATATGGAACAAAAAATATGGAAAAAGAGCCTGCCATGACAAGAAAACAAGCCATACGCTCTATAAAGGCTGGAATAGAGATTTTTGAGGAAATTTATAAACGAGGGTGTGATGTGGTTGGAACAGGAGACATGGGAATCGGGAATACATCGCCCTCCACCGCCATCACAGCAGTATTCACAGGACTTCCCGTGTCGAAGGTTTGTGGGAGAGGAACTGGGATAGATGATGAGAAGCTAAAAAGAAAGATTGAAGCCATAGAAAATGCAATCGAGCTTCATAAACCAGACCCCGCTGACCCAATAGATGTTTTATCAAAGGTTGGTGGTTTTGAGATAGGGGGCATATGTGGTGTTGTGCTTTCTGCATGTGCCAACCATGTACCAGTCGTAGTGGATGGATTCATTTCCGGAGTCGGAGCTTTGATTGCATCTAAATTACATCCAGAAGTCAAGAATTACCTGATTATAGCACATAAATCGGCAGAACCGGGACATTCAGCAGTTCTGAATGAACTTGGACTCAGCCCTCTACTCAATTTCAATATGCGTCTTGGGGAGGGGACGGGTGCTGCACTTGGAATCTCAATCGTGGAAGCAAGTGCCAAAATTCTCACCGAAATGAAAACATTTGAGGAGGCAGGAGTGTCGAAAGCAAAGGGTGAGTGAGGAGAGTAAGCCCCCTTCTGTTTCGGCGGCATTTGGCTAAGCGCATATTGGTGGAGGCGGTTGGACGTCCGCCTTCATCCACCGCTTGCACCCACGAGGGTTTGCCGTTTCATCCGCACACGTACGACCTCATCCTTGCGGAATCATCGCACTCATACGTGGCGGTGTCGTTTCTGTGCCATTGCCAGGGCTCTCGCCCTACGCCCTTTCGGGCGTTCGTGCGTCCAAACGGAGGGGGGACTTTCCTCACACCCCATGGGTGCGTAAGCCGCCCTTCCTCTCTCACCCATTATTTCTATCCAATTCCTAACTTATAAATCTTGCAATCTCAACAGCTCTCTCTGCAACCTCAACTGCATTCTTTCCTATCAACCTGACCATGGGTTCTTTGCCTATGCTCCCTTTGTCGTATATCACATCGACTTCTCCCTTAGATAGCACTGTCGAAATTCCCCACTCCATTGTGGACATGCCTTCCGGCTCTTCATCTCTCGAAAAACTGCCTATCCTCAAACCCAGCATCTCACATGCCCTGATAACATCCTCTCCATACCTCATATTAATGGCAGCTCTTATGTGTGGAAACATGGAATGAGCGGTGAGTATTATTCTTGCAACATGCCCACTTGCCCCAAACTCTACATCACCACATGCCTTTGGCTACTGGGTGGGGGATGTCGTACAGAGAGTACGAACAATCCTTCCGCTCACGGCAGCAACATCCTCCTCGTTTTTTGCTCCCATTATACCCATACCAACATTTGTGCCAACCTCAGGTATGACCCTGGAAAATTCGGGGGTGCTAACAAGGAGGGCAACCGCTTTCCTGACATTTAAAAGGACTTTAAAACGTTCTGAGTATTCTCTTGTCTCGTGAAGTTGGTCAACAGGATGTGAACCTCTTCCAACAGGCGTACTGTGTATTATTGCAGATTTTGTAAATTCCTTTGCCAGTTTGCATGATTCCAGAAGGTCAAATCCCCTCGACAAGTAAGATGTGAGGGCTGCGGAGAAAGTACAACCAGCACCGTGTGTCCCTCCTCTCACCAACTTCCCTCTTATCACCTCAACTCCATCGGACGTAATCAAGTAATCAGAGCCATCCAGATGACCGCCCGTTATCACAACAGCAGAACACCCCCCTTTAACAATCCTCTCTCCTGCCTCAATAACATCATCTTCGCATTCTATTCTGACTCCTGAAAGTAGCTCTGCCTCCATCTTGTTTGGAGTCGCAACCACACACCTCTGCAGGACCCTCCACAATGCATCAGCTGATTTGGTCAATTTCGCCCCACTTTCTGCATACACAACTGGGTCAACAACAAGAGATAACCCATACTTTTTCTGCATTTCACAAACAAGCTTTATAGTCTCCTCATTTGGAAGCATGCCTGTTTTACACCACTCAACATTGAAGTCTTCGAAGATTGCTTCAAACTGAGACTCGATTTCATCAACGGGTACGATATGTATTGAACGGACGCCCAACGTGTTCTGTGAGGTGATGGCAGTTACAACACTCACACCATGGACTCCAAGAGTGCCAAACGTTTTCAAGTCAGCTTGTATACCCGCACCACCCCCAGAATCAGAACCTGCAACCGTCATTACACATTTCATACCACAGAATAACCATTAATAGTTTAAAATTAATTATGGTACCATGTTCAAAAAAGTGCTCGTAGCGAACAGAGGAGAGATAGCGATCCGTGTGATGAGGGCATGCAGAGAACTTGGAATAAAGAGTGTTGCAGTTTATTCTGATGCTGACAAGGGTGCACTGTTTGCAAGATATGCAGATGAGGCATACAGAATTGGAGAGGCACCACCCTCAAAGAGTTATTTGAACATAGAGGCAATCATAGAAATAGCCAAAAAGTGTGGTGCGGATGCCATACATCCAGGCTATGGATTCCTCGCAGAAAACCATAGTTTTGCAAAAAGATGTGAGGATGAAGGTATCACATTCATAGGCCCTTCGAGTGATGTCATCAAGATGATGGGGGACAAAAGTAAGGCAAAAGAGACGATGAAGAAGGGTGGCGTTCCCGTCATACCTGGTTATTCCGATATCAATGAAGATAGAGTGTTGAAGTGTGCAGAGAAGATAGGCTATCCAGTCATCTTAAAGGCTTCTGCAGGTGGTGGTGGGATAGGAATGCAAATTGCTCGTAGTGAAGAGGATATCCTCAAAGCATTTGAGAGAGCGACGAGCGTGGCGACATCTGCATTCGGTGATGGGAGATTGATCCTTGAAAAATACCTGCCAAATCCGAGACACATAGAATTTCAGATACTCGGAAATTACAATGGAGAAATAATACACTTGAATGAGAGAGAGTGTTCAATACAGAGAAGACATCAGAAACTCATCGAAGAGACTCCATCGCCTGTGATGACTGAGGAGCTTAGAGAGAAGATGGGGAAGGTTGCAAAAAAAGTGGGGAAAATCATAAGATATAGAAATGCTGGGACTGTAGAGTTCATATACTCAAATGGCAACTTCTACTTCCTCGAAATGAACACACGATTACAGGTAGAGCATCCAATAACCGAGATGACTACTGGAGTCGATATCGTAAAGGAGCAGATATTGATAGCATCTGAAGAGGGAATGAGTGTGTCCCAAGATGACATAACTGTCAACGGTCACGCAATAGAGTGTAGAATCAACGCAGAAGACCCATTGAGGGACTTTGCACCTTGTCCAGGCAGAATAAGAAGATACAGGTCCCCAGGGGGTCCGGGAGTTAGGGTGGACAGTGGTGTGCATATGGGCTACGAGATACCGCCCTACTACGACCCAATGATATCGAAATTGTCTGTGTGGGGAAGAAACAGAGATGAGAGCATAAAGAGAATGGACAGAGCTCTCTATGAATACATAATAGTGGGGGTTATTACAAACATACCATTCCACAAAGCTGTCATGAGAGACAAAGAGTTTAGGAAAGGAAATTACAACACACACTTTGTTCAAGAAAGAAATATAGTTGCATCTGTTGAAAAGATTGTCAAAGATGAGAAGGAGAAGAGAGATTCACTTGCTGCTGCTTTCGGTGTAGAAGATGCAAAAATGGCTGCAATATCGGCTGCAATTGCTGCATATACGCGAGATTCAATGGGTGTTAAAAGGGGCAAGAAATGAAGAGATGTGTGATATGTAAAGGGAGAGGCTTTTGTGGGAGAGAAAGATGCCCGATACTTGAACGGTTCTATGTCATAAAGAGTCTCAGCATAGGAGACAGCATATTCGGTGCAACACCCCCCTCATTCCTCGTAGGGCACAGATTCTATCCAAAAGTTTACACGGGCGTCCTCATACCGCCAGAAGTGTTCGGAGAGGGGGCCATCTTATTCGATGCACCAGATAAATGGATTTCAATGAGTATTCAAGACGTCGTTGAATACCGTTCAAGACTCGTGAGGTCTAACATACGAACCCATGTGAGACACGTAGATATCTCTCCAATGCAAGAATGTGCTCTATCGAGTAAACCGCTTGACACTGAAGCTTGGTTTGAAAAACCACCAAAACTTGAAGTTAGATTCGATGACACACTTATGCCAGTTGGTCCGAGTGGAAATTTGAAGAAACTTGTGGTTGCAGATAACCCAGTAGTGCCAAAGAAGGTTGATAAAACTGTTTCAGATTATGACCTCAATGCAGAAAAGGCTGTCATAGAACTCTACGAACACGGAATACAAAAAGAATACATCACAAGACTATTATCCGCTGGACTTTTAGGTATAAGAAGAAGATTGGTTCCAACAAGATGGGCAATTACCGCAACTGAAGATATGGTGGGAAGAGAACTCATCAAGAGAATACTTGATTTCGAAACAATTGACTGTTTCGAATTGTTTCATGGGGAGAGGTTTGGAAATCATTTTGAGATACTGTTAATACCTGCTCACTACTCATACGAAATTGTTGAAATTTGGATGAAGAATACTCTATGGTCGTCTGATGGATGCGTCATATGGGATGGAGAGAGAACTAAGCCAAAGAGATATTCTCAACTGGGGGGCGGATACTATGCGGCAAGAATTTCAGTACTTGAACATCTCTATAACAGAAGAAGACAAGCATCCATATTCATTGTGAGAGAAGTATACCCAAGTTATTGGGCACCACTTGGTTCATGGGTGATAAGTAAAACCGTGGATGAAGCTATGAAAGGGATGCCTGAAAAGTTTGATAATTTCGAGGATGCAGTGGCTAAGATGGAAACAAGACTTGAAACCCCAAAACACAAATGGCTGAAAAAGAACATAATACATGGTGTGCTTTCACAAAGGACTCTTCTTGATTACTGATTCATGCAATTTAACGATGTCTTTTCCTTCAACAAAGGGGATTCCATGTTCTATGGCATATAACTTTGCTTCGTCTTTCGGAAAGGCATTCCCGTCATCACCGAGCATCTCACATATTGCAACCGCTGGTGTTATGCCAGCAAGGATGGCAAGTGCGACTGAAAGCTCTGTCTGTCCTACTCTCTCGCTGAGAAGTTCGTTTGCTGCCCTCAATATCGCAACATGTCCGGGAGTTCTGAAATGCTCATAGAAATTGTATTTCTTGCCCCTTAGAACTGTGGATGTTGCCTTTCCAATCTCACGAATCGTCAATGCCCTATCTTTATCGGGAATACCTGTAAATGTTCTTCTGTGATTCACCCAAAGTGAAAAAGATGACCTTCTATCATATTTCACATCTCCTTCTCTCTCAACAGACTTTTCGACATTCCCCCCATACCTTCTTAATATATCAACCATGAACGGAAGTCCAAGTCTCTCTGCAGCCTTGGGATGTATCGCAACACATATCAGCCCCCCTCCCTCCTTTCTCATCATTCTGACGTCCTCGGGTTTTACAAATTCAGCAGGAAACGCTATATCAGTTTCTCCTTCCCTATCTTCAGAATCGAATATCAAGACAGGCTTTCCATTCCTGAATGCATGAAGAGCTTTTTTTATCATACGAGTTGCACCTCTACTTTCACTTCTGACCCGTCTTTCAGCCCAAGTTTCTCTCTCAGATAGTATGGCGAAATCACTTCTATGATGTCATCCCCATGATGGGAACGCTGAGGCAGAACAAGACCACACCTAAGCCCCCCAATAGTTGCAGGATAGCATCTGGCTTCTCCAAATGTTCTGTCCTCTGTCTTAAACCCCTCTATATGTATTCCGCCCAACTCAAACATGCTCCTAAGTGGAAGAGATTTCTCATCCAACTTTATGTTAAGCGTTCCCGGATATGGATTGATGCCAAGCTTCTCCTTGAACTGGGTACGATATCCTTCCAGACTAGTGTAATACTGACCCTCGCCAAGTCCCGAGACGACTCTACCACTCAAAACAATCTTTTTCTTGTGTTTATCTGAAAAAATCGTCTTGTAGTCCATATATTCTTTGAAAAGTGTTTCTTTACCTTTGTCTGTAATAATCAACCAACTCTTTCCTCTCGCTTTCCATCTCTCTATGTATCCCTCTCTCTCAAGTACTTCAAGTTTCCTTGCCGCTGTTTGAGGACTTTGAGAGAGCAGATGTGAGCATCTGTGAATCCCCATCTCAACCGGTTCTCTTACCGCACCGAGAAGTGCCAGTCTCTTCAACAGAGTTATCTATTCCATCACAGACCCCACTTTCTCAATTTTGAGAATATTCCCAAAAAAGAGAAGATGTCATAGTACTTAAAATTATAGGTAAATTTTCCATAGTCCATTCGTCTGCTCTACACCAAACGATGTTTCAATGAATTTTTCAACAACCCATATGTTCGTGAGTGTGTGCCCGCTGAGTTCTGGAGTCGTAAATTCCCCTCCTCCCGCAAGTCCCATGTAGAGTATTAGCTGGTCAGCAAGATGCACATCAACACATGCCCCAGACTCAAGCTCTTTTAATAGATGGGTGGCAGCACCTCTCCCAACTTCCTCTGAAGGTACCCCTCGTGCTCCCAGCACACAAGAACCAATCAACCCACTCCACAACGTTATCCCACACCCGGGAGATAAAGCATCTCCAATCTCAATCTCAATAGAGGCTTCCATACCGCTCTCTCTGAGATACTCAAACGCACTTCTTTTTATTCTTTCAGGCACATGGAGGGGCAATTTAGAACTGTGGACTCTTCCCTCAACACACTCATTCACCCTTTCAAATTTCTTTGGAGAGGGTTTTGATGGATAGACTATTATCTCAACTTCTCCTCCCCCTCTCGGATAATATCCTCTTCTAACAAGTTTTCCTTCAACTCTGATGCCCATCTCACGCATTGCTCTCAATGTGATGTGCTGATAATAGTCCCATGAAGGAGACCAATAAACATCAGTTCCACCCTTCACCCTGAAGTTTGAAACTTCGTCCGCATATAGCAGTGGTGGGATTATACACTGCAAGAGGAGTGTTATACTGCCTGCAGTTCCAATGTCTATTGTTTTTCTACATGGCTTTATGTGTTCTGGTTCAAAAGTCAGTTGGGTAGAGCCTATCTCCAGCCCACTGACGTGCGCATCTGTTAGTTCAACCAAGACCTCCGTAGCTTTCAGGTGTTGGGGGGCAAGCCCCGGATTCTTTCTCTTCTTCCTTATGTTGTATATCCTCACTGGGATGTTCGTGATAGCCGAGAGAGCAAGAGCTGTTCTGAGTATCTGTCCACCACCCTCTCCATAGGAGCCGTCCAGCTCAAGCATAAAAGCTGTTAAAAACAATTATCTGATAAAAGCATATGGTAATACAAATGATAGGAGAAAAGGTTATTTGCAGGGCACTTGAGCATTGTGGAGTTGAGAGGGCAATCGCCGTAATAGGATACCCTATTACAGAGCTTGGCGAGACGCTCGTTGAAAAGTTCGATGGTGAGTGGGCAGTAAATGAAAAAACAGCTTTTGAAATTGGACTTGGCAATTCCGTGAGTGGACTCAGGTCATGTGTTGTTGTCAAGCACGTTGGTATGAATGTACTCTCTGATCCATTGATCACAAGCACAATACATACAATAGGTCATGGTCTTGTTGTGCTTGCGGGAGATGACCCGGGGGGCATAGGCTCTCAGAATGAGCAGGATTCAAGATACTACGGACTTCTTGCAGATGTACCTGTATTCGACCCGAATCCAGAAACGTTGTTCGATTCAATAGTTGAGGCATACAGGATATCAGAGGCTACAAAATGCCCCTCAATAGTCAGACTCACAGAACGACTTCTGAGGGCGGAGTGTTCTCACAAGGGCGGTCGTGAGCTACAACCCCCAGAGGGATATGACAGAAATATTTGGGAATACTCCGTACACGAGAGACACATGAAGTTCATACGTGAAAGATACCAGATTATGATCGACTTTTCAGAAAATACACATCTAAATGTTGTCAAAGGAAATTATAATGAGGAGAACAATGGGAAAGTTGGGATTATCTCAACCGGATACGCATCCCAAGTCGTAGATAGCGTGGTCGATGAAGATGTGGTACATGTAAAGCTGTCGGTTGTGAATCCTCTCCCACTCTCAAAGATATCATATGTTGAGAATCTCGATAGAGTGTTGGTCGTTGAGGAGACTTCTCCATTTGTTGAAAGACAGCTTAGCACAAAGTTTCTGGGAAGGAGGAGTGGACATATCCAGAACACTCTCGTCGATGAGAACGAAATTCGGCTCGCACTCGATAAACTCGATATGGAGAGAGTGGAGTGGCGAGAGGTAAAAAGTAAGGAAGAGAGGGGAAACGTGTGTATGTCTTGTCCTTTTATACCTCTTTTTAAAGCGTTGAGGAGGGTAGATGTGCCGGTGGCGGGAGATGTAGGATGCATCTATCTCACCACACATGAGCCTTGGAAATCAGTGGATGTGGCTTTTGTTCTTGGCTCTGCTATCGGAGTTGCTTGTGGATTTGAGAAGGGTGTGGCTGTGATAGGAGACTTTGGATTCATGCACTCAGGTGTTCAATCTCTCGTTCATGCGGTATCTCATTCCCGTGATTTAGTGGTTGTGATAATGCTCAATAGAGTTGCTGGGATATCTGGGCGCCAACCTTTCAGAGAGGCAGAATACGTTGTAGATATTGCAAAGACAATATGCAAAGATACCACCCTCCTCCAAGCATCATCAACCACCGAGGAGGAGCTATTTCAGATCATATCATCAAAAATCGAGGGGGGAGGGGTCAGTGTGATTGTGCTGGAAGGTTCTTGTCCTGAGACTTCCAGTCCTTACCAATAAATAAGATAATGCACAATTCTAGAGTATGCTCATCAGAGAGATAGAAACATTTTTGGAAGAAGACTGGGGCTGGACAGAAGGCCTGATAGAGAGTTTGAGTGGTGTGAGGACAAAGGCGGTTATACTTGTGAACGAAAAAGGTGTTGTTGCGGGGGTGGAGGAGGCAAAAGCAATCTTCGAATATCTCGGAGTTGATGTAAGAGTACTCAAAGAAGATGGTTCTGATGTCGCGAAGGGGGATGTTGTGATAGAGCTTGAAGGGGATTCTGCAGGTATTTTAAAAGGTGAGCGGGTTGCACTGAACATACTCGGCAGAATGTCTGGTATCGCAACAACCACAAAGAAATGTGTGGATATGCTTGCAAGTTCGAAGATAAAGGTCTCATGCACAAGAAAGACCACCCCTGGATTTAGAAAGTTCGAAAAGAAAGCAGTTAGGATAGGTGGTGGATATCCACACAGATTCAGTCTTTCAGATGCAGTTCTGATCAAAGACAATCACCTGAAGCTGATGAACATTGAGGATGCTGTTAATATTGCAAAGAGGGTTGCAGGACCGATGATGAAGGTGGAGGTGGAAGTGGAGAGCTGTGAAGAGTGTTTGAGAGCTGTAAATGCTGGTGCGGATGTGATAATGTTCGATAACATGAACATCGAAGAGATTAGAAGATGCATTGATATGCTGAAACAGAAAGGACTGAGGGGGAAGGTTCTATTAGAGGCTTCAGGAAATCTCACGCCAGAAAACATTCGTCAATATGCTGAGCTTGACCTCGATTTTGTATCAGTCGGATATATCATACACTCATCCGGATTTCTCGATTTCTCTCTTGAAATCATCAGATGAGGAACTTAATCATTCTGAGGATGTTGAAATCCAGCTCTTTCAAGAGTTTTTTGGCAAGCGATAACGGCGAGTCTATATCTCCATAAGTATTCACAACATTCAATATCTTCTCATCATTCAAGAGTTTCAATATTTCTGAAATTTTTTCGTCTTTCATGGTGAATATCCAGTTATGAATCTTCATCCCAAATTTCAGTTCCCTACCAATCTCCTTTTTCCAAGCCCTCTCGTAAGAAGATAATCTTTTGGCGGATGTATCTCCATTCTCAAAAGCTTCTGCTATCGTCTGTGCAGCAATCCTTCCACACAAAGTACCCAGATAAACCCCCCCTCCCGAGATTGGCTTTACCTGTGCAACCGCATCTCCGACAGCAACCACTCCATCTGCATAACTCCTCCCCTTCAGACCAATCGGTATTGCACCAATAGTGAGACTCATAACATTTTCCTTGTATCTTCCATTGAGTGCTGGATGGTTGGATAAGAAATTCTGAAGATGATCAGCGGGATGACTAGCCGAAAGTTCTGGATTTACACCCAATCCCACCCTCCCTAAATCATCTCCAAGAGGGACTGCCCATGCAAAGAAACCAGGAGACCAACTTCCAAGAAAAACTTCAACAAAATCCTCATCCAAAAAATCGTAAGTCGTTTCAATTTGTGCACAACTTATGACCTTTTCGAATCCCCCCACCCCAAACATCCTTGCAATCCTGCCACAAACACCTTCTGCAAGCACAATCATCTTTGCCCCCACATTTTCCCGAGTGCCATGGATTGCAAAGTGGTCATCATGTTTTTTGATCTATGAAACATGGAAATTCAGAAGTATGTCTGAGCCAGCTTCTATCGCATTCTTTGCCATTTCTGTATCGAGAACTCTCCTATCCACCACATAAGCCCTTACATTCCCCCCACCTATGCTTAATTTGTCCCCTTCTGGACCAAATATGTTTGCTCCCGTTATTTTTTTCAAAACACATCGCTCAGACACCTCACATGAGCTTAAAGCTTTTTTCCCAAGGAGACCAGCACATTGTACGGGAAAACCAATTGCCTTATGTTCCTCCAAAATCACTGTGGATAAACCTCGAAGAGCTAAGTGCTTTGCTGTCATCGTACCAGCGGGGCCTGCACCAACAATAGCCACATCATAAAACATCATGCTTTATACACCTAATAAAAATATATTTGTGTGCATGTTGAGCGAAGTTGAGAGAGAAATTGGCATACTTGCTTATGTGTCAAAAACCGATGGAATCGGAGGTAGAATCAAGGTAAGCCCAGATGACTTTATGGTCATTGAAATCTCGGATGAAGTGAAGATTGGGGACGATGGAGAGCATTTAATTGTGGAGATTGAGAAGGTGAACTGGGACACAAACCAGCTGATAAAAGAGCTTGCAAGGAGATTGAGAGTTAGTCAGAGGCGATTTGGGGTTGCGGGGATAAAAGATAAAAAAGCAAAAACAATCCAGAAAATAAGTATAAGGGGAGTGGAATGGAAAGAGATTGAAAAAATCAATTTAAAAGGAGTTAATATAAGATATGTGGGAAAATCAAATAGAAGAATCGGAATAGGTGATCTCAAAGGGAATAAATTCCTTATAAGAATTAGAGACATTGTAATTGGACAGAAAGAATGTGAAGAAAGGATACTCAGGATAAAGAATGAGCTGGACGATTTTGGGGGGGCACCGAATTTCTATGGATTCCAGAGATTTGGTTCTGTCCGTCCAATCACCCACCGAGTGGGGAAAGCTCTACTGAAAGGAGACGTGGAAGACGCTGTTATGAGCTACATAGCCATGCCATTTGAAGGAGAGAGAGTAAAGAACGAGAGGAGGGAATTGTGGGAAAGATATCTCAGAGGCGAACATGAGTCTGGGCTTGGAGAGATTCTAAAAAGATTTCCACGCCATCTGAGATACGAAAGAACCATGTTGAGCGTCATAGTCTCGGAAGGTAGTTATACAAAAGCCTTCAGAGCACTTCCTATAAATCTCCAGAAGCTCTTCATCCATGGTTATCAGTCCTATCTCTTCAACCGCATATTGTCTGAAAGAATTCTGGAAGGGATTCCTCTGAATGAACCAATTCCAGGGGAGTATGTAGTATTTACAAAGAATGGAGTACCTTATGAGAAGATGTATGAACTTGTAAGAGATGACAATATCTCATCGTTGAAGAGGCTTATAAATGTGGGGAGAGGGTATGTTGCTCTTCCCGTAATAGGATACAAAACAAACTCACTTCCGCAGTATGCCAGAAATATATTGGAGGAGGAGGAAGTAAAACCAGAAGACTTCAAACTCAAAGGGGAACTATCAGAACTATCGTCAAAAGGAACTCTGAGATGTATAACAATTGATTAGGAGATTAATTTTGAAGTAGAGGATAAATCTGATACAAAAAACAGGTCAGTTTTGTTTGAATTCGTACTTTTCAGGGGATGTTATGCAACATCGCTCTTGAGAGAGTATATGAAGGTTCCTCCAGAAGACTTCGAAAGCTTAAAATCCTTTACTTCGAATGATGCTTCTGATGATAAAGTTCTGTCCCAAATGTAAAAGCATCATGATTCCACGTAAAGGAATTCTGAGATGTAGGAAATGTGGATATGAGGAAGAAGGAGAAGGAATTAGTTTTATTAGTAAGAAAGACATGAAAGAAAAGGAGATTGCAGTAGTTGAGGAGGAGGGAGCTGGACTTCCAACAACAAAGGCTTACTGTCCAGAGTGTGGAAATGATGTCGCATACTGGTGGATGAGACAACTAAGAGCTGCGGATGAGAGCGAGGTAAGGTTCTTCAGATGCACAAAATGTGGATACACATGGCGAGAATATGACTGAAGAATAAGACGAAGGTGGTAAACTGAAAAGAGATGAAGAAGTAGAGAGAATACGAGTTCCAAACAAGTCCAAGAATGAGATACTTGCGGTAGTTGAGACAATGCTTGGCTCAAACAGAGTGATGTTGAGGTGCATGGATGGCAAGATGAGAATGGGGAGGATACCTGGAAAGCTCAAGAAAAGAGTGTGGATAAACGAAGGAGACGTTGTGATAGCAGTTCCATGGCCATTTCAGGACGAAAAGGCAGATATTGTGTGGAGATACACAAGCTCTCAATTAGAACAACTTGAAAGAAAGGGATACTTGAAGCTATGAAGAAGAAAAGACTTGAAGAGTTCGATAGAGAACTTGACAAACTCAGAATGAAAGAAAAAGATTCTGAATGGTTTAAGGTATTTGCTGAAGTTTTTGACTCATTTACTCTTAAGAGTCTCTATAAACTCAAAAAAAGACACAATCTGGAAATGGGGGGGGTTGTGAATACTGGAAAGGAGGCTCACGTCTTCATAGGGAAAGTTGATGATAGAGATGTGGCTGTGAAGATTTACATGATAACCACAAGCAATTTCAGGGCAATGGCAGATTACATACTTGGAGACCATAGATTTTCAAACGTCAGAAAAACAAAGAGAGATATAATACTTGCTTGGGCTCAAAAGGAGTACAAGAACCTGAAAAGGGCCAAAAATGCCGATGTTGATGTGCCAGAACCATACGATGTCTATAAAAACATACTGATTATGGAGTTTCTCGGTAAAAATGGTGTACCATTTCCCACTCTCAAAGAATGTGAACTCATGGAAAATTTCACAAAGAAAGACATGGCATTCGCCATAGAACAAATAATCGATAATATGACAAGGTTATACAAAGATGCTGAGCTTGTTCATGCTGACCTGAGCGAGTACAACGTTCTCTGGGACTCTGAGACCAAGAAAGTGTTTATAATCGACATGGGACAAGGTGTCACACTCGAACATCCGAATGCTGAGATGTTTCTCCTGAGAGATGTCAAGAACATTGTCAGACTTGCGAAAAAACATGGACTCAAGTATGATGCAGAATCGGTTTTATCAAAGGTGAAGGGATATGATTAAGATTCCTGCAGACAGAATAGGTGTACTCATAGGTTCAGATGGGTCAGTAAAGAAAATAATTGAAAAAGAATCTACGGGCAGACTCATAATAGACTCCAAAACAGGAGAGGTGGAACTCATAGATGTGAAAGACCCACTCAAAGGGATGCGGGGGATGGACGTGATAAAGGCAATAGCCCGTGGTTTCAGTCCTGAAAGAGCTTTCTCGCTCTTTGAGGATGATATGCTATTTTTGGATATTATAGACCTTTCAGAGTATGCATCGACACCAAAAGCATTGGAAAGAATAAAAGGAAGAATAATTGGTTCAAAGGGAAGAACAAGAGAAACAATTGAGAATTACACCAACACGAAAATATCTGTATATGGTAAGACTGTCAGTCTCATAGGATACCCAGAAGGAATAAGAGCTGCCAGAAATGCAATAGGGATGCTCATAAGAGGCTCACCACATGGAGCTGTATATAGATTTCTTGAAAAAAGAAGAATGGATACGGAATACTATTAATATATAAGCTTGAGAGTTATTGTTGGTGATGTCATGGAGCATATCAAAGATTTCATAGAGAAGGCAACAGCACTCAGGGAGAAAGGATTATCCGTTGGCCAGATAGCAGATGAGTTGAATATATCAAAAGAAACTGCAACCTGGCTTTTAACACGTCCTGAGCGAGTAGAAACACCACTCAAAGACATATCAGTGAATTGGAGTGCCATCGGAAAAAGTGCATTGAGATTGTCCCTGATTGCATCAGCCCTCTCTGACCTGCTTATGGAAGTTGTTGATGAAGAGGTGGATGTAGTCGTTGGTATTTCTCTCTCGGGTGTACCGCTCGGTGCATTAGTTGCAGAGGATATAGGATGCGATTTTTCCATATACATACCAAAGAAGCAAGTTGAAAAGGGTGGGGAGATTGGAGCTTTTAGTAGAAACTTCTCAGAGGTTGAAGGAAGGAAATGCCTGATAGTGGATGATGTGATAACAAGTGGTACAACCATAACAGAAACCACGAATGCTCTCATCAATCTGAAGGCAAAACCGCTTGCGATAGGTGTCATGATTGACAAGGAAGACATAAAAGAAATATATGGAATCCCAGTTGTGTCGCTTCTCAAAGTAACTCCACTGTGAGGGATTTACGTGAAACTTTTGAAAAGTGGTTCTGTAAAGGATTTGTATGAGGTGGATGAAAACACCATCATCTTTGAATTTTCGGACAGAATTTCTGTATTCGACAAACTCATCCCAACAGAGATTCCTCATAAGGGAGAGACGCTGTGCAGAACCGCAGTTTACTGGTTTGAAAAAGTCAAGAATATGAACATAAAAACACACTTCCTTGAATACATTCCTCCAAAGAGCATTAAGGTGAAGAAGGTTAGGGTAATCCCTGATTACTCGAAGCTCACACCTGCCACTCAAAACTATCTGATACCCTTGGAGTTCATATCAAGATACTACGTTGCTGGCTCACTATATGATAGACTCATCACTGGAAAATTATCTCCAGAAGACATAGGTTTTTCGAGATCCCACAATGTGAAGTATGGCGAGGAGTTGCCAGAACCGTTCTTTGAGGTTTCAACGAAACTCGAAAGAGTGGACAGACTTCTCACAAAAGAAGAGGCTCTGAATATTTCAGGACTGACCGAAGAAGAATATGGACACATAATCAAAGTGATATCAAAGATAGATGACTTGATAAACAAGAGCGTGTATGAGCGTGGTTTAATACATGTCGATGGAAAGAAAGAATTTGCATTCGATGAGAATAGAAAACTCATGATTGTGGATGTTTTTGGCACAGCGGACGAAGACAGATTCTGGGATAAAGAACTCTACGAAAAGGGAGAGTTTGTGGATAAGAGCAAAGAACTCGTGAGACAGTATTACAGAAGAATTGGATACAAAGACGAACTCTACAAAGCCCGTGAAAGTGGAGAACCAGAACCAGACATACCTCCCCTTCCAGCTGATGTTGTGTCTGAGGTAAGCAAAACATACATAGAACTCTTTGAGAGGATCACAGGCAGGAAATTCGGATGACCATATATGTGTGTGATGCTGTTGTCTTCATAACTGGTTTTGTTGAATAGCTTAGAGGAGAGCTCATCACGACACCTGAGGTAGAGAGAGAAATAAAGAGTCCAACTGCAAGATGTTTTTTTGAGCTTGCAAAAGGTAAAGGGCTGAAAGTTCTGCCCGTGTCAAAGGATGCGATTGAATATGTAAGAGATAGGGCGAACGAATATGGAGATGATGTGGCATTGTCTGAGGCAGATATGAGTCTGCTTGCAAAAGCTTTTGAGACAAATGGTGTGCTAGTGAGTGATGACTTTGACTTGCAGAACATGTGTCTTAAAATGGGAATAAAGTTCATGCCCGTATTGAGAAGTGTGAGAGAGAGAAGAGACTGGGTTTACAGATGTCCAGGATGTAAGAGGAAGATAGTGATAAAGAATAACGAGAGAGTCTGTCCAATATGTGGAACACCGCTAACAACTAAGAGGCTATGATCTAATTTGGATAACCAAATTGGAATGAAAAGATATGATATATTATAACCTGACTGGTATTCCTCTCTCCATAAGATACTCCTTCACTTCACGAATCGTGTACTCACCATAGTGAAATATGGAAGCTGCAAGTGCAGCATCCGCCTTTCCTTTTGTAAATGCCTCGTATATATGGTGTGGAGAGCCTGCACCGCCCGATGCAATAATAGGTATGCCCACAAATTCAGACATCTCCCTCGTGATTGGAATGTCATAGCCATCACAAGTCCCGTCTCTGTCCATACTCGTCAACAGTATTTCACCTGCACCAAGTCTTTCAACCTCCTGCGCCCACCAAAGTGCATCGATTCCTGTTGGTTTTCTTCCCCCATATATGACAACTTCATACCACACTTTTTTACCATCTTCTCTTATGACCTCATTTTTCACACCACTGCCAGAGAAATTTGTATTTGAACGACAGTCGATTGCCACCACTATACACTGACTTCCAAAAACCCTTGAAGCCTCTCTCACAAACTCCTTATGCTTTACAGCAGCCGTATTTATCGACACCTTATCTGCACCTGCTCTTAGAATCTTCTGGATATCGGACAGGGAATCTATTCCTCCCCCCACTGTCAGAGGGATAAAGACCTCATCAGCTGTCCTCTCTATTACATCTACCATGGTTTCCCTTCCCTCATGAGAAGCTGTAATATCAAGAAAAACAAGCTCATCTGCCCCCTCTTCGTTGTATCTCTTTGCAAGCTCGACAGGGTCTCCAGCTTCTCTGAGTTTAACGAAATGGATACCTTTCACTACGCAGGCTCCACTCTCACCATACGTGACATCAAGACACGGTATTATCCTCTTTGTCAGCATCTAAATATAAAAACACATTAAAAAAATAAAATGGTTTTGAAAAATTCATGCGAAGTATTTCTTCACAGCTTCAACCATGGCTTTTATGTTTGCTATTGGTGTCCTCGGTGCAATTCCGCATCCTGGAGCAATCACATCAGCACCCTTTTCGATAGCTTCTATCGTGGCTTTTTCCACAACCTCTGGGGTGCCGTTAAGAAGATGATCCACTGGAGATACATTGCCAACAAGAGCGACTTTATCCGCAACAATCTCTCTTGCCTTTGCCATGTCAACCTTATGCTCAATGCTAAGGCCATCTGCCTTTGTCTCAACCATGTTGGAAAGTATTGGCTCCACATTACCACATATGTGGAGTACGACAGCCGCACCATTTGACTTTATACTCTCATGAATTTCTTTCAATGCAGGTAATGCAATAGAGTCGAAAGAGGTTGGCATGAGGATATCTGTGGAAGCAGTTGGGTCGAGAGATACCAAAACGTCAGCTCCCGCATCTATGAGGGCAATTGTGTACTCCAAAAGCACTTCCTTTGCAACATCGATAAAATCAGTCACATTCTTTGGATTTGTTATGCTCTCCATTATCAATTTCTCAGTATCCATTAAATGTCCTGCAAGTGTTACGGGACCTGTAAATCCTGCGATTACCGGGAGTTCATCTCCAACCTCTTCTTTGAGTCTCTTTACAGACTCTATCACAACGGGAACCCTATTCTTCTCCAAAAATCCATCCCATTTTATTTCTCCAGCATCTTTATATGGAGTCTCTCTGGCAGATGGCTGTCTGTCAACAGTTCCCCAATGAATGCCCACTCCGAGTGCCTCAGCCTCTACTGTTAGACAGAATGGTACTCTCACGCACTCAAGGCCAGCCTCCTTATACGGAGCCATCGCAAGTGCAACCATCTGATCAACATGTTTATGTGCATCTGGCCAAAAAGCACCCGCCTTCTCCATAAACTCCACAGTACCAGTCTGAGTAACAGAAGTTGCGGGTAATCTATCAACTTCCTCTCTTTTAAGTGCTGCTAAAACTCTTTCCTTCGGCGTCATTTCTCCCATATCGACTACCTCCAGAGGGGCATTATGTTGAATCTTTATAAATTTAACCTTTTTGTTATTAAACAAAATTTTACTGAACTTATGAAAATAACATCCCAAATAAACCCTTAGTATTCTTTTCACTATCTTTTTAATTCTTTAAACCTACCTATCCAGAAGGTGAGAAAGTGATGAAGAGTGGAGATAGAGTCAAAGTAAGTTCGAAGGGAAGAACATATGAGGGAGTGCTAATGCCAAGCACCACGGACTGTATCGTGATCAAGCTCGATAATGGTTATAATATAGGAATCAAAAATCCGGAAGAAATCATTGTTTTAGAGGAAAAATCAGAAAAAATAACAGAAAAAGAAGAAAAATTTGCAATAACAGAATTAACCAAGCCAGAAATTGCAATCCTCTCAACAGGAGGTACAATAGCAAGTAAAGTAGATTACAGAACTGGGGCTGTGACGAGTCAATTTGATGCTCAGGATATACTAACCGAAATACCTGAACTTATGGAACTGGCAAGATTCAGAGCAAAACTCGTGTACAACATCCTAAGCGAAAATATGAAACCTGAGTACTGGATAAAACTTGCAAGAGCGGTTTATGAAGAGATAGAAAAAGAAGCCTATGGCATCATAATAACACATGGTACAGATACAATGACATACTCGGCAGCCGCCATTTCATTCATGCTGCGGACTCCGGTTCCCATAGTCTTCGTTGGCTCCCAAAGAAGCTCAGACAGACCGAGTTCGGACAGTGCCATGAATGCAATATGTGCTTCAAAGGTTGCTGTTAGCGATATAGGAGAAGTATGTGTAGTCATGCATGGCACATCATCAGACGATTACTGTCTTGTTCATAGAGGTTGTAAAGTGAGAAAAATGCACACATCAAGAAGAGATGCATTCAAATCAATAAACGCTCATCCAATAGCTCTCGTTAGGTATCCTTCTCTCGATATACAAAAGATATCTGAGTACAAAAAGAGGGGGGAGGAGAAACTGAAAATAATGGACAGACTCGAAGATAAATGTGCTCTTGTAAAGTACACCCCTGGTGCTGAACCAGACATTATCGATTTCTATGTGGATAAGGGGTACAGGGGGATTGTTATCGAGGGCACTGGATTAGGGCATGTGGGAGAACATTGGATACCCTCAATAAAGAGGGCTGTAGAAGAAGATGTGGTTATGGTGATAACTTCTCAGTGTCTATTTGGAAGAGTATGTGATAGGGTGTATGATACCGGACGAGATATGCTCAGAGCAGGGGTGATAGAAGGAGAGGATATGCTTCCAGAAGTGGCTCTCGTGAAATTGATGTGGCTACTTGGAAATTATTCAACAGAAGAAGCTAAGAAGCTCGTAAATGTGAATATTGCGGGAGAAATATCAGAAAGAAGCCTACATGACTATTACACAATAAAATAAAAAACAAATTAAAAAAGGGGGTTAAATTAAACCCCTTCACTCTCTTCTTCTTATCACGAGGTATGCAACTGCAAGCAGTCCAGCAATTGCGAAGAGTGCCTCAAATCCTGGGGCAGCTTCTTCAGCCGGTGCCTCTTCGGCAGGTGCTTCTTCAGCTGGTACTTCCTCAGCTGGTGCAGTCACATTCTCTTCGGCTGGTGCAGTCACTTCCTCAGCTGGTGCAGTCACTTCCTCAGCTGGTACTTCCTCGGCTGGAGCAACTTCCTCTTCAGCTGGTGCAGCTGCAGCGATTGTCACGGTCTTGTACACGTAGAACCTGAATGCAGTGCTGTCATCAGCTCTGTACATGTAGAGGTCGTCATACAGGTCAGCAGTGTCACCAGCGTCGAGGGTTATGTCATCTGTTGTCTCCATCACAAGAGCAGCAGATCCTGCAGCTCCCAGTGGTCCAACACCTGCAAGGGCAGCTGGTAGTGTGAAGCCCTGAACCTCAAACACTCCGTAGTCGTCGCCAGTGTCGATCTCCATCACGTTGTCGCTTCTCAGGAACACGTACTTGAGCTGTACGATGTTGGACTCAGTTCCACGGAACACGGAATCAACGTAGCAGTAGAATATTGCACGGTCATCTGCGTCCTCATATACATAGGTTCTCTGTGCGTTGGTTGCTGTAGAACTTGCATCAATAACCTCGGAGTCGACCTCAACTCCATCCTTCTTGAGCTGGAGCCAGACCTTGTTTCCATCGAGGTCAATCTGCATTGGCACAACTGACCAGCCCTCTGCAAGCTCCCACTCCTCACCAGTCTGGAGTGTCTTCTTGTCAGAGCTGCCATACTCTATCAAGAGTTTGGCGAGCTGGCTTGGGTCATTGTCCAGTGCAATGTACTCCTCACCGAACAGCCCCATCTTGTAGTACTGTGAAATGTCAGCATCCTCTGGTGTGAATGGTGAACCAAATGCACTACCAATCTCAGAAGTGACCAGCTGTGGCTGGCTCACATACAGGAGCTCACCCTCGTCAATGACGTTTGATCCACCTGCAGCAAGACCAAGAGGTCCGTTTGCACTGCCAGCAGCATTGGTGTATGCAAGAACCTCGCTCGAGATTCCATCGTCAATATCATACCAGAATGCTGCAAAGTCGTCTGCTGTTATTGTGAATGCGGCAAGGTTGGCTGCTGTGGCATCCTGTACAGAGCTTCTTA
>MTMG01000002.1 GCA_002010075.1 Methanomicrobia archaeon JdFR-19 | reverse complement strand
TACACACCTGGTATGGGGATACCAGAACTCAGAGAAGCGATATGTGAGAAATTGAGGAGGGAGAACGGGATAGATGCAGAGCCTTCTGAAGTGATTGTGACACCGGGTGCGAAGCATGCGATATTTGAGACAATCACAGCTCTGGTGGATGAGGGAGATGAGGTGATACTCATTGGTCCTGCATGGGTGACGTATGAGGCGTGTGTGAGGTATGCTGGCGGAAAGGCGGTGTATGTCAATACGAGTCCTGAGGAAGGTTATATTCCGTACGATGTTGGCGGGTACATAACGCCAAAAACGAAGTTGATAATACTGAACAGTCCGTGCAATCCGTCTGGTGCGGTGTATCCCCCAGAGGTCATAAGAGAGATTGCCGAGCTTTCGATTGACCATGGATTTTTCGTGCTGTCAGACGAAATTTATGAGAAGATAATATACGAAGGAGAGCATTTGAGTGCGGGCTCGATTGCGCCCGAGAGAACCATAACCGTGAATGGGTTTTCTAAATCATATGCGATGACAGGGTGGAGACTGGGATATGCGGCTGCTCCAAAGCACATAGTAAAAGCTATGCTGAAAGTCCAGTCCCATTCTGTGAGCCATCCCACCTCGTTTGTTCAGTGGGCGGGAGTTGAGGCGTTGAAAGGCTCTCAACAATGCGTTGAGGATATGAGGAAGGAGTTTGAGAAGAGGAGAGACATACTTATGGAGGGGCTGAGGGACATGGGAATAGAGTGCCCTGTTCCAGACGGAGCTTTCTATGTATTTGTGCCAACCGAAAGAGCAGAGGGGGACGATGTTGCCATGAAACTTTTGCAGGAGGCGCTGGTCTCTGTAACACCTGGAAGTGCGTTTGGAAAGGCATACAAGAACTACATCAGAATATCTTATGCCGTCAGTACTGATAAACTGATGGAGGCGATAAAGAGGATGGAGGGGATGCTATGATTGGCGTTTTATCTGATACGCATGACAACATTGAGGCTACGAGAAAGGCAGTAAAACTGTTTAACGAACTCGAAGTTGAGCATGTCCTCCATGCGGGCGATGTTGTTTCTCCTTTCATGGTGAGGGTGTTCAAAGAACTTGAATGTCCTTTATTCCTTGTTTTTGGAAACAACGATGGGGACAGGATAACGCTCAAGAACTTTTTTGAGAAAGAAGGGTTCTGCGTGAAAGGAGATTTCGGTGTGGTCGAGGATGTTGCTTTCCTTCATGGAACGTATCTCCCTCTGGTAGAGGCTCTTGCAAGGAGTGGTATGTATGGGTGTGTGGTCTATGGGCATACTCACGAGCCGTAGGTGAATATGGTTGGTGAGTGTCTGGTTGTGAATCCGGGGGAGTGTTCTGGCGTCCTGAGTGGTAGAAAGACTGTTGCTCTGATAGATGAAAAAGATGCGAAGATTGTGGATTTATCAGAGGGTTGAATCAGAAGGTTGAATCTCTTTTCCTCTCTAAGCCGAAATCCCATACTGCCTTCTGCACACTCTCTCCGATTATTACTTTCCCATTTTCAACCGCTATCCTCATTCCATCATATGAGAGTGGGTATTTCTTTGAAGCAACAGAGTGAGGAGGATACAGATGACTCATGTGTATGAATAACGTCTCCTTTGCATCTATCCTCTTCGAGAGTTCGAATGCCTCGTTTGCATTCATGTGCTTGTTGAACGATAGGGTTGGATGGATTGCATCCGCAATGAGCAGGTCTGGAGAGTGAATGAGCTCAATAACCTCATCCGAAAGTTTTGAGGAAGTGTCTCCTGTGAACACGATTTTACTGTCCTCGTATCTGAGTATCACGCCTGCCGATTCCTTCAGTGGTGGGTGGTCAACCGGGAAGAGTGTGAACTCAACTCCAAATATTTCGAAGGGTTTGAAGAACCCGACCTTATTTATGCTCAATTTCATGAAACTGAACATAGATGATATGATTTCTCCCGTGAGGTCTGTTGTACGTATGTCAAGCTTCTTCTGGACTCTGTAAAATTCAGGTATGCCCCCTATGTGGTCATAATGGGGATGAGTTATAACGATTGCATCCACCTTCCCGACATCTTCCTATATCAACTGCCATCTTATGTCTGGGCTAACATCTATCAGTGCCACCTTGCCCTCATTATGAACAAGTACCGAGAAACGCATCCTTCTGCTCTTTCCCCCTTTTCTCGCATCCCTGCATGCTGGACACCAGCATCCCATCTTTGGGCATCCAGCGGCATCCCCCGTCCCGAGAAGCACCATCTTCATACATCATACCTCTTGTAGAACTCCTTTGCCCCAACACCCTCCTCTATTACCCTCCTCAGCAGGTCCTCGAACAGTTTATGTTCCCTTGTCTTGATGAGAACCTCTCGATGTGCTCTCATGAGTATGTCTGGATAATCCCCCCTTATGAGAGACTCAGCCCGTACTATATCTGCCAATGTGTCAGTCAACCCTCTTTCATGAATCCAGACAGGAAACTCCACCCTGCTTGGTAGGTGTCTGTTGAGCGATATGTAGAAGAATGCAATCCCTCTTTTCCATTTTCCATATCTGTCGAGGGTTGAGAGAGAGCGAGAGGTACTCACCCCATATCGCCTGTCGTCTCTATCACACAGAAACACCTTACTTCGGTCTCCCCATTCCATCAATCCAAACAGAAACGCATCTGTGAGTCTTGTGGATGATAACCCCATGGTGTTGGACATGAGGGACACAACATCCCTTGCGTGGGGCGTGTCAATGTATCCACAGAATATTCCATTCTGCTCTTCAGAAGAATCGAGAAGTTTGAGAATTGAGTTGATGTATATGTTTCTTATGCTTTCGTTGAGGGAGTTTGCATGCGAGACCACGAGTGAGCCATCGAAGAATGTGGTTATGTCTTTTGATAGAAGGGTTTCCACCTCCCCACATTCCTTCTCAAACCTCATGGCATCTGTGAGTTCTTTGCTGTATGCATACACTCTGTGTGCCTCGAAGTCGTTTGGTGTGATGAGATGTACATGTGTCTGTGAGTCAATGTTTCCATCATGGTAGTTGATAACGAATCCGGTTTGTACAAGACCGTATCTGAGGTTCTGAGTGGGGTAAATCTGGCTCCCATCAACAGCCCCCACCTTCACACCAGACAACACCCTATCCATCCATTCAAGAGCATCTTCCCTTTTCTCCCATTCGATTTCAAACCGTTTTATCACCTTTCCATCTTCGATGGGAATCGCTCCGATGTAGTCTGGAACATCCTCCCCCTCCCAGTACTCAATTTCATCAAGCTTCTCCCTGTATCTCTTGCACTCCTCAGATGCTTCGATACTTTCTCTGCGAAGCTCATCTCTCCTCCTCTCGATTTCATTCATGAGTTCTATCAGGTTCAGCATATCACATTTACAAACCACATAAGTTTAAAAAACACTTTCTCATATTGGGATGTGATGTATGATGTGGTTGTGGTGGGGGCAAGCCCCGCAGGTATTGCATGCACGTTGAGATGCTCCGAACTCGGTCTATCGACAGTTCTCTTCGACAGAAAACCTTCCCCATCGTTTCATCCCGCATGCACATTCTTTGAGCGCATGGCGAACCAAGTTGGCTTTCGTGTTGACTCGTCTTATGTTTAGAAGAAAGTGAAGGGGATGAGGATAATCTCCCCCGGCGGAATCGAGCTCGAAATAAACGAGAAAGGGTATGTGGTTGACAGAGAGAAGTTCGACTGGTTCTATCTCAACAAATCGGATGCTGATGTGGAGTGGGAATGTGATGTGAAGCACCTCCTTATTGAAGAGGGGCGTGTTAGAGGGGTGGAGGTTGATAAGGATGGCAATTCGAAAGAGGTGAGGGCAGACACGGTCGTGCTTGCCTGCGGACTCAACTCGCATCTTCCAGATGAGGCGAGTCTCTCTCCCATAAGGTATCCATCAGATATTGCATGGGCGATGGAAGCTGTTGTTGAGGGAGAGAACATCGGGGAAGGTGAGTACTTCGAGTACTTCGTTGGCAGTGTTGCACCTGGCTGGAAGGCAACCTTCTCTCCACTTGGTGGGGACTTCGCCTCTGCGGGTGTGTATGTGAGACGGGTTGGAAATCCATCCGATTTTTTTTCCAGACACATGGAAAGGCTGAGGAAAGCAAAGGGGAATATGAAAATCGTGGAAGTGTTTGAGGGCGGGGACCCGATTGCTGCCATGCCATGGAAACTTGTGGGGGATGGTGTGGTTGTGTGTGGTGGTGCTGGAGCACAGTCTGGCATCATGTATGGTATGAGGGCGGGCGTAATAGTCGCAGAGAGCATTGCACAGGGTGATTTGTCTCTGTATCAGAAGAGGTGGGAGAGAGAACTCATGAGAGAATACAAACTCGGAAGAAAAGCCCTCAATATGCTCATGGAGATGGAGGATGAGGACATAGACAGGTTTGCACGTGCTTTGAGCGATTTTGATTTCTCGTCTCTCCGGGGCAACCCATATCTCAAGGCTTTTCGAGTTTTTATGCACATCTTGAAGAAAGACCCAGCTCTCATTTTGAGACTAATATAAATAATTTGAACTTATAGATGGTAGTATGTACGAGGCGGAGCAGGTCAGAGTCAGAGATTACATGACCATACAAGTTACGGTTGTACATCCAGATGATAGGATAGAGGATGTGATAGAGCTCATAAAGGAGACCGGACACGATGGTTTTCCTGTTGTTGATGGGGATGAGGTTGTGGGGTATGTATCATCCAAGGACATAATACTGAAGCCTGGGGCTAAGTTTGTGAGAGATGTCATGAACAGGGACGTGGTGGTGGCTCTTGAAAACATGTCCCTCTCCGATGCGGGGAGGGTGATGTTCAGAACTGGTAAAAACAAGTTGCCCGTGATAGATGACAAGAACAGATTGGTTGGCATCCTCACGAACACAGATATCTTACGTTCTCACATAGAGCGTTCCTCTCCGAAAAAGGTATGGAAGTTCAAGAAAGCACTTGAGATAGTTCATAAGGTGGGGGTGAAGGTGAGGAGAGGGAAGGTGAGGATATCCCAGCTCACACCAACCCAGCCGAGGATATATGCGGATGAACTCGAAGGGAGAGTATATGAGCTTAAACAAGGTCTCACAGAGCCGTTGATTGTGATTAAAAAACCAGACAAGCTGTTGCTGGTCGATGGGCATCATAGGGTAGTTGCTGCAAAGAAGCTCGGTATAGAAGAACTCGATGCATACATACTTGAGCTTGAGAAGGATGTACCTCTGGGGATGGAGAAGATAGCGAGGGATACCGGTCTTCAGACAATAGATGACATCAGAATCATGGATTATGTGAAACACCCATTGATAGAGGTCACACAGAAACTCATGAGGGGAAAGGGGTACGTCTATAAGGAGGGATAAGTTGGAGGAGAAGGGAAAGATTCTGCCAGTTCTGATAGAGGACGAGATGAAACGTTCTTACATAGACTATGCAATGAGCGTGATAGTTGGCAGGGCTCTTCCAGATGTCAGGGACGGTCTCAAACCCGTACACAGAAGAATCCTATATTCGATGTGGGAGTCAGGCATCACCCACAACAAGCCATACAAGAAATCTGCAAGGGTTGTGGGAGACGTTCTCGGTAAGTATCATCCCCATGGGGATATGGCTGTGTATGATGCTCTCGTCAGAATGGCTCAACCTTTCTCTCTCAGATACACTCTGATAGATGGGCAGGGGAACTTTGGCTCGGTTGATGGAGACAGTGCTGCTGCAATGCGTTATACAGAGGTGAGGCTGTCAAAGATAGCTGAGGAGATGCTTGCAGATATTGAAAAGGACACTGTTGACTTCGTTCCGAATTATGACCAGTCCCTCGAAGAGCCGGTTGTTCTTCCATCCAGACTCCCGAATCTGCTTGTGAATGGCTCAACAGGGATAGCTGTTGGAATGGCAACGAACATACCACCCCATAACTTATCAGAGGTATGTGATGCGATATGTGCTCTCATCGATAACCCAGAGTTGACGAATCGTGAGCTCATGAGGTATGTGAAAGGTCCTGATTTTCCCACCGGTGGTGCGGTGTATGGGGTGGATGGAATCGTCAGTGCGTATGAACATGGCAGGGGAACGATTAGGATAAGGGCGATCGCAGAGATAGAGGATAATCACATCATAATCAGTGAGATTCCGTATCAGGTGAACAAAGCAAAGCTTGTCGAGACGATTGCAGAATTGGTCAGAGAAAGAAAACTCGATGGAATATCAGAGGTCAGGGATGAGTCAGATAAAGAAGGGATACGGGTTGTGGTTGAGCTGAGGAGGGATGCAAATCCGACCGTTGTTTTGAATAACCTCTACACACATACGCAGTGCGAAGTCAGTTTTGGTATAACAAACCTTGCACTTGTGGATGGAGTCCCGAGAGTTCTCTCCCTCAGGGACATGCTCTTCTACTTCATCCAGCACAGAAAAGATGTCATACGCAGACGTTCGTTATTTGAGTTGCAAGAAGCTGAAAGAAGGGCGCACATCGTTGATGGGTTGCTGATAGCGATAGATAATATAGATGAAGTTGTGGCGATAATAAAAAGTTCGAAGAGCGTTGAGATGGCAAGGAACAGGTTGATGGAAACATTCTCTCTTACAGAACTCCAGACGAACGAGATTCTGAATATGCCGTTGAGGAGACTCACAGCACTCGAAAGGTCGAAGCTTGAGGATGAAAGAAAGGATTTGCTGAAGAGGATAGAGGGGTTAAGAGAACTCCTCTCGAGTGAGAAGAAGATTCTGGAAGTTGTGAAGAGGGAGATACAGGAGTTGAAAGAAAGATATGGAGACGAGAGGCGCACCATCATAATGAAGAAGGTTGGTGAACTCAAGACAGAGGACTTGGTGGCTGACGAGAAGGTTGTGATAACGATTACGAGGGCGGGATACATAAAACGCACACTACTCACAACTTTCAGAAGACAGCACAGGGGTGGCAAGGGTGTGAGCTGTGTGAGATTGAGGGAGGGGGATTATGTAATACTTTCTCACTTCACTTCGAATCTTCAGAATCTACTGCTCTTCACAAACAGGGGCAGGGTATTCTCGCTCAGGGCATACGAGATTCCCGAAGGAGACAGGACTTCGAGAGGAAGCTCGATTGCAAAGCTGATAAGTCTTGAAAAAGACGAGTACATAGTGGATATCATCAGCCACAGAAACGATGGGGAATATGTTGGAGAGTATGTTTTTGTTGCAACAAAGAAAGGAGTCGTGAAGAAGACCCACATCAAGAAGTTTGAAAATGCAGGAAAGAGAGGTATCATTGCCATAAAACTGAAGGGAGATGAGGTTGCAGGTGCAAGACTCACAGATGGAAACAAAACGATTCTGTTAGCGACCAGAAATGGAATGGCGACTACCTTCTCCGAAAGGGATGTGAGGGCCATGGGTAGAAGTGCAAGAGGAGTGAGGGGCATGAATGTGAAGGAGGATGAAGTTGTTGGCATATCACTGCTCGACAAAGAAGATATTCTTGTGATATCTGAGAAAGGATATGGGAAGAGAATTGGCATTCATGAGTTCAGAGTCAAAAGAAGGGGAGGAAAGGGAATAAGGATTGCTCGGATAACAGATAAGAGTGGGGGGGTGGCTGGCGTTAGAGAAGTTGGTGTGAGGGATGAGGTAGTTTTCACAACAGAGAGAGGTCTTCTCATCAGAACAAGCGTATCACAGGTCAGGAGAATGCACAGAAGTGCAAAGGGTGTCAGGATTGTGAATGTCTCTTCGGATGATAGGGTTGTGAGCATTTCGGTTGTTGGAGGTGATTGAGTGGAGAAGAGGATGCATGCTTATGTTTCTGGAATCGTTCAGGGGGTATTTTTCCGCAGTTTTGTTCAGGAAATAGCAATCGAACTCGGTCTTACTGGATTTGTGAGAAACCTTCGGGATGGAAGGGTTGAAGTGGTTGCAGAGGGGCCGGTAGAGAAACTTGAAACACTCGAAAAAGAGCTGTGGAGAGGTCCCCCCTTTGCTGTTGTGGATAACGTTGAGGTGAGTTATCATCCTCCAACCGGCGAGTTTAGAGGATTTGTGATAAGGAGGTGATGTAGTTGGGAAAGGTGATAGCGGAGATATCCATCATCCCACTTGGAACTGGTACTCCCAGTGTGTCGGAGTACATCGGAGAAGCGGTGAAAATAATAAAAAGCAGAGGAATTCCTTACAGGGTGTGTCCGATGGGAACGGTTGTTGAAGGAGAACTGGATGAGGTGCTTGACCTTCTAAGAGATATTCATGAAGCTCCTTTTCTGATGGGAGCACAGAGAGTTGTGACAAGGCTTGTGATCGATGAGAGGAGGGACAAGCCAGCGAGCATGGGGCAGAAGGTAAATTCGGTGAAGGAGAGAGTTGGTGAGCAGGATGATGTGGAGTGAGATGGTGGGCGAGTTATCCGAGCCAATGAGACATCCCAACTGGCTCATAAAAGTGCTTCTCGGTGGGCTTCTTAATATGATTCCTGTTCTGAATTTAATCGCAGACGGGTACATAATGAGGAGAATTGGACTGGTGGTTGAGGGGGTTGAAGAACTACCAGAATGGGAGAACTTCTGGGATTTGTTTGTGATGGGAGTGAAGTACACCATCGTTTTTGTTTTTTACCTCATCATTCCTCTCGCTGTGATGGGACTGTCTGGTGTGTTGGGTGGTGTATTGGCGGTTGTGGGGATGGTTTTAATCATTCCGTTTGCGTTTTTCCTGCCAATGGCACTCGTTCGGCTTGCCATCACACACACCCTCAGTTCAGCTCTCGACTTTTCAGACATTGTTGAAAGAATCAAACTTGCTTTCTATGACTACACAAGGCTCTTTGCTTTTACCATCCTGATCTTTGGGATGCTGAGTCTTGTGGGAGGAGTCCTCTCCCTAACAATCTTACTTTATCCGTTTGTGGCAATATTGTCGTTTTACATTATGCTTGTGCTTGCGAAATTGTATGCAACTCTGTATGTTGAGATTGAGCGCGGGGTGGTGGAGTGAAGGTTCTTGTGAGTGGTGGTGCCGGATACATTGGAAGCCACCTGTGTGAAGCACTTGTTCAGCAAGGACACGAAGTTGTTGTTCTTGATGACCTCTCGACAGGTTGTTTGTCCAATATAGAACACATCGATGTGGAATTCGTGAGAGGGTCTGTTCTTGACAGGGAGTGTGTTATATCTGCGTGTGATGGCGTTGATATGGTTTTCCATCTTGCATCTGTTCCAGATGTCAGAAACACAAATCCAGAATAGCATTTCAACTCGAATGTTGCTGGAACCTACAACATTCTTGAAAGTATGAGGGAGGCTGGGATTGGTAAAGTTGTTTTCACATCAACCTCGACAGTGTATGGTGAGCCGTCTGTTATTCCAGTTCCAGAAGAGTACTCACCTTTGGAGCCGATCTCATTGTATGGAGCGACAAAACTTGCGTCAGAGGTGCTAATAATCGGTTATTCAGGTTTCTATGGGATTGAATCGTGGATATTCAGACTTGCGAACATAGTCGGTGGTAGATTTAGGAGAGGCGTTGTTTTTGATTTCGTTAGAAAGTTGAATAAAGACCCAAAGAGATTGGAGATATTGGGAGATGGAACACAGAGGAAGTCGTACTTGCACGTTTCAGAATGTGTTGATGCAATGCTCTATGCGGTCAAGCATTCCAAAGGCGGTGTGTTCAATGTAGGCTCTGAGGACGACATAAGTGTGAGGAGAATAGCAGAAATAACCGTTGAGGAAATGGGTCTTGATGATGTTGAGTTCGTGTACAACAATCCCTACGATGGCAGGGGATGGAAGGGTGATGTAAAATATATCAGACTCGACATATCCAAGCTGAAAGGGATTGGGTGGAGGCCGAGGATGAATTCTGAGGAGAGCATAAGGGTTGCAGTCAAGGATTTACTTGTCTGAACACCTTTCCTTTTTCTATGATGTCCTTTCCAACCAGCACTTTCGCATTTTCAGGAAGATATTCTTTGAGATGTTTTCCAAGTGAGCATTCTCTCATTCTCTCGATGAGAAGCTTGTGTGCTTTAGTGTACTTTCTCCGCAGGTCAATGCAGTATCTTCCCTTCTCTATATACACATCAGAGAGAGTGTGTGCATTGTGGGAGTACTTTTCATAGAACCTCTCTGCATGGGCTCTCTCATCTACAGGAGGACCTATGTGTTTTCTTACTTTTGGAAGCTCAAAGACCTCAAGCTCGAATAAAATGCCAACAAAACCATCCTTCTCACATACTTTTTTTGAGTACGTTCTGAAACCTTCTGATGTCAAAAGTCTCTCGAAAGAGTCCATTGCCTTGTATATCTGGGGATACAGTATGTCATCTGATATGTCGGGTTTTGCGAATTCTATTTCAATATACTGAGTCCCTCTTGAAAAATCGAGCTCAGGCATTTCGTCCTTCTCGATAAAGAATTTTATGCTCGGGTTTTTGAGGAATTGTCTTGCATGGTGTATGCTCTTTGCAAAGTTATCAAGGCTCAGAGCAGAGGCAACATTCCTCTTTGGGTCGACAGGGTCAACAACGACAAGCGGGTCTCTGTGTTTCTTTGTTCCGTGCTTTTCTATGTCTATTACAATCCCCCTCCTCCACTTAGCCATTGCCTTTATGCATTCTATGAAAGACCCGTAGTAGATTATCAAAAGCTCACAGAGATATCCAGAATAACCCATTCTTTTGAGTTCAGAGCCATAGAGTCCTGCCCCTATCAGAAATTGTTTAAGAAGCCGTACCTCGTCTTCTTTTCCCTTTATGTACCTCATCACATACTCGTTGTGGTGTGGTGTGCGATCAACGGGAGAACGTATATTCGATGGGTCTTTCACATCATAACACGGGACAATATCAACCTCAAACTCGTTGAACAGAACTTTGATGTAAGGGTGGTCTGCATATCTTTCAACAACCTTCCCTCCCCATCTTTTCGCAAGCTTCTCTCCAATCTTCTTTGCAAGCTCCAGCCCAACCTCTTCGAGTTCTGTGAGAGGCACATCTTCTGGGAATGCCATGAACAAGTCCACATCGTATTTTCCCCGAAGCCAAGTACCTCTCGCAACTGAGCCAACAAGCAGACATCTCACTTTTGACTCGACAGTTTCTTCCGCAATCTTCAAAATCTCTTGTTTTATTTTCTGAACTCCGTTTGTTGGTTTTACCATATCAAGAGCCTGATTGATTACTTGGTTTATTTTCTGATCCATGCACTCACCTTAGACTAAATTTCTTAACCTCCTCGTATATTGGTCCCTTTGGTGTGAGTGTACTCTTCATGAGTGAGAATGAATGGGTGCGGAATTTTCCAAACTCTTTGTCCTTCATATCATCCAGCAGTTTCAAAATTCTTTTCTTTCCGTTCTCATTTAACCATTTAATTCTTGCAATTGTGATGTGGGGATGGAAGGCACGCTTCTCTTTTGGAAAACCTGCCTCTGAGAGAGTGTTTTCGATGCTCTCAACGAGCGGAAGGAACTCACCTTCACATCCAACCCAGATAACCTGTATTCTTGATCTGTTTGGAAACACTCCAACACCATGAACACGTACATCAAACGCTCTCTCTTCCACCTTTTTCAACGCATCCAGAACTCCATCCACATTCGAAACCTCACCCAAAAATTTGAGGGTGATATGGGTGGATTCAGGTCTCACGGGTTTGATGCCCTCGGAGGGAAGATGTTTCTGAACCTCTGCTATACTCTCTTTCAGTTCGGGCGGTATGTTGATTGCAACGAACAACCTCATTTACTCTCCCTCACTGTCTAAGTTCGACCACTTTCAACGAATATCCTTTTTTACACTTTATAGGCTCCAATACACGCACAATTGCTGCTTTGTCCCCCTCTTCAAATCCTTCTGGATGACAAAGTCCATAGTTTGGACAGGTTATTTCGTTGCATTCTATCACGGAATAAACTATCTTCGACCCTTCGAACGCCTTTCTTGATTCTATCGCAACCTTCTGCGGTACTTCCACAACCTCAACTGCCTGAATTCCCTCTTCGTGGAGAGGACACTCATGTACTGGGGCGTCTCTCACACCCACAACCCTGTATCTGCTCCCTTTCGTCAGATTCATACACGAGTTTTTGAGTCTGCAAGTTCTACATTCGGAACTCTCTCCAACAAATACGAACTCGTATCCCGGATTCGCAACCATCTTTCCTATGAGTGTTATTATTACGTTGTCATCTTCCATCATACACACCCATCCTTCTTTATTCACAAGGGTTAAAAAAGATGTGGATATACTTATTTTGATGATATCGGTAATCGTCCCCGCCTATAACAAATGTGATGAGATTGAGAAAGCACTGGTTGAGTTGATTGAAGTCATGGAGCAGGTGGGGGACTATGAGATCATAGTGGTGGATGATGGTTCTTATGATGGCACTTCCACAGTTCTGAGGAGATTGTGTGAGGAGTATGAGCTAATCTGTGTTTTTCTTGAGAAGAATGTTGGGAAAGGTAATGCGATAAGGGAGGGATTTTTGAGGAGCAAAGGCGATATAGTTGTATTCACGGATG
This sequence comes from Methanomicrobia archaeon JdFR-19, assembly GCA_002010075.1. Lineage (GTDB taxonomy): Archaea > Halobacteriota > Methanosarcinia > DSM-18856 > Methermicoccaceae > JdFR-19. The sequence continues at coordinate 39,754 of MTMG01000002.1, read as the reverse complement.
CGGATAGAGACCTACCTCCATCCCAGATTCCTTAGTTCATTGAGGAATTGGAGGGCGTGGATGGTGTGGTAGGTTCGAAGAGACATCCAGATTCATAGATTGAGTATCCCTTGAGAAGGAGAATACTGAGCTGGATGTACTTTGTTTTTGAGAAAATACTATTCAGACTTCCGCTGTCAGACACCCAAGCGGGCCTTCAGGCTTACAGGAGATGTGTTCTTGAGAAGGTATTTCAGATGATGAAGGTATCTGGTTTCGCATTCAATATGGAACTAGTTGTGCTCTCGTTAAGACTCGGGTACAAACTGAAAAGTGTGCCAATTGTTTTGAAGTATGAGAGACCAAAGAGGGGGTTTCCCACATCAAAGATGTTGAGGATGGCATGGGACACCTTGAGGGTTTTCTATCACCTTCATACGGGTGGGTATAGATTAGTCTGAAATCTAAAACGAAGTCTGGAATATCAGGATTGCAGTGAATACTCCAATGTGTTTAAGAACCAGTACCCATCTCTCATAATCGTTCTGGTCTCTGTAAGCTCTATTCTATTTTTGAAAAGAGGACCATCAATCACAAGAGTGTGGTATTCACCATTCTCTCCACACGGGTCAATGTGATTGTCCTTTAGGTATTCTAAGAACTTTCTATCTACCTTTCCTCCAATCCACTTTTCATCAATTAAATCAGAATTGGCACTGACTATTATCGCTTCAAAACCATCATCGATAAATTCAAGCAGAATCTTTTCTGGAGCTTTGCCCCAAAGTGGCTCAATCGCTTCAATCCCCAGCTCCCCACAAACTCTCTCCACCCAGTCTCTGTGTTCTTGGAGATATATGTCGCCAAAGACCATCCCTTTTATACCGTTCTGTATCAAACTTTTTACCGCCTCTTTGAACTTCTGTTCATATTCCTATGGGGTGGTTTCCTTTTGCAGTAGAGGAATGCCAATCGCTCTGGCTTGCAATTGAATTAATCTGGCTTCTGTTCCATGAAAACTTACTCGTTTATGTTCTTTGGAGATAAAATTCACGAGATGAGAAATATCTATTCCATATGAAATTGCTTTATAGCATGCGAGACAGCTGTCCTTCCCCCCGCTCCATGATGCAATGCAGTTCATGACCTCATTAGAGGATTTGGGTTATTTAGAGTTTCTCATCAGCAAGCACAACAGGTTTCTTACCCAAAAAATCAGCAGCTGTGAATACTTTTCTCTTTAACCTTTTTGCACACTCCCATACCTCTCTCGTCCTCTCTCTGAATCTTGGCTCTCGAGGTAGATGATGGTCGTAGATTATTACGTCTGTTTCAGTCTCTTTTATTATTCTGAGCATGTTCTCAATAGTCCTTCTAAAGTTTGTCAGATTCAATGTGTACCCGAGCATGTAGGTCATGGGGCCATCCAGAATTAAAATATGGGGATTCTCCCTGATTATCCATTCAGCGTAGTCTTCTATTACGGGTCCGTTGATGTCTGAAGTGTGAATGAGTTTTTTCCCTTCGAACTCAATCACGGTGGCGAAAACCCACCCAACTCTGGAGAACTCTACTCCATGGAAGAGGGGTTTGGTGAACCTTAGCTTTGTTTTCCCCAGCTTGAATTCTCTTCCATCAGCAAATTTTACCTTGGTATCTTTAAACTCCATTTCAGGAATTCTTCGATACTTACACCACTTTTTAGCCCTGTTAAAGAACCATTTCCTGCCGTTTTCAAGCAATTCAACCCTTCTCTCCTGATAGTCTGCAAAGTTTTTATGGGTTGCAATTCTCAATTCCTCTGTTGGGTCTTCAAACTTCTTTGGCTTCGGAGCCTCAAGTACTTCCCTCAAGTCAATTTCCCCAAAAACTTTGCAGAAGTTTCCAAAGAAATTCTCAGCTCTATGACGCTGTGAATCGTTGATATACTCGTTTGGATTCTTTGCAAATATTAGTTTGCCTGCATAGAGTTCTCTATCAAAGTCTGTGAAGTGATCGTAGTGGTAGTGGGAAATTATTACCACATCTGCAAACTTCGATTTTATTCTGCCTCTTGCCTCCTCGTACCAGCTAATTTTTTGAAAATCAGATGCTGGAAAGCTGGGATGCATTATAGCCACGCCAGGGTCTATTAGAATATTTAAATCAGTTTTAACCAATGTGCAGGATGACTTGGCACCCAATGAATCGAACCAGACAAGCTCGAATTCCATAGAGAGTTTGAAGCAGTCGAAATGTTTTAAAGTTTTGTTGTGAGGTGTTCAGCAAGTGTTTTGAGGCATATTTCAATCAGCTCATCAACATCTCCCTCTGCCTCAAGCCCTGCTGCAGCAGTATGCCCCCCTCCACTGCCACCCAGCTCCCTCCCAAGCGAACTCATGATTTCACCGAGGTTGAGACCGTTGGAGGTGAGTTCTCTCCTGCTCCTGATACTCAGTCTAACCACCCCATCATCATCTGTACCCACAATTGCCAGGTCTGCCCCGAGACTTACAAGAGCAGAAGCTGCAGCATCTGTGTATTCCCTCAGTTTTGAACAGACCACCGTAAAGCCCATGATTCGGTGGATGTGCATCTGAGACGCAGACCTCAATATCTCTGACCTCATTTCTGGGTCATCTGGCGTTGACGATATGATCCCCAGCACTTTCCGATAGTCGATTCTTCCCGCACTGAGCATTCTGCCCAGGTTATAGAACGTTCGGCTTGTTGCATGTTTTAGATGCCCGGTGTCTGTTATCACACCAGCCACGAGGGCGAGCGCATCTTTTTGCGTGAGTGGACTTCTCCACCCTCTCAAAATCTTGAAAATAATTTCTGCGGTCGAGGTCTCCCTCTGGTTTATGAAGATCTCTGCCCCCCTCCTGAGTTCAGAAGTTGCATGGTGGTCTATCACCACATAACTTTTGAGAGGGGGGTTATTGAGTTGAGCTGGATTGGATGTATCAACAACCAAAATGTGGTCGTACTCCCGAACGTCTGGGTCAATTATCACATCTATTTCAAGGTTCTTACACAGCGTCTTCCCAACTCTGTTTATGCATTCAGGAGCCCCAATATCCCCTTTGAATCTGTTTCTCAGAACAAACGCACTTCCAATTGCATCTGCATCAGCATTCTTATGACAAAGATAGAGAAGTCTCTTTCTCGAAGCGCTCTCAAGCCAGTGTTTCAGTATGTCATACACGTGCATCATATGTTATTTGATGGAATGTGCTTTAAACTTTATCCAACAGCAAAAACTTCCCCTGCATTATTGCCTTCATCTGGGTCGGAGTGAGCACTTTAATCATTAGGTTCAGGCGGACATCTGACGACATCAATCTATCACACATTTTCCGTATCTTGTAGGTTCTCTCGATTGCCATCATCATCTCCTTTCTCCACATCTTATCATACCTGCACAGGGGCTTCCCTTCGGACACAAATTCGACTCCACACATGCCTGCAAGTTTCCCAGAGAGCATTGCAAGCGGTATTCCACTCCCGCTTGTTGACAACACATGAGACGCAGAATCCCCTGCGAGCAACACATTCCCACTACAGGTTTTTGGTGGCAGTCCAACTGGCACATTTCCCCCGCCGGTAGCGATTGGCTGACTTTTTGCGATTCTCTCCGATGCAGGGGATTTATTCTTGAACATCCTCAACTTTTTCCCCACGTTGGTTGAAGGGGGTCTCACCCCCACCCCTATGTTCGCCTTCCTTTCGCTATGGGGTATGACCCACCCATATCCTCCCGGAGAAAACTGTGAGCTGAAATACATCTCAAGCACATCCTCTTCTATCTCTCCCCCCTCAACAACCTCAAGCTTACACGAAGAAACATCATTTTCATTGTAATCTTTCAGAAGTCCAGCCTCTCTTCCGACTTTGGAGTATGCACCATCCGCCCCAACCACCACATCCGCCTCAACCTCTTCTCTCTCCCCACCCCTTCTGACAACAACACCTTTCTTTGTGAGGGAGAGAAAGGTGGAGGATAACCATATCTCAGTACCTTGTGAGATTGCAACAGATGCGAGATGCTGGTCAAATGCACGTCTGTCAACAACATCTCCATCCACTTTGAACTCTTTGGATGTTCCATTGGGTGCTATGATTCGTTGGGTGGTGATGGTGTTTATGACAACCTCATCTGGATACTTCAGCACGTCCTTGATATTTGGTAGTAGAGGAAGTTCATGGGGTTTTGGAATAAAACCACCACACTTCAAAGGACTCCCAATTTCCTTTTTCTTCTCTACTACGAGCACAGATGCACCCATACGTGAAGCTTCTATGGCAGCCGAGAGTCCTGCCACGCCAGCGCCGATTACGACAATCTCATACATCATTATCGATACGATTCGCACTGCTAAAAAATCTATCTACTAAGTCCGCCTATTTATACAATGTTCCGCTAATTTATACAATTTATAATAATAAATAATGTTTGATTAATTATAAATACTTCGAAACTCGACAATTGACTAAAGAAGGATGGTAGGTAGGGAGGAGGAAGGAGCTATGCACAAAGATGAACTGATATACCTGCATTCGGTTTTGCTACAACTTAGAATATTTTTTGAAGAGATGGGGATTCAGGCGGATTTCAACAGGTACGACGAGATGAACATAAGCCCGGTACATATACACCGAAGCAAGTCTGAACACAAGAGAGCCATTTTCTTGCTTGGCGAGGCACTTGCAGAAGCCGTTACAAGCAGGAGTAACCTATACGAGCGCATGCACGAGATCGCAGAGTCTGTGTTAAGCAGGTGATGTTTAGACGGTGATACCGGTCACCACAGAGGTACTTATCCCCTTTTCTTTACTCATGGATACGCCGACAGTCCATTGAGATGCCTCTATCATGGGCTTTCTGAGAGATACCACAATGAACTGAGCATTCTTTGAAGACCTTTTGATAAGTTTTGCAACCTTCTCAACATTCACGCCATCAAGAAACATATCAACCTCATCGAAGACATAGAAAGGTGCAGCTTCACTCTCTTGGATTGCAAGGATGAAAGCAAGTGCTGTCAGACTCTTCTCTCCACCGCTCATGGCTTCCAGCCTCTGAATTGGCTTGTTGAGTGGTCTCACCTGCATCGTGAGCCCCCCGTCAAACGGGTCATCCTCGTTCTCAAGTACGAGTTTGCCACTGCCATCTGAGAGTTCTGAAAATATCCTCACAAAACTCTCGTTTATGCTGTTGAACACCCTCATGAACTCCTCAACCTTCATCTTCTCGTAATGCTCTATCCTCTTTATCAGCTCCAGTCTCTCTTTTTTGAGAACATCTCTTTTCTCCTTCACATCTTCCATCCTCTTTTGCACCATCTCATATTCCTCAACCGCCTTCATATTCACCGGTTCAAGTTCCTCCATTTTCCTCTCTATGGATGCTATTTTTCTTTCGATGCTTTTCAGAGTTGGAACATCCTCTACAACCTCAACTCCCCCCTCCTCGATCTCGGATCTTATCTCAAGTATTTCCTCCTCAATGAGATGCTTTGATTGAGTAAGCATTCGTATTTTCTCCTCTTCCTCCTCGAGCTCATGCTGGGCATCGAGCAGTTTCGTTCTTTCGTTCTGCAGTACCTCGACCAGTGCATCTCTCTCTTCTCTCAACTCCTCGACCTCTTTCTCGACTTCCTCCATCTTCCTGTTCCTTTCCACCAGCTCTGACTCGATCTCTTCTATCTCCTTTTCAAGTTCTTTCCTTCTCAAGAACATCTCTTTCTTTGAGTCTGCAATCTCTTCCAGTCTCTTTTTTGCATTTTCTACGTATTTCAACATGTAATCACGGTCAAGTTTGAGTCTCTTCTTCTTGTTCTCAGCTTCTTCCAGTCTCTCCCTCGTGTGGATGGTTCTTGCCTCAACCTCTCTCAGACTGTCCTCAATACTTCTCATTTCTGTGTCCATCAGTTCTCTCTCAACTTCTTCAATCTCTCCACTCAACTTCTTCAATTTCTCCCCATTCTCCTCTATCAGCAGGTCAAGCTCCTCAAGTCTCTCCCCGATTTTCTTTCTCTCAGATGATATCCTGTTCAGTTCGGTTTCCAGACTGGAAATCTCGTTTTTGATTCTCTCACGACGCATTTTTGCATCTTCCATTTCCATTTCTCTCTTTCTCACTTCAGCCTCAAGTTTCTCAATCAGATTCCTTGCATCTGCAATCATCTTCTCTGTCTCATCCAGTTCGACCGATATGGATTCCCTTTTCCCTTCGAGTTCTGCCATCCTCTCACTCAACTCTTCCAGTTTCTTCCTCTCAGCACTTCCAAATGATACTCTTCTGCTAACATGCCCTCCAGTTATCGCCCCCACCTTCTCTATGAGCTCCCCGTCAAGTGTGACGATTCTGTGCCTTCCAATGAGCTTTCTGGCATTCTCGAGCGTATCCACAACAATCGTGTCCCCGAACACGTAGAAAAAAGCGGGTGCAAACTTCGGCTCGAATTCCACAAGATTCATTGCATAATCTATTACTCCCTCTCCTTTCACACCTCTTTTGAGGTCTTTTTTCAGGGCAGACATCTTGTTGAGTGGTAGAAATGTTACTCTTCCAAGCTTGTTCTTCTTGAGATACTCGATACAGGCAGATGCATCATCGTCTGTATCAACGACCACACATTGCATTCTCCCTCCTGCAGCAACCTCAAGAGCAAGGGCATATTTTTCATTCACTTTTCCGAGCTGGGCGACTGTTCCGTATATTCCGTACAACTCCCTTCTTTCCTTTGCTTTCAGAATCTCATTCACAGCATCAGAATATCTTGCCTCCTCGAGTGCCCTTATTCTTGCCTCAGTTCGCTCGTATTCGAGATGGACATTTCTGAGTTCCCTCTCGACCTCTGAAAGCTCTCCTTCGAGTCTTGACCTTCTCACTTCAAGCTCGGTTATTTCGCGCTTGATTTCTTGTATGTCTCTTTTTATTCTCTCGACCTCTCTTTCGATCTCCGTTTCGTCATCTAATGTGATTGACTGAGCGTATTCTATCCTTTCTTTCAGCTGTTCCTCATAAATGCTCTTTCTTCTTGCAGAATCAATGAGTCTGTCTCTTTCGCCAAGCAGGTTTGTCATATCTGCCTTTAATCTCTCAGCTTCACTCTTCAACCTGTTCAACTCATCAAACTTTGAGGAGTACTCTTTGCTAACCTCCGAGAGCCTCTCCCTCAGTTTGTCCCTTGTTTTGCACACTTCTTCGTATTCAATCTTCAGATGGAGGTATCTCTCTTCTTCCTCCTCTATTTCATCCTCAACATTCTTTATTTTCTCTTTCGTCTCAAAAATATCACTTTCAAGATCTTTTTCTTCATTTGTGAGTTTCTCCACACTCTCCTCGATGTCTTCAATTGCAGATTTGTTTCTCTTCAATCTTGCCTTCAACTCTTCAATATCCATTTTGATAGATATCTGTTCTTTCTCTCCCTTTTCAGATATAGTCTCATTCAATCTCTTGATTTTCTCATCGATTTCGTGATATTTCTCTCTTATGGACTCAACTTCTGATTTTATTTCTTTTTTCTTTTCGTCTTCAATAAAAATCATAGAGTTTACTCTTAAAAGTTCTTTTTCAAGGCTTTTTAATTTTGAAATTAGTATGTAGCTCTCGTACTTCTTTTTCTCTTGTTTCAATTCACTGTATTTGAGGGCTTGCTCCCTCTCCTCTTTGAGTCTGTCGAGCTGAAGATTCAGCTCATCGAGTATAACATCCATCCTGTCTATTCTTTCTCTGACAATGTCAAGCTCTACCATCGCCCTTTCTTTCTTCTCTTCGAACTCTGTGACTCCCGCTATCTCATCCAGTATCTTCCTCCTCTCAACCGGACTCATGGAGACGATGCGGGTAACATCGCCCTGCATGACGATGTTGTAGCCTTCTGGTTTTATTCCAATCTTTGAAAGCTGGGCGTGTATGTCCGAAAGGTTAACACTTCTTCCATTGAAATAGAAGTAGCTGTAGTACCCGCTCTCAGTCCTTCTGACCTTCCTCTCAATCTCTATCTCATCTCGGTCGATGGGGAATTTTCTGTCTGAGTTGTCCAGCACAATCTTCACGCTTGCGAATTCGGGAATTTCCTTGCCATCTCTGTGTATCAAGTCTGTCAGTTTCTCTGCCCTGAGCACTCTCGATGAGGAAAGACCAAAGCAGAATATGAGGGCATCAACGATATTCGACTTGCCACTTCCGTTTGGGCCTGTTATGACGGTGAAGCCGTTTTTGAACGGTATTCTCACTCTCCCTCTGAACGATTTGAAGTTATGAAGCTCAACCTCTTTTATGTACATACTCATCGCCCGCTCATTATCTCAGAGCACAGCTCTTCAAGCATTTGCCTCGCATTTTTTATTTTGTTTTCAAGATTTTCAAGCATGAGACCATGCGTCTTCAGTCTCTTTCTTGCTCTTTTCAGAGAGGATGGATCTCCTATGTTCCTCCTCTCGATGGCGACCCACGGATTCAATGCATCATCTATGTCCTTTTGCGTGATGTTTGAGATTTCGATTCCCATCTCTTGTGCAACCTCTCTTAGCTCTTCGAGTGTTGGTTTTGTCATCCCTTTTCTTGCAAGCATACCCACAATTGCATGAGCGGTTCTGAACGACACCCCCTCTACTCTCACGAGTGTGTCAGCAAGTTCTGTTGCACACAAAAATCCTTTTTCGACATGTTGTCTGAGTTGCTCAACGTTGAACTTCACTGTTCTGAGCATCGCATTGCAAATCTCCACAGACTCTCTTGTGATTTGAAGAGCCTTCAGGAGATGAGGGTTTATCTCTTGCAGATCACGGTTGTACGTGAGAGGGAGGGCCTTGAGTATCATTGCGATAGACGTCATGGCTCCAAACACTGAACCGCATCTCGAACGCATAACTTCCGCCACATCTGGATTCTTCTTCTGGGGCATGATCGAGGAGGTTGAGGTATATGCATCGTCCAGTTCAACGAATTCGAACTCTTGCGTACTCCATAGTATCATTTCCTCTGCCATTCTTGATAGGTTGAGCATGAGTCCTAAGAGAACCGATACCACCTCAAGGACAAAATCCCTCGAAGATACAGCATCCATGGTGTTTTCGATGGGATGGTCAAAACCGAGGAGTTTTGATGTCAGTTCTCTGTCGAGCTTGAATCCAGTTGATGACAATGCACCAGAACCGAGCGGACATATATTCACCCTCTTCACAGAATCGAGCAACCTATCACAGTCTCTTGAGAGACTCTCTTCGTGTGCCATTAGGTGGTGTCCGAGAGTCGTTGGCTGGGCATGTTGGAGGTGAGTGAAACCGGGCATTATTGTATCTAAATACACCTCTGCTCTATCAAGCAGAGTCTCCCTCAGCGAGAGCAACTCATGTGTGATCAAAACCAGCTCTTCTCTTGTACTCATTCTGATGCATGTTGCAACTTCATCGTTTCTCGAACGTGCTGTATGCAACTTCCCCCCAACATCTTCCCCCAGAAGTTCAATCACTTTCTTTTCTATGGCTTCATGCACATCTTCAGCCCACGGGAGTGAATGGAAACCATCTTTTTCAATTGTTTCAATAGCTTTCAGTAGGGATGAACACTCTTCTTTTGATAGATGTCCCATCTGATACAGCATTATCACATGTGCCTTATCGACCTCTACATCTGATTTGAAGAGCCACCAGTCCCATTCCATCGATGATATGTATTTCAGAGCTTTTTCATCCATGTCTCCGAGTCTCTTACTTCTGAACATCCTTTTTAACATGCACGGTATAGGCTAAATATGTGTCGCTTGGTGTGGGTTGGATGAACAGAATGAATAGAGCAGGAAAGAGGGTCTATACACTTACACTTTATTTACAAGACCCAATGGATATCAGGGTCGGAGCTTTGGGTAGGATTGAGTTCTGCAAAGGATACTACTGCTATACTGGTTCTGCTCAGGGTGGTGTTGGGAGGATTTTCAGACACCTCAAAAGAATAGGGCAGAAAAATGATAATCCAAGATGGCATATCGATTATCTTCTCCCGTTTACCACCTTTTCCTCACTCATGGTATCTTACTTCCCAAAAGAATACGAATGTTTGATTGCCAGTCGGTTAGGAGAAGTGCTTTAGCCAGTTATAGGTTTTGGCTCGACAGATTGTAAATGCACATCACATCTTCACTTTTCTGAGAAAGACCCCATACATCATGTGATAACTTCACATGCCAATAAATCCACATTAATAAATAAAAACATATAAAAAATCACTTTATTTCTATTCTCTTTCCTTCAGATGCCCTCTTGGGTATTCTTACTTCGAGAACACCGTTGTTGAATGTTGCCTTTGCTCTTTCTTCATCAACCTCTACAGGCAGTCTTATCGAACGCTGATATCCACTGTATACACGCTCCCTGTACAGGTAGTTCTCCTTCTCCTCACTCTTCTCCTCCTCACGCTTTGCAGAAATCGTCAGCACGTTGTCCGATATTGTGAGCTCAACCTCCTCCTTCCTCATGCCAGGAAGTTCGGCGGTTATTATGACCTCGTCATCCGCATCCACGATGTCTATGAGTGGTTCTCTGTACTCTCCTTCCCAGAGAGGACTTCTCTCAAGCCCGTACAGTACGTTCTCAATCTCCTCCCTCAGTCTTCTGAGTTCATCAAATGGAGACCATCTCATGACCATCTCACTCACCCCCCAACTCATAGTTTACAACTAAAAGTTGTGTACTCTTCATATATAAACTTGTCTATCATACAATCTCACCAATCCCCCTCGCCAGCAGATATACAGCAACGTATTCTGGAACCTCCTCCTCACCCTCATCCAGCTTGAACTTTTTACCCAAGAGTTCCACACTGGTTTTTGACAGTACTTTCACTCTGACAGGCGCATCTGAAAAAACGATTGCCTCCCTCAACGGGTCGAATGTACGGATCTCATCCATGTCAAGCGGTGTAACCTTCAAACCGGTCTTTCCGTGGAGTGAGCCAGGCAGTCTTATCAGCCTTTTCACATCCGTGCTAACAGGCTCGTCAATCTCCACAGAGCACCTCTCGACACACCATTCAACAAGAGGTTTCATATATCTCTTTGAGAGGATTTTTTTGAAATCTTCATTCTCCATCTTATCTATCACATATCTTGCCCTTCTACCATCCATTCCAAGATTTTCTTTCAACCACAGCAGAGCATCCTTTCTATCCATTGATACCAAGTGGCGATGCACTTTGTTTATACACGACATCAGTCTTTTTCTCCATCCCTCTCCCGCCATCTCGAGAACTATTCCAGTTCCCCGTATGTAATCCACTATTTCCCTTCTTTCAGGGCTTCCAAGTGTCCTCACACACTCATCATACACATGGACATGGTACCCTCTTCCCCCTGAGAACACCACCTTCATATCCTCGAATCCAAATTCTTTGGTGAGGATTGCAATCAGTTTTAACAGCTCTTTCTTGACCATTTTTAACATGGCGCTGTATGTGGGCGGAACCTTCTTCAAGTGGTCTGCATCCAAATCGAATATCAGGTCTGCACCAAGCCACTCTTTTTCTGCCATTTTTGAAGCCATCGGATTTTTGTAGTACGCTGTTGAATAATAGACATGGGCAGGAGCCTCACCTTCAAGATACAGTTTTACCTCTCGGAAGGAGGGGAATCCCATGTGCCTCCTCATAACAAACCCTTCGCCAAATCTGACAAAGCCCCATTCTCTCATTTCAGGGTTTGGCGGGGGCGAAATTCTGGTCTGTGAGTAGTAGTGCCTGAATTTTTGTGTGAGAAAGTATTGTGTGTTCATGGATGCACTCATGAGCTATCACTTTCCTCAGTGTATACGAGATACGCTGCGTTAATCGCCCCGACCAGCATGGGTGCGAGGAAGAAGCCAGCAATCCCCCCAGCAATCCCCCCTCCTATAAACGAGATGAGGAGTAGGAACGGATGCACATGTGTCTTCACACTCACAATATACGGTCTTGCGATGAGTTCGGTTGGTGCATATATCACGATAGATGAGACCACCAAAAACAGAATTGCGTCAGGAGTGCCAGCCACCAAGTACTTATACACCCCAATTGGCACGAGTACCATCACCCCTGAGAATAGTGGAACGAGTGAGGCGATGAACATGAGCGATGTGCATGCGAGCGGGTATGGCACATCGAAGAATGTGAAGACTGCGAGAGAAAGAAAGGCAACCAGTATTGCCGAATAAAGACTGCCAACGAATATACCATTCAAAACATTGTCGAGTCTTTTAAAATAAAGATTTAAAATCTTTGAGGGAGGCAGTATCTTCATAAATGCCTCAAAAAGTGATTTTCCGTCTTTTAGGAGGAAATAACATGATAAAATTGCGATGAGGAAGTTAATTAGGAGTAAGGCGATGCCCCAAGCATACTTCAGTGTGCTAACTTTCAGAAGTGTGGATATCAAAAGAGACAATGTGCTCTTCAAAACCCCTTCAAACCTTACTTCAAGCCAGTGGGGTACAGTAATGCCTGTGGTTGAAAGAGTAAAGCTGGAGTAGTTGTTCAGCATATAAACAAGTGCATCTATCATTTCGGCGATGCCAAAGGCGAGGATGGTTATCACGGGAACCACGATACACAGACTCGTTATAAGAGATGACGTTCTGGGAGAAAGACCCTTTTCCATGAACCACCTCTTTAAGGGTCTGCCGATGTATGCAAGCACAAGCCCAATCACGATGCCGTCCAAGAAAGGAAAGAATACGTAGAAGAGCAGTAGAACTGCAATCAGCGATGCGATAGTCAGAATCTTTTTGTCATCCATCATACTCACCCTTTGGAGGAAATGTTTAAAAGGATTCCGAGAGTAGGAAACTCGAAATGAGATACGTTGTGTGGCCCGCATATCTCGATGGAAGATATACGAGACGTATGGGTAGGAGAATTCCAAGGAAGATTGCTTCAAAGGATGTCAGTGTGGAGGAGGTCTTGGAAGCATCAAAGAAACTCGGCCTCGAGGCGGTCATTGAAGAAGATAAGAGCTATCCGAAAAGTTGGTGGGAACACTCAGGAAGAGTGATTATCGAGACGAGTAAGAGGAAGTCAGAGGTTTTGAGGGAGATTGCATTGGAGATAATGAAGATGCGCAGGAGATGAGAGGCTGGTACAACATTGCTTTGATTTTAATACAGCCTCTCAAACATTTCGGTGTATTCTTGTGGGTGAGTGAGATATCTCAGTGTTCTTATTCCCTCATCACTCTTCACGAGAGAGTATATCTCCTTTGACTTGCTCAAACCAGCGAGGGAGGTGTTTGTGGGTTTGCAGAACCTTATCTCTGGGAGGTGTTCGTAATTCTCATTTGGTACGAACCCTTCCGCGGTCAGGTAATATGCCCCTCCCCTCCTTTCTCTTATAGGTTCATAATCAGATTCGAAATCTCGTGCGACAAGGTTCGCCATTTTCAGGATCTTGTTCGATGAATTTATTGTGATATGTCCGTAGTTTGGTGGTATGAGGACTTTGTCTCCTTCATGAGCCTCAACCACTATCACATCCTCAACCTTCCCATTGTTCTGTTTCTGGAAAAGATACACTGCCTCGCCACCCAGTACCTCGTACAGTTCGGTGTACGAAACATTTTCCCCAGGAACGTAGGGATGGAAATGCCCCGCAGTCTTCACATACTCACATCCAAGCATGTTGGGTGGGATGACTGTGATGTCGTACCTGAGCCCACTCTCCATCAACCTCTCCCTGTCTGCCTTTGAAAGTGAGAGGTCTCTGAACATGTAGTACAGTTCCATATCCATATTAGCTTGTTCGAGCCATTGCCTGTCATACACAACATCAATCATCTCCTTTAGCTTCCGTGGTGTACCTTCGATAACTTTGTTTCCAAATTCAAGTTTCATACTCATCAATATACAAGCAAAACATTTAACACTTTAACATTTCTTTGGTCGTATGATGAGGACACACTACACATCTGAGATAACATCCGAAGATGCTGGAAAGGAAGTGGTGCTGGCAGGATGGCTTCATGAAGTCAGAGACCTTGGCGGAATTTTGTTTCTTCTATTGAGGGACAGAGAAGGAATAGCTCAGATAACAATAGTTACCAAGAAGAGCGACCCAGAACTTGTGAATAAGGCGAGGAAGATACCGAGAGAGAGTGTCATAGTCGTGAGGGGAAGTGTGAAAGCCGAGCCAAAAGCCCCAAATGGGTACGAAATACTTCCGACTCACATAGATGTGCTGTCAAAGGCAGAATCCCCACTCCCGCTTGACCCAACTGGAAAGGTGGGGGCTGATCTGGATACCAGACTTGATGTGAGATTCATGGATACGCGGTCTCCCAGAACGTTTTCCATATTTGCGGTCAGGCATCATGTAATGCTTGCAACGAGAGAGTTTCTAACAGAGAAAGGGTTCATAGAGATTACAACCCCGAAGATTGTTGCGGCTGCCACCGAGGGTGGGACCGCTTTGTTCCCACTCAGCTACTTTGACAGAGAGGCATTCCTGAATCAGTCGCCTCAACTGTTCAAACAGATGATGATGGCTGGGGGGTTCGATAGGGTTTTTGAGATAGGACCCATCTTCAGGGCTGAGGAGCATGACACAACTCGACATCTGAATGAAGCAACTTCGATAGACATTGAACAGAGCTTTGTAACGCACCATGACGTGATGGGTCTGCTTGAGGAGTTGGTTGCGTATGTTTATGAGAAAGTGAGTGAGAGATGTGAGAGAAATCTCAGAACGCTCAACATCGAACTGGACATACCAAAAACCCCGTTTGTGAAGATAACATACGATGAGGCAATCGAGATTGCAAGGGACGTTGAACCATCACTGGAATGGGGAGAGGATTTGACAACAGCTGCTGAGAAAAGGATTGGAGAAGAGATTGGCGAGCATTACTTCATAGTTGACTGGCCCACTTCCATAAAACCGTATTATTCTATGCCCTATGGGGATAAGCCAGAGATATGCAAAAGCTTTGACCTCATGCACCCGAAGATGGAGCTTGCATCTGGAGCACAGAGAATTCATGAGTATGGACTTTTGAAGAAACGGATTGAGGAGCAAGGGTTGAATCCAGACAGCTTTGACTTCTATCTTCAGGCCTTCAGATATGGGATGCCTCCACATGCTGGCTGGGGTATGGGTGTTGAGAGACTTCTCATGACCATGCTTGATCTCAAAAACATAAGGGAGTGCATATTGTTCCCGAGAGATAGGAGGAGAGTTGCACCATAATGGGAGATGAAGATTATGAGGGATGAAGATGTATTCGAGCTCGAGAGCAAGTATGTGATGCCCACATATACAAGGCAGAAGGTCGTGTTTGTGAGGGGAAGGGGCGTTGTGTTATATGATTCGCATGGAAGGGAGTATGTGGATTTTGTTGCAGGTGTTGCTGTGAATTGTTTGGGACACTGTCATCCGAAAGTGGTTGAAGCGGTATGTTCTCAAGCAAAAGAGCTCATACACACCTCCAATCTCTACTATATAAAACCGCAGGTGGAGTTGGCAGAACGACTCTGTGAGATTTCTGGTATGGAGAAAGTGTTTTTCTGTAATTCTGGTACAGAGGCGGTTGAGGCGGCGATGAAGCTTGCGAGGAAGACTACGCAGAGAACAAGGTTTGTCGCATGTGAGCATTCTTTTCATGGTAGGACAATGGGAGCACTGTCAGTCACCCATAAGGAGAGTGTCAGAAAGCCGTTTGAACCCCTTCTGGATTCAACGTTTGTTCCGTATGGAGATGAGGAAGCACTCAAGAATGAGGTAGGAAAGGATGTTGCAGCCTTCATAGTCGAGCCGATTCAAGGAGAGGGTGGGGTTAACATACCTCCAAAAGAGTATTTGAAGACTGCAAGAGATGTCTGTGATGATAGTGGGGCGGTTCTGATATTTGATGAGGTGCAGAGCGGAATGGGCCGTAGTGGAAGGTGGTTTGCCAAGGAGCATTTCGGTGTCGAGCCAGATGTGATGGCACTCGGGAAAGCGATTGGAGGTGGGCTACCTCTTGGAGCAACTCTCTCCACCGGAATCTCGTTCGAAGTGGGAGAACATGGCTCAACTTTTGGCGGAGGATTTCTGCCATGCAGAGCTGGTCTTGCGGTTATAGATGCGATAGAGGAAGGCAATCTGATAAAGCACTGTGAGGAAATGGGAGAGTATTTTTAGAATGGATTGTGTTTGCTCAGGAGTGTGTTCGGCAAAGATGTGAGTGAGGTCAGAGGACTTGGCCTTATTCTCGGACTCGAACTCGAATCCAAGTGCGATGATGTGGTTGATGCTGCATTTGAAAACGGGCTTCTGTTCAACTGCACTGCTGAGCGTGTGTTGAGGTTTGTTCCGCCACTCATAATAGGGAAAGAACACATAGATATGGCTCTCGAGTTTCTGAAATCTAATCCCTGACTAATTATAGAACACCAAGTTCTGTCAGTCTTTCGGGGAGGTAAGTGTTGGTTACGTAGTCGAGTCCTTTTCCTGCAAATGCCTGTTGCTCTGCTTTTCTGTTGAGTTCGAGCTGAAGTTTTAACTGGTATCTCCAGTAGGGTGTGTTGAACCTGGGGTCGGTTAGCTCACTCTTCAACGCCTTTATGTCTTGGTCAGTCAGTCTGTCTGATGGAAGTTCGTATTTCTTTATATCTTCGGGTTGAACACCCACAAACTTGGCTGATGGTGTTGCCATGTACTCTGAGAGATGCGCACTCTTTATCGCGCCATAGGCTATTGATGCATATATTCTGTAGCTCCATGGGTCTCCATCTGTAAAAACAACGACCGGGATTCCCATCTCCTCGTTCAGCCTCTTTAAAAGTCGTCTTGTACTTCTGGCTGGTTGCCCTTTCAGATGAACGAGCAACGCATTGAACTTCTCATCGAAGCCGTTCTCTATAAGTCTCGCATACATACCACCTGTCTCTATGGCTATCACGAACTTTGCATCACAACTAACAAACTCAAGATTATCTACGTTGAAGGGAATTGGATATCCAGCCTCGCCCACATCATCCTGACAGTGTATCTTTCTGTCTCCCCTCCTCATATGCTCCCTGAGTTCGAGCGGTCCGAATATGGACGCACCATCCTCCTCTGGTCGCACATGGAATCTCTCCCGCTGAAGCTCGGTCAGTATCTCGATATCCTCTATCAGCCTATCACTCTCAAGCTGTTCTGAAAATTTTGCCAAATCCCACCCTTCTGATATGTAGTAAAGCTCTCTCAGAGTGGAGCTTCTGTTCTTCTTCAAATGTTCGTTTGTGAGGAAGTGAATCGTATAGACCATTCTCAGAAGATTCTTGGCACCCTTTACTGTTTTGAATGAGCGGACACTCTCTCTATCACCATATGTCCATACATTACTGTCTGTGTTATGCTGGATGTTCTCTTTCGTCCTCGTTGGCAGTACTATGGATGGTACTTCTCCCCTCTGCATGTCCATATAGAGCTTCTCAACTATTTTTTTCAATCTGTCCTCAGTTATCTTTTGCTCCTCAGCCATTTTACCCCTCCTTCAAGCACCTCATCAACATCTCCCACTACCAGCTCATCCTCCACACCTTCCAAGATGGTCAGATATTTTCCACCCATCCCCTCGACAATGTATTCTATATCAACCTCTTCGTCTGGTCTGATTCTTATCTCCCATGAGTAGTCGTACATATTACCCATCATGTTTTCACTTGGATGCGGGGTCGGATACTTTATCGTGTGCTCACATACCTCGTGTAGCACAAACCTCTGAACTTTCTGTGAGAAGTTCCTCACCTTTATCCTCACCTTGTTCCCATCCATTTCCCTATCGACGTGTATTCCCCCCACGATTTTGGCAACAATCGGCTCCACATCTGGTGGCTCTCTCTCGAGTACCTCACCCACTTTCTTTGCCATGAGAGGTAGCATTTTACTTATTACAAGCTCTTTTCCTTTCCTTTTGCTCACAGTTTCCTTCTTGGACAGATATGCCCTGAGTTTCCTTCCAACATCTCTCAACGCGCCCTCTATCTCTCTCTCTATTTCGGGTACGTGAGCAATTGCCTCCTTTGCCTCTGATAGGTAAGGGATATTCACGGATGCGACATGCACCATTATCACAACCGGTCCAACCGGAATACCGCCCCCCGGCTGTTGTAATGAGTAAAGTTTCCAGTTAATTCTTTCTATCACGTTTGTGATTACACATGCACTTTGCTGATAGAGGAGAGGGACTTTGTTTGCAAATCTGAGTATGGTTGCTTTTTCGTCTTTGGGTAGCTCTCCACCATATGCTATTGCGCCCTCTACAAGAAATGGATAGCCTTTATAGACGGATGGTTGCCTTGTCACGGTTGCTATGAAATCTACGTCATACTCCTTTCTTATGCTCTCGTACATCAGCTTTTCCGTGATAGGGGACAGACAGTCTACAGGGGGCGATTTCATGCTCACCGAATGGAATGCGTCCAACAATTTCATTGCATCCTCTCTACCAAGCAAATCTGGTCTGGTTGATGGTTCTATTCCTGCTTTTTTGCATACCTCCTTTGCGGTAAGTCTTCCAATCCTCGAAAACGAGTTTACAAGAAACGATTCAAGAGTTGTATGCTCTGCCTTCCTCAACATATTCATGAGCGTTCCCAACTCCATACCGTGCGGGTGTGGGGGAATTTCTTTTGGTTTTACTGGAAGCTCCTCACAGATTCTATCAAACACGACCTCGTTACCATCTGGCTCAATCAGGGTGATTCGGGCATGTGGATTCACAAGTGATGTAGCTCTGAGATATTCATATACACATTGTCTTCTACCCCTCACATACGAACCGACTATCTCGAACTCTATACTCGTCCCTCTCGGTCTGTCCCATTCTATTTCATCCTCTCTCAGTACCTCCGGCTCGTTGGTCGATGTGTTTATCATGAGTTCATACAGGTGTGCTGGTCTGCCCCTGCCTGTTTTAGATATAACTCTAGTTGGTTTTCCAGTCGTTAATTGGGAGTGGAGTACCACTGCAGATATTCCAATGCCCTGCTGCCCTCTTGATTGCTTCAAACTGTGGAAGCGGGAGCCATACAGGAATTTTCCAAAGATGTTTGGAATCTGCTCTCTGACTATGCCGGGGCCATTGTCCTCCACCATCACTTTGTATCCAACGTCACCCTGTTTTATCACGACGAGTATGTCTGGAAGTATGTCTGCCTCTTCACATGCGTCCAGCGAGTTATCCACAGCCTCCTTTACCGAGTTTATCATTGCCTTTGATGCAGAGTCGAATCCGAGAAGCTGTCTGTTCTTTTCAAAGAACTCAGCTATGGATATGGACTTCTGCTTTTTAGCAAGTTCTTCCGCATCCATCCAGACTGAATTTAATCCATAAGGCTATAAAGTTTATGAGTGTAGTTGTATTGTGAATAAACCACTTGTTTCGGTCATAGTTCCAACAAAGAACTCAGCAAAAACACTTGAAAGATGTTTAGAGTCAATAAGAAAGCAGACATACCCGAATATGGAGATAATAGTTGTCGATAACTACAGCACAGATGAGACGAGGGAGATTGCGAGAAAGTATGCTGACAAGGTTCTCATGAAAGGAAATGAAAGGAGTGCTCAGGTGAATTTTGGTGTGAAGAATTCGTCTGGCAAGTACATCTACGAGGTTGGCTCTGATTTTGTCCTCGAGCCGACTGTGGTGGAGGAGGCTGTTGAACTTGCAGAACGCCTTGAGTTGGATGGAGTTCTGATTCACAACACTTCTGACCCTTCGGTATCGTTCTGGGCAAAGGTTAGAAAGCTTGAGAGGGATTGTTATAAGGATGACCCGCATCATGTTGCTGTGAGGTTTTTGAGGAGAGATTTCTTCGAAAGGCTCGGTGGTTTTGATGAGAGGCTGGTGGCTGGAGAAGATTACGACCTGCACAGACGGTTTCTCGAGGCGGGCGGAAAACTCGGGATGATAAAATCAGAAGAGGTTCACATAGGTGAGCCGAAAAGTCTCTGGGAGATTGCAAAGAAATTCTACTACTATGGTAAAACTCTAGGGAAGGCAGGGGTGGATAGGAGAGCTGTTAAACAGCTTGGACCGTTGAGGTCATCGTATTTGAGGCACTGGAAAGAGTTTGTCCGCCATCCCATACTCACAATCGGGTTTCTGATATACAACGTGGTGAAGTATGGTTGTGCGTTGGTTGGGTTTGTGAGAGGGAGTTTATCGCATGAGAGGTGAGTATCAGTATTAGTATCCCCTACGATATTACTATTGACTCAAGTGCCACCTTTATTGCTTCTGAGTTTATTGGTTTGGTGGATAAAAGGAAATTCTTTAACAATTTGGAGAAGCTAATCATCTTATCCGTTGTTAAGCTGCTGACGAATGATGCCTTTATTTTTGATGAGTTTTACACATATTTTTCCTAAAAGTTCTGTTAGTTTTATTTCAAAATCTCTGGTGAGATCACTTGCGCCACTAGTGGCATGTGCCGTTTCGTGTAATAATGTTCCTGCATATTTTTCAATACTTTTCAATTGATCTCTTTTTATGATTATTGAAGCTGTTTTTGGATCCCATGCCCCATTTGCATCAGTAAATGAGTCCATCTCTTTTCTCATTGTTTCTGAAATTTTTACGTCTTTTATTATTTTTGGTTTCCCACCGATAAGGGAAAATATTTTATCTGTCATATCAAAAACTTCCCTCTCTCGTTCACTTAACTGATTAGATTTGATAAATTTAAATTCAAAACTTTCTTCATATTCACTATAAAACTCCTCTAAATCTCTAATAGGTTTTCCAGCAATATCCTTCACCCCTCTGATTCTATCTTTCAAATTCTTGGGGATGGTTATTATTTTATATCCCCCTAATCTCGCCTCATCTACCATATTTGTCGCGGTCATTAATTCTTCTGGTGTGAGAAACACTACTTTTTCAGTAGCATTAAGTATCTTTACTGCATGCTCTTGGACATCTATCCATTTAAGTTCGTCATGCATCTCTCCAGTAAAGTAGTTTTTCAGGTCATCTGCTAAGAATTCTGCTACTTTCTTACTTTTACAAGAAAGAAGAATTGATTTTACTCTGTCTGAATAAGCACTTCTACCTACATTTGTTCTTTCTCTATTGAGTGCATGTCTTATCTTTTTTGTTAGAGAAGTTATGTTATAACTGAATAAAAAATTCTCCTCCTCTGCTACTTTTACACCATTAATATAAATTCTCGCAACATCGCTCTTCTTTTTTAGAACCCACCCGTAATCTGTCTTTTCTATAATTTTCTCTCCTGAAAAAATCAAAAATAGATCTTTTGCTCTCTCAATATCTTCATCGCTTAACCCTTCTAAAATAAATTCTGTTCCGATAAAGTTAGGGTCAGAAGGGGGAAATATATAAGCGTGTAAAGTAACTATATCTTCAAATCCGTGTTTTTGAGATTTACCTATTGTTATATCCCCATGTTTTGATTTTATGAAAACTTTTACATTATGCCTATCAAATGTAGCTAAAGCATCTTTCAGCCCTATTCCAAATTTTCCAATTATATGTGGATCCTTCAGCTTTTCATCATTTTCCTTTTGAGTTAAGTGTTCATATCTCAGCCCTCTTCCAAAGTCACGAATGTGCCATTTTCCATCTTTATTTTTAAAAATTTTAATGGGCTCTGTTTTGGTTAATATTTGCTCATCTATTGCGTTAGCAATAACTTCCCTTATCGCATGGTAAGTTTTCCAGTCTTCCAGAATCTTTTCAATATTTAAGTCAAATCTCTTTCTCATTCTAACACCTTATGAATATTTTTCCTAATTTTTTGTAAAAAGTCTAAGAATGACTTTGCTTCATCTCTAACATATTGTTCTATTTTATCATACTGCTTCTTTTCATACCACTCTTTTACCAATTTTCCGTCATGTGGTTTATCGGTAAACTTATCTAAACTTGCCCCACGAAATTTCCCACCATTCAGCAAAACAATAATGGATTTCAAGTCAATATGAGGTATTTTATAATGGAGATCTTTACTGGTAAATTTTTTGTCAAGATACTCTTCAAACTTTGAGATTAAAAATTCCCATTCAAAATTAAGATTGAAACCAACCGGAACAAAATTCCATATGTTTAATCCATCCCTAAAGAATTGATTGAAAAATTGCGTCACAATCTCTTCTTCTGAAGATTCCCATTCTTTTAGTATTATCAATTCCCCTTCATTATATGCAGTTTCTACTTGTAAATTAATTCTTTGAAATTGTATTGTTATAATTTTATCCGTTTCTGGATCTGGCCTTTCTTTTGGCGAATATGTCTCAATATCAAAATAATATTCTGCCATGTTTACCACCTAATTTTAAGTTTTTTATGAATATATACTTATAAACATCTTTATATCCAAACTTTTTCATCTCCCTACTAGTGTACATGATTCTAATATTAAAATATTACTATTTAGATTAAGACCTCACATCCACTCCCACCCCCATCTTTTATATCGAACCAACGAATTATATACGATGAAATGCATCGTACTGCTCTCGGGCGGACTCGACTCACTCGTGTGTCTTGCGGTGGCACACCAGAAATACGATATTCTTGCCCTTACATTCGATTATGGACAGCCTTCTGCAGAGAGGGAAATAAAAGCATCTTCGGAGATAGCAGAACACTACGGTTGTGAGCATGTTATACTGAAAATCGACTTTCTGAAACCCATGCAAGACATCCCCGTACCAGAGAAGCTCGATGAGGAGAGTGCAAGGGCTGTTTGGGTACCAGCGAGAAATCTTGTCATGCTCTCCATCGCATCGTCCATCGCCGAATAGAGAGAGATTCCTATCATTTACTTTGGTTCGAATGCGGAAGAGGGGCAGACCTTCCCAGACAACTCTCCCTCGTTTGTGGATGCAATGAATGTCGTGCTATGCACAGCAACTCTATCAGATCTCACCATCAGAAGTCCCCTGATGTACATGAATAAGTCAGATATAGTGAAATTGGGCATCCGTCTTGGAGTACCCTTCGAACTCTCATGGTCGTGCTATCACGGGTATGAGGAGCCATGTGGTGTGTGTGAGTCGTGTATGAGAAGGAAAAGGGCATTTAAAGAGGCAGGTTTGAGTGATGCATTTGCCGATTTAAAAAGGTGATAATGCAATGAAAACAGCACCAATATGTGAGATATTCACATCACTCCAGGGCGAGGGGTTGTATATGGGACAGAAACACCTCTTCATAAGATTCTATGGATGTTCGTTGAGGTGCAACTATTGTGATACTGTTTATGCAAGAACGGTTGGAGATTCTTGTGCCATAAAGGACATTGACAAAGTTGTCAGGAATCCGTTGTCAACACAATACTGCTCATCCATCGTAGAGAAGCTGTGGAGACCATCTACCGCCATGTTGAGTCTCACGGGCGGGGAACCGCTTCTGTATCCAGATTTCATTCTTGAACTCTCACAACTCTGCAACCATCCGATTTATCTTGAAACGAACGGAGCACATCCAGAGGGAGCAAGAAAGGTGGGGGAGGCGGTTGATGTTGTTGCATGTGATTTGAAACTACCAGAACACGATGCACACCCCGAGTACAAAACTCTCTTCGAGTTGGAGGTCGAGAGCATAGGAGTTTTTCTGGAAAATGGTGCGGAGGTATTCCTGAAGGTAGCGGTGCCAGAAAGGTGTGAAAGCGTGGTTGGTGTTGTATCAAAGGCATATTCGATGATAGAAAAATTAAAAACAGAGTTGCCACCACTCGTTCTCCAGCCGATTGAGGGGAATGGATGGAACGAACTTCTCACCATCATGGACGAGATTGCAGACAAAGTTTCGGTGGAGGTAAGGGCACTCCCCCAATTACACAAGTTGATGGGTCTTCCATAAGCGAAAGTATAAAATATGAGAAAATTTTAAATAACTTGGCTCTTAGTGTATGGAGCGTTCTATCGTGGATGAGCTGTTGGTGAGTTTTGGAGGATGCATGATTGGGTGGTGGGGAGACCATCTGATGCCACAGAAGGGCTCGTAGCTCAGGTAGGTAGAGCGTCTGGCTTTTAACCAGATGGTCGTGGGTTCAAGTCCCACCGAGCCCGTGAGGATGAGTGAGGTGGTGGTGTTATGAGTGAGTATTCTGTTTTAGACCACGAGATGGTTCCAAAACATGAGATTATGGATGAGTCCGAAGTAAAATCACTTCTTAAAAAGTACAAGATAACATTGGAGGAGCTTCCAAAGATAAAAGCAAGTGACCCGGTGGTGGTTGCGATAGGTGCGAAGATAGGAGATGTGCTGAAGATAACACGTAAGAGTCCGACGGGCGGTATTGCTTTTTATTACAGACTTGTTATCGAGGATTGAAGGGGGTTGTAGATGTTGGATAGGAGAGCATTGGCAAGGGCGTATTTCACAAAAGAAAAGCTTGTGAGTCATCATATAAACTCATTTAACGAGTTTCTGAGACACGGTATGCAGAGAGTGGTTGATGAGGAGGGAATAATCGAGACAAACATAGAAGACACATATGTGAAGCTTGGAAAAATAAGGGTTGAAAATCCACAATTCAAGGAAGCTGATGGTGCTTTTCAGAGAATATTTCCGAATGAGGCGAGATTGAGAAACATCACGTATTCCGCACCGATAAAGCTCGAGATGACGATAATCCAGAACGGTGTGGCGGTTGGCAGAACACAGGAGGCGGACATAGGTGAATTACCAATAATGGTTCTTTCAGAGAAATGCAATCTCTATGGATTGACACCCGAAGAGATGGTTGAGCATGGGGAAGACCCACTTGACCCCGGTGGATACTTCATAGTGAATGGTGCGGAGAGGGTTGTGATAACTCTGGAAGATTTGGCACCCAATCGAATATTTGTGGAATATGGTGAGCAGTACGATGAACCTATTGAGATTGCGAAGGTTTATTCCCAGAGATTTGGATACAGGGCGCTCACAACAGTTGAGAGAAACAGGAAGTCGATACTTGAAGTGAGCTTCCCATCTCTACCAGGAAAGATAAACTTTGTAACACTCATGAGAGCTCTTGGACTCGAAAGCGATGAGGACATCCTGAAATCTGTTTCTGATAATCCAGAAATCATAAAGTTCGTGCTTGAGAATCTTGAGGAGGCGGAGGTAGAAACTAAGGAACAGGCAATGGCTGTTTTGGGGTCAAAGGTAGCTGCCGGGCAGGCAAGAGATTATCAGGAGAAGAGAGCGAACTATGTGCTTGACAGATATCTTCTGCCCCACATTGGAAATTCTGAGGAAGACAGGATTGCAAAGGCAAAGTATCTTGGAAGAATGGCTGAAGCTGTGCTTGAACTCGCAATTGGCCTAAGACCCGAGGATGACAAAGACCACTATGCAAACAAGAGACTCCGATTGGCTGGGGATTTGATGGAGGATTTGTTCAGAGTTGCATTCAACCGCCTAACAAGAGACATAAAATACCAGCTCGAGAGGGCAAGCATGAGGAACAGAGAACTCAACGTCTCCACAATCGTGAGAAGTGATGTGCTAACAGAGAGGTTGATACATCCTCTGGCAACTGGCAACTGGGTCGGTGGCAGAACAGGTGTTTCACAGCTTCTCGACAGGAATGATTACATATCTGCTCTCTCCCATTTGAGAAGGGTGATATCTCCTCTTTCCAGAACGCAATCCCACTTCGAAGCTCGAGACCTCCACCCCACCCAGTGGGGAAGGTTGTGCCCATCAGAGACACCAGAAGGTCCGAACTGTGGGCTTGTAAAGAACTTTGCACAGATGGTTGAGATATCGATAGGGTCTGATGAGGAGGAAGTGATAGATACACTTTACAAGCTTGGTATGGAGGACTGGAGGGTTGCACTGTGAGAAAGGCGAGGATATTTGTAAATGGTAGAGTTGTGGGAGTGCATTCTGATCCTCTGAGTCTTGTGGAGAATTTGAGAAAGTTGCGAAGAAGGGGAGAGATATCTCAGCAGGTCAATGTTGCATACAACGAAGAGACAAACGAGGTCATAATAAATACGGATGGCGGAAGGGCAAGAAGACCATTGATTGTGGTTGAGAGAGATGGTGATGGGTGCAGACCTCTGCTCACCGAGGAACACATTCAGAAACTCAAAGAAGGGAAGATAACGTTCAACGACTTGGTTAAAGAAGGAGTTATAGAGTATTTGGATGCGGAAGAAGAGGAAAATGCTCTCATAGCAATCGATGAGGAGGAACTGAAGAATAACAACCACTACACTCATCTTGAACTCGAACCCTCCCTCATCTTGGGTATATGCACTGGCATGATTCCCTACCCAGAACACAACGCATCACCCCGTAATACCATGGGTGCAGCCATGGTCAAACAGTCTCTGGGCGTTGGGGCGGTGAACATAAAATTGAGACCCGATACCAGAGGACACATTCTCCATTATCCACAGAAAGCACTTGTACAGCCACAGACAGCAGAGGCAATTGGTTTTGATGAGAGGCCTGCTGGACAGAACTTTGTTGTTGCGGTTCTATCGTATGAGGGATACAACATAGAAGATGCCCTCATAATGAACAAAGGCTCGATTGATAGAGGATTGGGAAGAAGCCACTTTTTCAGAACACTGGAAGGCGAGGAGAGAAAGTATCCGGGCGGACAGGAAGATAAGTTTGAGATTCCAGGTGCAGAGGTCAGAGGAGCAAGGAGTGATGTAGCCTATGCACACCTCGACGAGGATGGGCTGGTGAATCCAGAGACCGAGGTTGGACCGAATGATGTGCTTATCGGTAAGACGAGTCCACCAAGATTCCTTGAAGAACCGATGGAACTCGGTATAACGCCCCTTCAGAGAAGAGAGAGCTCGATAACTATGAGGTCGAATGAGAAAGGAGTTGTTGATACCGTCATCATAACAACCTCCACAAACGGTGAGAAGCTGGTCAAGGTAAAGGTGAGAGACCAGAGGATACCTGAAATCGGAGACAAGTTTGCATCACGCCATGGTCAGAAGGGTGTGATTGGTCTGATAGTGCCACCAGAGGATATGCCCTTTACAGAAAGCGGAATAGTCCCAGACTTGATAATAAACCCACACGCAATCCCGTCAAGAATGACGATTGGACACGTGCTTGAGATGATAGGCGGAAAGGTTGCATGTATGAGAGGAAGTGTGGTTGATGCAACTGCATTCTCTGGGGAGAGCGAGGAGGATTTGAGAAAACAGCTCAAACGTTATGGATTTGCCCACACAGGAGAAGAAGTGTTCTATGATGGAACAACTGGAAGGAGGATTAGGGCGGACATATTTGTCGGTGTTATCATGTACCAGAAACTCCACCACATGGTCTCTTCGAAGATGCATGCCCGTTCCCGCGGTCCTGTTCAGGTTCTTACGAGACAGCCAACAGAAGGAAGAGCAAGAGAAGGCGGTCTGAGATTTGGAGAGATGGAAAGGGATGTACTGATAGGGCATGGTGCAGCCCTCACCTTGAAAGAGAGATTACTCGACGAGTCAGACAAGATAGTTGAGTGGGTTTGCACAAAGTGTGGAATGGTTGCCACATACGACAAGAGGCGGGGAGTTGCTTACTGCCAGACATGTGATAGCGATACGGATATATACCAAGTTGAGATGTCGTATGCGTTCAAACTACTGCTTGACGAGATGAAGTGTCTCTGTGTTGCACCGAGACTCGTACTCAAGGATGCCATCTGAGAGGTGATGATATGAATTACAGTCCCCCAAAAAGAATTGATGAAATAAGGTTTGGTTTACTCTCTCCACAGGAAATTCGTGATATGTCAGTGGTGAGAATCATCACCCCCGATACGTATGATGAAGACGGATTTCCGATAGATATGGGTCTGATGGACCCAAGACTTGGAGTGATAGACCCGGGTCTGAGATGTAAAACATGTGGAGGAAGGGCTGGAGAGTGTCCCGGGCATTTTGGTCACATAGAGTTGGTTGCACCAGTTGTCCATGTCGGCTATGTTAGACTGATAAGAAGTCTTCTGAGGGCGATATGCAGAGAATGCTCAAGACTTCTCCTTACAGATGAGGTGAGAGACCACTATCTTCACAAGATCAAGGAATTGAAGAAGATAAAGAGACCGATAGACGATGTGGTCAGAGAAGTGTTTTTCGAAGCAAGAAAGAACACAATATGCCCCCACTGTGGTGCGGAACAGCGGGAAATAAAGTATGAGAAGCCAACCAGTTTTTACGAGGGTGAAGAGAGACTGATGCCCACCGAGATCAGAAGTCGCTTTGAGAAGATGATAGATGAAGACATACTAGCGGTTGGTATGGATCCAAAGAGGGCGAGACCGGAGTGGATGATTCTCACAGTTCTCCCCGTCCCACCAGTCACAGTTAGACCATCCATCACGCTTGAGAGTGGTCAGAGAAGTGAGGATGACCTGACACACAAACTCGTTGACATCATAAGAATAAGTCAGAGATTCCAAGAAAACAAAGAGGCGGGAGCTCCACAGCTGATAATAGAGGATCTGTGGGAACTTCTTCAGTATCATGTTACAACTTATTTAGACAACGAGGTGGCTGGGGTACCCCCCGCAAGGCATCGTTCTGGAAGACCTCTGAAGACGTTGTCTCAGAGACTGAAAGGAAAGGAGGGGAGGTTCAGAGGCAGTCTATCAGGTAAGAGGGTAAACTTCTCAGCAAGAACAGTGATATCTCCTGACCCGAATCTCAGTATTAACGAGGTCGGCGTACCACTGGATATTGCAACGGAACTGACAGTTCCCATGCATGTCACACCTTTCAACATCGAGGAATGTAAGGAGTATGTAAGGCGAGGTAGTAAGCATCCGGGTGCCAACTACGTGGTTAGACCTGATGGAAGAAGGGTGAAGATACTTGACACAAATGCAGATGAGATAGTGGAGATGCTTGAACCCGGGTGGATTGTTGAGAGGCATTTGAAGGACGGGGACATAGTCCTGTTTAACAGACAACCTTCTCTACACCGACCATCCATAATGGCACACGAGGTAAAGGTTCTGCCCGGCAAGACATTCAGATTGAATCTGGCAGTCTGTCCACCCTACAACGCAGACTTTGATGGGGATGAGATGAACTTGCATGCACTTCAAACTCTGGAAGCTCAGGCAGAGGCATGGATTCTCATGAGAGTTCAGGAAAACATATTGTCTCCGAGGTTCGGCGGTCCGATTATAGGGGGTATCCATGACCATGTAACTGGTCTGTTCCTGCTCACAAATGGTGAGAAGAAGTTCTCCAAGAGGGACTTTGTCGAGCTTTTGAAGAAATGTGATATAGAAATCAAATTGCCAGAGCCAGCGGGTTATGAGGATGAGAAGCCATACTGGACAGGAAAGCAAGCATTCTCAATGATACTGCCAAATGACTTCTCCATACTCTACAAGAATGGTCTGTGCCAGAGATGTTCTGAGTGTAAGAAAGAGAAATGTGAGAACGAGGCGTATGTTGTGATAGAGAATGGGGAGCTGAAGTGTGGAGCAATAGACAAGAAGGGAATTGGTGCATTCGAGGGATTGATTCTCGATAGAATCGTCAAGGAATACTCTTCCTCGGATGCAGCCCGCTTCATCAACAACTTCACCCTCTTGTCCATCCGTTCAATCATGCACTTTGGATTCAGTTTTGGTCTAAAAGATGAGGACATAGACCACACCGCAAAGGCTCAGATTGCCGAGGTGATAAGGGAGGCTGAGGACAGGGTTGCAAGGTTGATAGATGCATACAAGAATGGTGAGCTTGAACCTGCACCTGGCAGGACAATCGAGGAAACCCTTGAGCTCAGAATCATGGAGGAACTTGGAAAAGCAAGGGATAGTGCTGGAAAAATTGCTGGGAAGCAGATGGGTATGACAAACCCGGCTGTAATTATGGCGAGGTCTGGAGCAAGAGGTTCGATGCTTAACCTTACCCAGATAGCTGCATGTGTTGGACAGCAATCGGTCAGAGGAGAGAGAATTCGTAGAGGCTACAGAGACAGGACTCTTCCACATTTTGAGCAGGGAGACCTTGGTGCGGAAGCACATGGTTTTGTAAAGAGAGGATACAAAGAAGGTCTTTCCCCAATAGAGTACTTCTTCCATGCCATAGGTGGCAGAGAAGGTCTTGTTGATACTGCTGTCAGGACTTCCCAGTCAGGTTATCTACAGCGTCGTTTGATCAACGCACTCCAAGACCTCGAGGTTGAATATGACGGTGGTGTTAGAGAGACGAGAGGGGTAGTGGTTCAGTTCCTTTATGGTGAGGATGGAGTTGACCCTGCAAAGAGTGATCATGCAAGTCCAGAAGTTATAAAATCGATAGTTAGCGATGTCGTTGGAAAGGATTTGGAGAAGGTGGTATGATGGTGCTGAGTAAGGAGAGCATCGAGAAGAGCGTTGATGGTCTTTCTATCCCTCAGAGTCTCAAAGAAAGTCTTGTGGAGTACTGTGTGCATGCGGGAGTAACGAGGGCGCAACTCAATGAGATAATAAAGAGGGTCATGGAGAGCTATGAGTATGCGAAGATAGAGCCTTGTGAAGCAGTGGGTGTTGTTGCAGCTCAGTCGATTGGAGAACCCGGTACGCAGATGACGATGAGAACGTTTCACTATGCCGGTGTGGCAGAGATCAACGTAACACTCGGTCTTCCCAGACTCATAGAGATTTTGGATGCGAGAAAAGACCCAAGCACGCCAATCATGACAATCATGTTGAAGGATGGAAAGGACAGGGAGCTTGCGAAAAAGGTTGCCCTTGAAATAGAGGCAACCAACCTGAGCCACATAGGTTCCATTTACACAGACCTTGCAGAGATGTCCATCGTGATTGAGACATCAGAACAAGCTCTCTCTCAAAGAGGTCTAACCATTGATACGGTTTATGATGTGTTGAGAGACGAGATAAAAGACAAGGCAATCGTGGAACTCGATGGTCTGCGAATAACGGTCCGCCCATCAGAACCCTCGTACCGTTCTCTGCTTCAGCTTGTCAAATTGATTGAGGGCATCACGTTCAAGGGGATAAAGAACGTATCAAGAGTCGTTATACAGAAAAAAGATGATGAATATGTTCTGTATGCTCAATACAGATACAAGTCTGTTGAAAAGAAATCTAAAACAAGAAAAACTCCTCTTGAACAGGTGCTGTCGATACCAGAGGTTGATGCATCAAGGACGAAGACAAATCATATAATGGAGATGGCAGAGGTATTCGGGATAGAAGCTGCTCGCAACTCCATAGTGGAAGAGGCAATGGATACATTGCGTGAGCAGGGTCTGAACGTGGATGTGAGACATATCATGCTGGTTGCAGATACGATGACAGTGGATGGCGAGGTAAAGGCAATCGGCAGGCATGGAGTGTCTGGCGAAAAGGCGAGCGTTCTTGCAAGAGCTGCGTTCGAAGAAACCGTGAATCATATTCTTGAGGCTGGTGTGAGGGGAGAGGTCGATATACTGGATGGTGTAACCGAAAATGTAATAGTAGGACAACCAGTAAAACTTGGTACTGGCGATGTACATCTTGTTGCGATACCGATTGGTGAAATAATGAAGAAGATGAAGGGTGAGAATGATGGCAGTTGAATGGAGCAAAGTTCTTCTGAATGTGATGAAGTCGGGGAATGTCATTATTGGAAGCAGACGAACGCTCAAAGCGATCAAAAAAGGAGAGGTGAAGGTAGTTGTGCTGGCATCTAACTGTCCAGATGAGGTGAAAAAGGCTGTTGCGGAATCTGGTGTGAGGATGGTGGAGTTTCCTGGCATAGGGGTTGATCTCGGCACATTATGTGGAAAACCGTTCTCTGTTGCCGCACTTGCAATACTTGATGAAAAGTCTGCAGAGATGTTTACGGAAGTGGCGTGAAATGGCAGAAATAAAGCTTTCCACTGATGAACTTCGTTATATGTCAGTATTCGAGAGAATAACGGGCGTGACAGCGAAGGATTGCATTGTTGATGGGGAAAGGATAATATTCGTTGTTAGTGGTGGAGATATGGGTCTCGCAATAGGTAGAGGGGGAGAGAACGTCGAGAAAGTGAGAAATACGATAGGTAAGAAGGTGGAAGTCGTTGAATATAGTGATGATGTGGAGGAATTTGTTAAGAATCTACTCCGCCCCATAGCAGTGAGAAATGTGAGGGTTGGTAAGTCGAAAGGCAAGCAAACAATTTATATAGAGGTTCACAGTAAAGATAAAGGACTCGCTATCGGGAAAGGTGGCAGGAACATAAAGAAGATAAAATTGCTCGTTCAGAGACATTACGGTATAGATGGCGTGGTGATAGAGTAAGGAGGTCTGTGGATTGGCCAGAGGTAAGTATGCAGCCAGCAAACTCAAAAACGACAGGAAGAGATTCAGATGGAGTGATGAGAGGTATATAAGGAGAGTA
The DNA here is from genome assembly GCA_002010075.1 of Methanomicrobia archaeon JdFR-19. Lineage (GTDB taxonomy): Archaea > Halobacteriota > Methanosarcinia > DSM-18856 > Methermicoccaceae > JdFR-19. The sequence goes on along the minus strand of MTMG01000002.1, from coordinate 7,484 downwards.
CTTGATCTCAGACGAAAAGCAGACCCCTTGGAAGGAGCTCCACAGGCTAGGGGAATCGTACTTGAGAAAGTTGGGGTGGAGGCAAAACAGCCGAACTCTGCAATAAGGAAGTGTGTGAAAGTTCAGTTGATAAAGAATGGAAAACAGGTAGCTGCATTCTGTCCTGGCGATGGTGCCATCAACTTCATTGATGAGCATGACGAAGTACTCATCGAAAGGATCGGTGGAAGGAAGGGTGGTGCGATGGGAGACATCCCGGGTGTGAGGTTCAAGGTAGTAGCGGTAAACGATGTCTCTCTGAAAGAACTTGTCATAGGCAGAAAGGAGAAACCTGTGAGATGAGTGTGAGGTGAAACTTTTGAAAAAGGTCTTTGGTAAGTGGGACCCAGAGGAAGTTGAGATAAAGGATTTGGGCGTCAAGTGCTACATAAATCTAAAACCTGTTTTGGTTCCCCATACATGTGGAAGACACTCAAAGCAGATATTTGCAAAGAGCGAGCAATCAATCGTTGAGAGACTCATAAACAAAATGATGCGGAAGGAACACAACACTGGAAAGAAGATAAAGGCGTACAACATCGTGAAAAGAGCTTTTGACATAATACATGAGAGAACTGGAAATAATCCGCTTCAGGTACTTGTGGATGCGATTGCCAATGCGGGACCCCGTGAGGAGATAGTGAGACTGAAGTATGGGGGGATAGTGGTTCCAAAGGCAGTTGATACATCCTCACAGAGAAGGGTTGACCAAGCACTGATGTTCATAGCTCAGGGTGCATGGCAACGCTCATTCAAAAACAGAAAGTCGATAGAAGAATGTCTTGCTGATGAAATCATTGCTGCTGCCAGTTACGATGTAAAATGTTATGCCATCAGTCAGAAAGAGTCAAAGGAAAGGGTGGCAGAAGGAGCAAGATAAAAAACTATAAAAAACTAAAAATAAAAACTGAAATTACAGAATTTCTGGTTTGTAGTACTTCCTTACGACGTTATTGCATACTGCGCAAGATATTATCACCCACTCCCCCTTCGTCTCTTTCACATAATTGTCAAAGAGCGATGCACCGCACTTGGGGCATCTGTATATGTTCTTGAAGTAGTACTTGTAAAACCACTGATTATTCTTCAACCACTCAAGCACTTTCAGTGCATACTCATAGAATCTCTTTCTCGATGTGAGGTTCTCATAGCTCAGGTTGAAGAGCAATCTCTTCTCGGTTGTTTTTAGGTGCTGAGGCACTTTTTCCATGATACGGCTCTTATCACTCATGAACTTTATATTGCTCTCTATGTACTTTACGTACAGATGCTCTGGGCGGTTTCTGTTCCCTGACTCGATAACCTTCAGAAAATAATCTGCCATGATGTCCTCCATGACGTCATAACAAATTGTGCAGATGTTCTTTCCTTCGTAGTTTTGAGTGTCTTGTGGCTCACCGCATATATCACATTTTTGAAGAGGCGGATTTGCCATAGAACTCCTCCATCACTTCTTCCTCTTCCTCAACCGATATTATGCGTGGGCTGGTTGCGTACCTCGTGAATATCACAGGAAACAGGTTGAGAACTCCAAGAGCCTCTCCTCTGTGGAGCTTGTAGTCCTTTATTGCCATGACATCTGCATAGTCAAAGCTCCTTGGTTTCTCAACCGGTTTGGGACAGCGTGACCCTCCGACCTTCAAGAGATCAACAAATGCGTGGTAGTTGAAGGCACAAGGAACTGCTATCACATCACTCGGGAGGTGAAGTGGCTCGATTTTTATTCTGGTAAGCTCTCCCTTCTTCAGCTCTATATCTTCACCTGCAACGACCACTTCCCACTTCGCCCTCGTTCCTATCGTGAAATAATAAGGTGTTGCCTCGACGACTATCGACTTACAGTCTGGCGAAACCATTTTGACTATTTTTGGAGCAACTTCCTCCCCTTCACCCATACAAAGTCCTCCAACAGACTAATTTCTTTACGATATTCTTTCATTCATACTACTTAAACAATATGGATAGCTTTTTTATAATGGTTAATCAAATGGGTTTTGATGTTACCTGAGGTAATGATGATTAAGGAGGTAGAGGAAAAGGCTGAGAAGCATCTGGAGAGTGAAAAAGAAAAAATAGATTCAATGATTGAAGAAGCTCGTAAGTTTTGCGAGGTTGAAAGAGAGAGGATGCTGAAGGAAGCAAAAGTGGAAGCAGAGTCTTATTTCAAGGAAGCTGTTGAGAGGGCTGAGGCAGAGGCTAAGCACATAAGGGAGGTGGGCGAGGCTGAACTGAGCAGACTCGTTCCCAGAGCAAGACAGAAGATTCCAAAGGCGGTGGAACTCCTTCTTCAGCATGTGTGGGAGGGCACATGTTAAGCACAGTCCCAATCACCAAACTCATCTGCATATTCCACACAGATGATAAAGAAGCTGTTGCTGAGCGACTTCACGAGCTTGGAGTGGCTGAAATTGAGTTTCTTGATGAATCGGATTTGGTAATGTTTGAGATTTCCAGAGACTCTCCTACCGAGAGAGCCCATATAGCATCCTCTTGGATTCTCAGAATTGGCAAGCTCATAGAAGCACTCGCACCTTTTGAGAAGAAAGAGGGCAGTTTCCTTGATGACCTTCTCGGTGTTGAGAGAATCACACGTGTGGAGGTTGAGGGCGGAACTCTTGAGGAGGCTGTGGCACTTGGTGAGAAAATCACGGGAGAGATTGAGCGGGATGTCAACGAACTGGTTGAGAGGCTGAAGGATATAGAGTCCAAGATATCTGATGAAGAGACAAAACTGGTTCAGTGCGAGAGATTGAGGATAGAGGATTTCAGAATAGAGTGGCTTGGAGAATCGAGGTTTCTGTATGTTGCTGTGGCTACAATCCCTCCTGAGGGAATTCCTCTTGTTGGGCAGGTAATGGAGAAGAACGGACTCGACCCCTCGTTTATGATAATGCATTTTGTGGAGGGGACTCCACCGTTGATTGTGGTTGTTTCCCTGAAAGAGGATAGGGTAAAGGTTGATAAGTCTCTTCAAGCTGTCGGTGCTGAGAGGATTTCGATAGATGGAGAAGGGACATTGAGTGAGGTGAAGAGGAAAGCCCAAGAAACAATCAAGAAATTGAAAGCTGAGAGGGAAGAAATAGTTGATAGACTCTCATCGATAGCATCTGAGCATCTTGATACCTTGAGGGCTGTTGAAGAGGTTTTCAGACTTTACAAATCAAGATATGAAATCTTCACAAACAACGGAAAGACAAAGAAAACATCTGTGATGAGCTGTTTTGTGGAGACGTCGAGAGTCCGTGAAGTCGAGAAGACAATAAATGAGGCGACAGGTGGTGCGTGCATCATCAGTACGGAGGAAGACCCCCCTGATGCCCCTTCCAAACTCGAGAATCCGGCTTTTGCAAAACCGTTCGAAATGCTCACAAGAACTTATGGAATACCGAAGTACAATCATGTCGACCCAACACTTTTTCTGATACCCACATTCCTCGCCTTTACAGGTATGATGATAAATGATTTTGCATATGGGGCGATAATAGCTCTTGCAGGATTTTTCCTTTACAAGAAATATGCACTACTCAGCCAGAGTGTAAAAGAGCTATCTCTGCTCATACTGTTCTGTGGCATATCTGCTATGGTGTTCGGCGTCCTCACAGGAAATTACTTTGGAGATTTGGTAGGGAAGTATGTGGTTGGTGGAGTAGGTGCCGAGGATGTAGCACTCTGGATTGACCCTCTCGAGGTTCCAGAGCATGGGTTACCTGCGGTCATATTTCTGTACAGAATCATAGTGTTTGTGGGTCTCATGCATCTGATTCTTGGTCTGGTTCTGGGCATATACACCAGCGTTAGGAACAGTGAATTCGGAAAGGCATTCTTCCATTTTGGTGGATGGCTGATGTTTGGTATTGCGCTGTCGATATTGTTGTTCACAGAGGTTGGAGAGCTTCTCGCTTTTCCATCTGTTCTTCCTTCCTTTATGATGTATGTTGGAGGAGCAATCGCAGTCGTGGGGATAGTTCTCGCAATGAAGTACGAGCCCGTAATTACTTTGGTTGAAATACCAACTTTCATAGCTTTCATGCTATCTTATGCAAGAGTCCTCGGGTTAATGGTAGCTGCTGGCGGGGTAGCTCTTGCATTTAACAAGCTCTCCGCAATTGCGTTTGAGAGCCTTCCTTTCCTTCCAGCAGCCGTCCTTCTTGCTGTCTTTGTATTTCTTTTCGGTCATGTCGTTCATCTTCTTCTTGGTTCACTCTCCGCCTTCATTCAATCTCTGCGTCTTCACTATGTGGAACACTTTTCGAGGTATTACGAAGGTGGAGGAAGAGAGTTTCAGCCGTTTTGCATGAAGTGTGTTCATGCGCTCATAAGAAGAAAAGGGGGTGTTTAAGTGGTTGATATAAGTGATACGATGTTGCTTGCCTCGATTGGGGCAGGACTTGCTGTGGGTTTACCAGCCATCGGCTCTGGTATAGGTGTGAGCCTTGCGGGAGTAGGTGGTGCTGGTGTGCTTGCGGAGAAGCCTAAGGAATTCAGCACCGTCATCATATTGCAGGCATTGCCACAAACTGCAGTTGTGTTTGGCTTTGTGATAGGTCTGATGATAGTGCTTGGAATGCTCAGTGGAAAGATTACAGAGCTTGATCAAGGAGCTGCATGTGTCGGTGCTGGAGTTGCAATGGGCATATCGGGTCTTACCGCTGCATGGATGGGTATGGTCGGTGCCGCATCTGCGGGAGCGATAGCAAGAAATCCGAGGACAAAGTCATATGGCATTATACTCACCGCAATGCCAGACTTGTCAGTCCTTCTCGGATTCGTTGTTGCCATCATGATACTGATCGCCAATAACGTGTTCTGAGGGTCGTGCATGGGATTCGATGAACTCAAGCAAAGAATATGGAGCGAGGTCGAAAGGGAGATTGAGGAATACAGAGAGCATGTGGAGAAGGAAAGAGAGCAGATGATAATGGAGTGCAGGAAGAAGACAGAGAAAGAGTGTGAGGCAATTCTGAGGGATGGAAGAAAGGAAGCAGACTTTGCTTACAAGAGGATTGTATCAGCTGCAAAGCTCGAGATGAAGATGAAAAAGACCAATGTGGTTGCAGGGCTTGTTGACGAGGTGTACAAAAAAGCAAGGGAGAGCCTGCTCGAACTCGATGATGATAAGAAAAAGGAACTCCTCGAGAGAATGATAGAAGGATGCACCAGAGGACTCAAAGAGTACGAGATCTTCGTGGATGAGGAATATGCGCATCTTGTTCCAGAGGCAAAGCCATCCAAGATTGGGGACTTTGGAGTGGTGGTCGTGAGTGGCTCTTTGAGAGTGGAGAGAACATTATCAACGATATTCAGAGAACTTGAGAGCTTAAAACCGAAAATAATCGAGATGCTTGTTGAACAGGATTGATACCATGGTACGGAGCGGATTCCGATATGGATTCATGTATGGCTTTGTGAGTGCCTTACACTCCAAGCTACTGAGTTATGCAGAGTATGAAGGGCTGATAGAGGCGATGAGCTTGGAAGATGTGGTATCGTCTCTTTCAGACTATCCTGAGCTGAGGGACAGGGTGGGAGATATAAGAGAGCTGGAGAAAGGGCTATACGAACACCTTTCCAGAGTATACACAGACGTATTATCAACGTTTTCAGAAGGGGAAGAGCTTGAGAAGGTCATTTTGGGAGAGTGGGATTTGAAGAACTTCAAGAGAATAGTTAGGGGAATTCAGAGAGGTCTTCCATCGGATGATATAAAGGAGCTGATAATTCCGATTGGTACACTTCCCATTAACTACTTTGAGTATCTTGCAGAGAGCGAGGGAGTTGAGGACTTTCTATCCAGACTACCGCAGGACTATTCGAATGTGAAAGTCCTTCTGGAAAAGGGACTCCCGCCAGACCTTGCCCTTGAGTCTCAACTTGTGGAGAAATGGAAATCTCTCGACTACTACTTCATAAAGGTACATATCGATGTGCTGAACATTGAGATCATTTACAGATGTCAGATAGCGTACATAGACCCTTCAGAGTTTATCATGGAAGGGGGTTACTTCATAGACCAGGAGAGAATAAGGGCAATGGTGACCGCAGAGGATGAAAGAGCGATGTTGTCAAATCTCGCAGGTACACCATTCGAGGGTGCAGAGGAGGAGAAAAACTTGGAGAGATTCCTCTACCATGTTGAGTTAAGACTGTTGAAGGAAAAGGCTCTAAGCAATCCCCTGAGTATAGATTCGGCTGTGTATTACCTCAAAGCCAAGGAGGTTGAGGTTTTCAATATCAGAGCCATCATGATATCCAAGATTCAAGAGGTTCCGGTTAGAGAGGTGTTGGTGTACGTATGAAGGTACTTGTGGTTACAGATGAACTGCTGGGAGTAGGATTCAGGTTTTCAGGGTACAAGGTAGTGGATTATGAGGAGTTTGAAAGAATGCTTGATGAACCAGATGAGCTGGGTGAGTATGGAGTGATAATAATGGATTCAAAGGCTTGGGAGATGTTTGAAGACGTGGTTGAATGGTTGAGGAGGGAGAAGGTTGTTATTAAAATTCCACGTCCCGGTGAATCCTTTGAGGCAGAAGAGTTGAGGAAGATGGTGAAAGAAGTAACTGGTCTTGATGTGCTAAAGGGGGTGTGATTTTGGGAAAAATCACAAGGATTGCTGGACCTCTTGTCGAGGCAAGAGGGATGTCGAACAGCTTCATTCACGAGGTCGTGAGGGTAGGAGAGGCTGGACTCATCGGCGAAATCATCAGGATGGATGGAGATGTCGCATCCATCCAGGTTTATGAAGAAACGTCTGGACTGAAGCCGAGAGAGCCAGTGGAGCCGAGCGGGGAACCCCTCATGGTAGAGCTTGGTCCCGGACTTTTGAAGTCAATTTACGATGGAATTCAGAGACCTCTCACAGTTATGAGGGAGGAGGTTGGGCATTGGATAGTAAGGGGAATTAAAACAGATTCGATTGACAGGAATAAGAAGTGGGACTTCAAACCAGTTGTGAAAGAAGGCGGTGTTGTTTGTAAAGGAGATGTGATAGGAGAGGTAATGGAAAGCGATGTGATCGTTCATCGTGTCCTCACTCCACCAAATGTGGGGGGGATAGTTGAGCATATTGAGGATGGGAAATACAAGGTTGACGATACTGTGTGTGTGATAGATGGAAAAGAGATAAAGATGCTTCAGAAATGGCCAATTAGGGTTCCGAGGCCGTACACAAAGAAGCTTGACCCAGAGGTACCCCTCCTCACAGGACAGAGGATTCTTGATGCCCTCTTCCCCATGGTTAAAGGTGGTATAGCATGCATTCCCGGACCCTTCGGTAGTGGCAAGACAGTAACCCAGCAACAGCTTGCCAAATGGGCTGATGCAGACATAATAGTGTACATAGGGTGCGGAGAGAGAGGAAACGAGATGACAGACGTCCTCGAGGAGTTTCCAGAACTCGAGGACCCGAGAACTGGAAAACCACTCATGGAGAGAACTGTTCTCAT
>MTMG01000003.1 GCA_002010075.1 Methanomicrobia archaeon JdFR-19 | reverse complement strand
TCGTATGAATGGGACTTCGGAGATGGCAACACCGACACTGGAGAGGTTGTGAGCCACACCTACACCACATATCAATGGGATGGCTCGGGGTATGTGCCATACCAGACAACACTCACAGTCGAGGATAATGAGGGAGGCATTGGTACCAAGACAGTGGATGTTTATGTCTACATGGCAGGGGATGCAAACGGAGATGGCAGAGTGAACATACTGGACGCAGCTCTCATAGGTCTCCACTGGAATTCGCAGTATGGTGAGGCAAATTACGACGATGGAGCTGATCTGAACAACGATGACAGGGTGAACATACTGGACGCAGCAATAGTAGGTCTCCACTGGAACGAAGAAGCCTAAAAAATTCCTCCTCCTTTCCCTTTTTTATTTTCCTTTTATTTTATAAGTGAGTCTCTCTATATTTCATCTGGTTTCTCTATGCCCATCATATCCAACAACGTAGGAGCTATATCCCCCAGAATACCCTTTTCAAGCTCGAAATCCTCATCGAGTATTATGAAGGGTACTGGATTGGTCGTGTGAGCGGTATGAGGAGCATCTCTATCTGCCATCTGTTCAGCATTTCCATGGTCTGCTGTTATGACAAGTCTCCCTCCCAGCTCCCTCACTTTTTTGGCAACCTTTCCCATACACTCATCCACCACTTCTATTGCCTTGATAGCAGCCTCAAGAATACCAGTGTGTCCGACCATGTCTGGATTCGCATAGTTCATCACAACAACATCGTATCTTTCCATCACCTCAATCACCCTGCGGGTGACCTCGTATGCACTCATTTGGGGCTTCATGTCGTATGTTGGAACTTTGGGTGAGGGTACGAGTATTCTGTCCTCCCCTTTAAATGGTTCCTCTCTCCCACCCGAAAAGAAATAGGTAACATGGGCATATTTTTCCGTCTCTGCTATTCTCAACTGTGTGAGCCCCATCTTCGATATCCATTCACCAAATGTGTTTTCAAGATTCTGCTTGTCAAATGCAACATTCAAATGGATGTGTTCATCATAGCGGGTCATGGCAACGAAGTATGGATGGGCGGTTGTGGGAAACTCTGAAAAGTTTTTATCAACAAGTGCGTAGGTAAGTTGCCTTGCTCGGTCTGCTCTAAAGTTGAAAAAAATTACTGAATCCTCGTCCTTCATCTTATGGGGGGTTACGAGTGTGGGTTTTACAAACTCGTCTGTCTCCCCTCTTTCATATGCCATCAGCACCGCTTCTACACCACTATTAGCATGGTATGGCGCATCTCCATTTACGATTGCATCGTATGCCAGTTTTGTTCTTTCCCACCTCTTGTCTCTGTCCATCGCATAATATCTACCAACCACAGTACCCATTACAGCTCTCCCAGTCATCTTGTCTTCGAGTTCAGACACATATTGATGCGCACTTTGGGGGGGCGTATCTCTTCCATCAAGAAACGCATGAACCATTGTACGAACGTTATGCATCTCGGCAAGATCGAGCAACGCGTAAATATGAGTATGGTATGAGTGGACACCTCCGGGAGAGACAAGACCCATCAAATGCAGGGTGGAATCGTTCTTCTTCACGTTCTCGATGGCAGATAGAAAAGCTGGGTTCTCAAAAAAAGACCCATCCTCTATTGATTTGGATATCCTAACAATATCCTGATAAACAATCCTCCCAGCCCCTATGTTGAGATGCCCCACTTCAGAGTTGCCCATCTGACCTTCCATGAGACCGACAGCCTCACCACACGCCTTCAATGTGGTGTGAGGGTGGGAAGACCAAAATTCGTCGAAGTTAGGGGTGTTGGCAAGTGCTATCGCATTCCCTTCCACCTCATCAGAAAGACCAAAGCCATCGAGAATCATCAGAACTACTGGTTTCATCTTACAACCTTCTCATTTCAAAGGACCTACATCCTCAAACCCCTCTCTCATCCCTTTTCCAGCCTCTCTTTCGAGAGCCCATGGTTTTACCAACATCTTCACAACATTCTGTGCATGTTCTCTTGTTCGCCTTTCAGCAAGCCAAGCAAGTTCCTCTTCATTGGATGCTTCATCCTCATGCACGAACACTTCAATAATGTGTGTGTTAGTCATGAGCTGGGCGATTATTAAACCAATGGATGCCTCATGAGCACATGTCTTGTCTATGGGGGCTGACCCAGGCATTCCGAGAGCCATTACGATATCGCATCCCTTTTCTTCTATGAGTTTCTTGCAAGCGACTGGTAGGTCTTTAATCCCAGGGACTGTGACTCTCACTATTTCTGCAGAGATATGACTTTTTATCTCCTCGATGGCGACTTTTGCCATATCAAATCTGGCAAATGTTGTATCCGCAATTCCAATTTTTGACATGAGAATCGCAAAAAATAAAAGCCAAGCAAGTTACTGCTTGGCTATTATCTCCTTTCCTATCAGCTTTATGGACCTTTCCTTGTTTGGACCGATTGGCGAGCCCGCAATAAGCTGTGTCACACCAATCTCTTTGAGCTCGTTGATTCTCTGCATGCAGTCTTCTGGCGTTCCATACACTGAGAAGGCATCCATCATATCATCTGTCACAGCGCCCATCAAACCACCGAAGTCTCCCTTTGCTATGAGAGATGCGATGTTCTCTGCATCACTTTTCGCTATTCCGTGTCTCTCAAGCACAGCATCTGGAGAACCAGCAACAATGAAAGCCACCACTATCTTCGCCTCGTTTTTAGCTTTCTCTGCGTTCTTGTCGATTGAGAATGATGCGTAAGCACCCACGTCAATCTCATCCATTGAGCGTCCGGCTTTTGAAGCTCCTTTCTCAATCTGTTTTACAGCCACTTCGAAGTCCTTTGGATGGGAAGCGTTTATCAACACACCGTCTGCAATCTCTCCAGCAAGCTCAAGCATCTTCGGTCCCTGAGCACCCAAGTATATCGGAATGTTGCCAGATTTGAAGGCAAGCTTCGCACCCTTGAAAGATACGAGTCCCTCTGTTGTCACTTTCTTTCCTGCAAAGAACTCTCTCAGAGCTGCAACAGCCTCTTTCACAGTGGTCAACGGCTTCTCCCAAGCGATTCCCATAGCATCGAACGTTGCTTTGTCTCCGGGACCGATTCCGAGTACAGCTCTTCCACCAGACAGTTCGTTGATTGAGGCTATCGAAGACGCTGTGATTGAAACGTTTCGTGTGTATGGGTTAGTGACACCTGTTCCCAGTAATATTCTGTTCGTGGATAGAGCAAGTACAGTCAGTGTTGAATATACGTCTCTGTTGTTGTAGTGGTCTGTTATCCATACGTTTGAAAAGCCGTTGTCCTCTGCCAACTTCGTATAATACGCCAACTTCATTACAGGTTCATTCGGTACAAATTCTATTCCATACTTCATAAGTCATCCCTCTCAAAAGTACAAGATTATTCATTAAATAGGTTTTCGGAATTTTCCTCGTTTTTCTTGGTTATTCTATTGGCACAGCAGCCTTCTCCAACACTTCCTCGCTAACGTATATGGGGGCATCGCATCTAACAGCGAGTGCAATACAATCACTTGGGCGGGCATCAGTACACACTTCTCTCCTCCTCCCCTCCACATACATCTCTACATACAAACGAGCGTAGAACACACTGTTCGTTATTTGGTCTATTACTACTTTGTCTATCGCACCACCCATCTCGTTTATCATTGTGAGCATGAGGTCGTGTGTTAAGGGTCTTGGGGGCTCAATTCCTTCGAGTGCAAGAGAAATGGAATGGGCTTGAGCTTCGTCTATAAATATTGGAAGAACCATGTCCTTGTACCTTTCCTCATCTGTAACGAGTGCAACAAAGGGTCCCCCATCAGACATGAAGATACCCTTCACGACCATCTGAATCTCTTTCATCAAATGGAATTCGAACCCAAACATCATAAACCTTTGGTTTGACTTAATATCATGAAGTGTGTGGGATGTGGCGAGTGTGTGAGTGTGTGTCCTGTGGATGCCATAGAGGTGTGTGTTGTTGCGAAAATTGGAGACAAATGTATAGGGTGTGGTAAGTGTGTGATGTACTGTCCTGTGGATGCAATATACATGGAGGGGAGAGATTGAAGGTTGTTTGTATAGGTGCAGGAATTGGTTCTCTCCTAACCGGAGCTTACCTTGCAAAAGGGGGATTCTCCGTCGAAGTATTCGAGAAACTTCCAAGAATCGGTGGGAGATTCTACAATCTTCCATACAAAGGGTACACTCTCTCAACCGGAGCTCTCCATCTGCTTCCACATGGTGATAGTGGTCCGATGGGAAGGATGCTAAAGAAAGCGGGGGTTCAGTTTGAAGTTGTGAAAGGAGAACCACCTGCACTGTTGAGGGTTGGAAAGTCATATTGTCCCTTTGAGAATTTCTATTCACTACTTCCTATATGGGACAGAGTAAAGATAGGTACGATCTCTCTGCTTTCAAGAATTCATACGCCAAACGTCTCATTCAAAGACTGGTTTTATCCCTATACAAAGAACGAGCTTGTCTGTGGTATTGCAGACAGTTTCTGTGGATGGTCATTCTCTCTTATGTCCTCAGAGGTTCCAGCGAGACATGTCCTGAAAATACTGCATAACATCTCAAAGTATGGGATGCCGGGTGTTGTGGTGGGCGGATGCAGTTCCATATGTGATGGACTTGCATCTGTAATAGAATCAGAGGGAGGGAGTGTTCATACGCGTAGTGAGGTGAAGAAGATATTGGTGAGAGATGGAAGAGTGTGCGGAGTACTCGTTGGTAATAACAAAGTAGAGGCAGACATAGTTGTGAGCAACATAGGACATGATGCAACAGCAAAGCTCTTAGATGGAGAAATGGAATGTGCAACAGATATGAAACCCTCGGAAGGGATAAAATTTTGCATCAGCCCCACCCGTACCATCACTGATTCTCCATCCATTGTCTTCACACCACATATGAGAGTTGTGTGTGGGCTTGTGGATGTTAGTTTAGCTGACCCTTCATTTGCTCCAGAGGGAAAGTCCCTCATAATGGCTCACGGCGTCCCGCACTCACCAAATCTTTAGGATGATGTTAGGGCGGGATTGAAGGACTTGAAGGAGATAGTGGGAGAATACGAACTTGTGATGGTGCAGTGCTATAGAGACTCTTGGCCTGTGAATAGAGTGCGTGCTGGATACGACCCTGCACCCATTACACCAATAAAGAATCTGTATGTGGTGGGGGATGGAGCAAAGGGAGATGAAATAGAAGTAGAGGGAATTGCCCTCGGGGTGAGTGATGTTGTCTCCAGAGTTATGGTTAAATAGATATGAATCAGATATGGGTTAGTGAGTTTGATGAGAGAAGTTGCCGAAGAGATAAAGGAGGAGTTCAGCAAGGCTGGTGTGGATATTCCTGTTGATGAGATAGAAGAAAAGCTCAGAACTCTTGTTGATAAGTATTATGTTCCGTTGGATGAAGCAAAAAGGAGTGTTGCAAATTCTCTTGCCAAGAAATATGGAGTCGCAAAAGTCGTGGGTGTGAGTGAGACGCTTGAGAAGATAGCAGATATAGATGCACCAAAGAAATGGGTGAATCTCAAAGGAAAGGTTGTGCAGATATGGAAAAGTGAGAGTGATGTGATATCACAGGTCGGGCTGATAGGCGACGAGTCTGGATTTGTGAGGTTCGTGAAATGGAAGAGTGCGGATTTACCTGATCTTGAAGAGGAAAAGTGTTATCTTTTGAAGAATGTGGTTACGGACTACTGGCAGGGACAGTACAGTATAAAGCTCAACAGAAATTCGGAGATAATACCTCTTGAAGAGGATATAGAAGTTGCTTCACAGGAAGTTGTGAAGGAGGGAGCAATAGTCTCTGTACAGCAGGGTTCTGGTCTCATAAAAAGATGTCCGATGTGCAAGAGGGTGATTGTAAAAGGAATCTGCAACGAGCACGGGAAAGTGGAAGGTGTGTATGACCTCAGGATAAAGGCCGTGATAGATGATGGCAAGAGTCCACAGGACATATTATTCAACAAGGAGATAACCGAAGAACTAACAGGAATCTCTATAGAACAGGCAAAGGAGTGGGTGAGGGAGTATCTTGACCCTTCAGTCGTCCAGAGTGAGATAGCGAAAAAGATACTTGGAAGGTACTTTGTTGTGAAGGGAAACATCGTTGGGCAGTATCTTCTCGTTGAGAGCTTTGAGCAGTTAAAGGATGTGAGAGAGGAGGATGTTCAGGAAGCACTCCAAAAAGCAGAGGAGATGTTATCATGAGAGAGGTCGCCCAGAGAGTGTTTGCAAAGGAATTTGAAGACTCCAACCTGAGCTATAAAAAAGGGGATGAAAAATATTCTCCGAATTACGTGCTTACCCCAACAGGGGCTGAGTGCAACCGATTGTTCATAGTGGGGACGCTCACCGAGAAAGAGGATATAGGGGTGGAGGTTGAGTATTGGCGTGGGAGGATTGTTGACCCTACAGGAGTTTTCCAAATATATGCTGGACAGTACCAGCCAGATGCCATGAGGTCTCTCACTGAGATAGAACCACCAACATTCGTTGCTGTTGCTGGAAAGGTGAGCGTATTTACACTTGAGGAGGGCGATGTGAGAACATCCATCAGACCTGAGTTTGTTGTTGAGGTTGATGAGGATGTTAGAGACAGATGGGTTCTGGAGACAGCAAACATGACGCTTGAAAGACTGAGAGCGTTGAACGAAAAATCAACTGAAAGTGCGAAGATGGCACTGGAACATTATGATACAGATGTGGTGTACTATGCAAAGATCGTGCGTGATGCATTATTGACTCTCAGACATGAAAAGCGTGAAATTACCAAAGAAGCTAGAGAAATAGCTGAGGAATGGTGGGACGAGGAAGACGTGGAGGAGTTGGAAATAGAAGAAAAGAAGGAAGAAAAGAAAGATAAGAGAGAGAAAGGTGAGGAAGAGACCGGACTCGATCTTTGGGAGGACTTTACAGAAGACTACTTCGATGTGTGAGGTGATTAGATGAAAAGCTATCTGATAATATGGTTCAACAGCGAAGGAGCGAACCCATCTGAGATAACGAGAGCATTAACTTCACTCGGATTTAAACCAATAAAAGGGAACTATGATTATGTGTATGAGTGGAATACGAGGGCAGAAGTTGATGAGGTACTTGCTTTCGCTGACAAGGTGAAGATGACATTGAGTGGCATGAAGGTGTTGTTCAAGATTGAGACAGTGGAGTGATGTCCTCCACTTCCGCACTCGATATTGCCCTCCCTACAAGTTCATCAATCTCAATCTTACTTTCCAGCTCCAGAACTTGTTGTAGGTCAGCTGAGATGCTCGGGCGGGTTGGAACGGCTTTGCATGTTGCAGTCGTCGACAGTTCGTAAGTCCCTATTTTCCGAGCGAGCTACATCACCTCTGTCTTGTCCATAGCTATAAGTGGATGGTAAAGAGGGATGTCCAAACCACTCATTTCTACCATGAGGTTTCTGGATGTTTGAGATGCAACCTGACCGAGGGATGAACCCGTTATAACACCATCACACCCTTCGATTTCCATAACCCTCTTCGCGATTCTGTACATCATGCGTTTGCATAACACACATGTTAGCTTGGTACCCAGCTTCACGAGCTCGCCAAGTATGAAGGCAAAAGGAACGTTGTAAAATCGGATGGGATGATTTGGAGCCCATCTCGATATTGCCTCCATTTGCCTCTTCACATCGGATGGGCTTGTGTCGAGATGGAGAGCGACAATCTCAGCCCCTCTTTTCATCATGAGCCATGTTGCAACCGGGGAATCCATTCCACCAGACACAAGGGAGACCATTTTTCCTTGTGTGCCAACAGGTAGACCTCCAACCCCTTCAACAACTTTCGTATATATGTAAGCAGAGTTCTGTCTGACCTCCACCCCCAGCTCCACATCTGGACTATCAAGATTCACCACAACCCCCTCAACTTCCGAAAGTATCGCATCTCCCCCCCTTACACATATCTCTCTTGATGTGAAGTCGTGTCTTCCAACCCGTTTTGCCCTTATTCCAAAGCTCATTCCGGGAGAGAGAAGCTCATTTGCAACCTCGACAAGTACCCTCACGATTTCATTGATATCAGGTGAGCAAACAACAGAAGGGCTTGCAGACACAACACCAAAAACATTCGATACAACATCCGCAACCTCTGGCTCTGTGGTGGTGATATAAATCCTTCCCCATTCTCTTTTAATATTTTGGTAGTCCACACCTTCACAGTCGAGTTTGGCTCTCAGGTTATCGGTGAGTATTCTCTCGTACCCCCTTCTGACACCCTTGCTCTTGAGTGCAAGCTCTCCATATCTCACTATTACGACATCACACCTCATAACATCTCATTTATAGACAATATACATATAGTATGTTTTACATTTATTGGGACAATGAATTTCAAGGCAATACCAATAATCCTCTTGGCAATCATCGTTATAGGAATCCCTATATTCAGCAGACTGTTTCTCGAATACGAATGGTTTGTATCTCTTGGATACCCCCAAGTGTTCTTGATTGGACTTAAGACAAAATTGGTATTGTTCGTTATCTGCACTCTGTTCTCTTTTGCGCTTTTCTATGCTGTGTGGATTCTAAACAAGAGGAAGGTGTTGGCTACAACGAAATGGGTCAACCCAGTGTTTGTTGATGTATATAGGGAAGAGGTAGGGCCTGAGGCTAGAGAAGTTCTGAACAAAGCATATCCTCTGTATGTTGCAGGTGCATTTGCGATATCAGTTTTCATTGGGATAGGGGTGATGGAGTATTGGGATACTTTCCTCAAGTATATTTACCAGACACCTTTTGGCATGACTGACCCAATATTCGGGCGAGATGTATCATTTTACATCTTCTCTCTTCCCATGTATCATATCGCTCTTAACTACATCAGTGCTGTCTTCTTTATTGCAATCATTCTAACGGTTCTCTTGTTTGCCTTCACAAACTGGAGGCTTGTGATGGACTCTCAGATGGTTCCATTCCATCTCCGTATGCTCTATGCCATACTATCATTTGCACTTGCCATTAAACTCTATCTGTACCATTACGACATCCTATACAGCCCTGCAGGGGTTGTTTATGGTGCAGGCTACATAGACGTGCATGTGAATCAGTACATTCCCATAGCAATATCTGTGGTGCTGGGCATAAGCGGAGTCGCAGCTCTCGTGAGTGTGCTATGGAAAGTTCCTCCAGAGAGGGAGACAAAAATATTGAGCAGGAGAGCTGTCCTGATTCCAGTACTCACTGTGATTGCAATAATACTCATCTCATTTTTGGGTGGGGCTGTTTCGGCAATCGTTCAGGCATACAAAGTCTCACCAAACGAGCTTGTTCTTGAGGAGCCATACATAGAAAACAACATAGAGATGACGAACTTTGCGTATGACCTTATAAAGATAAACGAAGAACCATATAATGTTGAGGGGAGTTTGAATGAGAGCGTTGTGTATTCTCCATCTATTCAGAATGCAAGGTTATGGGATTACCGTCCCCTGCATATAACTTACCAGCAAAGACAGGCTATCAGAACGTACTATGGTTTCAACACGATGGAAGTCGATCGATACAACATACTTGGAGAATATACACAGGTCTGGATTGCTGTTAGAGAACTTTATCAGGAACTCATAGGTGCTGAGACGTGGATAAACCGCCATCTCATATACACTCACGGCTTCGGAGTTGTAATGTCTCCTGTGAACGAAGTGGAGAGTGAGGAAGGTGGACCAGTTTTGTACATAAAGGACATACCTCCGCGGTCGATAGTGGATATCAACGTGAGCCAGCCGAGAATATACTATGGTGAGAAGACAGATACGTACATAATCACAAACACCCTCAGACCTGAGTTCGATTATCCATATGGAGACAAGAACGTCCAGACCTTCTACAACGGAACTGGGGGCATACCTCTAAACACTCTGAATCGTATGATGGCAACCATAGCACTGGGAGATATCAAGATACTGTTGTCGGATTATGTCCTACCCTCCTCAAGACTTCATATACACAGAAATGTTGTTGATAGAGTCTCCAACATCGCACCGTATCTGATGTATGACCCAGATCCACACGTCTTCTTGGATAGTGAGGGAAGAGTAAAATGGATGGTTCATATGTTTGTTTATTCAGATAGGTATCCGTACTCTGAGCCGTCCTATGGAACAAAAATGAACTACATAAGGGATAGTGTTAAAGCGATAGTGGATGCGTACAACGGGACAGTTGAATTTTATGTGATAAACGAAGACCCCATACTCCAAACCTACATGAAAATCTATCCTGATGTTTTTAGACCATATGAGGAAATGCCTGATGACTATCGTGCCCATCTACGTTATTCAGAAAGGCTGTTTAGACTTCAAGCTGACATATATCGTAATTATCACATGAAAGACCCTGTGGTTTTCTACAACAAAGAGGACAGATGGGCTTTTCCACTTGAGAAGTTTGAGGATGATGTTAAAACCGTTGAGCCATACAACGTTGTGCTTCTCCTGCCAGGTTATGAGAAGGTGAACTTTGTTATGATGATACCATTCACACCAATAAACAAGAACAACATGATTGCGTGGATGGCTGTGAATCAAGACCCTCCATCCTATGGAGACCTCATAGTGTACAAGTTTCCAAAGGACAAGCTGATATATGGTCCATTCCAGATTGATGCAAGGATTGACCAAGATGAGGAGATATCCAAGAGCCTCACATTATGGAGTCAGGCCGGCTCAACCGTAATAAGAGGCAATCTTCTCGTGATTCCAATTAACGATTCCATCATATACATCGAGCCGTTGTACATAGCCGCAGAAGAAGGTAGTCTGCCTGAGCTGAAAAAGGTGATAGCAGTATATGGAAACAAAGTTGCGATGGAGGATACGCTTGAAGAGGCGGTGTATGTTGCTGTTGGTGGGCAGACACAACTCGAAAGAGTCAGTGGAGAGATGACCCTTGAAAGTCTTCTCAATGAGTTGATATCGAGCTATGAGAAGGCAAAGGAGGAATTATTAAAGGGAGACCTTGAAGGGTATGCGAAAGAGATGAAAAGAGTTGATTCTATAATAGCTGAAATAAGCTCGAGATTTGAGTGAATTATCTTTGAGTGATATCTGATCTGAATTCTCAAACCCTGCTCAAAAACTCTTCCATCCTATCGAATGCCTCTCTGAGTTTTTCCATCGAGTTTGCATAAGAACACCTGATATGTCCTTCTCCACTTGGGCCAAATGTCTCGCCAGCTACAACTACCACCCCCTTATCTTTGAACAGTCTCTCTTCAAACTCCTTCGAACTCATTCCTGTCTCCTTCACAGATGGGAATGCATAGAAAGCACCTTCTGCCTCAAAGCAGGGAAGACCCATATTTCTCAATCTTGAGAGAGTGAGCCTCCTCCTCCTGTCATACTCTCTTTTCATTGACTCCACACTCTCCCATCCATTCTTCAAAGCCTCGATAGCACCCATCTGGGCGGTAATGGGGGCACAGAGCATCGAGTACTGATGGACGGTCATCATTGCCTCTATTACATCATAAGGTGCGAGAGCATACCCAATTCTCAAACCGGTCATAGAATGGGATTTTGAGAATCCATTCAGTATAATCGTCCTCTCCTTCATCCCATTCAGCTCAGAGAAACATGTGTGTTTGGTGGTGTATGTGAGCTCAGAATACACCTCATCAGATATCACGAGTAGGTCATGCTCCACAACAGCATCAGCAATCTCCTCCAACTCCCCCCTCCTCATTATTGCACCGGTTGGGTTGTTCGGATAACTCAGTACGAGAGCTTTTGTCTTTTCGGTTGTTTTCGATGAGATGTCTTCATAACGCAGTTTGAAATCCACCTGACTAAGCGGGATATACACAGGATTCCCTTCTGCAAATCTCACACAAGGTGCATAAGATACATAACATGGTTCTGGTATGAGAACTTCATCACCAACATCAACGATTGCTCTCATAGCTATGTCGAACGCCTCACTCACGCCCGTTGTTATGAGTATCTCATCTTCTGGTGAGTAATCCAGCTTATACCGTTTTCTGTAGCTCTGCGATAGCAACTCTCTGAGCTCATATAAACCATAGTTCGAGGTGTAGTATGTGTGCCCCCTCTCCAGAGAGTATATGCATGCCTCTCTAACATGCCATGGTGTTGGGAAGTCTGGCTCTCCCACTCCCAGCGATATCACATCTTCCCTTGAGTTTGCAAGGTCGAAGAACCGCCTTATACCACTCTGTGGTACATCACTTACTCTTTTTGCTTTTTTAGATGCAAACTCAGACATCCTACCTCCACTCAAAATGTTATCTTCAATCTCGAATCTTTGGGCTCCTCTCCCATATAAACCCCGTCTTCCTTATATGTTTTGAGAACGAAGTGCGTGGATGTCCCAACGACCTGAGGCAAAGTGGCAATCTTGTCAGCAACGAAGAAAGCAACATCTTTCATTGACTTTCCCCTCACAGTGAGCGAGAGATCATGGTCTCCTGATATCAATCTGACAGACACAACCTCGGGGAATCTTGATATCCTCTCTGCTATGTGGTCGTATCCCTTCTCCCTTTCAAGAGCAACCTTTACCTCTATTATTGCATAAACATATCCATCAAGTTTGCTCCAGTCTATCGATGCTTTGTACTTCCTTATCACACCATTCCTTTCAAGCTCACCTATTATTTCCCTCACCTTTTCTGTTGGTACTCCTACAACTTCAGATATCTCATCTGGTGTGGCTTTTCCATTGTTTTCAAGGATCTCGAGAATGTTAATCTCCACATTTGTTGCATCATCCAATGTACTCACCCCACTACATATTGCAACTAAACATTAAATAAATTACATTTGGCAATTTTCAATTAAATGGAAAAATAAAAAAATAAATCAGTTATGCAATCTCAGAGAGCACGCCCTCCATCATCTTCAGGTATTCTTCTTTTGGCTTCAGACCATCGTAACATTCTTTGAACGGAACACCTTCTGGTGAAGCTGGTATATCGTCTCTGTACCTGGACACAGCTCTTTCAACACTCTCAGCTATGGCATCGCACGACATACCACAGAAAGTGTCCAGCACCTTATTCACGAACATGGAATCAAATCCAGATGACATGTCTGGTCTGTTTGCACCTCTACCGACTGGTCCTATTATCATCTCTCTTCCAGTGTATATGTCCGAGAGTACCTGAGCAACAGTCTCCCAGAGGTTCATAGTAGTTGCCATACCTGCAAGATTCCAGTATATGCGTGCTGTAGTAAGTTCAGAATTCCTCGATAAAGCAAGTGATGCGATGTTTGATGCCCAGAGAACTTCTGGAATAGAGGATGCATGATAGTCCATATGCACTGGTCCGGTGCTGTGAATCGTTGGTGATACGACAAGATACCCCTCGAGGGCTTCCGCAGTCTCCACAATAGCAAGCCCCTCTGGAGATGCTGCGTAGATTCCAAGAATCGGACATTGTCCAGTTATTGTATTGTTGCCAACCTTCCCATGGTGTATTACTTTGACAATGACATCTCTGTTTATCTTGATTTCATTTGGCATGTACACCTCACTAACATCGCTTTGTCTTAATCCCGTAGGATTGGCAACAGACAAGAACTGCTCTGCCTGTGAAGAGGAAGAAGGGCCAAAGAGTGCAAGTCCAGGCTTTCCAGCATTTATACATGCTTCCCTTGCCCATTCCACTTCTCTCCACACTGTGAATAGGGTCATGGGATTTTTAGCAGAGTACTGCACTCCATCGTAAGTCTCGAGTGAGCCAGTGTAAATTCCATACACATCTTCTCTGGCAATGCTTTCATGTAAGTCTTTGAATATGTCCTCTGAAACCGCCCCTCCAACAGGACCCCCAACATAAACAGGTCTCTTGCTGTCGCATGGTTTTCTTCTTTCGATATCGATTGCCTCGTTTCCTTCCCCTATTTTTCCAGCAGGTCTTTTCTCTTGTAATAGTGCCTCCACATCATCGTTTGTTATTTGTATGACCTTTTCCTCATCCACATAATGAATACCAACAGAAACCAAGAATTCTATGGCAGCATTGAATAGCGAGTCCGCCATTTCCTCATCTGGCAACACATCTTCGCCGTTCCACTTTATCCCATATTCCTTTGCTATTCTCTCGCTCTCCATGAACACTTTTATGTCGTGCTCCTGTTCGTCCCTCTTCTCTCCTTTTTCTATCCTGTCCCATAATTCTTTGACTTCCATACTAGCGGATTAATCAATTTTTTATTTAAATGTAAGTGTGATTCTACGTATCAAAACGAAAAGTATGTATTATGAAAAGTCTATGGATGTTGAAGCATGGTGGAGGTTTGTGAATGAGTGTGGAGGGTGCAATGGCTGCGGCGGGAGTACAAGAAGTCACACTATTTTTGATAGTTGCAATCCTCACTGGAGTGCTAACAAAGTATTTCATAAGGATTCAATATATTGCTGCACTTGTTATCGTTGGAGCAATACTTGGACTCACACCAATTTTTGGTGGCATTGAGGTAAGGGCGGATATAATATACTATGTCTTTCTTCCACTGATTCTGTTCGAGGGCGGACTTGCGATACACATACGTCATTTCAGAGAAACTGTGGATGTTATGTTGATACTTGCCTTCCCGGGTCTGATAGCTGCGATGATATTGGTGGGATATTGTGTTCATATATTGTTTGGTCTCCCTCTTCTCGTGGGAATGCTTCTTGGAGCAATCGTTATGCCCACAGACCCTGTGTCTGTGATAGCAACATTCAAAAAACTCGGAGCTCCTCCCCGTCTAACCACGATAATCGAGGGTGAGAGCGTCCTTAACGACGGTGCAGGGATTGTGGCATTTGGTGTTGTGATGGGCTTGATGGCCGCTGGCGAGGTAAATATCCCACACGCAGCCATCGACTTTGTGCGTGTCTCAGCAGGTGGAGCTATTGTGGGCATCCTTATGGGATACGTGGGTACCCGTGTCTTGCAATATGTGGATGACCACATATTTGAGGTCACAATCACAATCATAATTGCATTTGCTACTTTCCTTCTGGCTGAACATTTCCATCTCTCAGGCATTATAGCAGTCGTGTTTGCGGGGCTAATCGTGGGGAACTATGGGGAAAGGTACATGGCTCCCCCCACTCGTTTAACAGTTTCGAATTTCTGGGAGGTTGCGGTATTCATCGTCAATGCTTTCATATTCCTCTTGATAGGTATTGAACTGACTGTGGGGAGTTTCTTTGAGATCGGTCTTCTATACCTCATAGCTTTTGTATTTCTGGTGCTTGCTGCAAGAGGACTTATTGTGTACTGTACTGGTATATTGTACAGGCTGATCAAGCGACCCATACCACTGAGCTGGCAGCATGTACTTGTGTGGGGAGGATTGCACGCAACAGTCCCCCTCGCTCTTGTTCTCTCTGTCCCCAGGGATATGCCTGAAAGGGAGCTTTTACTGACTTTGACGCTCGCTGTTGTCTTCTTCTCATTACTTGTGCAAGGGATGAGCATGGATAGATTTGCAAGGAAACTAGGACTCATTGGAATCACGGAGGAAAGGAGAGAATACGAAAGAAGACTTGGGCTACTGCTTGGTATAAAAGGTGCCGTAAGGGAAGTAAAGAACCTCATGAGGAGTGGTGCTGTTCACAGATCTTTAGCTGAAAAAATCATTAGAGAGTACAAAAACTTTGAGAGGGAACTCAACGAGAATCTCAAGTGTGTGCTCGAGGAACACTGTGAACTCGGTGAAGAGGAGGAAAGAATAGTAAGGAGGACATCCCTCGAAAGTTAGAAGACTGCCATAAAAGACGCTATGAAGAGGGGGATACTATCACAAGAGGTGGGAGAAGAACTGCTTGAAGAGATAGACAGTGCCATCATAGAACTCGAAGAAAAAGAGGAGTGAGGTCATGTTGAACATGATGAAGTTGGGCATGACGAAGCTTCCATCAGTTCAAATTTTATGATTTTGAACGCTGCAATCCATCCAGATTCCATGGCATGAACGACACCCCCACCGGGTTGAGACCATCTACCTGTCAATAGCAGCCCTTTGATTGGAGTCTGTTGGGTTGGCATTTTTTTCTGAATGACATCTGGTGTTGGAGCCCATCCAAATATTGCACTGTCAACAGACCCATCGACAGAGCTGGTTGTTTCTGGTGTCTGAAGCTCACGAACAACGATACGGTTTTCTATGTTTGGAACAACAACCTCTGCACGCTCAAGAAGGGAACTTACCACTCTCTCCTGTTTTTGGCTACCATTTTGCTTCCACCATTCCCCAGGGAGAAGTGTACGTACACACACAACCTCATGACCCTTAGGTGCAAGTGATTCATCTGTTAGGGATGGTATTGTTATACCACAGAACGCAACATTTCCCTTTAACAATTCAGAATATACTTCATCAGGGTTTTCATATTCGAATAGGAGTGTGTCATGGGCTTTTGTATTGAGTTTCTCTCCTTTTATTCCAAGCATGAGCCTGACTACTGATAGGGAGGGGTTGATTTTCTGAAAACTTTCAGTGTATTTCTTATACACAACCCCCTCCAAAAGGTTGGAAATATGTCTCGGGTCAACCGAAGAGACAACATACTTTGACCTAAAAATTCTGTCACCCACCCTCACACCTTTCACAACAGGTACATCACGAACAACATCCACAAGTATTGAATCTACTTCACTACCAAGCAATAGTTTGCCACCATATCTCTGGTATCCATAAACCAGTGTTTCAGCGAGAGTTGAACTCCCCCCTTCTGGGTAGTATATTCCTCCATCGTAGATATTAGAAATCATTAGGGAGAGTGTTAGGGCAGATATCTTGGAAGGTGGGAGACCCACATAAATCCATGGAGCGGTGAGGTATGTTTTCAAGCTCTCATCTTCTATGTATCGTTTTATGAGTGAGGAGAAGGTTTTCTTGTGGTATCTCACAACATTTGGGTGCCTTGCCCAAAATATCAAAAAACGTATGAGAGTCATACGTCGCCTCGCCTCTATTTTATACAACTCTTCTTTTAATTTGGAAATTGTGTTGAAAAGTCCTTCAATGCCTTTTTCCTCGCTTGGGTATTTCTCTTTGAGGGCTGATTTAAAATTTGAGAGACCTGCAGGGACATCCAGTGTGCCAGAGGGTAGCGATATTTTAAGTGGGTTGGTTGGCCTTTTCATATTCAGCCTTTTCTTGAGGCCAAACTCCCTGAAGAAATTGTCAAGTTGGAAACCTTTTGAAAATGAAGGGAATACTTGTGGACCACGGTCGAATATAAAACCATCTCTTTCATAACTGGAGCACACTCCTCCAACAAATGGGTTTTTCTCGATTATCAATACACGCTTTTTGTCCCTTGCAAGTATGAATCCGCACGTGAGGGCAGATAGCCCACCGCCAATCACGATGACATCATAGTCCTCTTGATTCATTTCATCATCTCCTTTGTTGTAAGGCATACCCCTTCATAAAAATTTTCTTAGAGACAACTATGCATCCTGTAATGATTGGCACCTCCATGAGTGGATAGAGGGAGAGGGAGAGAAGTGCAGGAGATGTGATCCCCAGGAGAGCAACTCCCATTGCCACCGCAACCTCATATGAAGATATCGAGCCTAACACTCCTGACATCATACCACTTTTTGTCAACGGTGCAAAAGTGGATGAAACAAAGAATGAGAGAATGATGCTGATGATTATCGGCACAGCAAGTATCGAAATGATCGATGGCATACGAAGAATAAACTCACTATTGACAGCGAATATCACTATTATGATGGCAAAGTAAGTGGCAACTCCTAAAGCATCCATCTTGGGGAAGAAGACATTTCTATACCATGCACGTCCTTTGCGTTCTATTACGATTCTTTTGAGTACAAATACGAGTAAAAGTGGTATGACCAGAATTATGAGTGAGTACAGGTAGAGATGTATTAATGGGAAGGGGATTGCAAATTTTGAGAGAAGGAAGTAAGCTACGAGAGGATACAAGAGTATTGCAAGCAAGATGTTGATTGAGAATAGATTCTTTGCGAGGGATGTATCAGCGCCCGTTAGCTCGACTAACGTGAAGAAGAGTGGTGGTGTAGGAGCACATCCTAAAAGTATTAGCCCTATAACGAAGTATGTTGAGTAAGATGGGAAAAATATGAAGAGTGCTTTGCTTATGATGAGGTATGCAACGTAGGAAAAAATGAGCGGTTTCAGTATCCAGACAGCAATCATCAAAAATACCATGTGCCTATGTTGAATCGTCAAATTAGCGGTATCAACCCTCAACATGAGGGGTATTATCATTAACCAAACATAGCCGATAAGTGCAATAGATACTCCAAAGATTGAAGGCAGTTTTTCGAGTGTTGTTCCAACATCAGGATTTAGGTATCCTATAAACAATCCCAATAGAATGCAGAAGGCAACATATACAGTGAACCATCTCTCAAATCTACCAAAGCTAGAAGAGCTCATAAAAATAGGAAGGGGGAAACCCCCTTAAAGTTCTATCGGTTTCAGGTCAACGTGCGTAAGTCCGGCATCTCTCATCTGCTTCTGACCCCACAGGTACAACGGCACTAGTGTAAGCATGACGAGGTAACCAAGCGCCGCAGCAGTCCAAGTTCCCATAGCCCACACGTTACCAATCTGGTATACGGTAAGGTTCACGAGACCCCAGAATACTGCAATCCACACCCACCATTTTGGAGCTCTCCACTTCCTCTGTGGACTCTCGTAAGGAATGTCCTTTCTTGAGAAGTAGAAACCAAGGTTAGTGAGGCCGTTGATGAACAGATAACCGACCACCGACGCAGACAGGATCCAGATAGGCACTCCACCACCGTACTTCACACCGACCACTATCAGGATGTAGTCAAATGCTGCTGTGACAAGTGCGGCTCTGAATGGGATTCCGTGTTTGTTCAGTTTGGCAAGCTGGATTGGAAGGTGGTAGTTTCTCGCAAGCGAGTACATTGCACGCGAGGAGCCAAGCAGTGCGGTATTGGATATCAGCACCATTGCTGCCAGCATTGTCATGATGGCAATGGGACCTCCTATGCCACCCAGCGTACCAAGTGCAAGTGGTGTGAGTGGGTTCACGATGTTCTCCTCGAGAACAATATCCGGACCTAGTGTTCCCACACATGCAGCCTGAACGAATGGGTAAGTGAACATACACAGACCGCCTGCCGCGACCAGTGCCCTTGGCACATCACGTGTTGGGTTTGTATACTCGGAAGAATACGTTGCTGCACACTCCCAAGCACACGAACTCCATTCAGCTATTGCCATCAGCCCAATGACTGTGAACCATGCATCCCAAGAGAGCCAGCTCCAGCCCTCTGGTAGCCACCATCCTGTAATGTTGTCAAGTTGAACAAGTCCCATCGCATATGCGAGCGCACTGATACCCAGCATCGGTACCAGCGACAGGAACATGATTGCCAACTGTGTATACGCACCCACCATCAGTCCGAAATAACACGTTGTCAATAGGAATGCATACATCAAGGCACCGAACCCAAGAGATAGCCATACAGCCATCTCAGTCTGTCCTGGGAACCATATGGACTGCATGTACCATCCTGCAAGTAATGCGTTGATTGGCAGAACGGGGTTCCATGCAAACCAATAACCCCATGCACCTAGTGCAGCAACGAACTTGCTTCTTGACTTCCAGATCTCCTGGCACGCACCCGGAATTCCGGGAGACCATGGGTATGTTGTAGCAAGCTCAGCATATGCGGTACACTGGAAGAACCCTTCCAACACGTTAGCTATCCAAATCACAATAGAGAATCCTGCAACAACACTCGCAAAGAAGCCGATAGATGGAAGAACTAACACTGGAACCGCCGTTGCGATGAAGAGTCCTTCTTTCCATGTAATTACCCTTTTCAATTCCAAACTTTCTTCTTCTGGCATTTTTACTTCCTCCTCTCCTTAGGCAGATGATGCTAGTGCTTGGAGTATAATTATGGCAAGGAAGCCCACAGCTATCATCAAATAAATCATCCACATCTCTTTTGAGCCTTCTGGTTGTACTTCGACCATTTGTACCCCCCCAATAAATAATAGATGCCCAAAAGGGCATCACTCCAATTTAGACTTGAGCCTCTCGACTGGGGCAATTGGTATGCCGAGTAATTCAGCTATTCTCGCTTTTGCCTCGATACCAGTTGCAGCTCCAGGTACAGATGTCACAACGCCTATGTCAAGCTCCTCTCTCAGGTTGCGCATAACCTCAACATCAACAAGCTCGATCACGTCCACACCAAGTTTCTTGGCAACGTATTCCTTTGCCTCCTTGAGCCTCATGCGCTTGGCAAACTGCATCCTTGCAACAAGGTCTCCTGCAGCCCTGATACCCTGCATACCAGACGCCATAACGTGGGCAATTGGCATGCCCATTGGGTCTCCGACTCCGATCTAAATTCCGTCTACCTTGGCAACCTCAGCCATTGCCTTGGAAGCTCTGGTTACCATGTCTGTTGCTGGTGTCTCGAACATTGGCGTGCCACCGACACCCATACCCATGTTCACATGGATTGGGATGTCTGAAGCTTCAACACATGCTTTCACAAAAGTAACTGCTCTTGCCATGTTCCATGCCATGTCTCTGCTTGTGTTAGTGTTCACGACTGGACCGAACACATCCACACCTGCCTTCTCGGCAACCTTCACCTGCTCGTGTGGATAGAGACCAGCGAGTCTCATGCCTTTGTACTCGATGCTTCCGTGAATTCCTATCACGTTTTCTGCAGCCATTCCCATCTCGACGACGAGTCCTGTGTCTCTCTTCAGTTCCTCTGTAGCCATCAATGTGGCGTAGAAGTCAGCATCTCCAGCAGCTGCCGTGGTGTCAAAGTTGACTCCCTCACAACCAACATCCCAGAGATTCTTCATGATGTAAACCATGTCTCTGTGAGCATGCTCTGCAGCCTTCTCCTGAGCTTCAAGAGCGCCTGCCACATCACCAGCCTGGAAACGCTCAGACGGGTTGTTGAATGGTCCGTCTGGATAGTAGTACAGACCCAAGTTTGGCATTGCACCATAAAGCACCAATATGGTTGCGAGCAGGTTCACCCTCTCAACGGTCTGCTGCTCTTGGAAGATGATTGGTTTAACTGGCTTGAACGAGTAGTCTATGTGTCCGAGCTCCATTGTGTCAGTACCAAATGCCCTCTCGTGAATGAGAATACCTGCAAGTCTACTCACCGGAATACCAACACCACTGTTACCCTGGTCTCCATCAATCCTTATGGTTCCGATGTCATGTGTGACCACGATCTCGTTACCAGGCTCCACAGAGACGTTTTTCTGTGGGTTGCACATTATATCCAAAAGAAATTCCTGCTCGTCATCTGTCAGGGCTGGAATCTCACCCCTCTC
Organism: Methanomicrobia archaeon JdFR-19; assembly: GCA_002010075.1. Classification (GTDB taxonomy): domain Archaea; phylum Halobacteriota; class Methanosarcinia; order DSM-18856; family Methermicoccaceae; genus JdFR-19. Next base: position 31,508 of record MTMG01000003.1, on the reverse strand, counting down.
AGCAGCATCATTCGTACCTGCCTCGATGGAGTTCTTCATATCTTCTTTTGTCATTTTTATCAAGTGTCCATCGCCTAGACGGCAATAATACTCCATCTTCAAACACCCCCTTTATTCTGCACCTACAAGTTTTTTGGCAACTTCGACAGCTTCAGTTGCATTCTCAGCGTAAGCGTCTGCGCCTATCTTCTCAGCCCATCTTGCAGTTGGGGCTGCACCGCCTATCATCGTCTTGCAGGTGAGACCTTCCTTCTTCAGCAATTCAATGAGTTCCTTCTGACCAACCATTGTTGTTGTCATGAGAGCTGATGCCCCCACAATGTCCGCATTGACTTCCTTTGCCTTGTCCACAAAGTTCTGAAGTGGTGTGTCTCTGCCCACATCATACACATCAAATCCATTCACCTTCAGCAAGGTTGCGACAACACCCTTACCTATGTCATGAACGTCACCCTCGACAGTTCCAATGACATATGTGCCCAATTTCTCTGGTTTCTGGTCTGCTGGAATCTTCTCCTCAAGCTTTGCAGTAGCCTTCTTCATAATATCTGCGGCTACCATTATCTGTGGTAAGAACATCTTACCCTTCTCAAAAAGGTCTCCAATCGTTGTCATTGCGTTGGTCAGTGCCTTCTCGATGATTTCCAGCGGTTCAACCCCGCCAGCCAAAGCGTCGTCGCAAGCCTTCATCAGTGCTCCTTCATCAAGTTTTATTAATGCGTCTTCAACTGCTTTCAAAAGTTCCTCCTTTCCCATGGAGTCACCTCCAATTTCTATGTTCATAAACGATTGTGTAAAAACTTTTCGCTTTTTTAAATAAAGTTTTTACTCATTATCTAAAAGTTATTTTATTTTCAATCGTGCAAAAATTTTTCGATTTTGGGAAATAAAATTTTTATTTGTTATCTAAAAATTATTTTATTTTTAATTAAAGTTCATGACGAATATTAATATAAGCAACAAAGAATAAAAATGGGGGATATTACCCCCATTAACACCATTTCATCTTGACACCCAAGTCTTCGAGTTTCTCCTTGGCTTTGTCGTACACCTCGATGTACTCCTGGGTTGGTGTGATTGTCTTCACATCATAGCAGTCCTGGAATCTCTTGCCCTTGGGTGCGGTGGCGTAGTTCGCCTCATACATCTTTATGAGGTTGTCCAGTATCTCGTTGACTTTGTCAATAGGCATTCCCGCCACACCAGCAGCAGCCTCACCCATCATCCTTGCTTCCATACCTGTGGTCATGTCAAGTGCAACACCCTTTGCAGAAGCAGAACCAGACATGAGTTCTCTACCACTGCCAGTGTCTGTGATTGCTTGAGCTGCGGTCTCCAAGAGACACATCTCTGTGCATGGTCCTGCAATTGGATAGTACTGGTTGGCTGTCAAGCAGTTGGTGTTTGCGTCGATTGCGGCAGCAGCGTGTCCTGCACACTGGAGAGTCTCTCTGGCTGTTGTGATTCCCCATCTCACGTGGACCGGTCCGTCCAGATGGTAGCTTCCGTTGTACAAAGCGAAGGTTGCCAAGTGTGTAGCCACGTTACAAATCGTGGTCTCCTCAACTCCCCCTGCATAGCCACCGATGATCGGCATCTGCTCGATCATGATGATGTCACCGTTCATAACCCATCCAGCCACCATGTTCAGTCCGCCGTTGTCTATCTTGAGCTCGTTGAGCTGGGACATCTCGTGGCTATCACATGGCCTCAGACACCCAAGCAAGTCACCAGCAATACGTCCCTGTGGTGACAGTGGGGTCTCAGGTGCCTAAATTGCCATGTATGGCCTTCCAGCTCTCGCACAAGCCTCACGCACATACCTTAGCTCCATAATGGTTCCTTTGATCTCCCATGGAGTTCCTGTCTTTGCAGGATGTCCTTCAATTGTGCTCATGACACCGTTGACTATTGTGTCAACGATGGCTTCCTGAGCATAGCTCTGGTGCAGAGGGATGAAAACATCCTCAGATACTGGCGCACCAGTTGGACCACCCTGAACAATTGGGTGGAATGAGGGGTTTCCTTTCCTCTGTGCCATCTCAACTGCATCACGATATTCTCCAAGTATCAACTTTCTTGGAGCTCTTTTAACACCTTCTAAAACTTCGTCCTCTGTCACCTTTATCACACGGTTGGTGTCAATGTTGTAAATGCCTGCCTCAACCAGCATCATCAAACCAGCCTGGAAGAGGTTGTCAATGAGTTCCTTGTCCGTTGGTATTATCTCCTCAGTGAACTCAATGTCATATTCTTTCTTCATCTTCGCTGCAGTCTGAGGCACAATCTTGAAGTCCCATTCGGTCTCATCAACCTTTGGACCCTTTATGGATCTCTCATATGCCTCCCAAACATTCAAAACTCTCTCAGCCACCATTTACTTCCCCTCCATAGCTTTATTTACAACTTTTACTGCTTCTGCGGCGTTTGCTGCGTACAGGTCTCCTCCAATTTCCTTTACCCACTCCTCTGTTACAGGGGCACCGCCAAAGAGTGTCTTAACATTCAGACCCTCTGCCTTCACTGCGTCAACTATGTCTTTCTGGCCGGGCATTGTTGTTGTCATAAGTGCGGATGCACCAATGATGTCTGCGTTGTGTTCCTTTGCTGCCTCAACGAAGTTGTCTGCTGGACAGTCTCTACCAACCGTTATTATGTTGTATCCTGCACCTCTCAACATTGCTGCGACCACATTTCTTCCAATCTCGTGGATGTCTCCTTCGACAGTTCCCATGACGATTGTGCCTCTCCACGATGATTCTCCTTTTTCAGCCATCGCTGGCTCGAGAATCTTCAACGCTTCTGTCATGGCTTCAGCAGCCAGCATCACCTGTGGTAGGAACAGCTGTCCTTTGTCGAAAAGGTCTCCAACAGTGTCCATACCCTTTGCAAGCCCGCTCTCAATTGCCTCGGCGGGGTCAATTCCGGCATCGAGTGCATCTTGGGCACTCTTCTTTGCCAACTCAACATCGAAGGTCTCCACAGCCTTTTTCAAATTCTCTAAAATCTCTTCCTTTGACGCCACGTTTTTACCTCCTCCTTAGCTGTTAACACCTTAGGTTGTTAACAATTTTACATGTTAATCTTTTCGTATTTAATTTTTTTCTATTTTAATAATATGTCAATTATTTTTTATGTTAATTTAATTTTTTTGAGGGCAAGCGGGGGTAATATCCCCCATTTTTCCCTATGTTAAGGGAAGGAGAATAAGGGAGAGGAGGTGAAATAATTGAACTTTTGGGTAGCCTTGAGTTTTGGTGCCGGAGCAGTTGCTTTCCTCATAATTGGCTGGATGGTTTATGATTTTATAAAGATCCAGCGCGAGTATGCCGAAGAAGTGATCGAAAGCGAAGCTTTTGGGGGGAGTGAGGAGTAATGGCACAAGAAGAGAGAGAGCCAGAAAAGGTTGAATTAAGAAAAGTGCTGAGACCGTTCCACGTCTGGGCTCTCGGTGTAGGCATCGTTCTCGTGGGAGAGTTCATGGGTTGGAACTTCACAATTGCCAAGGGCGGACCGATAGCATCAATTCTTGCTTGTTGGTTCATCGGTTGTCTGTATATCACTCTAGTGTTAGTGTGCTCTGAGATGGGGTCTGCCATGCCAAGGGCTGGCGGTCCATATGAATGGACAAAGATGTTGATGGGTCCAATGGCAGCATGGATAGTCGGTGTAGCAGTTGTTCTGGAATATATTATGCTTGAAGCAGCAGACTCTCTTGTGATTGGTGCAATAATGGAGGACGTTTCTGGTGGTGAATCGATATTCTTCTTCTGGGTTCTGTTGACAGTCACGATACTCTCGCTCTTGAACTATCGTGGTGTGTTCCTGACGCTCACAACCAACTTCATCATCACTTTCATTGCCTACGTTACAATCTTCATAATATTCTTCTACTGCAGACCATTCACAGAATCGAGCATTCTTGATATGACTCTGCCAGTACGTTCGGTTCTCGGATACGATGTCACACTACCGTATGGATGGGTCGGAATATTGGCTGCATTCCAGTATGGTATCTGGTATTATCTGGGAATAGAAGGAGCAACGATGGCTGCTGAAGAGTGTAGGGTACCTGGACGTGGCGTTCCGTTGGGTACGGTAGCCGGTATGTGTACCCTGCTTGTGGGTGCAACACTCACATGGTTCACATGTACACGTCTTGTGGACTGGACCATCATGGGTGTTTCAGCATATCCACTGTATGATGCAGCTCTTGCAACCGGTGCGGTTACGATAATTGGCGCACTGTTCATCGGCACACTGTTCTCGTGTCTCGCAAGTGCGAACGGGTGTATAAACGATGCTTCACGTTCCTGGTTCGCGATGGCGAGAGATGGTTTCGTTAACGAATGGTGGGCAGGCGTGCATCCAAAGTACAAGAGTCCGTACAGAGGAGTTATCTTGACAATGCCACTTGCCATAGCGTTCGGATTCAGTGGTCTTCTTGACCAAGTGATTGCATTCTCAATTGCTTCGGGTCTCATGTGCTACTGGATACTGGCAGTGGATGCAATGCTTTTCAGAAAGAGGTGGCCTCTTGGAACAATCAAGAGAGAGTATGTTTCGCCATGGCATCCAATACCTGCATTGACACTGTTGATTCTTACGTTCCTGACCATGATCGCATTCTTCTTCGGCTACGCTATTAACTTCGCAGCAGCAATGGTGTTCTATCTCGTGTGTGGTGCATACTACTGGTTCTACAGCAAGAAGAGGGTCGAGAGACATGGACAGATGTTCGTGTTCGAGTTCCCAGTACCAGCTGACAGGCCAGACATCAAAGACAGACGCCGTGAGTTTAGGGAGGTGATTGAGGAATGAGGCTGACTGGCGAGGAGAGAAAGAGGAAGTTAAGGAAGCTCGTGCTGGGTGATGCATGCGTAACAGTGACGTTGAACGTGATGCTTTGGATGTGCATAATCATCGTGTGGGTTGCTACCCTTCCACTGATAGACAGTGCGCTTTATCCAAATCTGAAAGGACTCATAATCTTTGCGGGTCTGTTGGAAGGCATCTTCATCTCAGCAGGTCTGACTGCAGTGTATCTCCATCTGTCAAGGAACCGTGAGAGACTGTATGTGGACATAGTTGGAGAGGAGTGAGGAGGTGAGAAGAAATGGCAGGATTGTTTGCAAGAATCGTTGACATCCTCTTCATAGTGATAGTGGTCTACGTGTTCCTCCTGATACCGATACTGATCAGGGGTGAAGTGCTCGTGCATGTGTCGTTTACGTGAGGTGAAAAAATGCTAAAAATTCCGTTAATGTTGCTCAACATTGAGGTGCCACCTGCACCACCGGTGCCTAAGGAGGAGCTTCCACTGAGCTATGTAACAGACCCACTGTATGTGGCAGCGTATGCAATCTTCATACTAGTGATACTCGTAATACTGATGAAGCTGTCTCTGTCGGAGTATCACGAGAGGATTCGCGAGTTCTATGAGGAGGGCAAGTGGAAAGGAAAGTATTGAGTGGTCTTCTTGACCACTCTCATTTTTTGTGAGGAAAACCATATGAGTGGGGAAGTCATACCCGTTGAAACGGAGCAGAGACTAACCGTAAAGCGGTGGTTTAAGCTTTTGCCATATGCATTCCATGAGTACTTCAAGACAAAGTTATACGTAGTGCGCCTATGGCTTGCTAAGTACATGGCTCTGGCTGGCAATGAGAATGCAATCGACACTCTTTGCAAGGCTCTTGACGTCAAGGACTGTATAGGGGCGAATCCAGTGGCTGTTAGAGTATATGCTGCAGAGGCTCTTGGGAAAATACGCTCAGAGAAAGTTTCATGCATACTGATAGACGCCATTGAAAACGAAGAGAATCTGATAGTGAAGGAGATTTTACTCGAGTCTTTGGCTCAACACAGATATCCAGAGGCATTTGATGTTTTTGTCAAATATCTGAATTTCAATAAACCCCCGAGGAGAGTTTGCTATATGGCACATCCTTTGTTTGTGCCGGGCAGGAAATGGACAGCATACATGGAAGGTCAGATTGCCGGCTCTTTCCCAACTCGAATAATGGTTGGATGGGGTGAGGGAGGTTCGAGATACATTCGAAAGAGTGCTGCCAAAGGTCTCGGATTGTTAAAAGACCCACGTGCAGTTAGTTTTCTAATAGACAGACTGAAGAAAGATACAAGCGTTTACGTTCGGAGAGAGTGTGCGTATGCTCTCGCAAGAATCGGCGACCCAATAGCTTTGCCCCATATTGCAGAGTTGCTGAATGATGAGGCAATAAGTCTCAGGCGTGCTGCAGCCCGCGTGATTCCCAAGTTAGTTGAGGACCCCAATGAAGGGTTAAGACTGCTAAGGAGCAGACTTGAAGTCGAGAATCACAAGTTAGTTATAAAAGACCTCATAAAAAGTATCAGGCTTTTACAAGGTGATCAGAATGAGTGATTTTTACTGTGGAAAATGCGGTAATAGTGTCTCTCTGGATATGAGAACCTGCCCAAATTGTGGAGCCAAATTAAACGTAGATGCTTTCATACGTAAGAAAGCCAGTATAGCAATGTTGGCATCGTTTTTCGTTCCGGGTTTTGGTCAGATGTATATAGGCGAGCACATCCGTGGATTGAAGATACTAACAGTGGCAGTGAGTGTAGCACTTCTGCCAGCACTTTTGAACCTCAACAACCTTTACTATCTTCTCTATCTGTCTGTAATGATATTCGCTACGTATGATGCGATCTTTACAACGCGCAGACACTATCTGGGTGCATATGGTAATAAATCTAAAGGAGGTGTAAAAAATGGTTAAAGTTAGTGATGTTGAAATTAGGGACGAGTACATCACACTTGATGTGAATACGAAAGTTGTAGATGGTGCCAAGGCATGCAAGGAAAAGGGAGTAAAGTATATTGTCGTTCTTGAAGGAGATGAGATAAAAGGCGTGGCAACTGCGTCTGACTTTGCATGCAAAGTAGTTGCTGAGGAGAATCTGGACAAGACACTTGGCGATATAATGAGCAGTCCTGCTGTTGTTTGTGACATAAATGACGATGTTGAGGATGTTGCCAAGAAGATGTACGAAAATGATTACTCAGTACTTCCTGTTGTGTCTGATAAGGAATTGAAGGGGGTAATAACAGCAAAAGATGTGATTTACGCACTTGCCGAGGAACACATCCCAGAGGAGAAGAAAGAAGCAATCATAATGGCACTGCGACCAACTTTACATGGTGTAAGATTAGGTTGATTTTTATTTTTTTCTCTCCCAATTTTTTGGAAAATGTATATATATTAAGTTATTATAAACTTCGCCACATGTATGCAGTTGCTATGGATATGGGGACAAGTGGTTTTAGGTTACAAGCCATTGATTTAAAAGAAGAAAAGATAATTTCTACAGCCATTTCCACCCGACATCCAATCCCGGGGATGAATGTTATTGACCATGTAAATTTCGCGATTGATGTGGGGCAGGATGTTTGTCACGATCTGATTATGAACGCAATAAATGAATTGCTCTCGCTTCTGAAAATCGAACTTAACAAAGTAGAGAGATTTGCCATATGCGGGAATACATTTCAACTCTCTTTGTTTCAGAACATCGAAATCAGAGACTTGGCTTATGCTGGAGAGCACAAGCTCAAAGCTCTTGGAGTGGTGTCCCCTAAGAGAGATGGAGGGATATTCAAGGCAGAAGATTTTGGTCTTGCCATAAACCCAGATGCAGAGGTGATAATCCCTCCCGCTGTGAAACATGAAGTGGGGGCTGACGCTCTGGCAATGCTCCTAAAAACTGATGTGCTTGATAGAAAGGAAGTGTCTCTGGTAGTTGATTATGGAACAAATGCAGAAATGGGATTGATTGTTGAGGGCGAGGTATATACTGGGTCTGCTGCAGCAGGCCCGGCTTTGGAAGGGCAGGAAATAAAGTGTGGTATGCTTGCCTCACCGGGTGCAGTAAGTGATATAGAGGCGAATAATGGGAATTGGCGTTGTTATGTTTTGGATTCTGAGTTCATTGCACGTAGAGGCGACTTGGTCAATCCATTAGATGGCTCAATCATAGAGGAGGGGGAAATGCATGGATATGCAAAGGGTGTGACAGGGACAGGAGTTATTGCAACAATCTCATGTGGAATCGACAGTGGGATAATACATCCGCCCAAGATAGGAACGCCATCCAAGAGGTTACATCTGCAAGATAGGGTATACATAACTGAAAAGGACCTTGAAGAGGCTGGTAAGGCAATAGGAGCCATAAGAGCGGGATTCTTCACACTTCTACACGAAGCAGGCTTACCATTGGATGCCATAAAAACCTCGTACATGTCGGGGGCAGCAGGCACATACGTAGACGCCCGCAAAGCCCAGAGAATCGGTTTGGTTCCAACTACAGCCTCCAGAATTATACAAGTTGGAAACACTTCCCTCTCGCTGGCAAGAGACATCGTGATGAATCCAGATTACATATATGAGCTTAGAGAGTTTGCGAGGGGTTTGCGAGATAAACATATTATGTTTGCAACCTCTGAAACGTTCAAGAGCATCTACATTATCGAGTTGGCAATCTGGACAAACAGCATGCCGTTTGATATGTACAATGAGATGATGAAGCTTTACAAACTACCTCCAATCCCAACAGAAATAGAGAATCCAAAGGTTGAGAAGCTTGTTGAGAGAGACATCCCTGTGCTGGGAGAACTTGGAATCGAAATTCTCGATGAAATTGGAGTAAGGATTTCCTCAGTTTTGGATAACTGTACATTATGCAAGAGATGTATGAAAGAATGCCCAGAGGATGCGATAACAATAAAAGAAGAAGATGGAAAGAGGATTGCGGTTATAAGGTCAGATAGGTGCGGTGGAACCGCTTGCAGAAGATGCGAAGAGGTCTGTCCAACAGAGACATTAAGATTGAAAGATATGAAAATATCTGTATGAATAATAGGATTCAATTAGACAAAACAGACAAATCTTTGATTAATTTTTTTATTTATTTTGAATTAGGCAACTAACTTAATTTAGTCAAGATACCTATCAACTAATTTTGCAATTTTCAAAATCTGCACATCTGAAGCATCTTCTATCATGTCTTCTTGTATATCTACGATTTCTCTGTTGATTTTTATCAATTTCAACAAAAATGAGACAACATCATCCAGAATAAGAGTGTAATCTCTGAGTTCTTCATTTTCTTCAATCGTCCTGTAAATTGTTATCCCAATCTCGTCTAAACGAAATGAGAATGATGTATTGCCAAATGCGTCTCCTTCAATTGTCATCTCATAATTAACAGGATTTATGATAGTTAACTCATTGTTAATGTCTCCAATCAATTTACCCTTGATATTGAATCTGAATTTGTTCAATTCTGGATATCCATCCATCATCTTTTGTAAATCAATCAAAACAGCTTCCATATCTTCAAGACAGCCCAACTCTCCACCTCACACAACTCTTTCTATTTCAAGATCAACAATTCTCTCCAATCCTACTGGTAAATTGCGTCCCTCCACATCTTTTGTAATAAACCTATAAACCTCAACACCCAGATCCAGCAATACCTTTATCAAATGTGTAGGAAGCACAACGACATATACTCTGTCCCTACCAAGCTCCTCAACTATCTCCTTCAATCTATTTGCATCCATCCTCTCATTCACCTCCACAACACAATACTCTCCAAATGCATTACGGAGAATCAAGTGATTCTCAACCAACAATCTGTGCCTACTTATCCAGATAACTTCCTTCACGTTATCATCTCCTTTTCTTTTGTAAAAGACACAAAATATTATGAGAATATAGAAAAATATGGTTTTGAATACATTTTTTAACTCATTACAGTGAATTTCTTTAGAGTTCAATTTTAGAGACAAGAATTTTGGACTTCAATGCAGTGACAATTCTCTCAACAGATTAAATGAAAAATAATTCTCTCCAATGTATAGTCACATCGATTTACGAATACCATATAATAATGGATTCAAAACTATATAAATATTTCTATTTTTAAATCTACACATCCGACGACAATTTTTTAATCGAGGTATGCAACCATAGTATGGGCAGGGGTAGCCAAGTGGTCAACGGCGGTTGGCTCAAGACCAACTCCCATGAGGGGTTCGCAGGTTCGAATCCTGCCCCCTGCATCACCACACCGTCTTTATGCCCGGGTCGTCTTCTATGAGAATACACTCGAAAGGTAATATGTTACACAGCCTTCTCATTCCGTGTATCTCGGTGTAGTAATGAGTGCCATCGACTAGATTCACCTTCTCAGCAAAATCTCGCACAGCATGATGCTTTAGCTCGCCAGACACATATGTGTCTGCCCCAAATTCAATCGCTTCCTTTATTAGCTCGGGTGTGAAACCACTCCCTCCAACAACAGCCACCTTCTCCACATCTTTTGTCCCAGCAAATTGGACATGAGTACCGAGGATACTTGAAACTTCATTAGCAAACTCCTCGATAGAAGAGGGCTCAGCGTATCCTATGCATCCCATCGACATCCTTTCAACATCGGTCAGACCAAGAACACTGGCAAGTGTGTCGTTTATTCCTCCATCAGCTCTGTCAAAGTTCGTGTGCATCACATACACAGATATCTCATTTTCAAGAGCGATTTTCAGTTTATCGCACAGTGATTTTTCAAGTTTCATCAGGGGTTTAGGTATGAGGGGATGATGACATATGAGTATATCTACCTCGAGTCTTGCAGCCTCTTCGAACACGTAGTCAGTTGGGTCAAGGCTCACACCAGCCTTTTCTACATTTCCTCCTCGGTCAACAACAAGCCCTATCCTTCCCATGTCATCGGGATCCGCAAGTCCAGGTGGTGCTATTTCTTCGAGAATTTCAACAACCTTACTGAGTTTTGGCAATACAACCCCCCATTTAGATGAACATTCCCTCTGTATCAAGTTTTGGTGAGGAACTTATCTTTTCAATAGATTTCTCAAAGTCCTTCATGCTAACATACCTACGCCCCTCACGGATTGCAAACATTCCTGCCTCAACCACAATCATTTTCAAATCCGCTCCACTCGCTCCCCTTGTAAGTTTTGCCAACTTCCTAAGATCAACATCCTTCCCAAGCTTCATTTTGGATGTGTGTATTCTCAGTATCTCCTCTCTTCCTTTTTCATCTGGGAGCGGTATCTCTATAAGACGGTCGAATCTTCCAGGTCTCAGCAGTGCTGGGTCGAGGATATCTGGTCTGTTGGTTGCTGCAATCACCTTCACACTATCTCTTGGTCTGAAACCATCGAGTTCGGATAGTAGTTGCATGAGTGTCCTCTGAACCTCTCTATCTCCAGATGTACTATCATATCTCTTAGAGCCTATAGCATCCAATTCATCTATGAATATGATGGAGGGGGGGTTATCTCTGGCAAGCTGGAACAATTCTCTAACAAGTCTCGCCCCCTCTCCTATGTATTTCTGAACAAGTTCTGAACCCACGATTTTTATGAACTTCGCACTGGTGCTATGTGCAACAGCCTTCGCCAGCAACGTCTTTCCAGTTCCGGGAGGTCCGTAGAGCAAAACACCCTGAGGCGGGGCGATTCCAACTTCTTCAAATAGTTCAGGATTTGTGAGGGGAAGCTCAACAACCTCTTTTATTTCCTCGATCTGTTTATCCAGCCCACCTATCATGGAATAATCGACACCAGTATCATCTATTACCTCTGCAACCTTCACATTTGTGCTGTAAGATGGAGGCAGAACTTCGAGGACTGCGAGAGTCTGCTGATTTAGAGCAACTCTATCCCCAACACCCACATTAACATTCTGGGAAACCTTCACAAGAAACGAGCTTCCGTTGTTTATTTTTACGATTGCTCTACCATCATCAAAAACATCGATAACATCTCCAACTAGAAGAGGAAGGGACCTAAGTCTCGAGAGCTCTCCTCTAAGTCGTTTTATTTCTTGCTCCTGCCTGAGTTTTGTCGTCTGAAACTCACTTTCTATTTGACGATTGATCGTCCTCAATATGTTGTTCTTTTCCTCAAGCTGTTTAACTCTGTCAAGTAGGTAGCGTGAGAACTCTTCTTTAACAACCTTCTTGTCCCTCTTTAACTCATCCATATGTTTAAAGTGTGAAACTTATACTTAAAAGTCTTATCTATTTTCAAATTTGTACGCTCAGAATCGTTAGTATCTGAGAATCGCCTCAACAACCTTCACAACATCCTTTGTCTCTCTCACATCATGAGTTCTTATTATGTCTGCCTCGCCCACCACAAGTGCTGTTGCTCCGAGACTTCCATACAATCTTTCTTCAGGCTCAGCATTTAAGATACTTCCGATGAAAGATTTTCTTGAAATACCAACGAGCAAGGGGAGACCAAATTGGCGAAAAAACTTGATGTTCCTTATTATGGCGATATCATGCTCAAAGCTTCTCTGGGGAATCCATTTTCCTACCCCTGGATCCAGTATGATATTCTCTTCAGGTATTCCAAGCTCAATAGCTCTATCTATCGTCAGTTCAGATGCAAATATGGCCTCTTCAAGCGTTGTGTGGTCTCCTGGCTTCTTGAAAGATGCCATGACTACAATAGGGCAATCATATTCAACAACAACATCAGCAAGCTTTGGGTCCGTCGTTAGACCGCTCACGTCATTCACCATTGAAGCGCCCATGGATAGTGCGTATGAGGCAACCTCTGCGTATTGTGTGTCTACAGATATCTAAACAGACTTTCTGGGGTCTTGTAAGCTTTCCATTGCTCTTTTCATCCTCGCAAGCTCTTCATCCACTCCGATAACAGGGGAACCGGGGGCAGTTGACCTCGCCCCCATATCCACAATGTCTGCCCCATCATCAACCATCTTAGTAATGATGTCTGGGAGCTGTTCTGGAGGATAATATGAGCCACGATAGAACGACTCACTACTGAGGTTTACAACACCCATTATCTTTGTCATGTTTCTTCCCTTTCTTTTTGCTTCCATGCTGCTTTCATTGTGTGGGTAAGAAGCATAGCTATCGTAAGGGGACCAACCCCTCCCGGGACTGGTGATACGAGTCTCGCCCTCTTGACAACATCATCAAAAACAACGTCCCCATACACCTTTCCGTCTTCCCATGTGATACCAACATCGAAAACTATCGAATCCTCTTTTATCATGTCCTTTTTTATCAGACCCTTGACACCTGTTGCAACCACGAGAATATCTGCTTCTCTTGTATAGTCCACCAAATTTTTCGTGTAAACATGACACACGCTCACAGTTGCATTCCTGTTAAGAAACATCGCAGCCATTGGTTTTCCGACGATGTTACTATGTCCAACCACAACAGCATACTGACCCTGAACATCTATGCCATATATGTTTAGTGCTTCAATGACTCCTTTTGGTGTGCAAGGTACAAGCCAACTCTCATCTCCTTGCATCAATCTTCCCATGTTGAGAGGATGAAAACCATCAACATCCTTGATGGGCGACACACTCCCCATAACTTTCAATGCATCTATGTGGGGGGGAAGAGGCATCTGGACAAGAATTCCATTCACCTTGTCATCCTCATTGAGACTCTCTATCAGCGAAAGAATCTCCTTCTCACTAACATTTTCATCGAATTTGTAGTTCATTGAATCGATTCCTACCCTTTTACATGCCCAGTGTTTCAGCCTCACATACAGTTTTGAAGGTGGATGCTCTCCCACCAAAATGGTCGCAAGGCGCGGTGCACATCCATATTTTTTCTTAAATCGTTCAACATCCTCTTTCACACCCTTCTCAACCCTATCTGCAATGCTCTTTCCATCTATCACTTTATCTTTTATGTCCTCGCTGTTGTTCATCACCTCACCTCATGGAATCGGGTACTTTGAGCAGAGTTCTCTCACGTCTTTTGCAATCCTCTCATCCACTCCTTCTGTGAGAGTGTCCTCAATCCATTCTGCAATCATTTCCATCTCTTTCAAACCAAAGCCCCTTGTGGTTACAGCAGGCGTACCAACCCTTATACCACTCGTTATGAAGGGGCTTCTGGTTTCGAATGGAATTGTATTCTTGTTAACAATGATTCCAACCTCTGAAAGCATCTCCTCTGCATCCTTCCCTGTCATTCCTTTCTCTGTGAGGTCAATCAAGGCGAGGTGGTTGTCTGTTCCACCAGAAACCACTCTGAAACCCCTTTCATTGAGAGCTGATGCTAACTTCTTTGCATTCTTCACCGTGTCTTCCTGACATTTCCTGAATTCAGGTGTCTCTGCTTCTTTGAAAGCGACAGCCTTCGCAGCAATCACATGCATGTGGGGACCCCCCTGAATTCCTGGGAATATCATCTTGTCTATCTTGGTTGCATACTCTTCCTGACACATTATCATGCCACCTCTTGGCCCCCTCAACGTCTTTTGGGTTGTGGTTGTGACAAATTCCGCATACTTTATCGGACTCTGGTGAAGTCCCGCCACGATTAGACCAGCTATGTGGGCTATATCAGCAAGCAGATATGCCCCAACCTCATCAGCTATCTCTCTAAACGCTTTGAAGTCTATCTCTCGCGGATAGGCACTCGCCCCACACACTATCATCTTTGGCTTGTGCTTTCTCGCAATATCCGACAGCTCCGAGTAATCGAGAGTTTCAGTTTCCTTACTCACACCATACTGCACAATGTTGTAGAACATGCCAGAGAAATTCACGGGACTGCCATGTGAAAGATGACCGCCATGTGATAAATTCATGCTCATTATTGTATCTCCCTTTTCAAGCATCGCAAAGTAAACAGCCATGTTTGCCTGAGTCCCTGAATGTGGTTGAACGTTCACATGCTCTGCTCCGAAAAGCCTTTTGGCTCTCTCTATTGCTATCTCTTCAACCATATCGACAAACTCACATCCGCCATAGTACCTGCGATGAGGGTAGCCTTCAGCGTACTTATTTGTCATTATGCCTCCTTGAGCCTCTCTTACTGCGGGAGATGCATAGTTTTCAGATGCTATCAGGTTTATCTTGTATTGCTGTCTTTCCCATTCCTTTTCCATGATGGATGCTATTTCTGGATCAACTCTTTCGATGTACATCTTCTCACCTCTCAGGTGGGGATTCCAGCCATGGCTCATAATCAACGTTTCCAACAACCCTCACGCCATGTCCATGTGGAGATGGCCCATCTGACGAACCCCACCAGTTGTATTCAGCATCAACAGTGGTATTTATCGAGAGGGCAGAAACCCCTATAAAACCTTCTGAAAGGTCGTTATAGTGGATGGAAGCAGTTGGCTCCCCCCACAGGAACGATATGTCCATTCTGTTGTTTGTAAGTGTGCTGTTGAGTACAGTGGTATTTAAGGGTGTTGCCCCTGACTGATATTCAGAGTTCCTCTCAACCTCTCTCCCTTCATTCCTCACCTCCAATTTGCCAATAGGACCAAGCACAAAAATACCGATGGTTGCCCCACTCATCGTTGTATTGTAGATGTAGGTATCCTCAGTTTCGTTCCATATCTGCATACCATATTGACACCCCTGTATCTCGCTTCCAACAATATTATTCCCTCTTCCACCAGTTATCCATATACCAGTAATGCTGTTGGAAATTGTGTCGTTTCTGACAATATTCGAACTACCATGGATGACTATTGACTGTTGTGTTAATGGAAGGGTCGATGCCTCAACAACATTCCTACTCCCCTCTATATCGATGGCCCTATATATTGATGATACTCTCAGGTTTGTGAGAGTGTTTTCATCTCCGTCGAGTACCACACCATAGCTTCCCTCTACAACACAGTCTCTGATTACATTCCCGTCTCCACTATCAACCTGAATCCCAGTATCCCCATTAACAATGCAACTTTCCAAAATGTTATTTGTGCCATATACAACATACACACCAACTTCAGAGCCATTTATGGAACAGTCTGAGATTCTGTTGTTTCTCGAGGCAATAACAACCACGCCAGCGTCTCCCCCTTCATAGCTGTCTGAAACGATGATGTTGCCGTTGGAATCAGAGCCAATGTATATTCCTCCCTTTCCATCTGTCATGCACGTATTGTCTCTCAATTCATTGTTGGATGAGCCGATGAGCAGAACTTGGGAATACTCACTCGTATCAATCTCATTCGATGAGATTTCGTTCGAAGTTGAGAGTCTGAGGTATATGCCATAGGTACATTCAGATATTGAGTTATCTTCCACTATGTTGTCATCTCCCCTTCCCAAATACACTCCGATGAATCCAGAGGTCATTTCACATTCACGTATCGTATTCTCTCGAGAGCTGTCAACGTACACATTATACTGCCCACCAGACACACTACACTCTTCAAGTCTGTTGTTCTCGCACCCTCTTACAAAAAGAATGCCAGCTCTCTCACTTGACACTTCGCAATTTGTAATGGTGTTGTATGATGCATTGTAGAGTTCGATTCCGTATGTATAACCAGTGAGATAGCTATTAGTAACTGCATTTCCACCACTATCTTTAAAATATATCGCAACTGCCTCACCCTCTTCACCCGACCCTCTCACAACGTTCTCCTCGATTCGGTTGTTCAGAGACCCATCCACATATATTCCACCATATCCCCCCTCAATTGTGTTGCCTGAGAGTGTGTTATCATCTGAGCTAAGCAAAAGTACGATTCCATATCTTTCCGAATGTATTATGTTGCGTACTATGTTGTTTGAATCACTCTTTCTGAGGAATATACCATAATACCCCCAAAATTCACACTCACTTACATCACACTCTGTTGAATTTCCGAGGTAAATACCGAAATAACCATTCTCTGAAAAATCACATGAGGAGGCGGTTATAGTGGAATCATGCACAAATACTCCTGCAATTCCATTTCCATTAAGCGAGCATCCCGAGACTCCCCCCATCGTATTACTCAGTAATGCAAGTCCATATCTCTCGTTATTCTCGAAATCACACTCATTGATGTTGATAGTACTTCCCTCAACAAGGACACCATAGGAATTATCGAGAAGTATACAATTTTCAATCGTACCACTACTCGTTGGATGAACCCATATGCCTGCCTTGTAGGATGGGGCAGATTCTACGGTGAAGCCTTGGATGACAAAATCATCTGCATACACATCAATCACACTGTCGTGTGGAAATGTGATGGTTGCACTTTCTCCGCGAAGGACAATGGACTTGTTCAGTATAATCTTTTCCTCATAGGTTCCCTCCATCACGATGATGGTATCACCATCTTCTGCAGAGTTTATAGCACTCTGAATCGATTCTCCCGGCTCAACGACTATGGTATCTGCAAGAGCACACGGAATAAGAAACAGCATTACGATTAAAGGCAAGAATCTCATGATCATGAGTTCCACCTCCTTGATAGCCATATGATATCACTCAAAACAGCACTTGCAGTCTCCATAGGTCCAGCACCTCTACCCACAAGCGTGATGGTTTTTGCAATATCTGTCTCTATTGCAGCGACGTTCAGAGAACCTCTCACGTTGAGCGGGCTATCTTTTGGTACAAGCCTCGGAGCAACTTTCAGTCTTTCTCTTCTTACTTCACCTATCAACTTTATCGTATATCCATCCTCCATTGCAAGAGTCATGGCTTCAGGCGTTATGTTTGTTATACCAGTTGTCTCCACGTCCTTGTACGTAACATCCATACCAAATATTGAGCATGCAAGAATTGCAAGCTTGCAGGCAGTGTCTATCCCTTCAACATCGTAGGTGGGATCACTCTCTGCCAAGCCAAGTTCTTTTGCCTCCTCGAGCACATCTGCATATGAATATCCACTTTCTTCCATCCTTGTGAGGATGTAATTACACGTTCCGTTCAAAACTCCTTCTATGCCCATAATGTCGCAAGATGTGAGCGAGTCTCTTATGAAGCCAATTATGTGCATTGAGCCACCGACCGTTGCCTCGTAAAGCAGACAAGCCCCCTTCTTTTCAGCTTTTTTCTACAATTTTTGAAAGTTGAGTGCAAGAGGGCCTTTATTTGATGTGACGACATGCATGCCTCTGTCCAGTGCAACCCTCATTATCCCCATTCCCGGCTCGCCCGTCTCAATATTTGTGGGCGTCATATCAACCACAATCTCTCCTTCTCCCATCTGGTCTATCATATCAAAAACATCCATTCCATTGTGAGCAACCGTTCCTTTTGTCTTCTTTAATCTCAGAGCTTCCTCAAGTTCTATTCCATTTTCATCAAACATGACACCCTTTGAATCTGCAACACCAACCACTTTGATGTTGATATCATTTTGTTTTAGAGACTCCCTTTTCTTTATGAGAACGTTGGCAAGCCCCTGCCCAACATTTCCAAAACCTATGAGAGCGATCCTTACTTCATTCAATCTAACCACAGAAAAAAAGATGTGTAAAAGTGTATATATAGGTTAATATAAATTGAGAGAGGACGATAGAGAAGGGTGGAATGATGTTTCCGGGAAAGGTCGACCCAAGAAAGATGGAAAAGCTAATGAAACAGATGGGTATCACGGTATCAGAGCTTGAAGGTGTGGAGCAAGTTATAATAAAGACGAAAGACAAAGACATAGAGATAGCCTCTCCTTCAATAACTGTCATGGAATTCCAGGGACAGAAGACATATCAAATCGTGGGAAATCCTATCGAGAAGGCAAGGGTGAAGGAAGAGGATGTTGAGCTGGTGGTTGAGCAGACAGGGTGTACAAAAGATGAGGCTATAAAAGCCCTTGAAGAGAGCAAAGGTGACATTGCACAAGCTATATTATCCTTGAAATCTGAATGAGTACAAAAAGCTCCGGTGGTGTAGTCCGGCCAATCATTTCAGCCTTTCGAGCTGAAGACCCGGGTTCAAATCCCGGCCGGAGCATTACGCTAATCCAGTCTTAGAACTTTTCAACCCAGTTTTTAGAAAATTTTAATACTTTTATCTCTAAAAGAGAGGAGGGGTCTTATTTTGAGATGGTATGAGTACGTATGTGAGTACTTGGTTTTGTGGGTGGCTCTCGCTGCGGTGATAGGAATTTTCACACCATCTCACATTGGAACTCTAATGAGCACCACAGTACCGATTCAGCTGTTTATTATGATATTTGGGATAGGTCTTACCCTCACTCTTTCTGATCTTGTAAGGGCGATGAGTGAGCTCAGAATAGTTGGTATGGCACTTCTGTTTCAACTTTTGACAATACCGACCGCAGGATTTCTGACCTACAAATTCTTGGAAGGAGATGTTGCGGTTGGGATGGCAGTCATAGCTTCAACCCCATCTGAAATCACATCGAGCTTGATGGTGTATCTTAGTGGTGGAGATGTTGCACTAGGTACCACTGTCATGGCTTCTTCGATTTTGCTTTACACATTCCTCACACCTCTTCTTATTGAATGGATAACTGGAAGCTCGATTGCTTTTGAGCCACTTAATATGTTATTTGAGCTTATATTTATGGTAGCCCTTCCTTTAATCCTTGCTTCAACCCTTCGCACCAAACATTCCAAGATTGAAAAGTATCATGATACATATCCTGCAATAAGTGCAATTGCAGTAATAGTACTCATTTTCACTGTGTCAGCAAATGCTGTAGGTATCATCACATTCGATTTGTTGCTTGTGTATGTTCCCATGTGTCTCATACTGAATCTTTGGGGCTATCTCTCAGGATACGTGATAGGAAAGATTATGCACTCACCTCCAACCATAACCAGAGTTTTTATTTTTACCAATGGGATGAGAGAGTTTGGAATAGGTACTGCGATATCCCTTTCATTCTTCAATCCAGCAGTTGCAATCGCCTCTGCGATCTATGGAATCATCATGATGCTTACTTCGGCTACCCTTACAAGACTCATCAGGCTGGATAATTAGCCATGAAAAAGAGAATGTGTGGTATCTCCTCTACTCAGCGCCCTTTTTCTTGCTGGTCTCCTTGCCTTGAGCAAGGTGATTGAGCCACTGGAGAAACTTGGCGTGAGACCAGAGAATGGGATACTGGGCGAACTGCCGGGGCAGAGAAAGAAATAATCTTCTTCCGCATTTTTTTGAGGATGGAGTGATAGATTTCAATTCCCTCTTCAATCTCCATAACTCCCCACTCTTTTGCTATCGACATGACTCTCATGAATAGTTTCTCCTCTCGTTCAATCTCCCTACGTTGGTAGGTTCTGATTGCCCTGAGTAGGTCTATCTTCCTGAACTCTGGCCAGTAGGGGGAGCAGAAATAGGTTGCACTCTCACTTCCACTTGTCTGCCATGGTAGGAAGTTCGATAGCCTCTGTTCTCCCCCTGTTCTTATTAGAAGGTCAACATCTGGTATCACCATGCCATTTTCAGCATAGAGGTGGCTCGAAACGACCTCTTCATCGATATCATTCACATCCAGCTCACCAGTCTCAACCTTTCTGGCAAGCTTCTTCACAACCCCCACCAAGTCTCTTCTTCCCCCGTATCCGATTGCAATATTGAGAAAGAGTCTGTTGTTCTCAGCAGTAGCATTCTCAACCTCTTTTGCGGTCTCTCTCAAACTTTCTGGGAGGAGTGAAAAATCCCCGACCACAGATACCCTTACCTTCATCTCATATGTCCTCTTGTCTCTCAAGAGCTCTCTGAGTTTCTCTTCTATCAACCCGAGTATGTACTTTCTCTCCTCATCGCTTCTTGAGAAGTTCTCGGTTGAAAATGCATATACGGTGAGTGCTTTTATTCCAAGTTTTGAGCATGTATCAAGAACCATTTCTGTTGTTTTGGCGCCATTTTTGTGTCCTTCATAAACGGGTTTTCCCTTCAGCCTCGCATACCTTCTGTTTCCATCCATTATGATTGCGATGTGCTCGGGAAGTTTTCCTTTGCTTACCTCTTTGAACAGTACTCTTTCGTATGCCTCTCTCAATCTTTTCAACAATCTGAACAGCATTGTTTATAAAATGGGATGGGATAATATATGTGTTGTGCTCCATGTATGTTTGAGATAATACCTGCTGTTGATATAAGAAAGGGAAAATGTGTCCAGCTTGTTCAGGGAGACCCAGAGAGGGAGATGCTTTCGTTGGATAATCCAATTGAGGTTGCATGTTCTTGGGTGGATTAGGGTGCGAGAACGATACATGTGATAGACCTTGATGCTACACTCGGGACGGGGACAAATAGAGAGATTGTCGAGTAGATTGTGGAAAAGGTAGGAAATTCTGTTCGTGTGCAGGTTGGAGGGGGCATAAGGGACAGGGAGATTGCTTTGCGCATGGTCGAGAGTGGAGCTGGGAGGGTGATTCTTGGAACTGTTTTGTTTGAAGACCCTGAGCTGGCAAGGAAAATAGTGGATGAGGTTGGTGGGAAGAGAGTGATGGCTGCCCTCGATGCTCGGGATGGCATAGTGATGATAAGGGGGTGGAAAGAAAGCACGAGAATGAGAGCAGAAGAGGCGGGGCGAGTTGTGGAGGAGATGGGTGTGGGAAGCATATTGTTCACGAACATCGACACAGAAGGGCTTATGAGGGGTGTGAAGGTAGAACCACTCAAGGAATTGGTTGAAACTGTTTCAATTCCGGTTGTTGCATCTGGAGGTATTTCGAGTTTTGATGATATTGTCAGATTAAAGGAAGCTGGAGCAGAGGGAGTCGTTGTTGGCTCGGCGTTGTATACCGGGAGATTGAAAATCGATAAGTTTGTGTTTGATTGAAACTTATTGAAAACTTAATCCAAATTAAAAAACTCCCTTCGAATAAACTCTCTTTGAACAGTCTTCGATGAAGAAATCATTTTCAGATTTTATATGCAGTGCGTGGAGGATCTTTCTCATCATGTATCTTGGATAGAGTTTGAGAATGTTCTTGTAAATCCAGAGCGGATAATGTTTTCTGATGGTTGTTGTTCTTGCCCACTCGAAGTCGTAGTACTTTGCATACATCTTCCATGTTTCGTACTGAAGCTGTTCGGCTGAGAGGTGGTGGGTTCTTACATTTGCTGTGAGTCCATCGTACTTCGAGTAGTCATCCTCATTCACCACAAGCCCCTCATTAAGAAGCTCCTCTCTCAGTTTCGTTCTCGGATAAGGTGTCGAGATGTAGAATATGGGAACATCCACCCCCATCAGTTTTGCGAGTTTGAAGTTTGTCCATAGGTCTTCTTTTGTATCCTCAGGAGCACCCAGTACGAGACCGCCCGATACGATGATGTCATTATCCTTCAATGCCTTTACAGCAGTTTGAGCTTCGTCTGGTTCGGAGTTTTTTGAGAAGTACTCGAGGTCTCTTTTCAAAACGTTCTCTATGCCGAGGAACACTGATTTGAATCCAGCTTCTGCCATTCTCTCAGCAAGCTCGGGCGTTATCCCCTTCACGCTTGCTTGTGTGTAGTAATGGATGTGGTCAAGTCCGTTCTCGATAATTGCATCACAGATTTCCCACAGTCTATTTGGCTCGAGGTTTATATTATCATCAGAGAATACAATACCCTCTGCACCATGCTCCTCACAGTCGATTATGTCTTTCACAACTCTTTCGAGCGGGAACTTTCTGAACGATTTTCCGTACATTCTCAGAATGCTACAGAACTTACATGCGTTTGTACATCCTCTCGTTGTCTCCACCACATCTACCTTCTTCGTATATACGTAGAACTTTCCTTTCACAAGCCTCACATCTCTGTTTGGCATCTCGAGTTTTTCAAGGTCTAACAGCGGTCTTCTTGGGTTGTGAACAATCTCCCCGTTCTTTCTGTATGAGATTCCAGGTATTGAATTCAGTTTTTCTGGTGATTCTTCTAAAGAAATTATGAGCTCTCTGAATGTTCCCTCCCCCTCCCCCCTCACAACGAAATCAACATCTGGATTTGCCAATACATGCTCTGGCAGAAGAGTAGGGTGGTATCCCCCCATCACAACCTTTGCTCCGTACTCCTTGGAGATGCGTGCAATCTCGAAAGCATCCTCTATCTGAAAACTCATTGAACTGATGCCAACGATGTCTGGACATAGGCTTGACAGAATTTTTCGTGTAAAACCCCTCCAGTCCTTCACAGCGTGGAGGTCAGCAACATTGACATCACACACATCATCGATGTTCCCTGCGATTGATATGATGCCAAGGTTAGGTATCCTTGCTATGAAATCGAAGTCTGGCAGTACCGTTGGCGAGTTCAACAACAAGACTCTCAAAGCAAACCCTCGTGGGAACTCTTAAATTAAATTCATTTATTTACTTTTTCTTATGGACAGGTGGAAGAGGGTGAGGAGGATATTGCTTGTAGTCCTTGCCCTGAATCTCTTGGTAGCATTGCTGAAGGGCGTGTATGGCTACATCACAGGTTCTGTGAGTATGATGGCAGATGGTCTTCATTCACTCTTCGACGCATTTTCAACAGTTGTTGCACTGATAGGTGTGCTGATAGCTTCAAAACCTCCAGACCTCTCCCACCCATATGGACACGGGAAATTTGAGACACTGGGTGCAATGGGGATAGGCATACTTCTACTCATCGCAAGCTTCGAAATATTCTACATGTCTGTTGAGAGAATGTTGGGTACGCATCATGTAATTGTGACTGGCATGAGCTTTGGAGTGATGGTGTTTTCGATGGGCGTGAATCTCGGCGTCAGTATGTATGAAGAAAAGGCTGGCAAGGAGTACTCGAGTGATGCCCTGCTTGCTGACGCAAAACACACAAGGGCAGATTTCCTCGTATCTTTGAGTGTGATAGTGAGTTTGATGGCTGCAAAATTCGGACATCCGATTTTGGACTTGATATTCGGAATGGGCATTGCAGTACTCGTTGCTGTTTCTGCAATCCGAACACTCGTTCATTCATCTGAAACGCTTTGTGATAGAGAGAGGATAGACCCTGAGGATGTGAGAAGAATCACACTGTCGGTTGATGGTGTGAAGGAATGTTCAAACATACGTTCAAGAGGGAGGAGAGACGAGGTTTATATGGACATGTGTGTTGGGGTAGATGGTTCGATGTCAGTGGAAGAGGCACATGAACTTGCCCACAGGGTTGAGAACAAAATCAAAAAGAAGTTCAGGGAAGTTGCTGATGTGGTCGTCCATATAAAACCAGTCTCCTCTGAAAAAGGAGCCGATGATGAGAACCAAAGCTGATATATATGATGAGCCTTATGAGTCCTGAGGCTCCTTCCTTCTCTTCTCAACATTTTTCGCATTCTTTTTTACTGTGCCTTTTCTTTCGACCATTTTCTCAAGCTTTGCTCTCCATAACTCTTCATCGGTTGTGTAAGGACATTTCAAATAATGCTCGATTGCTTTCGCAATTGCATCTTTTGTACTGCTCTCTCCAGTTTTCTCCTTCAGGGCAAGAAGGTCTTCGACTGTTATAACTGTCTGGGCATGTACTATCTTTACCATGATAATGATGATGATGTTAAACACTTAAAATTATATCGAAATTTATGTGGGCATCTCTCTCTCGTACAAAGGTGCGCCCTTTTCTGTTGGCGGGGCAAGCCAATCGATAATTTCTTCTATATTACCATCGATTTCCACGTCTATGCTCCCATATATTTCATTCTCAAGTCCAAAGCTCACTTTTCCTGCAAATGCTGCCTGTTTGTTCAGTGAGAAAATTAGTTTATTCTCTTTCACAGAGTTGAACAGAACTGTGCGTGCAGTCTCAAGAATCTTCTGTTGTCTGAGTAGTTGATGTAGCTTCTTCAAGGCAGATATCTCGCATCTCCATTCCAGCAAGTAATACAGATTAGACGTGATTGAAGGGGCTTTTTCGATGATGAAAATGTTCTCAACTGCCTGAACCACCTTCTCAATTTCTTCGGTTGGATAGACCTTTGCTCTTATCACTATCATAGACTGTAATAGAATCATGAGGATATATATAGTCAATTAACTGCATCAATCTTAACATCACGTTTAATCCTTCAAAAGCTCTCTCAATTCCACCTCATCGAATCCCACTACCCATTTGTCTCCTTTCACAACTACCGGAACCGCACGCATCCCTGTAAGGCGATGTATCCTTTCTATGGCTTCTTCTCTCGCCTCTTCATCCAGCTTGTCAATCCATACAACATCGAAGTCTGCTTTGTTTCGTTCAAGAAATTCTTTCGTTCTTTTGCAATGCGGGCATGTTGTTGTACCATACACCACGATTTTGCTCATGCGAGTAATCATAACATCTAAATAAAAAGTATTATGTATAGGTATGTGGGCCCGTAGCTTAGTCAGGTTAGAGCGCCCGGCTCATAACCGGGTGGTCGCCGGTTCAAATCCGGCCGGGCCCATATGGAGTCTCTTGGTCTTGATATAGGTGGTGCCAATACAAAATACGCAACGAACACCGGTAAATTCGGAGTTATATATCACCCTTTGTGGAAGGGAGATGTTTTTGATGTTTTGGTTAGAATATCAGAGGAGCATCCTCATGAGAAAGTGGGGGTTGTGATGACGGGTGAGCTTGCTGATGCTTTTCGATCAAGAAGTGAGGGTGTTCTCCACATTGCAAAAGTATGCATGGAAGTCTTTGACGATGTTCTTTTTCTATCTGTCGATGGCTCTCTTCATTGTTTTGAGGATTTAATTAAAGAACCACTCAAATTTGCAGCATCAAACTGGGTAGCATCCGCAATCTTTGTTGGACATCACTATCAAGACTGCATATTTGCAGACATGGGAAGCACGACCACAGACATCATTCCCATTGTGGGTGGAGTCCCTGTTGCTGGCAAGACTGATTTGGAGAGGTTGATGAACAGAGAGCTTGTATATACAGGGTTCCTGAGGACGAATGTCGCAACGATAATATCGGCTGTTGAGATAAATGGAAAAGAGATTCCTTTGTCGAAGGAGTACTTTGCAACCACGGGAGATGTTTATTCTTTACTTGGTCTTACTGAGGACATCGATTATCCTTGGGAGACAGCAGATGGCAGGGGAAAGGACATCATGTCTTGTGCAAAGAGACTTGCAAGAGTCGTGTGTTCTGATCTTGATGAGATTTCACTCGAAGATGTTGTCGAAATCGCACATCAGATTAGAGATGCACAGATTAGTGAGGTTTCTGAGGCAATGCGTGTAAAGGCGGACGAGTGTGGAGTTTGTAAAGTGGTGGGGGCTGGCGTGGGAGAGGAGATTTTAAAGGATGCTTCTGCGATGGCAGGTCTGTCGTTTGTCTCGGTCTCTGCAAAGTATGGTGCACTGTCAAGTGTTTTTCCAAGCTATGCACTTTCGTTGATGGTCGATTGAATTTCGGAACTTTTATATACATATGCAAGGGTGGTTATCCCATGCATTCTGAAGGTCTTCAGAGTTCAGAGCGTCTGCAGGAGACTCTTGTCATACTCAAAAAGGTTGAAGAGAAGGCAAGAGAAGAACTCAAAAAGGCAAGAGAAGAGGCAGACGAGATACTCAAAAAGGCAAGAGAAGAGGCAGACGAGATACTCAAAAAGGCAAGAGAAGAGGCAGACAGAATAAAACAAGAGTACCTTGCAGGTGAGAGAGAGAAGATAGAGAAGGAGGTGGAGGAAATACTGAGGATGGCGAGAGAAAAATCAGAAAAAATAAAGGAAATTAAGGCGGATGACGATTTTCTTAGAGAACTCTCTCTCAGGCTTATACATTTCAAACTTTAAAGTGAGTGGTGAAGCATGCTCAGACCAGAGAAGATGGAGATGATAAGAGTCACAGGGTTGCACCGTGATATAGATAGGGTGCTTGATCTCCTCCATAGGTCTGGATGTGTTGAACTTAGGCGTGTTGGGGAGGACGTACTGGAGAAGTTTGAGATGGGAAAGCCTCTTGATATCTTCTCAAAAGTATCAGAACAGCTTGTGAGGTTGAGAGGTATAGAAAGTGTTCTCAAGCCAAGGGAAGTTGAGCCAAGAGAGAAACTTGAACTTGATGAGATGTTCAGGGAAGCCGAGAGTCTGGGAATAGATGATGAGGTAAGGGAAATTCAGCTCGAGCTTGAGAACATAAGGGAGAGGGAGAGAGAGCTATTGAAGATGAGTGAGGTGGTTGAGGAGTTATCAGTTCTTGGTATTGACTTTTCAGTTCTTGAGGTGGAATCGGTCGATAGTATTGCTGGGATGATGGTGGAATCTGAGTTCTCACAGTTCATTGATGCGCTGGGTAGAATAACAACAAGATTTGATTATCTCAGTGCGGTAAAGAAGAAGAAAACAGTTATTTTCCTTATTGTTTTCGACAAAAAACTTGGGGATCATGTTCACAAACTTCTTGAAGAGTATTCTCACTCGATACTTGACATCCCTCCAATAAAAGGAAGCCCATCTCGTG
Organism: Methanomicrobia archaeon JdFR-19; assembly: GCA_002010075.1. Taxonomy (GTDB): domain Archaea; phylum Halobacteriota; class Methanosarcinia; order DSM-18856; family Methermicoccaceae; genus JdFR-19. The sequence continues at coordinate 4,344 of MTMG01000003.1, read as the reverse complement.
TGAAGGCTGAGATTGAGAGAGAACTGGCTGAACTTGATGAAAGAAAGAAGCAGATCGATGCGAGAGTGGAAGCTTTGTCTGACAAGTATTTTGCAAAAGTTGCCACTTTGAGAGAGATGTTCGAGATAGAGGCTGAAAAGGCAGAAGCACCAATGAAATTTGCAAGAGAGGAGCACATTTTTATGATGACTGGTTGGATTCCTTCGAAGAAGAGGAGGTGGGCAGAGGAGAAACTGAATGAGATAACGAACGGGAGGATTCTGGTGGAGAAGATAGAGACAGACGAGTTGCCACCCACTCTTCTGAATAATCCAAGGCCAATAAAGTCGATGGAATTCCTCGTCGGATTTTTCTCATGGCCCAAGAGCAATGAATGGGACCCCACGATATTGGTTGCAATCACATTCCCGATTTTCTATGGAATGATGTTGGGTGATATAGGATATGCACTTGCAACGTTGGGTGTTGCAGTACTCCTGATAAAGAAGTTTGGTGAGAAATATCCTTCACTCAGGTATCTGGGTGAGGCTTTGGTAATCACTTCAGCTGTTACAGTCATATTTGGAATCATATATGGTGAATTCTTTGGTCATGAAATTGGGCATCCGTTGTTCGAAAGACTGCATAGGGTTGATGACCTTTTGGTCATTACGATATTGGTTGGCGTATTTCATGTAAGCTTTGGTCTCTTACTCGGCATCATCAACACATGGAATCATAAAGAGTATGAACACATGCTGAGCAAGATAGGATGGCTTCTGATTTTGTATGGAGGAATCATCCTCGTGTATCAGTTTTTGGGTGGTGGCTCTCTGACAGAACCCACTCTCTCGAACATAGTGGGCTTTGCTCTTGTTGGTGCTGGCTTGGTGCTTGAGCTGAAGACAGAAGGACCAATGTCAATAATGGAAGTACCATCTCTGGCATCCTTTGTCCTGTCTTACACGAGAATTCTCGGCGTCGGGCTTGTGTCTTTTATACTTGCCTTCGTATTGAATACTCAGTTAAGCAACGCTCTTGCGACTGGCTCACCAAAATTGATTGCTCTCGTGTTTCTGATCTTCATCGTTGGACATCTTGTTAATTTCCTTCTTGGAATCTTCGAGCCGTTTTTGCAAGGCATTCGTCTTCATTATGTTGAGTTCTTCTCGAAGTTCTATGAGGGCAATGGCATTTTGTTCTCACCGTTCAAACACATATCAAAGTATGTGAAGTATGGAGAAAAAGGGAGTTGATGAAATATGGTAGGTGAATTGACTGATTGGGGTATGATTGCGGTTGGAGCAGGAATATCGATGGCAGGTGGTTGTATAGGGACTGGAATGGCACAGGGCGCAATCGGTGCTGCAGGTCTTGGTGTAGTCATAGAGAAACCAGAGAAGATAGGTCTCGTGCTGTTCTTCATGGTGATTCCAGAGACACTGCTGATATTCGGCTTCGTTATGTCGCTCATACTACTGCTCAGAATCTTCGGGTGAACTCGATGGGACTTGATGAACTCATAGAGGACATAAGGAAGGATACAGAGCAGAAGAGAGACGAGATACTCAAAAAGGCAAGGGAGGAAGCAGACGAGATACTCAAAAAGGCAAGAGAAGAGGCAGACAGAATACTAAAAATTGGAGAAGAGGATGCGAAGAGGCTGGCTGAGAGTGAGAGAAGGGAAAGAATCTCATCAGCAAGGCTTCAGGCTGGACGGATTGTCGCTGAGGCAAGAGAGGAAGTGGTTGAGAGAGCCATCGCAAGGATGTGGGAGTTTCTCGCTGAGTTGAAGAAGAGAGATGAGTACAGGGAGTTTCTGAAGAATGTGATAGAGCAGGGGAGGAAGGAACTTGGCGGGGATGTGAAGGTGAGTGCATCTCCTGAGGATTTCGAAATCATAATGTCGTTGGCACCTGATGCCGAGTTGAGCGAATTTGATACAAAGGGCGGCGTCGTCCTAACGTCTGGCAAGGTTTGGATTGATAGCACATTTGAGAGTCTAATGGCTGAGAACATGGAGAAGATAAGGCTGATGATATACGAGCATGTGTTTGGTGAATCGAGATGATGGACAGAGTTTACACCTATGCATATCCAAATGCAAGGGTAAGAACACTCAAAACAGAGCTGCTGAGTGAGGAAAAGATTCTCTCATTGATACACGTAAAGGATGTGCAGGAGATGGTGGCTGTTCTTGAAGAGACACCCTACAGAGAGTACTTGGTTGAGTTATCTGTTCTTTATCAGGGTGCTGACCTCATCGAGATGGCACTTGCAAAGTCTCTTGAAGATGCATCAGTGAAGCTACTTGCTCTCTCTCCCGGCCCTGCGAAGAAAACTATTCAGGCTCTGCTCGAGAAGTGGGATATACACAATCTGAGAACTGTGCTAAATGCGAAGAAGTATGGCAAGAGTTTCGAGGAGATAGAGCCATACCTTGTGTTTGCTGGCTCTTTCACGAAGGATGAGATAAAGAAACTCATGGAGCAGAGGGATGTTGAGCAAGTTGTTCATGCACTTGCTGGAACTAAATACGAACAAGTTCTCACACCCCAACTCGATGAGTATAAAAAGACAGGGAATATGATGCCTTTGATAAATGCCCTCTACAAGTCCTACTATGACGGACTAATACATAACGTGCTTATGAGATTCGGAGATGAGGTGATAACGAAAGAATGTTTGAAGGCGGAGATAGATGCCAGAAACATCATGAGTCTCATGAGATTGAAACACGAGGGAATTGAGGAGAGCGACATTCCAAAGTTCATGATCGAGGGAGGGAACCTAACAGAAAAGGAACTACTTGACCTTGCGAGGAGCAAGGATGTTGTGGAGGTTGTTGGTAAACTCAAGCCCTACTATGACCTAACTCCCGGACTTGAAGACTACAAAAAAAGAAAAACGCTTATTCCTTTGGAGAATATACTTGAAAGAGTAGTACTCGAGCGGAACATTGAGAAACTCTCGATGGGAAGTCTCTCCCTCAGTCTGATTGTGTTGTATATGTACCTGAAGGAGAATGAGGTATCTAACATACGAAAAATAGCAAGAGCCAAAGAATTTGGAGTGGCACCAGAGAAGATAGAGGAGTATGTGATAGGGATGGGTAAGCACAGCATACTTGGGAAGAAGATAGAGAGGTGAAAAAGATGGAAGATGACGTGAAAGGAGACAGAATTGTGGTTCTTGGTGATAGACTGATGTGCTTGGGATTCAGGCTTGCAGGAGTTAATGATGGATATGAGGTAGACCCTGCAGAAGGGGGAGAGAGGATTGAGAAACTAATTGAGGAACCTGATGTTGGAATCATCATAGCAGACCAGAGAATAAGAGAACATATTGACTGGAAGGTTGCAAAGAAGATAGAGCAGATAGCAAAGCCTGTTGTCGTGTTCATACCGTCCAAGGAGGATGTGAAGAAACCTCCAAAGGAGACGTTGAGAGAGATGATAAAGAAAGCTCTTGGACTTGAGATCATGAGGTGAAGTTCATGGGAGTACTTGTCAAGATTTCAGGACCAGTTGTGGTTGCAGAGGGAATGCCTGACGCACAGATGTATGATGTTGTCAAAGTGGGAGAAGAGAAGCTCATTGGGGAAGTGATTCGAATAAGAAAGGAAAAAGTGACAATTCAGGTGTATGAGGATACAAGTGGATTGTCCCCGGGTGAGCCAGTCGAGAACACACGTATGCCTCTCTCCACATTTCTTGCTCCTGGGCTTTTGAAGTCAATTTACGATGGAATTCAGAGACCTCTCGACCTCGTTGCTCTGAAGGCGGGAGATTACATCAAAAGAGGTGTCGAGGTTGACCCAGTGGATATGAGCAAGAAATGGGATTTCAGAGCTGTTGTGAGCGAGGGGGATTATCTAAAGCCAGGGATGTTCATAGGTGAAGTGAGAGAGACAGACGTCGTGATGCACAGAATAATGGTTCCTGTGGGAGTCGAAGGTACTGTTGAGTGGGTTGGAGATGGAAAATATACTGTAAATGAGACAATATGTAGGTTGAAGACGAGGGTGGGGGATGTTGTGGAACTTCCCATGCTCCAGAAGTGGTATGTCAGGAAACCACGACCATATGCTGAGAAGTTTGACCCGAGTGTCCCCCTCATTACGGGACAGAGAGTTCTTGATACATTCTTCCCAGTGGCGAAGGGAGGAATAGCATGCATTCCCGGACCCTTCGGTAGTGGCAAGACAGTAACCCAGCAACAGCTTGCCAAATGGGCTGATGCAGACATAATAGTGTACATAGGATGCGGAGAGAGAGGAAACGAGATGACAGACGTCCTCGAGGAGTTTCCAGAACTCGAGGACCCGAGAACTGGAAAACCACTCATGGAGAGAACTGTTCTCAT
>MTMG01000004.1 GCA_002010075.1 Methanomicrobia archaeon JdFR-19 | reverse complement strand
GAAAAAGAAGAAAAGGAAGAACCAGAAGAAAAGAAAGAGAAAGAAAAAGAAGAAGAGGAGGAAAGTGGAATAGAGGGACTTGGTGCTCTATTTGGATGAACGGAGGTGAAAAGGAATGGAGTATATATATGCAGCACTGTTGCTTCACAGTGCAAAGAAAGAAATAACAGAAGAAGCGGTTTCAGAGGTCATGAAGGCAGCTGGTATAGATGTGGACGCTGTGCGTGTGAAGGCTCTTGTAGCAGCACTTGAGGATGTTGACATCGATGAGGCGATATCGAAGGGAGTTTCTCTTGCACCAGCAGCGCCTACGGTGGTGAGTGAGAAAGAGGAAGTAGAAGAAAAAGAAGAAAAGGAAGAACCAGAAGAAAAGAAAGAGAAAGAAAAAGAAGAAGAGGAGGAAAGTGGAATAGAGGGACTTGGTGCTCTATTTGGATGAACAGTGGAACACAATATTTTAATAATATAATACTCTATCATTCAACCTCATGAGTAGGGACTCTGAAATTGAAGAGATTAAAAAAAGGAAGCTTAAGGAACTTATGAATAAAATAAAAAGGGAAAAGGTAAGCGATAAGCCAGTGGACATTCAAACTTCGACCTTTACGGACATTATCAGAAGCAACAAGTTCGTTTTGATTGACTGTTGGGCACCATGGTGTGGGCCCTGTAAGTTATTGTCCCCCATTATAGATGAATTGGCGAGGAAATATTCAGGGAAGTTCCTATTTGCCAAGCTGAATGTTGATGAAAATGTGGGTATTGCATCAAGATTTGGAATAAATGCAATTCCAACTTTACTTTTCTTTGTTGATGGGGAATTAGTTCATAGAGAGGTTGGAGCACTTTCAAAAGAACATATTGAGTACATACTTCAGAGATTGCTTCAGAGATATGAAGGGTGATTCCATGGGATTCTTGGACATTTTTGGAGGACCCAAGCCAAAGATTGCAAAGAGTATGAGTGTTCGATATCTCGATTTGAAGAAGGCATATAAACCGTATTACATAGTGGCCTCTGTTGAGGTAGGGAATACCACTACAAAATGCATACTGACAGCAACAGATTTGAAAGAAGGGAAGAGTTATCTCTTGATAAAACTCGTAAAAATGACGAGGGATGTGAGACCACCGAAAAAAGGCGAGGAGGTGTTTGGGAAGACGCTTGCTGGCGTCGAATTAACAAGAGAGTCTGTTGCAGAACTTGTTAGAGATACTCTTATTCAAGCATGCGGTAAAGTGGGACTTGATATAGATGAGGATCTTCACTTTGTTGTTAGGAGCACCGGGGTTGTTGCTGGTTTCTCTTCTCCGGAAGAGGTGGGAAAAATAATACAGGCACTTGCTGATGGGTGTCTTATGGCGGGGGTCCCTCCATCGAGAATGACTCCTGCTCTCTCCAAACACAATATATTGCCAAAGTTCAGACCCTTCACAAATATAGAGAGAGTTGTGTTCGATGGTGCGGTTGCGAGCGTCCTTCCTCCTATGGGAGCAACTGGGGTTGAGGTTGTTGCGAATGAGATGGAGGGCGAACTTGCAACCGCCGGAATAAAGGAGGGGGCAAAATGGGCAGGCATTGACTTTAGAAATCCAGCTCTTTCGATTGATTGTGGAACTACGTTGGACGGAAGAATAACAAATAATGAACTACCCTACGCAAAGACAATTGGAAACTTCTGTGGTTTTGCGGGTGCGATACCTGATGAGATTGTGAAGGGAAGTGGGCTTGTTGATCCAAGAGTTGGAACAACGTTAGATGTATTTGGCGAGATTCCTTTGGGCAGATTTTCAAACAGTATGAAGAAAAATGTTATAGAAAAGTATGTGAAAGAGATTATGAAGCATGTTGTCATAGAGAAAGTCCCTCTTGGTAGAGATAGATATGGTTCTGTTCCGGTAAATCCACAGGCTGCAGAGAAGGTTGGAGTTGTTTTGATTGGGTGTGATGTTGGTGTGAACGGAGATGAGTTTAAAGAACTGAGGGAAATAGGGGCAGAGGTGTATTCAGAGTATGGAAAGGAGTCTCTCTCAACTGTCATCGATTTTGTGATGGCTGAAGTTGTTGTAAAGCTCATTAAGACCGCACACGAGTTGGGATTGATGTTTCCTGAGACAAGGGTTGGCATTACCGGGAGGGCTGGTATAACGGGCGAGAAACCTTATTTGATTTTGGAGAGGCTGATGAAGTTGGGAATACTTGAAAAAACATCTGAGCAGGTAGTTTTTGTGGATGATGGACTTGCGAGAGGGGCTGCAGTCATGGCGAGGTGCATGAACTCTCTTGGAACACCACACAATCCACTCGGCGGTGTTGTTGATGGAAAGTGCATAATGGGATTGAGAATGAAGCTTCAGGGCAAGAAACCCTCAAAGAGGAAGGAAAAGGATGAACGTAGTGTTCGTTACTGGGAACAGGCATAAATTTCATGAAGCTCTACATATTCTTTCAGCATACGGCATACATCTCCACCAAGATACAAAAGGGTATATCGAAATCCAGTCAGACTCTATAGAGGAAATAGTACTTTTTGGTATTAAAGAGGTTATGAAAAGAGCCAGAGACAAAAGTGCGTATATAATAGAAGATGCAGGACTCTTTATTGAGGCTCTTGATGGTTTTCCCGGACCTTATTCTTCATATGTTTACAGAACCATTGGAAATCGAGGCATTCTGAAGCTTATGGAGGGTGTGAAAAACAGGAGGGCAAAGTTTGTTTCGTGTGTTGGTTTTTGCTCAAAGGATTCGGACCCAGTGTTGTTCAAGGGAGAAGTTTATGGAAACATCTCTTGGTTTGAGAGAGGTTCTCATGGTTTTGGGTTCGACCCAATTTTTGAGTTTGGTAGTACGGGAAAAACATTTGGAGAGATGACACCAGATGAAAAAAGTGCATGTTCGCATCGGTTCATAGCATTAAAAAAGTTTGCCAATTTCTTTATGGAATATGAAAAAGAAAGAGCTTGAGATAAAACTCGAATGTCTGGAATTGTATACAGATCCAAAATTGGGATTTGAACAGTATGCAACATCACCGCAGATAGCATCAGCACTCCTTTACACTGCCTACATGATGGGAGATTTAGAAGGGACTGTTTATGATTTGGGGTGTGGGACAGGTATACTTGGGATAGGGGCGAAACTGTTGGGGGCAGAAAGGGTTGTAGGTTTCGACATCGACGCCAGTGCATTGAGAATTGCAATGAAAAACGCCAAGAAAATCGGAGTGGAGGTGGAGTTTGTGTTGTGTGATGTTCTCCTTGTTCCAAATACTGTTAGAGATAAGAAAGCGACAGTTGTAATGAATCCTCCATTTGGAGCACAAAAAAAAGGTAGCGACAGAGCTTTTTTGAGCGCAGCTCTGAGGATAGGAGATGTTATATATAGTATTCACAATCAGAGTAGTAAGAAGTTCGTTGAACACTTCATAAAGCCTCACAGAATAACACAGGTGTATGTGATGGAATATCCTATGAAGAAAATATTCAAACATCATAAACACGAAGTGTGTTATATACCAGTGGAGGTATATAGGATTAAAAAGTGTGAGTGAGGGATGTGCTATTAAGGTACAGAGGAAGAAGAAGGTTGTAAGAAAAAAGCTATCCGGAAACAAGGATAAAGTTAAGAACAAGGAGGAACCCGAGATAAAAGAGCTTGAAGAGAAGCCAGAGGAACTTGCCTCTCCTCTAGTACTCCCTGGAGATTTTGTTGGAACCGCTGAGGAATATGTTGCTGGAAGTGGGACTTACGAATTTGTTGGAGGGATATATGCTTCGGTTGCAGGCCGTCCCTATTATGACAAAGAACAGAGATATGCGAAGGTGTTCCCAGAGGTAAATGCCCCTCCAAAATTAAAGGAAGGAGATATTGTGATAGGCAAGGTCTCGGATATAAAAGAGTCGATGGTTCTTGTTGACGTCATATGTCTTGAGAGTCTGAGCAATAGAATGATACCAAATCTGCCCCAGGCAGCCATACACGTATCCAATGTTAAAGATGCATATGTTAAGGATTTGAGCATGGAGTTTAGGTATGGAGACATAATAAAGGCGAAGATAATAGACGTAAAGAATTTGCGCTTATCCACTGTTGACCCAGACCTTGGTGTTCTGAAAGCATTGTGCGGTGTGTGCAGAGTACCACTTGTACTTGAAGAAGAAAAGCTCAAATGTCCAAAGTGTGGAAGAACCGAGACGAGAAAATTATCGAAGGACTACTCTATGGGGATGATATGATATGGGGGTCGTGATTCTCGAGAAGGCAGATAACCTCGTGAGATTGAAAATGGAAGGAGAGTCCCATACTTTATTGAACTTGCTCACAGACATACTCCTCAGCGATGAAAGGGTTGACATAGCTTGCTATGATTTCAAGTTTCCAACGGTCAGTGACCCGATTTTGACTATAAGAACGTACGAAGATGACCCCATTGAGGTTCTCAAAGATGCTGCAAAGAAAGCATCACTACTCTGTGATGAGTTCATAGACAAATTCTCATCAAAGTTGAAATGAAGCCAGAAACAAGAATATTGGGTCTGGATGATTCTCCTTTAAAAGGGAAAAAGATACTGGTGGTTGGCACTGTATTCAGAGGGGGCGAATGGATAGACGGCATTATGAAAACATAGATAACAAAGGACGGGCTGGATGCTACACCCAAAATATCCCAAATGATTCTTTCGTCAAAGTACTATTCTCAGTTGAGGGTAATACTGCTTGATGGTGTGACATTTGGTGGTTTTAATGTTGTGGATATACAAATGCTGTATGAGAATACCTCAATACCAGTTGTGGTCATCACCAGAAGTTTACCAGACTTTGATGCGATAAAAAAAGCACTTGAGAATGTTGTTGATTCTGAGTTGAGATTTTCGATGATAAAGAAGGCAGGTCCACTGACACCCGTAGATACAGGTGGCCCAAGCGAGGTGTATATCCAATGTGCTGGCATAACCCCATCGTATGCCGCCAAACTTGTTAAGAGAACATCATTACATTCGAGCATTCCAGAACCAATAAGAGTTGCACATTTGATAGCAACAGCCATGGTCTTAGGAGAATCCAGTGGAAAGGCATAAGTCTTTAGAGCAAAAAAACTTCAATCTGTTCATCTTTTTTAATAGAATTTTCAAAAAGCGTATAGCAAGATGATTTTATCGTTGAGATACAGGCTGAAACTATTGAAGTGTTGTATTTTCCATTTTTCACTCCCTTGGGGACAAAATATCCTGAGTCCATATCTCCATAGAGCACATTCATATATCCACTCTGTGCTGCCACCTTCTCTCCAATTCTCGTCCAGCAACTTCTCCTAACGAGGTCTCCGAACATCTTTGAGCCGACAAGTTCAAGTGCCGTAAATGCTCCAGTTGGTTTACCTGGCAACGAAAGAACCGGTGTGTCATTAAAGTACCAGAAGGATACTGGCTTTCCTGGTTTTATACGAACACCCTGAAATACCACTTCCCCCTCATTCTCTAATATTGCCCTCACGAAGTCCTTCTCTCCAACTGAGATACCACCTACTGTTATAATCACATCATATTTTTTCGAAGCATTCGAAATCGCCTTTTCCAATATGCTGTAATTGTCCTGCACGACCCCAATCCTTACAGCATCGACTCCCATTTTCCAGAGATATGCACAGACCATGTGTGTATTTGAGTCTGGCATCAGACCATCGACGATCTCATCTCCACTTCCTATTACTCCCACTCTTGGTTTTTTGTATACACATATCTCATCAGATAATGTGCAAAGAGCAAGTATCCTTTCATTTATGAACATACTTTTTTTTGCTACTACATCTCCTTTACGAACATCAGAACCCTTCAAAAGAACGAATTCTCCCTCCTTAACCTCTCCTCCAATGAGAACGTCTTCTTCAATTTCCGCACATTCAACTGGCAAAACAGCATTTGCTCCTTTGGGCAAGATAGCCCCTGTTGCTATACCAAAGCTCTCTCTAACTCCTATTTCCTTTCCATCTCCGTATTCACCGGCTTGTATTTTACCTTTTATCGTTAGAGGGTACAGAGGCGGAACCCTGAGTGCAAATCCATCCATGGTTGCAATATCAAATGGCGGAAGGTCTCTATTTGCCACAACGTCTTCTGCCAAAACTCTGCCCAATAGAGTATGTGGGGGAATATTGTTGATATGAAAGACCTCAGTTCCTATATTGGCCCTGAGTTTGTCTCTCTCCTCTCTCATGATTCTCTGAGCATCTTCAAGTAAAACGTTTTCGTTCCTCACTTCTACACCTCTTTTGAAATTACTTTGAGATCTGTTATCTTGGTTGAAGGGTACTGTCCTCTCTCGTCTTTCTCGAGATATTTTACCATATCCCAAATACAGAGAAGTGCGACACTTACACCGCACAGAGCTTCCATCTCAACACCTGTCTTGTAAATGGTTCCGACCTCACACTCACACTAAACAGTATCATCCTCAACCTTAATATCAACCCTCACATCCGTAATAGGTATCGGATGGCACAGAGGGAGAAGTTGAGGAGTATTCTTCACAGCTTGTATGGCTGCAACCTTAGAAACAGATATGACATCGCCTTTTTTCACTTTGCCTTCCAGAATCTCTTTCACAGTTTCTTTTCTTAGTTTTATAATTCCACATGCCTTTGCAATCCTCTTTACATCTACTTTCCTACTAACATCTATCATTTCAGCCATTCTGACCCCACCCAGTGCATACCATTCTCTCTCTTTTCGAGCTTCCATACGGGAACGATGCGTTTAAGCTCGTCAATAAAATACTCACAAGCATCAAAACTTTCCTTTCTATGAGCAGATGCAACGACTATCACCACTATTGTATCTCCAACCATCAGAGTACCGTATCTATGCACTACCACCAAATCTTGTATGCCATATTCCTCTATCGTATCCTGTCTCAATTTCTGCAGAGTTTCGAGTGCAACATCAACATCTATCTCGATATTGAGTTCGTGTATTTTTTTTCCCTCATCAAGTCCCCTAACTGTTCCGATGAACATCACCACTGCTCCACATTCCTCGCTCTTGGATAATCGATTCAGAACATCACTTATCTCTATCCTCTCACTTGTTAGAATCACTTTGTTGTCCATATTTTTCAACCCCCGCACACGGGCGGATAGACCCTTATCTCGTCTCCCTCTTCAACAATCTCATCCCTTTTTGCAATCTTCTTATCGATGACAACCATAAGTGGGGCATTTCTCAGTTTGGGATACTTTTCAAAGATCTTGTTTAGAACGTTCTGAACGAGATTTCCATCAATCTCTAACCATTCTTCCTTAACTCCAGTAATGTCTTTCAGGTATGCAAAGTACATTACCTTTATCATATCATTCCCTCCAATATGGTTTTCTGAGTCTGGCAACTTCATGAAAACTTCGCTCCAGTTCTTGATGGGAGAATTCTTTTAACTTAATCGATGGATATCTGGATAAAAGACACCCCCGCAGTCTACCATCTGATGTCAGTCTCAACCTTGTGCAGTTTGCACAGAAGCTTGAATTATCCATCGGTCTAACCACCTCGACAAGAGTTCCATTTATATCATATATTCTTCTCCTGTGCATAGACCTTGTAATAACGCGGGAAGCTTGATTTTTGAGTCGCTCTTCGTACTCGTTTAGAGATATATAGTATCCATTTAACTCCGATCTTGGCATCAACTCTATCATCTGGAGAATGACATCGCCATTGAAATTCTTGACAAACTCAATCATATTTTCTACATCGTCCCAAGAACTGTTTATGCCTTTGAGCATGACCATATTGAGTTTTAGTGGTGTAAGCTCATTGCTAATGCCATCTTCTATTCCTTTTATCACATCCTTGATTTTCCCTCCACCAGTTATTCGGGAGTAAGTGTTTTTGTCGATTGTGTCCATACTAACATTCACCCGTTTCAAGCCCGAAGCCTTGAGCTCTGATGCTCTACCACCAAGCAGCGTTCCGTTGGTCGTCATTGAAATGTCTGAGAAATTCGGCATCTCTGCTAAAATGTGTTCTATGTCTTTCCTCAGGAGTGGCTCACCACCTGTTATTTTGACCTTTGAGACGCCAAGTTCATTTGCCACTTTACATACCTTCACAATATCTTCAGCATTCATTTCCTCCTTACTCAAAACGTCTGATTCTCCCTCGTGGTGGCAGTAGAAACATGACAAGTTGCATCTTTGTGTCACAGAGATTCTTAGGCTTGTTATAACTCTACCATAAGAGTCAACAAGACTTCCAATTTTAAACAAATGCACCAACCCTCCTTCCGAATATTTTCACAAAAACGAGAATTGTGAATGATAAGATTATCAGGATTACCGACAGTGATAGTGCAGATTGTAGGTCTGTTTGTAGTGCACTATATATTGCGAGAGGCATTGTTTGTGTTCTCCCTATGAAGTTTCCTGCGAACATCAGTGTCGCCCCAAATTCTCCGAGAGCCCTTGCCCAGCACATCACAAGCCCACCTACAAACGATGGAACTGTAAGAGGTAGAGTTATGGATACGAAGGTACGAAATTCAGATGCACCAAGTGTTCTTGCAACGCCTTCAATCTTCGTATCTAAGTTATCGAATGCGCTTTTCATCGACCTCACATAGAATGGTGTGGCAACAAAGCTCTGTGCCATTATCACAGCAAGTGTCGTGAATGCGATGTCCATTGGAGCATAGGAACCAACAAGTCCGTTTCTACCGAATGCCATAAGAAGAGCCACACCTGCAACAGCAGGAGGCAGAACAATCGGCAGTTCAATCAGAGTTTCTAAGGCGTGTTTGTATCTGAATCTCCATCTTGCAAGAGCATACGCTACAGGAGTGCCAACGACGATTGCTACCAGAGCAGTGACACTTGATGTTATTATGCTTAGTTTGATAGCAGAGACAACCACCGGGTTTGATAATTGAGTTATGAAATCACTCCCCACTCTCACGAACACGGACAGAATTGGAAGCGTTATGTAACAGATATAGAACAAAAACGATGCGAAGATAACAATTTTCCAGATTTCAATCCTCAATGAAGCCATACCCCCTCAATACATCTTTGTTTGATAAGACGTATCTTACAAATTCTCTGCCTCTGGGTGTGATAGGTGCAATTTCATATTCTGCGATAACATTGTACTCTTTTGGTATCTCTATGAATTTTGTATGCACTGAGTCTGTCCTATAAACAAATGCAGCATCCGCCTCTCCGAGTAAAATCTTTGCATATGCACTCTTAACATTGTCCTCCTCGGAAACCACATTTTTCATGACTTTGTCATAGAAATCCTCTCCATACATGTTGTTAAGATTTAAAAGAACTTCTTGCGTGTATTTTCCTATTGGGCTTCCGGGTTGGGCTATAACAATTCTAAGCTTTTGGTTGGCGAGGTCTTCAAGAGACGAGATGTTGGTGTTGTTGGAAATGGCAACAACAAGCTCATTTTTAGCGAATACGTATGACTCGTTCACAATTCCCTTATTTCTGAGTATTTCTATTTGGAGAGGGTCCGCTGATGCAAATACATCTGCATAGGCACCATTTTCTATCTGGATTCTTAGAGTGGTTGAACTTTCAAAGTTCAGCCCCACTTGTGTTCCGGTATCCTCTTCGAAATTGTCTGCAAGTTTTTCAAATGGCTCTTTAAGGGAGGCTGCAGCAAAGACAGTTATTTCGTTGTTGTCGTGTAAACAGCCAAGCATCATAACAGCCATGATGGCAACCATGGTGGTAATTGCCAACCATCTGAGCATGCTTCTTCTGTCATTACTGCTCTATAAGTATTTTACGATAGATTTTTATAAAACTAAACAGTTTTACATTATAGTATGAAAACGTTCTTGACAAAGAAGCAGATAGAAGTATTGAAGAGAAGGATGGAAGGAAAGACACTGGAAGAGATAGCAAGCGAGCTTGGGACAACAAAGCAGAACATCAGTGCTATTGAGAGAAAAGCAAGGGAAAATTATCAGAAGGCATTGAACACAGTGAAATTGTTCAGGTCTATTTTAGCCCCAGTTGTGGTTAGGGCAAGGGCAGGCATGAAAGTTGATGATGTTGTGAGAGATTTATACGAAAGATGTGATAGTGTGAATATACACCTCCCATATGACAGATTCGAGCTTGTCATGTTGTTGAGGAAGGAAATTGGGCATAGAATTAGACACAGTCTTGTTGTGGAGGACTTTGAAATAAGGGTGACAAAGGAAGGCGATGTTATTGTTATGCCTGAGTGATGGAGTTTGCTGCATGCCATCCAGCTATTGCTCCATCACAAACCGCCGTAGTTATTTGTCTCAGATGCTTTGCTCTGCAGTCACCTGCCGCATATATTCCCTCTATTGAACTCATCATATTCCCATCGGTCAGAATGAACCCGTTATTATCCTTTTCACAATCAACCATCTCTGTATTTGGGACATTGCCTATATATATGAAAACACCATCCACTTTCAGCTCCTTTCTTACACCATTGGTACTGATAATCATGCTCTCTACTTGCTCGTCTCCCTTTATCTCATGTACAACACTGTTTAGTATGAACTCTATGTTCTGTTTCTCATGAGCTCTTTTTTGGTAGATTGGGTCAGCCCTTAGCTTATCCCTTCTATGTATGATATAAACTTTGCTTGCGATATTGGATAGGAAGATTGCCTCAGTGAGTGCAGAGTTCCCCCCTCCGATTACTGCAACCTCTCCCCCAACAAATAGCGGGCCATCACATGTTGCACAGTATGAAACACCTCTTCCCAAAAACTTATCCTCACCCATGACCCCAAGTTTTCTTGGCCTCATTCCAGTAGCAATAATAACTTTTTTTGCTACATATTCATTCTTTGGTGATTTAATTATAAAATTATCATCCTTTTTAATGGATATCACAGAGTCAGTCTCGATTTTAACTTTTATTTCATTTGCATGTTCTTCAAATCTTCTTGCGAGGTCATCTCCCGAGATGTGTGGAAATCCGAGGTAGTTCTCTATATCGACTATTAGGGAAACATTCCCTCCAATAGAACTCCTCTCTATAACAAGAGTATCCACCATCGCCCTTGTTGCATATATTGCCGCAGAGAGTCCTGCAGCTCCCCCTCCAACTATCACAATATCGTGCATGAACAAAACTCGAACTAATGATAAAAGTTTTTTATGGTCATCCTCAAAGGGGTACTACATGGGGTATTATTCAGGTGAGGAGCTTACTATAGCAGTGGTTTCATCAATCGCTATCGCAATATTTGTTTTTGGTCTCTACATACAGTTCAGAAAGTATGGTGTCGGAATAGCAGGCAGAACTTCGAAGGTTGGAGCCATTGGATTTGTAAGGCTAATATTATCTCTTATCTTAAAAAATATCAAAAAAGATCCGAAAAGATTTGTAAAGTTATTTGTTTTTGGAATTCTCTTTCAGAGGATGATTTTTAGAAGAAGCAAATTCAGATGGGTGATGCATTTGATGATATTTTGGGGTTGGATTCTTCCTTTCATATTTTTTATGATTATTGTATTTTTTTGGATGGTTGATTGGATTTATGGACATATGTATGGAGTTGAGCCATCGATCTACCTAACTCCTAATTTCTGGATTGAAGAGTTTGAGACCCCAGCTAATATAGCGGAGTACATGCTCCTCGGCGGAATATCTGTTGCGGTGGTGAGAAGAATAATAAGCAAGGCTGTTAGAGAAATGAGTGATTTTCACGATTACTTTCTCACATTTAGCTTGTTCTTCGTAGTCATAGTAGGACTGATCTCAGAGTTGATGGGAAAAGGGGTTTTTGGAGAACTATCGAATTATGCGCCTCAATTTACACTTTTTTATGAGATAACAGCTCTTTTGATTTTTGTCGCTTTTGTCCCCTTCACAAAATACTTTCATATGATAGCAGTTCCCCTTGTAATTCTGGCGCTTGGAGATGATAGAGATGTTTGAGAGGTTCAGATGCACGCAGCTCCTTGAATTTGATGCTTGCACGAGGTGCAATGAGTGCATAGAATGGTGTCCTGTTTACCAAGAAATTAAAGAGGAGAAATTTGTTCCTTGGGATACAATGTGCGAGGAGGATAAGCTTGGTTTCTCTCCAAAGTACAGAGTACTAAAAATGAGGGAGATGCTGAATAAGAAATACGGTCTCAGAGCATTGATTTTTGGACCAAGAGAGATAACAAAGGAGGAACTTGAGAGGTACAGAGATCAGACATATATGTGTACGACATGCGGCACGTGTCGTACTGTGTGTGAGAGTAGGCTGGACACTGTGAGTCTTTGGGAAACCACGAGGGAAATGTTGGTTGGTGAGGGAATTGGCCCATATGGAAAACAGTCCAGATTCTTGGAGATTTTGAAGAGCGGGAATATGTATGAAGCGAAACAAGAGGAAAGACTCTGTTGGCTCCCATCTGACATCGAGTTCAAGAAGGAAGCAGAAGTCGCATACTTTGTTGGCTGTACTGCTGCATTCAGGGCGCAGAAGGTTGCAGTTGCATCTGTCAGAGTTCTTGATGAACTCGGCGTTCCATTCACATTGCTCGGAGAGGAGGAATTATGCTGTGGTTCTGTGCTTATGAGGTCTGGGCAACCATCTCCCCTTGTTGAGAATTACATTATGAAGAATATAGAAAATCTCAAGAAGAGGGGTGTGAAAAAAGTTGTGTTCTCTTGTGCAGGGTGTATGAAAACCGCAACACTTGACTGGCCAAAGTACTGGGGTAAAGAGCTACCATTTGAAACATTAACATTTCCTCAATACATTCTCCAACTTGTTGATGAAGGATATGAGCTTGACATAAAGCCTGTTCGAAAGAAGGTTACTTATCATGACCCTTGCCATACTGGAAGACATCTTGGAATATACGAGCCACCACGCAGATTAATTCAGATGATTCCAGGACTTGAGTTTGTTGAGATGGAGCGTACCAGAGAACTTCAGAGATGTTGCGGGGCGGGTGGAGCTGTGAAAGCCGGCATTCCACAACTTGCTCTTGCGATGTCAAAGAGGAGAGTAGAGGATGCGATTGAGGTTGATGCAGAGATGTTAATAAGTACATGCCCCTTCTGTCGAAGAAATCTGAGAGATGGGATAAAAGAGATGGGTATTGATATGGAGATGGAAGATTTGATGGTGATACTGGCAGAAGCCATGGGCCTCAATACAGAAGTACCAGAAAATCCATATTTGTATAAAAGTTAAATAAGAGCTTGTCTAATGTGTGGTGGGTGGGAAAAATGCGTGAGCTTTTAAACTCGAGGTTTTACATCAAGTTTCTATCCATCTGGACAATTGCGATTCTCACAGCGGTTGTGTGTTTTAGCGGTAGATTAGAACTTCCAATTTCAGGTGGATGGGTCGCAGCATTTGTGATTATGTGTGTCGCACTATATCCAGCAGAATTCTGTATCACGACAATGAAAATGGTAAAGCCAACCTACACTTCGAGTGAGGCAAGATTAATCGAGAAAATGCACAATATACCATTTGTTGAGGAGTATGGAAGGGGGATGACAAAATTCTTCACAACAAAGGTTATGATAAATATTGGCGGTCTCATAGTACCACTAATACTCGCTTTTTTGACTCTGTATTTGATGGAGGAGAGGTTGAGCGCGCTATTGCTCTTTTTGATATCTATGGCGATTACATATATGACAACTGAATTTAGACCCCCTTTGGGCATAGTTGCACTTCCATGGATAGGTTTTGTACTAATGCCAATAGCCTTCTTATTATCTGTTGATGAAGCCTCCCAAGTAATGTTGTCCGGTGGAGTGCTTGGGGTAATAGGGGGCATAATAGCATGGTTACTGTCAGTGGGCGAAGATGAAAAAGGCTCTGCCGAAATCAACATTGGGGGTTATGGAAACTTCGAGGCAATATTCCTCTCAGTATGTATTGGTATCTTTGCAGCTGTTGTTTGAATTTTAACTTTTTACAATTCCCATATCAACCATCAATTCTGCATTTAGAACACTTGCTCCAGCTGCACCCCTCACGGTGTTGTGACCGAGTACAATGAACTTGATACCGTTCTCACTTTTCCTTATTCTTCCGACTGAGACCGTCATGCCCCTGCCCAAGTCTCTATCAAGCCTTGGCTGAGGTCTGTCTTCATCTTTGTGTATCATTATTGAATTCTCTGGAAGTGTTGGAAGGTCTTGGAGTCCATGGTCGAAGCTTTCGAATTTTTCCATCACATCGTCTGGCTCTACCACATCATCAAACTCAACCCAAATTGCTTCGGTATGCCCATCGAGAACCGGAACTCTATGACAGCTTGCACTGATCGATATATTTGCATTTACAATTCTCTCGTTTTCAAGCTCTCCAAGTATCTTAAGTGGCTCAGTTTCCATCTTCCTCTCTTCTCCCGCTATGAACGGTATGATGTTGTCGAGTATTGCCATCGATGGGACTCCCGTGTATCCAGCCCCAGAAACTGCTTGCATGGTTGCGACATACACCCTTCTGATTCCGAACCTCATTAGAGGCTTGAGAGCCATCGTCATCATGATTGTTGAGCAGTTGGGATTTGTTACAATACATCCATTCCATTTCCTTTTGTCTTTTTGGATATCAATAAGCTCAAGGTGTTCCTTGTTCACTTCTGGAATCACAAGAGGCACATCATCCTCCATTCTGTGGGCTGATGCATTACTTGCAACCACAAAACCCTCTTCAGCGTATTTTAACTCGACCGCATATGCAACATCCGAAGGAAGAGCAGAGAACACGATATCAGCATCAATGTTCTTGATATCCATGACGTTTATGACTTCCATTTCAGAGACTTCTCTGTTCAGAGGTGTTGATAACCTCCATTTTGTTGCCTCTGCGTATGGTTTCCCAGCACTTCTTTCAGATGCAGCAAGTGTGCTTAACTCAAACCAAGGATGGTTTTGCAGAAACTCAACAAATCTCTGGCCAACTGCTCCAGTTGCACCAAGTACTCCAGCCTTTATCATACTCATCCCTACTTAACACAACTCATTAATATTAAAAGTGTTTTTGATTGGATAGATGTGGAAAATCACTTTGATTGTGATGCTACTCGTAGTATCCTCAGCTCCCCTTGCATCTGCCTCTTCCACTTATCTTAAGGTGGATGAGGTAACGATGTGGCTTGAAGGATACAATGCAACAGTTGAGCTTAACTTTGAGCTGAACTTCTTAGCAAAAACATATGTTTTGTTGTTTGGCGCAAAGACAATAGAGCCAGAGATTAGAAAGTTTCTGCCTTTCGAAGATATCAAAGTTCTGAAACTGAATGATAAGGGGGCACTGGTTAGAGTTATAAATATCACAAGGTCAGTGGATGAAAAGTCAGACAGAATATATTATCTCTATCAGCCATACTATTTTAGCTATCCAATTAAGCGAATAGTCATAGTGTATCCAGATGGCACAAGATTGGAGCTGTTTAACAGGGACTCTACACCTCCAAAAATAGCAACGATATACAAATGATAGTCGTATGTGATATATCAGGAAGGCATGCAATCGATGGGCATTATCTGATGGTTTGCTCGGTAGTTGTGTGTGAGGTTGAACCAACATATGTGGCAAAAGTCCTTTACATCAATATCTCTTCCACAACAAGCAAAGAGCCAACTTTGAGAAACATCTCAGACTTTCTCAGAGAGAGCATATCATCACTTCCTAGTGCATATGGGGGATTGGATATTGTGATTGAGAGGGGGGAACTGTTCGGCATCGATGAGTAGATGGCAAGTGCAATGCTTGGAAGGACAGTCAGGTATCCAGAGTCAATAGGAGAGAGGAGAGCTATTGAAATAGCACACCACATTGCATATTCTGCAAGGGAACTTTTATTAAAACTGGGATAGGGTTGATGTGGGATGAGAGAAAGCGTATTGTTGATTCTGAGGGTAGACCCACACACGAGCAACGAGGATATAGACTTCAAAATCAAAGAATTCAAGCATCTGGCAGACTCTGCAGGGTATGATATAAAAGGTGTGGTTATCCAGAAGAGGAGTCCAGACATAAGGTATCAGATCGGGGCGGGCAAGGTAGAAGAGATAAAACGGAATGTGATGGGTGTTGATAAGGTTATTTTCTATAACAGACTCTCTCCTACTCAGGTTTATAATCTAACAAAGATGTTCAATGTTGAGACAATTGATAGATTGAATCTGATTCTGGAAATATTCGCAAAACGGGCAAGAAGCAAGGTGGCAAAGCTACAAGTTGAACTCGCTACACTCACCTATGAGCTTCCAAGGGCACGGGAGCTAACATCCATACTCAAGAGGCGTGAGCGCCCGGGTTTTATGGGGCTTGGAAGATATGGAACATCATATGCTGACGACATCCAGAGAAGAATATTGAAGCTTAGGAGGGAGCTAAAAACCTACACAAAATCTCAGAAGGCAAGAAGAAAAAGGTACAGATCACTGGGCATACCGAGAGTTGCTATTTGTGGTTATACAAACGCAGGAAAGAGCACTCTTTTGAATGCTTTGGTTGGCAAGAGATGCACAAAATCCGCGAATCAACTTTTCACTACTTTGAGTCCAATCACGAGGAGTATGAGGATAGATGGCAGAAAAGTCATGCTGACCGACACGGTTGGTTTTCTTGAAGGACTTCCACACTTCATGATAGAGGCATTTAGGTCAACATTTTCTGAGATTTATGAGGCAGATGTGATATTGCTGGTGGTGGATGCGAGTGAACATCATAAAACGATAAGAAGGAAGCTCAAGACATCTCACTCCACCCTCTTCAACGATTGGTGTGAACGTCCAATCATAACTGTTTTCAACAAGATTGATAAAGCAAAGTGTTTTGAGCTTGAGCCAGTTAGACACCTTGCTCCAAATCCTGTTATTGTTTCTGCATTGAATCAGGAAGGAATTGAAGACCTTAAGACTAAGATTGGGGAGTTGTTGCCCCCACTCGAAACAAAAGAGATAATTCTTCCAATGAGTCCAGAGTCTCTTAAAAAGCTCTCTACACTCTACAAGAGGGGAATAGTTAGAGAACTTCACTTTGACTCCTGTATAAAGGTGATATATCAAACAAGTCATGAGGAGATGAAAAAGATAAAGGAGGCTCTCGATGTACGCTGAGCTTCTACTTTCTCTTATTATAGTGGTTATTGGTTGTGAGTTGTTTACCAACGGAATTGAGTGGGTTGCATACCGATACAGAATCTCGGCGTGTGCAACAGGCAGTTTACTTGCGGCGGTGGGTACCGCTCTTCCTGAAACAATCCTTCCCATAATTGCCATCTTTTTTGCAAAAGAGGGTGGACATGAAATAGGCATAGGAGCGATTCTTGGAGCACCCTTCATGTTATCCTCTCTTGCAATGTTCGTGGGTGGCTTAACGATTATTTTAGCTACCCTTGCTGGAAGGAGAAAAACCAAACTCAACATCGACACCACCCACATAAAGCTTGACCTTCTCTACTTTATGATTGCTTACATCCTCATTGTCCTCATATCTCTATTTCTCCACCCATTCAGAGATTTGCTTGCTTTTTTGCTGATAGTTATCTATGTTGTGTATGCTTTTAAATTGCTTCAAGTAGAGGGCGAAATAGAATGTTCTGAATGTGGGTTGTACATAGGGAAAATATCTCAATCGAGGAATTTGGACATTATACAGACAATTGTAGGTCTTGTTCTGATATGGACTGGTGCAAAACTCTTTGTGGATGAGCTCTCCGTAGTCTCTCACTCAATAGGAATTCCGTTGTTCATTCTATCCTTTTTGCTGTCTCCAGTTGCAACTGAGCTACCCGAGAAGCTGAATAGTGTTTTATGGTACTGGAGAGGAAAAGACACTCTTGCTCTTGGAAACATCAGTGGAGCGATGATATTTCAAGCCACATTTCCTGTTGCGATTGGCATGGTATTTACCCAGTGGAATCTTGGCGTTGTTGAGTTGATTAGTATCGCCCTAACATTGGTGAGTTGCTTCATATTGTATCTTTACATCCTTATTAGGAAGGAGTTGAGTGCGTATATAATGATGGGTGGAGGAATTATATATTTGCTTTATTTTTTGTTGGTGTTTTTATGATTCTTCCAAGAGACATCCTTCCAATTTTTTGAAATTTCTTCAAAAGACCTATTTACATATCTGCTTCTCAAACATCTTTCCATGTCAATACCAAACAAATTTGAAATACAGAAAGCCACAAACACCACATCTCCCAACTCCTCTGCTATTCTGTCCGAATTCTTGTATCGTATAGCTTTTGCAAGCTCTCCGACTTCCTCTGTCAGGACAGATAACATGAAAAGTTCTCCCATCAATCTATCTTTCTCAAG
The DNA here is from genome assembly GCA_002010075.1 of Methanomicrobia archaeon JdFR-19. GTDB lineage: Archaea > Halobacteriota > Methanosarcinia > DSM-18856 > Methermicoccaceae > JdFR-19. Next base: position 39,329 of record MTMG01000004.1, on the reverse strand, counting down.
ATATCTATTTTTGAGGATTCTCTGAAATTCAGATATCTCCATTTTCTCACCTTTTCCTTACAATCATGGTCTCAGTTTTACTGACATTTAGTTCAAAGCCAAGTGACTTGAGATAATTATGGGCTCTCCCATTCGAGTGTATTAGCACCTCTACCAAGTCTTGAACTCTATCAACATCAACTGATGCGTAGAACGAGTCATACACCTTCAGACTCAGTCCAAGCTCTTGAGCGATTCTTTTGTGTTTGAGAAAAGACATCTCATAATATGACACTCTGAATCTGTCAGGTTTTCTTGTCATCAAAATATTTGTCCCACCTTCTCTACCAGGGGCGATAACGACGTCTGCATCACTATGAACAATTTCGTTTATATTTTTTTCAGTGAGGAGAGGGAGGTCAGACATAATCACGATTACCCCTTCATCAGGGAAGTGATGTGAAACCTTCTCGAAGTACTCATTCACAACTTCGTCTAGGTGGTAAGGCGCGTATATCGTATTTACCGGGAGCTCAAGCTGAAAATTCATATTGGTGACTGCAACATCAATCACATCCACGTCTGATTTCATGGTGGCATCAATCAAGTCATACAACATAACTTTAGCAAATGCTTCCCTCTCTTCAACTGACATAACAGAAGATAGTCTCGATTTTGGGCTATCCACTTTGAAGGGAATAAGGGCTCTCATTTACATCCCTTTGAATGCTCTTTCGAGGGGCGGGACTACTTGACTTTTCCTTGACATAACTCCCTTGAGATATATGTACCCCTCATTTAACCCTTCTCCAAAAGCCTCTTCAAATCGCTCAAGAGCTTCTGATGTTCCAACAGCATATAACCTACTCCCCTCCTCGATGATATCTGTCACCATGAAGACAACAAGCTCATACTCTTGTTCAACCATTTTCCTCATTTCCTCAATGATGCCTCCAATCTTCGGTTCTATCAGAGAGACATCTACAAGTTCTACCTGTGAGATTCCGACCCTATGGTTGTTGAAGTCGAATTCTTTGAAGTCCCTTTTGAGGATTTCTTCTGGACTCACATCCTCTATATCACTTTTCTTCCTCATAAGTTCCATTCCATACTGCTCGATATCGATTTCTGCAATGCTTGATAACCTCATGGCCTCCTCCTCATCGAATGATGTAGTGGTTGCAGATTTGAAGACGACTGTATCAGATATAATGCCCGTCAGAAGGAGTCCCGCAATCTTCCTTGTTATTTCTATTTCCTCTTCTCTGTAAATTTTTGAAAGAATGGTACATGTTGAGCCAAGTGGCTCAATTCTAACAAATATTGGTTTTGATGTTTTTAGACCACCGAGTTTATGATGGTCAATTATGCCGACTATCACGTCCTCACTTATACACTCTGCCATCTGTGATTTCTCATTGTGGTCAACGAGATAAACCACATCTTCTGAAGAGATTGTTTTGGGTATTTCAGGAGGCACCTCCACCCCGAAACTTTGAAGAGCAAAAAGCGTCTCTTTATTCAACTCACCTGCCCTTACGCCAATTGAATCATATCCTCTTTTCCTTAGAAACTCCGCATACGCAATTGCAGAACAGATAGAATCTGCATCAGGGTTCTTATGCCCAACCACATATATCATCTCACCACCACCGCATAGCTTGCTTTCTCCCCCAGCCTCTCTTCAATTCTAAGCAGTTCATTGTACTTTGCAGTTCTTTCGCCTCTTGCTGGAGCACCAGCTTTTATGAGGTGAGCAGATAATGCAACAGCCAAATGCGAAATTGTGACATCTTCTGTCTCAGCAGACCTGTGTGATACAACAATCTTCCAACCTGCCCTATTCGCAATCTTTGAAGCCTCAATTGCCTCTGTGAGTGTTCCTATCTGGTTAACTTTGAGTATCATGGCATTTGCAGCACGAGTTTCAATCCCTTTTTTGATTCTATTGACGTTTGTTACAAATATATCATCTCCAACAATCAGCACATCCTTCAAGGTCTTTGTCAGCTCTGCGAAATCAAGAAAAGCATCCTCATGGAATGGGTCTTCTATGTAGATGAGAGGGTAATCCTCGACTAATCCCACATAGAGGTCGATTAGGTCCTCACTTGTCAGAACCCCCCCATCCAGTTCGTACATCCCCTCACGGTAATGAAATTCACTTGCAGCAGCGTCTATTCCAATCCTTATTTCTTTCTCTGAATATCCTGCTTTTTCCACAGCCATCCATACTGCATCGAGTGCCTCTCTTGTATAGTCCATGGGCGGCGCATATCCACCTTCAAAACCCACATTCAGAGCAGATTTTCCATACCTTGCTTCGAGGATATCTCCCAAGGCATGATAGATTTCGGCACCATATCGAATCCCCTCTGAAAAGGAAGGAGCACCAATAGGCTGTATCATGAACTCCTGAATTTCAAGTTTATTTCCAGCATGCTTTCCTCCATTTAGGATGTTTAGTGTTGGTACTGGAATAACATTCGTCCCCCCAAGATACTCGTAAAGTGGTACTCCGAGTGAGTTGGCAGCAGCTTTTGCACATGCGAGAGATACGCCAAGCGTTGCATTCGCCCCCAATCTTGACTTATTTTCAGTTCCATCAAGCTCAATTATGACAGAATCGATTTCCTTCTGATCACTCACATCCATACCTACAAGAGATGGTGCTATGATGTTATTGACATTATCAACCGCTTTTAACACCCCCTTCCCACGGTATCTTGCTCCCCCATCCCTCAATTCAAGAGCTTCGTGGATTCCAGTTGATGCGCCAGATGGTACGCTTGCCCTTCCCATCCCGTTTGATGTGAAAACATCAACCTCCACAGTAGGATTACCTCTTGAATCAAGAATTTCTCTTGCGATTATTTTTTCTATCTTCATTCAATTCACCTCTTTAAAACAATGCATCTTCTTATTTTAGAACTTTTCCTGTTTCGATATACCATAAATAGAGATCAAGTTCTCCCAGGCTGATTTCCGATCTTTTTGCAATCTCTCTCATTTTCTCCTCTATCTCCAGATATTTTCTCTTCGTAAGGGTTTTTGGCTTCTTTATAACATTGTATCTCTCAAGAATGTTGAGTATGTGAAAGTCAAGGATGGCAACGTCCTCATAACCGATATTTCTAAGAAAATGGCTTGCTTCTTTGTATCCAATTCCCTTTATATTGTTTACAAGCCATTCTCTCATCCTAAACGCATCTTCTTCCAGTTTCAACTCATGTTTTCTAGCTTCTACGATATATTTTGCTCTGACATTTGGATATCTGTGTCCCAGTTGTCTCAGTCTGGTGGCTAATTCGGACTCGGATAAAGTTAAAAATCCATCTCCAATCTCTTCTTGGATTTTAATGCTTCTCTCTGCATTGAAGTTTGCAGTCAAAATGCAAAAACAAAGCTCTTTAAAAACATCTCCTTTTCTGTTCTCTTTGAATTCATTCATTCGAGCTTTTATTATCCCTCCAACATTATCGTTCTTGAGTTTCTGGACAACCTTTATAATATACTCCATATCAATAAACTGTGTATTAAATAATTTAAGGTGGTATCTATGGTGGATATAGAGGACGTTAGGAAAGTATTTGATGACCCCAAAGCTTCCAAAGCCATAGCTACGATTGATGAAGATGGCTGGCCCCATGTTGCTCCAGTTGGCTCACTTAGAATGGTTGATGAGAATACATTTGCATTTGCAGTTGTTGCCATGAAGAAAACAAAGGAGAATTTGTTAAGGGATGGAAAAGCATCATTGCTCGCCTTCACGTCCCTACCACAAATTGGCGGATACAAGGTGAAGGCAACGTTTGTAAAGTTTGAGAACTCTGGCGAACTTTTTGATGCCTTCTCTCGGGTTCTTAGAGAACTTGGATTTGAGGTGAAGGAAATAGGGATATTGAATGTAGAGAATATCGAGGAGATAAGACTGTAAATCAAAATCAAATTAACATGAAAAAACCTTTCGTCGTAGTAAACTTGGCAATGAGTGCAGATGGCAAGATAGCATCTAAGTTGAGAAGGCAGTTCAGGATATCTGGAAAATAGGATTTTGATAGGGTAGATGCGTTGAGGGCAAGTGTGGATGCCATAATGGTTGGGATTGGAACAGTTTTATCTGATGATCCTTCTCTCACCGTAAAATCGGAAGAAAGAAGAAAGAAACGAGTTTCCAGTGGCTTGCCTGAGAATCCATTGAGAGTTGTGGTGGATAGTTTTGCGAGAACACCAACCAATGCTGAGATCCTTCGTAAGGGCGAAGGTAAGCGGTTGGTAGCAGTTTCCACTCGTGCACCTTCTCATAGAGTGGAAGAGCTGAAAGGTTTGAGAGATGTTGAGGTCGTAGTTACAGGAGACAGCAGGGTTGACCTGAGGAAGCTGATGGAAATCCTCTGGGACAGGGGGATTAGAAGGCTCATGGTTGAGGGAGGAGGAACTCTTAATTGGTCGCTTTTTTATGAGGGGCTTGTGGATGAGTACATAACGTATGTTGGGAATGTCATTATAGGTGGGGAAAAGGCACCGACCCCAGTTGATGGTGAAGGGTTTGTGAAAGGCATCTCACTTGAACTCATTGGAAGTGAGAGACTTGGGGAGGGAGTCATTCTCAGATGGAGAGTAATGCGGTGATGACTGTAAGAGTACCTTTCATGCAAGGGACACTTGAGATAGGGGAGGTAGAGGGATACATAACACATGTTGTTTATTTAGATAAAATAACAAACAGACCCTCAATTGAGAGTCCAACCTTGAAAAGGGTGGTACATGCAATTGATAGGTATGCTTCAGGGAAAAAAACCTCTTTCAGATTCAGACTCTCACTCGATAACTACACAGAGTTCCAGAGGGAGGTGTATTGTGAGCTTTTGAAGGTTGGGTGGGGTGAGACCATAATGTATAGTGAGCTGGCAGAAAAAGTTGGGACAAGTGCACGGGCAGTAGGACAGGCATTGAAAAGGAACAGACATCTGATTATGATTCCTTGTCACAGGGTAATATCAAAACATTCTTTGGGTGGATTTTCGTATGGTATTTGGTTGAAAAAGGCTCTTCTCGAATTAGAACATGGGAAGGGTAGAACATAAGGGGGCTGGCAGATGAGGGAAAGAGATGTGATAAACCTGATAAGTTCAATCTTAGGCATATCTCAGCATGATGACTGTGTTTTGTTTGACAATGGAGAGGAGTATATAACTGCGTGTTGTGATATGCTCACAGAAAAAACAGATTTTCCGAGAGGCATGACACCTTATCAGATTGGATGGATGAGTATTGCGGTTGGACTAAGCGATATTGCAGCAATGGGGGCAAAGCCCATGGGAGTTTTATGGGCTCTTCACCTTCCAAAAGGAACTTCCCAGTCGTTCATTTCTGAGCTTGCGAGGGGGGCTGGCGAGTGTGCATCATATGCTGGAACGAGAGTACTTGGGGGGGATGTGGGCATTCAGGATGAATTAACAGTATGCACAGTCTCAATTGGTATGGTTAAAAAGGAGTACTGTGCAAAGAGAGATGGAGCAAAAGTAGGGGACTTGGTTGGGATTACTGGAGAGCTTGGTGTAGCGCCTTGCGGTCTGAGAATTTTTCTTACCGGTGCGAGTGAGAGGTGTGAAAGGTATGCAAATGAGATGGTATCAAAAGCACTCATGCCAATCCCAAGGGTTTTTGAGGGAATGGAGATAGCCAAACATTGCTCGTCCATGATGGACATAAGTGACGGACTCGCTGTTTCTTTGTACGAGATTGGAAGAAGGAGTGGTGTTGGTTTTGAGATTGACAGAGATAAACTTCCAGTTCCCGAGGGTGTGTGGATATGTATGGGTGAGGATACTCTTGACACTGTTTTGTATGGAGCAGGTGACTTTGAACTGTTATTTACAGCATCTGAAGATGAAATGTCAAAAATCAGTTCATTGCTGGACATCACCGTGATTGGCAGAACAATTGAAGGAGAAGGTGTTGTTTTCGATACTGGTGAAAAGATTGAGGACAAAGGATGGGAGGCAGTTATATAAACGTGTTAGATATCATCAATATGTACGAGTTCAGAAAACTCTATCATTCCAGCTATTGCATTACACTTTATAGGAATTCCTCTTTCCTTCATAAGAGCCATAGGGTTTGTTCCCCCCACCAATGAGAAGCCAACATGCCCATCCTCAACCGCCATATTCAAAACCTCACGATTTGCCTCTCCTACCTCAAGGACACCAGAAAATTCTATCTCAAGAAGCTCCTCGAGAACATCTTCAAGTGAATTCTTTGCGAACATAGTAACTTCATGAAAGTTAGCCAACATCTTTCCAGAGTTGTTTTTCACTACATTGTCCACCGATGTGTGAGACAACAAAGCAAGAAGGGGGTCTATCGTTGATGAGCGGTAAAGGATGATGTCTGTAAACCTTTTTGGCACACCATCCTCGACCTGTACAACCCCCCCCAATTTTGGCTTCACGGGAATCCCTTTTTTCAAAATAACCCCACAAATGGTTATACTGCAAATTGTTAAGAATTTAACATGTTCGTGTCCTTCTTCTTGGATTTTAACGTATGGTGCAACCGAAAGACCATAATATATAGCATCCTTTAAAGCACGTAGCCCATCATCCACGAATTCAACCGGCAATGTGCAGATGTTTATAATAACTTTTCCGTCCATTTTGTCTGGATCAAAAGTTGTTGAGTACATGCATTTCTCTACTTTTGCGTCTGAGAAGGTCAGCACTTCCATGGGCAGAACTACTTAACAATATTATTTATTTCTTATCTCGTACTCGTGTAGATGCTTGAAGCCTTGCTGGCGGTGATTGGTGGGTGTGTATTGGGTATGATTACGGGTCTTGTACCTGGCCTTCATCCAAATACAATCGCTTCTATTCTTTTTATTGTTGTTATCACGAGTGGGGGAAACGACTTCGTTGTACTTTTGATTCTCTCCACCTCTATCGTTCATACATTTGTCAATATAATTCCAAGTGTGCTTCTGGGGGCACCAGAAGGAGATACGGCTCTGGCAGTTCTACCGGGTCACAAACTTTTGCTTCAGGGGAGAGGAATGGAAGCAATAGAACTGTCAGCAATGGGTAGCATTTGCTCCCTCTTTGTTTCTTTTGCCCTCATTCCTTTCTTTGTAGTTTTTCTCTTTTATTTTTATGATGATATTAGACCTCATTTGTGGATGATAATCACAGGTATCGTAGCAGTCATGATACTTACTGAATTTGGAGGGCTGAAGAAAAAGTTGTATTCGTTGATTGTAATACTCTTGTCTGGATATCTTGGCATGCTTGCCTTCAACAATGAACCTCTCATGACTCCATTGTTTTCAACACTTCAGTACCTTCATGTATCAAGTCCATTGATTCCGCTTCTCAATGGGCTTTTTGGAGCATCTACTTTGGTGGTGAGTCTTGTCACAGGACGTTCATCCCTCCCACCACAAAGACACGATTTTCAACCTCCCTCGATCTCAAAGGTTAAGAGGGGAGTTATTACGGGAACGCTTGCCGGAGCTTTTGTTTCATGGATCCCCGGACTCTCTCCCTCCATTGGGACTGTATTGGCATATCTTGCAACATCCCGAAAAGAGCTCTCTAACAAGGCAGAGGATTATATAGTGGCAATATCTGGTGTGAATACATCGGATGCAATCTTCTCACTTTTGACTTTATGGTTGATAGAGAAAGCAAGAAGTGGTACTTTAATAGTTATTGATGAGCTGATGCCTTCAAGCGAATGGTCGTTGATAACAATCGTGGGGATGATGGGGGTGGTTATCCTCTCTTCGATTTGTGGATATTACACAACAATAAAAGCAGGAGGATTGTTGTCTCGTGTGTTGTCTGAGATGGATATGAGGATAATATCAGGTGGAGTCATAGTTCTTCTGGCATCAATATCATTTGTTTTTGGAGGTATTTTTGGGCTGTCTCTTTTTCTTTGTGCAATACCGATTGGCATCTTTGCAATTCTTTGTGGTGTTAGAAGGAGCAATGCAATGGGTGTGGTTCTTGTTCCAGTACTTGTCAGTTATATTAAACAATCTTTCTTACCAGTATGAGTACAATGATAGCAACTACCACCATCCCAAACGGACTCTGTGGATGTCCAGATTTCTCAGGCTGTTGATGAGTTTCGGTTGTGAAAAGCTCCTCTATATTCTGAGCTGAGGTGAAGTTTGTATATTCAAGCTGGGATAGTATCATAAGGGTTGTTTTTGCAGAAAGTCTTGCATATCCATAGTCCACTAATTTCTCAATATCTCCTTCAGCAAGCACACTTCCATGTTCATATGCACTTGCTGCAAGAATGGGCTCTATTCCAACAGTTCTCGCCTCTATAATAGAATTTTTCGCCTCCTCTTTATATCTTTCAAGTTTACCGTTCACATCACTGACTCCAATAAGCTCAATAACGAGACTTGAATATACAATGGAGTAAAGGGAGTCATATATTGCTCCTGCATAGTACCCATTCTTAAATTCTGTTTTTGCATCTTCTATCTCTTTATTTGCACTCAACAAGTATGGTCTCAACCCTACCGCGCCACTCTCATCAGCCAAGGTCTCTGAATATGCTCCTATTGATTGAGCCTGACTTAAGTACTCACCAGCAAATCCTCTTAATTCACTTTCTGTGAAGTTTTCAACTCCTGAAGTTTGGGCAAGTCTTATCCACCATTTTGCACTTCTGGCTCTTTCATAGGCATAGGATAGCAATTTTATCTGGTCCTCTGGGGATTTTGAAGTTCTTGCCGCCTCAAATAGGCTGTTAGCCTCCTGAAGTCTACTCTCAGAAGCTCCAACTCCTTCTATATTGAGTATAGCTGCATTCTCTTTTTCTTGATTGACTTCATTCTCGGTTTGGGTTATTACGGATGAGACTTCATTCTGAAGATTCATAAGATATTCATTTTTGTTTGAGGACTTCATATAGTTGGAAGTGTACTCGATCTCTCGGAGGTTTATCAATATATTGAAACTAAGAGACGTGGATGCATAGTAGTATCCTTCCCCGTACAAAGTTCTGGACCTATTAATAAGTTCTTTTTGTGATTCAAGGTCATTTTGTAGGGAAGAGACTGCAATACTACCAACTTCTTCGTATCTTGTATCAACTTCGTTTAACAGCATCTCAGCAAGTGGCTTCATCATGTTTTGATACTGGGTCGTTATTACTGTGCCATTGTACTTCTTTTCCGGTATTTTGTACCCAGTGAATATTTCCACAGCATCTCTTATGTCTCCAACTTCCACAACCTCTACACCCAGCTTGTTCCCGAGTTCCACAACATCCACGTTCTTTGTTCTTTCACTTATCAAAATGAATGGTCCCTGTTTTTCCTCGACCCTCTCAACAACCTGTACAACCCTCTGCCCCTTTGGTATCAAGAAGACATTTGCACCACTTTTTGCAGAAGCCTCAAGTTTGGATGGTATTCCACCCACAGGACCTATAGAACCATCTGGGTTTATCATCCCTGTCAGTACGACGTCATCTCTTAAACTGAGGTTTAGAAGGGATGCTATGGTTGCAACAGTCATTGCAGCTCCACCAGACGGTCCCCCCACTATTGGCGTATCCACCTTAAGGACATAGTAGAAGTCATAGTCTTGGTAGTTCAGTCCGAGTACATCACACGCTACGATGGCTGCAAGTCTGGCAGAACCTTGCATATCAACTTGTGTGAATGGATAGGTATCGACGAATACGTATCCACTACCTTTCGTGGTATATACAAGTAGCTCTGTCAGAACTCCCTCCTCCCCTTCGGGAGATGTATAGACTGCAGGCAACTTTACATGTTTGAATTCATTTTCCTCAATGAGAGCACCCGAGTAGGGCATAAGAAAAAGTATCAACAACATCATCACAATGGATATCGAGAGTTTCATGTTCCCACTCTTCATCTCAACCTCTTCACTTTTTCATAAAAAGCATTTTCGCCTATCTTCACAAACCGAGCTGGGACATCATATTTTGTTACAACGAGCCTCTCTCCCATTCGTATGCTTTTTGCGTATTGACCATCAACCACAACAAGAGCTTCTTTATTTATGAGCAGTTCAACTGCTATTGTGCTTTCCATTGAGACAACCTATGGTCTTGCAGAGAGCTTGAATGGAGCAAGTGGAACAATAACAATTCCCTGAACGTTGGGGTCAACGATCGGACCTCCTGCACTCATCGCATATGCTGTAGAGCCAGTTGGTGTCGCAATCACAACCCCATCTGCCCCCAGTTCATCCAGTCTGAATCCATCTACATATATGCAGTATCTCAGCATCTTGGCCGGATATGCCGTTATCATAACAACTTCATTCATAGCAGGTGGCAACGGTGTGTTGTTTATGGAAACTGAGATTCTTGATCTTTCTATTGTCTCAAAGCCATCGAGAAGTTCATCAATCACTTCCACTGCCCTATCTCTTGGAACATCTGTGAGAAATCCAAGTGTGCCCGTATTTATTCCAAGAACCGGTATTCTCTTGTTAGTGAGTTTCTGAAGGGCTCGGAGTAGGGTACCATCCCCACCAATACTTAGCAAAAGGTCAACATCCATTTTTCCAAGGGGTATTCCCTTCATTCCAATCCGTGGGGCTACATCGTCCTCTATTACCACTTCTATACCTTTTCCTTTCAGATACTCACACAGATTTTTTGCAACAGAAAGGGCGTCTTTATCCCACTTTGAGGTTATGCCAACCCGTCTAACAGTCATTTAATGGAATTTATTGCTTGTGATATATAAGATGTTATGTTAGCTCAAAAATAGAAAAGATGTTAAAAAAATGACAATTTCAAATTCGTTTTGAATTTTTACGCCCGGACCGGGATTCGAACCCGGGTCAGAGCCTCGACAGGGCTCTATGCTCGGCCCCTACACCATCCGGACTCAAACCAGCCTTTACTTTTTTAAGATTTTAAGTTTTTCTATGTATAGGTGGTCATTTGCTTGACTTAATAATAGATGCAATGTGGTTAATGCTCCCCGCATATGCTGCAAACTCATCTGCAGTAATGTTTGGTGGTGGAACTCCAATAGACCTTGGAAGGAATTTCATGGATGGGAAAAGGGTTTTGGGAGATGGGAAGACAGTTCGTGGATTTGTTGGAGGTGTTTTGTTCGGAGTGTTGGTGGGGCTACTTCAGATATACATCAGCCATTACATCCAATTTTTCTATCACTCACTGCCTTCTATACCTGTGTTAGCTATTTTTTGTCTTTCAGCAGGAGCGTTGTTTGGGGACATGATAGCAAGTTTCATAAAACGTAGGATTTCTCTCAAACCTGGCTCTCCCTTCCCAATTGTTGATCAGCTTGACTTTGTGGCTGGTGCTTGGATTCTGTTGATAATCGTGATGCCAGTCTGGTTCTATCAAACTTTCACTCTCAAAATAATCTTGGCAGTGCTGATTATAACCCCTGTCCTTCACTTCCTAACAAACATTCTCGGGTACCTTATGGGAAAGAAGAAGGTTCCATGGTAACAGTAAATTATTTATCACATCTTTTAAATGATGATGAGGGATTTGAATGGCGGAGTTCAAAGTAATTGTTTCTGACCCACAGAGTGGAAGAGCATACCAGATAACGGTGTCTGGAGCAAAGGCTGACACACTCATAGGAAAGAGAATCGGAGATGAATTTTCAGGGGATGTAGTTGGGCTTTCAGGTTATATTCTCAAGATAACTGGCGGCACAGATAAGGATGGATTTCCGATGAGACCAGATCTCCCTGGCCCACAGAGGAGGAGAATCCTTGTCTCAGGTGGGATTGGATACAAACCCAAGAAAAAAGGTGTCAGGAAGAGGAAGACATTCAGAGGTAATGAAATATCTGCAGATATTGTTCAGATAAATGTTGTTGTTTCGAAGAGTGGTGCCACACCAATAGATAAGCTTTTGGGAGTTGAGAAAGAAAGCGAGAAAGAAGAGGTTGGAAAACCATCTGAAGATTAAATTTAAAACATCAAAAAATATCACCAAAAAGGGTTTTTATCTCTTTACACATCTTTTCAAGCTGAATGTTTGTAAATTTTAAAACTTCTTCTCCCTTTTCAGTAAGAGTATATATTTTCTTCTTGTTGCCAATGCTTTTTGACTCTATGTAATTCATCTTTTCAAACTTGGAGAGTATTGGATAAACAGAGCCGGGAGAAGGCTCCCATGTGTTGTCTGTCAACTCTCTTATCTTTTGTATGATGCCATATCCGTGTGCAGGCTCCTCAGCCAGTATTCTGAGTATCACAAGTGCCAGAAAACCCTTCCTCATCTCTCTCAACCACTTCTCATTCCTAAACATCAAATCAACTATATCTCAACATCTTTAAATATTATACCCCGAGTGTCATTCTCAAACTGTTTCTGATGGCTGGAGCAAGTCCGAGGACTATGATGGCTAACTTCACAATGTTCCGCACTTCAGATTTTTCACTGTCTATCATGTAAAGCACGGGAATGAGAACCAGTACTTTGAGGGGATACATCACGAGAGCGGTATTACTCATACTTATCAAAGCTCTTGGTACAACATGTTTTTCCACATAGCCAAGTATATCCACGCCGATGTATGTGGAGGTTGCGTCTATCATATGACACCACAAAACAGCCAGGTTTATTGGGGTCGCCATCTTCTTCAGAAGAAACCTTAATGGGATCCATATCACAATAAAAACAAGCGTGCCAGCCAGAATAACCGTTGGAATCACCCAGGCTCTTTCTACACATCCCTCCGATAGGAAAACAAGTGCGATGAGGTCATATAGGATACCTATCCCAACAAAGAGTTTGATGTCTTTTTTGCATAGGGTCAGTGGCGGTAATGTGAGGGCGAAAACGAGGAAGTATATTAGAGGAGTTATGAGCATATAGCTTATGGGTGGGGACACAATTTCCATGTCCTCTATGACCCTCAACAACGAGCCAAGAATAATGTATGGGATCAGTGAGACAACGAATCTGTCGTCTATGGCTATATCAAGACGTTTAAGAAGTTTGTATATGAGAAACAATGAGAAACCGAGGATTATAGCCCAAGTGATAGTATTTACGGGATTGTATCCAGTATCATATATAATGGGTTCTACATAATATTTATACACGAAATTCCACATATCCTCTGAGTTAGGGGGATTATATTTGAATTTTGTCGAGAGCGAGAAAGGACCAAAGAGGATGTAGCTACCAAGAGAAATCCTCATTGGAAGAGGGGTTATAGATGAGATTCCAGACGTTTGCAAAAGAGTGCTGACCACATCTGATGAGTATTCTGTGTTGGTTGTTGCAGATAAAATGACTTTGAAGGTAGCCGGTAATAGGACTATCGAGTGTTTGGAAGATAAGGGAATTCCCGTACACTTTGTGTTGATAGAGAGGGCATGTGAAGGAGATGTTAAGAAGGTAGGGGAGATGGTGGGGGAGGTTGGAGATGTAAGATTGATGGTAGCTGTTGGAGGAGGGAGCGTTATAGATGTTACGAAATTGGCATCAGTTCGTGTAGGATGCCCCTTTATAAGCGTACCAACAGTTGCATCTCATGATGGTATAGTTTCATCAAGAGCTTCACTCAGAAACAAGAAGGGAAGCATCTCTATCGAAGCACAGCCACCAATTGGAGTTGTGGCAGACACTGAAATAATCGTTAGTGCCCCTTACAGGTTTTTAGCGGCGGGATGTGGGGACATAATATCAAATAAGACTGCGGTTCTTGACTGGAGACTCGCTCACAGACTGAAAAATGAGCCGTACAGTGAATATGCATCTGCACTTTCTGAGATGACTGCCACTATTATTCTCAACTCAGCTGAAAGTATAAAACCGAATCTTGAAGAGTCTGTTCGTGTGGTTATGAAGGCTCTTGTATCGAGTGGTGTCGCAATGAGCATAGCAGGTAGCTCACGTCCAGCAAGTGGCTCAGAACATAAGTTCAGTCATGCACTTGACATTATTGCACCGAATCCTGCATTACATGGAGAACAGTGTGGTGTGGGGAGCATCATGATGATGTATCTGCATGGCGGAGACTGGATGACAATAAAGATGGCTCTTGAAACGATTGGGGCACCCACAAACGCAAAGGAACTTGGGGTGAAAGAGGAGTATATAATAGAGGCTCTGATAAAGGCTAAAGAAATACGTCCTGAGAGGTACACCATCATAGATGGAGGTATCACAGAGGAGGCTGCAATGACACTTGCACTCAAGACTGGGGTGATAGAGTGATGTATGATGAGGAGGTCTATGAAAAGTACAGGAAGGCGGGCGAGATTTTGAAAGAAGTAAAAAATGAAGCAATTCCGATGATAAAAAAAGAGGAAAGCATTCTAAAAGTTGCAGAGTTTGTGGAGAAAAAAATCATCGAGATGGGTGGAGGAATTGCATTTCCATGTAATATTGCCCGTAATGAGGAGGCAGCCCACTCAACACCGCAGAGAAATGATAAAAGAGTCTTTGAAGATGATATGGTAAAGCTGGACATAGGAGTTCATGTTGATGGTTATATAGCAGATTCTGCTATCACGATAGACCTTTCAGGAAATTCCGAGCTTGTTAGAGCTTCAGAAGAAGCTTTGAAGGCAGCGATAGAAATTATAGAAGCGGGTATAAACACTTCCGAGATTGGGGATGTTATAGAGACAACAATAAAATCGGAAGGGTTCAGACCGATATATAATCTGACCGGGCATGGTCTCATGAGATACATACCTCATGCCCCGCCCCCCATACCAAATAGAAAAGTACCTCAAGGTGTTGAACTTCTGGAGGGCGTTGTTATAGCGATAGAGCCTTTTGCAACAGATGGCGTGGGGAAGGTTGTGGATGGTGAGAAGGTTGAAATATTTCAGACAGTCTCGAATAGTATGGCGAGGTTGCCCATGGTGAGAAAACTACAGAAAGAGCTCAAAAAATATGAGACTCTACCATATGCAAAAAGATGGCTTCCCCCTGAAAAGCTTGAGTTTGCCCTCTCTAATCTTCAGAAGCTCGGTATCGTGAGAGGGTATCCTGTGCTTAAGGAAGTGAGTGGTGGTCTGGTATCTCAGGCTGAGCATTCGTTGATAGTATTGGATGGTGGGTGTGAGGTGATAACATAAGTGATAGGCTCTGTGATTGAGGTTAGGGGAGACGACATTTATGTTGTCTCTGGTAGTAAAGAAAGAGGAAGGATAGATATAGGGACATTTGTTAGAATAGGCTCTACAGTGGGGGTGGTGATAGATTATCTGAATTCAGTGAGAGATGAACTTCTTCCATATATGAGTACACCCTACAGAGAGAGGTATGTTCCTTATGAGAGGGAATATGACACTCTGCAATATATTGTGCTTGGGATAGGGTGTCCATCTCAGCATGGAATTGAACCTCCACTCATGATTAGAGTCGGTGAGGAGGTTGTACAACTCACAGATGAAGAGGTGATACAACTTCACAGAAGATTTGGAGCTTTTTACGTAGGGGAGAATATTCACAGAATTGGTAGAGAAGCCATCATGAAAATTTTAAGTAAGCTTGAAAATCTACTCCCAGAGAGAAAGGAAGAAATTAAGGCAATGAGAAAACTGATTAAGTCACACTTTTCTTCCGGTAAATCAAGTAGTATATAACCATGCCTATCACAGCCAATATCCCCACATATATGGTTCCAGTGGAGCTACCTAAAGCGTAACCAACATAGACAAGGAATGATACCCAAATCCCTGCTCCTATCGCCGTGAAAAATAAAAATTTCATCAAATTCATTTGAGCGATACCTGGGGGGAATGATATGTACTGTCTCACCCCAGGGATTAGTCTGCCAAAGAATGTTATTGCTTCTCCATGTTTTTCAAACAATCTCTCAACCCATTCCAGTCTGCTCTTTGTTATCATAAAGTATTTTCCATACTTGTAAAGGAATGGTCTTCCCATCCTTCTACCAAGCATGTAGTTGAACAATGCACCACACACACTACCTCCCAGACCACTAACTATTGAAGCAATTGGGTCCAGATGTCCTTGGTAGCTGAGATATCCTGCAGGTATCATGACAGCTTCCGATGGGAATGGAAAGAAAGAACTTTCGAGAAACATCAACAGAAATATCCCAGTGTATCCCATATCAAGCAAGAGTTCGAGTAGTGAAGATATTATGGAAGATAACATCGATTGATAAATGATTTAAACATATAAAAGAGATGGTGGTGTATGCTAACAAAGAAAGAGGGGGAGATTGCTGTAAAACTGGCAAGAGAATCAATCGAGAAATACCTTAGGGGAGAGAATACAGAGGTTGGAGATTTGCCCCCAGTTTTTAATGAGATGAGGGGAGTGTTTGTAACTCTCAAGAAAACGGACAACTCACTCAGGGGATGTATAGGATATCCTTATCCTATAAAGAGATTGAAGGATGCGATAGTTGACTCAGCGATCAGTGCTGCCACACAAGACCCAAGATTTCCGAGCGTGAGGCTCTCAGAGATGGATGATATAGTAGTCGAAGTAACAATTCTAACCGAGCCCATGAGGCTGAAATGTCCACCAAGAGAAATACCAAACCACATAGAGATTGGAAAACATGGACTTATTGTGAAGTATGGGCCTTATCAAGGTCTTCTACTTCCTCAGGTTCCTGTAGAACATGAGATGGATGTGATTGATTTTCTCTCACATACCTGTATGAAAGCAGGCCTTCCGCCGGACATGTGGCTTGATGAGAGAGCTGAAGTGTTTCGTTTTGAAGGGCAGATATTTGAAGAGGAGAAGCCACGGGGAAAGGTGGTTGAGAAGAAGTTATAATTCAAGAGTTGCTCTTCTATTCGCCCAGCACCCTATGTTCACAGCAACCGGCAATGATGCTGTATGACAGTGAGACCACATTATTTTCACGCCAATCGCCGTTGTATCTCCACCAAGCCCCATAGGACCAATTCCAAGAGAGTTTATGCTGTCAAGGAGCTCTATTTCACAATCGCTCATGCAATCTATCGGTTTAAGCAGTGCTTTCTTAGCCAGTAATGCACACCCGTCGAACGAACTCCCCACACCAACTCCAACAATCACGGGTGGGCAGGGCAGACCTTGGGCATCATACACGCTCTTCAGAACAAAATTTTTGACACCATCTACATCAGATGGTTTTAGAATGCACGCCCTACTAACATTCTCAGACCCCGCTCCTTTTGGAAAGTATGTTATTCTGAGTACATCACCTCCCACCACATCCCACTTAATCTCTGGTATGCCCACACCGATGTTGTTGCCTGTGTTCTCTCTTGTGGTTGGATGAACGACATTTGGTCTGAGAGGTATCTTTTCCGTGGCTTCTCTTACCGCTCTCTTTATTATTTCAACGACATCAAACTCCATACTTCTCTCTTTTCCAATCTCAACAAAGAATATTGGTATGCCAGTATCCTGACACATCGGAACTTTTCTCTTTTCAGCTTCATCTATGTTTTTCAGAATGCTTCCAAGCATCAACCTCGCAACTGGGTTATTCTCTTTTTTGTAGGCCATCTTCAAAGCTGACTTTACATCATCAGGCAGATTTGTATGTGCTTCTTTTATCTTTTCAACCAATTTTTCCACAATCATCTCATCGGATGCACGCATTTTCCCCTCATCCTTACAAGCGGTTTTGATATATGTCTTCTTGCACATGGCGGGACTTCATATAGACCAACAGATATTGGCCTCTCAATAGGAACGACTCTCTTGGAGTTGGCATATGTCCCACATTTCACACACTCGTAACCTTTTCCATTTCCCTTTGACTTCATACTCTTACCACACTTGGGACATAGTGGATTTCTGAGTTCGTGGTTAACAAGCGAGACAATCTCAATTTTCTCAAGATTTAGCACATTTTCGATATATGAACCATAGACTCTAACCTCATCCCCAACTCTCAGTTCACGAACGATGTTTCTGAACTGTTTAGTTGGCTCGAATGCAGCACACTTTACCTCTTTCTCGTTTTCAATTGTAAAGAACACATGTCCCCCTCGAATGGTTGAAGGTTCGGATACAACTCTTCCCCTCACAACATACGACTCTCCTTCTTTTAGGTCTATGTTAGATGATGGATTTTGGATATGCAAATCTGTTCCTTGGTTTGTCTTGTACACAACCCAACCCTCGATGGGTTCGTGCTTCATCATGTTGAATGCAGAGATAACTGCCTTTTCAGACTCGCCCCTCACACCTAGAAGTACGGGACATTTTGTGTTTGGAACACATACAAGTTCCTTATTCACAGTATCCACGGTATCCCATGTGGATGGGTATGTTAGTTCATCCGCCTTGAAAACAGACTCCACATCAACGACTCTTTTTTCCCCCCACCTTTCCTTTTTTCTGTAAGCCAGTAATTCATATGTGTGGTCTGGTAGTACTCTGTACCTCAACTCAGGGTAGATGGTATCTACAAGGCATACAATAGCACTTGCCAATGCCCCGATTCTGCCCCTACCATTTCCTAAGTAGAAACTATCAATCGAGTATTTCTCAAGGATATTTTCAGCATCAGAGATATCAACGAAAGACCTGACACATTTCAATGGGAAAGATAGGATTTCTTCTGTTATTGAGTTGAAATCCTCGTCGATGAAAACGACTCCTGGATTTGTATTGTTACATTCAACCATCGCAAACTCCTTAATAGTATCTTTTACGATTTTTTTTATCTTCTTATTGTTTTCATTCTGTGCTCTCATCGATATTGATGCATTCCCTCTTGTCTTGAATCTCACATTTGGATTTAATCTGTATAGTATTGGATTTTCGATACTTTCCAGTCTCTCTTTTAGTACCAGTCCGAGGTATGTTGTACACATCCCGTCTGGGGAATCGGTATCGTCGATGCCGATAAACATCTCAAAATAATATAATAGGTTTATATTTATAACTGGCTATGGAGTTTTATGTTATTTGACATCAAAAAGAGGGAGTATCTTGCAAGGGCTGGCATTCTGAAATTCGAGGGAATGAGTTGTGATACCCCTACGATTGTTGTTGGAAACTTTCTATCAAAAGCGCACATATTCGAGTGCGGGAGTGCCTGGAATCCAAAATATCCCAAGAAAAAACACGAAATCGTGATATTTCCTCACAAATGTCCCCCTTCCGATTTCAAAAATGGTGATGTAGAATTGGATTGTTAGAACAAATCTATTGCTGGCAAAGTCATCTGTCCATCTAATCCTACTCTCCCTCAAACTGAATGTGGTATGTTTGTAATTGGTTCTGTTAGGAGTGTGGAAAGGGACCCATCGATTCTGTTGAAAACTGTGTTGTCTCTCAGAAAAAAGCCAAATGTTCCGATATATTTGCCTGGCATTGCAAAGCCATCCAATCTTGCTACCATAGTATTCTCAGGCATCGATTTGGTTGATGATACCGCCTGTATCATCCACGCTCTTGATGGCATATACTTCACGAGAGATGAGGAGCTTCCACTCTCCGATGTCAGTCCAGATATCATGTGCGGGTGTGAAGCATGTATTGCTCTGAGTAGAGGGTGTGAAAACAGAACAAGGTTATTGTATCTACATAATTTGTTTGTTCTCAAAAAAGAGATGGAAATCATCAGGTACAAATTGGTAAGAGGAAAATTGAGAGAATATGTTGAGGGAAAAACTGCATTTTCTGACTGGAATAATGTATTTTTGAGCACTCATGATGAGTTTTATGATGAAATAGAGCCGTTCGTTCATGTATTTTCCAAAACAAAGATTTTTGCAGGGACAGATAGAACCATAAAAAGAGTGGAAATAAGGAGATTTGTTGAACGTCTCAAAACACGCTATGAGCCAAAAGGAGAAATTGCTCTATTTTTGCCATGCTCAGCAAAGAAACCATATTCATTGTCGAGAACTCATCGAATTTTTAGAAGTATCACAGAGGATTTCGAGGTTAGTGAGTTTATTCTGACTTCTCCACTCGGTGTGGTTCCAAGAGAGCTTGAGATGGTATATCCTGCTTCTCATTATGAAATACCCATAAGTGGTGTTTGGAGTGAATGTGAATTGCAGTGGCTCTCTCAGTGTGTTGCTGACATCACGAGAAGGGGTGACTTCAAACACGTTGTTGTGCATGCAGAAGGAGGTTTTGCAGAGGGATGCAAAAGAGCCGAAGAGATACTGGGGGATGAATTTATCTATACATCCAAGGGAAATGCAACATCTAAAGAATCTCTTTCAGAGCTTAGAAATGTTCTTGAAAGTATTGCAAATCCAAAGAAAAAAGCAAATTAGGTAATTGAATGTATAAACGCGATGTTCAAGTACCAGTTTGGAGAGGATATGCTGGAGTTGATTGATAAACCGAGAGCGGTCGGAAGATATCCAAAACTTCAGCTGTTCGATGGTGACGCCCACATACTGTCTACTGTCCCAGAGTCTGGGAAGCTCTCAATATCGCTTACTATGGGAAGAAAACTACTTGAACTCAACAGATACTGTGTGGAGATAGAGGATTTCATACCTCACGGCTCTATCATGGCAAAGGGTATTCTGAACGCATGCCCATCGATAAGGGTTGGGGATGAGGTTATCTTTCATGGGGGTCGTGTCTATGGCGTTGGAACTGCTTTGATGGGTTCGCATGAGATGGTAGCATCAACCTATGGTCCTGCAGTGTCTGTCAGAAAATATGAGGTGATGGAGAAGAGGTGAATTTTGTGAGAGGCATGCGTATAAAGGTCTCTTACATACCTATCTACCTCAAATGTCAGAGAATGTTTAGGTTGCTTGCGGTAGGGCATGAGTATGAGGTAGATGTTGGTTTACTTTTGCATCTTGCTCAGAAGGAATGGGGACTGAGATATCCAAGGATTCTGAAAGAGTTCGATGGCTCAGAAACTTCAGAGCTTGAGAAACTACTTCTCAAGGCTCTTGCAGGTGTAAAACATGATATATCTCATATACATTCAGTTTTTAGAGATGTTGAGAAAGAGGATTTTGAGCAAGTGTTTCAAAATCTTGAAAAGAGAATACCTGAAATATCATGTAATCTCGTTTTAGTCGATGCACGTAGTATATTTCCAGTACAAACTGATGTTTTTCTTAGTTCGAAAGAGATAAGTGGTGTGGTAGATAAAATTGTGATCATAGATGGTTCTTATGCACCCTCTCTTATAAAGACACATCATCCCCCTTCGATAGGAGTGTGGAAAGCTGATAGGCTTCAGGCAACTGCATATGCAATGCTACTTGAGGATGAGATGGACATAAGAATCGAAAAGGCACAGATAGAGTATGTTTCGTGTGGTATTGCAAGAGACTTTCCAGTAAAGACAGCTGATAGAAGAAATGTTATCAACTGTCTTGAAGACATGAAAGCAACGCTCGAGCAAGAAAGAGACAATAGAAATGAGAAGATGTGTGGAGGCTGTCCTCTCAGGAAGATATGCAAGTGGGATGATTATTGAGGGAGTAAAGCTTATATCTTGAGATTCCTTAAAAAATAAGGGGCGCCAGTGGTGTAGGGGTTATCACCAAGCGTTGCCAACGCTTAGACTCGGGTTCGAATCCCGACTGGCGCATTTGTGGTTGACAAATTTTTTTAAAAAATTGAAATTGGGTGCGTAGAACACTCATATTTTAACAGTCCATATTTTCATATGCTTTGGATGTTCAATGAGTTAACAATCTCTCCTCGTATTTCTTTAGATGCTGGGCTGCTTGAGTGATGTCCATGAATAGCTTCTCAACCCTTTCCACATCCTCTAACACAACTTCTTCTCTCTTCTGACTCTTTGCATTTTGAGCT
The DNA here is from genome assembly GCA_002010075.1 of Methanomicrobia archaeon JdFR-19. Taxonomy (GTDB): domain Archaea; phylum Halobacteriota; class Methanosarcinia; order DSM-18856; family Methermicoccaceae; genus JdFR-19. Next base: position 17,596 of record MTMG01000004.1, on the reverse strand, counting down.
GCAAGACTCAGCAGTTGTGAGGAGTATCTGAGTGATGTCTTAACACCAATATCTGTAAGTCTCTCAAAAGCCTCTTCACTGACTTTCAGTCCCTCCTCCTTTGCCCTTATTTTCAGTATCTCTCTTATACTTTCTTTGTCATATTCCTCAGTTCCAATTATAACCGACCTGTCTATGAGATCAAGTGGGAACCCAAGCGGTGCTACAACATCTGTACCTCTGATTCTGCTCATTCCTCTGTTTGTTGCCAGTATTATTATTGGCACAAGCTCACTTTCAATTGCTCTGCCTAGGAAACTGAAAGCTTCAAGGTCGAGGAGATGAGAATCATCTATGAAAAGCACACCGGGATGTATAAATGCTCTCCCTTCATCCACCCATTTCTTCACCTGCTCATCAACAGCCCTTCTGATTTCAGGGTCTATCTCTTTGGACTCAACAGCTCCAAACAGCAGAGAGAACATAGAACCACTCCTTCTGCTGTTCATTTCGTCCAAATCATTTAGTGTGAGCGTATAAACGAACTCCTTTTCTTTCAGAACAGGTCCATCTGGCAATGGAACTTTTTTACTAACATCCACGTCATATTTTCGTTCTTTACTCTCGCTACTTATTCCCAAGCTTACAACTCTACCGGTCTCTGCATCTATCTGGATAACATGTCCAGTTGTTATATCGTTTTGTATTATTTGTTGGGCAATTGACCCTCCTGCCTCAATTGTCCTCTCCTCATCTTTGGTTTTTAACGTAAGTCTTACGCTTTCAGGAACCTTCTGGTATGGATTGTATGGGTGGGGGACTGTCTGTATATCCATATCTATGAGCTCACCCTCATACACTCTTCTGTTTTCGTGAATTTCAACTCCGATTGCTTTTCTGATTGCTTCCATGAGTATCTCGGTCTTCTTACGCTCACTACTGTATATTTCACTCCCACTTAACTGTATGAACGGAACGTCATATCCCAGTTCTCTGGATATCCCCACCGCTATGGCAGTCTTTCCAGTTCCTGGAGGTCCAGCTATGATTACAGTCTTTCCACTTAGCTTTCCTTCTTTTATCATCTGAACAATTAAACCTGCTGCCTCTCTTGCTCTCTCTTGTCCCACCATTCCATCAGCACACTTTTTTGCTTTTAGGTCTCCATCAAGTCCCAGACCCTTGATATGTGTGTGATAACCTATGCGCTCAAACCGACCTATGGCTTTTGGTACTTCTCCAATCACCATAGTTATCACCCAAAGTGAGAGTAAAATTGTACGCCGCCAACAGGACTCGAACCTGTGACCATCTGGTTAACAGCCAGACGCTCTACCAACTGAGCTATGGCGGCTCCATCTTTTATGGGCTTGCCCGCTATTGTTTTAGCAAGCCCCTTATCAATTTTGACAGGTTGATGTATTTAGACTTTACGCTCTTCAATGTGTCTTCATCCAGATACACTGTTGTCTGTACCCGGTTTTTGTTGTGGGCGTGAGCTCACATAACCGAGCTTCACATTTCTGGTGATGAAAGTGTTTTGGAGGGGAATACACCCCCCATATTGCATCAAACAATTCCACGTTTTGCAGGAATTATCTTTTCATCCACTGGCTTTCCATACGGGCAAGCCAGATTACAAATGGTACACTCCATGAAACCACGTTCAGTTATGCGCCGAATATACTTCTCCCACTCCTCATCGATGTCTCTATCAAGTTCGTGAGCGACCACGCACTTATCATATATCACTTTTTCACCGGGTGGCACACCGAACGAAGGGCCAGGTATGATGGCGTTGTAGGGACATGCCTTCACACAGAGTGATTCTTCTTGACACAAGGGTTGTTCAGCACACAAATCTCTGGTAAATGGTTCGTCAGGCTCGAGCTCGGCAGTGGTAAGCAAACCAATCCATCGCACTCGTGGACCATATTCTGGAGTGATTACCTGAGTATTGTGACCAATGAAACCCAATCCCGCAAGCTGTGCAGCCACCTTTAGATGTACAGCATGCGTAGGCATTGCATTGATGCCTTTTTCTTCCCAGAGCCAGTGCGCTACCCTCCATGCTCGTGTTTCAGTAACTTCATAGTAGAGATTGTAGTACTCTGCCTCTCCCCCAGTGAAATCACCCGTGCTGGGTGTGGCTACCGCGGTATTCAACCCCTCATCCCACACCACAAAACCCATCACCACCAGAGACTTGGCATCGGGCATAACCTCTGATGGTCGCATGAGTCCACGGTCAGGTGGGAACTCAACGGTTTCTACTTTCTTGATGTCAGAAACACCACAGAGAGAGAAACCCATTTCAAGAGCCTTCTGCTTGATTTCTTCTTTCAGATTCCCCAACTCACTCCCTCCTCCATAGAAATTTTCCTTTATTATATCATCAAAAGTATTTAAATGTTTTGAATGGAAATAAAAGCCTATTTTCAATCGATTTAACCGATTCCATGTCAACAGTGCCTTCTCTACATATGTCCTCACCTTCACATTCGTGATACTATTTCAGAAGGATTCTCAGAAAAGTAAGATTGGAAGGAGGGTATTATGAGGAGGTTGAAGGTAGCCCGGCCAGGATTCGAACCTGGGTCGCGAGGTCCAGAGCCTCGCATGATTGACCACTACACTACCGGGCTTCATATTGCTAATGCCCCTTGTGAGCAAAGCTCTCCTACTACGTCTTTGTATGTTATAATTCCTTCGTATCCCTTTTCTCCCTCCACCACCACCCATCTTCTCCCACGACATCCAAATTGCCTTATTACATCATGAAGTAGGGCGTCTGATGATACCTTCACAAAATTCCTGTTTGCAAGAGTTTTAACTTTTATGTTCTCTCTTCCTTCCAGCATTGCATTTGCCAATATTCTTATGTCTACTACACCCACCATCTCATCATTCTCCATAACCATTGCCACGCCAGCATCATTTTTGATGAGTACTTTTAGAGCCTCTCGAACGCTTGAGTTTGCATCTATACTCAATCTTGTCTTCCTACATGATGCTGCAGTCTTCTTTGGAACAGACAACATTTCAGATATCTCATACACCAATGTGTTTCTTACATCGTCCCTCCCAATGACCCTCCCTTTTATAATGAGCTTATTCACAGGGGTAGGACCGATCTCAATGATATCCCCGTCTTTGAATTCTTTGATACTCCCCAGCATCCTCGCAATGCCATGACATTTGAAGGGATGTCTCACAGTTGTGAAGCCCAACTCGAGAACACTCAGACCCTTTATTAGTTCACCATTTCTTCTAACAGGTACAAAAGCCTCACCCTCGATTTCCCCTATGGAGAGTACATCATACGCCAGAGTTGTTGCACTGTATCCTCCTTTTGGACCAGGCACACCCTCAACCAGTCTCAAAGCTTTTAGAGATTGCATCTGATTTCTAATCGTTCCAGGATTTCGGTTTATCAGTTTTGCAATATCCTCTCCTTTAACATTAGCACCTGACATCCTTTGTAGAGTTATCAAAGCTGTGAGTATTTCTATCTGAATGGGGGTTAATTCCATTGCCTGAAACTTAACATTAATATTAATTAAAATTTGTGTTCATTATGATATTCTTTTGATAGCCTCCTCAATCCTTGATAGCGGTCTTGTTAATGCAAACCTGAGATATCCTTCCCCATATTCTCCAAAACCAACTCCTGGCGTTGCAACAATTCCATACTTCTCAAGCAACCTCTTACAGTAATCAATAGAGCTTGTTCCATCCTTTATTTTTGCCCACACATAAAAAGTTGCCTTAGGAATATGTGCTTCGAGTCCAAGAGTCTCCACCAGTTTAAGCATTTCCTCTCTTCTTTCGCGGTACACCCGTATGTTCTCCCTCACACAATCTTGAGGACCAAGCAGAGCTTTTATACCAGCCCTCTGTACAGCCTCAAACACTCCCGAGTCAATATTTGTTTTAACCATACCCAGTGCGTTTATTGTTTTCTCACATCCTACTGCGAAACCTATCCGCCACCCCGTCATGTTGTATGTCTTGGAGAGCGAGTGAAACTCTATCCCAATTTCTTTTGCACCTCTGACCTGAAGAATACTCGGTGCTTTATAACCATCAAACACTATTTCTGAATATGGATTGTCGTAGCAGATGAGTATGTCCCATTCATAAGCAAATTCAACAACTTCTCTCAAGAACTGTTTGTCTGCAACTGCAGTTGTTGGGTTGTTTGGATAGTTTAAAAACAAAAGTTTAGCTTTCTCTCTCACGTCTCTTGGAATTTTTTCCATTTCTGGAAGAAATTCATTATCTTCAAACAAAGGAATCGAATAAGGCACACCATCTGCCAATATTGTGGAGTTCTTGTACACTGGATAACTAGGGTCTGGAACTATGCTGATGTCTCCAGGGTCAAGAAATGCGAGAGGAGTATGCGCAATCCCTTCCTTCGAGCCTATGAGTGCTATAACCTCTCTTTCTGGGTCAAGATGTACACCAAACACTTTTTTGTACCATTTTGCAACCGCTTCTCTGAACGATGGCATGCCAACATAGGAGGGATAGTGGTGGTATGCAGGATTCTGAACAGCTTTTATCATCTCCTCAACTATATGTGGTGGAGTTGGCAGGTCTGGGTCTCCCACTCCAAAATCTATCACATCTACTCCTTTTTCTCTCAGCTCTGAAACAGCCTCGTCTATTGATGCAAAGAGATATTTTGGAAGTGCACTCAACCTTGAGGATATCATCATCAGCACATCATTTTAATGTTTTATTAAACTTTTGAGCTTTTTCAAGCACTGGTTTCTCAGCTCTTTCTCATTAAGTATGGCATTATATTCCATGCATTGATTTTACCAAGCTTTCCTTTAGCACATTCCTTTTCACAGAACTCCTTAACGTCATCTTTATCATCCTTCATTATGGCGAAAGGGACGGGCTCGCTTGTGTGTATCTTCAGACTCACTGGGGTGTAGTGGTCTGTGATAACAACCATTGCAACATCATCAAATGCAGAAATACCATTGAGCACAGTACCAACAACAAACTTGTCGAAGTTTTCTATTGCCTTTATCTTTGCCTCCAGATCCCCAAGGTGTGAAGCTTCATCAGGTGCCTCAACATGCACTATTGCAATATCCTCTCTCTCAAGGCATTCCAATGCCGATTCTGCTTTTCCTTTATAATTTGTGTCCAAGAATCCAGTTGCCCCCTCTACCTTTGGGGTCTCAAGTCCTGCAAGTCTACCCAACCCTTTTATAAGGCTTACAGCAGAGATAACGCATCCATAAAGCCCATATCTCTCTGGATAAGGTTGGAGTTCTATGGCTTTTCCAGAACCCCAAGGCCATGCATGAGTAGCATTTGTGGGTATATTGTACTCTCTCTTTGCTCTTTCTATTATCTCTGATGATTTGTTTATTATCTCGATTAATCTATCAGCATCTTTTCCGGTTGGGAGTTTATCTTCAATCCTCTCTCCGATAACATCATGTGGAGGAAAACAGGTTGCACTCTCTCCAAAGTTAGCTACCATGATATGTCTATAACTCACTCCGACATAGAATTTTACGTATGGGATACTCTAATCCAAGGCTTTTATGAGGGGCTCAGCATCGTGTGTGTTGATGTGTCCTGCACTGTAATCTGTGATTATCCCCCCCTCGACGGTGATAAGATTACATCTGAATGCGACATCCCCTCTTTTCACAGGTACTCCAAGACCCGCTGCCTCAATTGGGCCCCTGCCTGTATAGTATTCCTTGGGGTCATATCCAAAAATGGACATGTTTGCAACATCACTTCCCTTCGGCATTCCATTGGGTATCGTTTGAGCAACTCCACACACACTCTTTCTTGCAATCTCATCCATGTTGGGGGTGTATGCGATTTCCAGAGGAGTACCACCCAGTTCAGGTATGGGATAGTCCCCCATTCCATCCCCTATCAGCACAGCGTATTTCATCGGAATGAGATGAGTTGGTGCATATATAACGATATCTACATCAAATATTACGAAAAAGATTTTTAGTGATAGAGGTATTTATGTATGGGTGCTTTAATGCGGGGCTTCTTTGTTATTCTACTTCTGGGTCTGGGTATTCTAACTGGGTCGGCATTAACAAATGACGATATAATATGGCACAGCTCAATTGAAATATCTCCTAACCAGCATATCAATCTCTTACAGGATTACAGTCTCTTTGTTGGTGAGCTGTCAGCATTGGAGGATGGAGCCATTGTCAATCTGTATGATGGAGATGAGTTGATTACAAGTGATGCGGTGTATCCTGGTCATCCCTTGATCTACAAAAGAGATGGGAAGATTATTTTGAAGGTTGAAGGTAGTAAGTATAGAAAACTAACGATAACACAGTATCTCGATGATATGAAAGATGATGTGAGTTATCTCTATACAGGTTCGTTTGCTCTCGGAGAAGGAGAGGCGCAGAAGTTGAGGGGGGACATGGAAATAAGGTTTGTTGAGATTAGGAACGGGGATGTGGAAGTCGAGTTGCATGTTGGAGGATACAGAGTTTATGCAGAGGAAGTTCCCGTGGGTGGCTTTTTTGGATATGCTGAGGAAAGTGAGGAAGGAGATGAGTTGGATGGTGTGGTATTTGGGGTTGTGGAGGATGTGACAGAAGAGGATGGCAAAAAAATAGCCCTCATATCAATCAAGCAGTTGAGAGAGCCAACAGTGAGGATTTATGAAAATTGTACACTCTCGTTAGAAGTGGACTCTGAGAGAAATATTGTATACATAACTCCCCCCTCGTCTGAAATGTTCAAAATGCTCAAAGTGTATCTTGATGATGTACTCATAGACTCTCGTGAGATGGCACAGGCAAATGTGTACACTGCATATATACCCGACTTATCTCCGGGAAGACACACTATCAGAGTTGTAGTTCAAATAGACAATAGCGTGTGTTCAAAAGAAGTTAGTTTCTTTGCAGGAATGTCCCCGCAAGAACCTAAGGAACAGGAGATAGTGAGTCAACCCGAGGAGCAATCACAAATACCACCATCACCAGCATCCCCACCAACCTTACCATTCGTTTCAGTGGTGGTGGTAGTTCTCTCTCTTTGTATCTTTATGTTTCTCAGGAGGTTTGGTAAATGATTGTTGTACCCGGTCCATCTTCCCAGTCTCTCTCTTGTAGAGTCGGGAGAGAGGGAAATTTTGAGGTAATTGATATGGAGTATTCGAGATTTCCAGATGGCGAGGGTTATCTTAGGGTGTGTGGAGAGGTTGAGAATAGAGATGTGGCAATAGTACAGAGTACGAGGTTTGACCATGAGTTCATATCTTTACTTCAGCTGATAGATGCGTGTGAGAATGCTCATCGCATCATCGTAGTGATACCATATATGGGATATGCAAGACAGGACAGACAATTTAAGGCTGGTGAGCCAATATCTTCAAGGGCGATTGCAAGGTCTATAGAAGCTGACGAAGTGATACTCATAAATGTTCATAGCGAGCTTGTGATGGATTACTTTATGTGCGATGTGACGAATTTAGATGCATCGAGACTTCTGGGGGAATATTTTTCCAGAATGGATTTATCTGACCCTCTTTTTGTGGCACCAGACGAAGGAGCAATCTCTCTTGCTGAAGAAGCTGCAGCTATTCTCCATACTGATTATTCTTATTTCAGAAAGAAGAGGATAAGCCCCGAGGAGGTGATTACAAGCGGAGATATGGATGTAAAAGGGAGGGATGTGGTTCTGATAGATGACATAATCTCAACGGGCGGAACGATGGTTGAAGCTATTCAGAAACTGAGAGAAGGGGGAGCGAGGAGCATATATGTCTCATGCATTCATCCGGTCTTTGTTAGGAATGCAATACTAAGACTTTATCGAGCTGGAGCTGAGGAGATAGTATTCACCGATACGATAGAGAATTCCCAGTACAAAGTTAGTGTTGCCCCGATAATAGCAAGACATCTTAGGTCATGAACGTCTTGCATAGTGTCTTGCATATATGCACTCTCCTGACAAGATTCTCTCCATGCCTTTGTCAGTTTTTACTACTAAAGCCCCCTTTGAGTCAATACCAGTTGCAACACCCTCTATTGTCTTATGAACAGTTTTTACAACAACCTCACGTCCAATTGTGTCAGACAAACTCTTCCACTCATCCAGTATGTTGTATCCTTTTTCTAATTTCTTGTATGTTTCTTCAAACTCAACCAGAATTTCTTGGAGAAGTTTTACTCTATCAATTGGCTTACCAAGTTCATGTCTCATGGCAGTGGCATTCTCTCGTATGTCTTCTGGAAAGCTAGAGGTGTCAATATTCACATTAACACCTATCCCGACCACAGCATAATCGAGCATGTCAAGTGTTGTACTGATTTCTGTGAGAATTCCACATACTTTTTTACCATGAATTAGCACGTCGTTTGGCCATTTTATTCTTGCATCAAGTCCATATGTTCTAATACATTTTGTCACTGCAATTCCAGCAGCATGTGTTAGATGGGGAGAATCTGAAGGGGACATAGATGGCCTCAGAATGATGGAAAACCAGAGCCCCCCCATGAATGACATCCATGGTCTATTGTACCTTCCTTTCCCTCCACTTTGAGTTTCAGATACTACAATTGCCCCATGAACATCCCTGAATTGAGACGCCAGTTGTTTTGCAATCCAATTTGTCGACGTCACATCAAAGAAATGGAAAACCTTCTTCCCGATAAATGTTGTACTCAGACCCTTTAAAACGTTCTTTTTCGTGAGGATGTTCGAATGATCTTTCAACCTATACCCGAGTTTTGGGGACGACTCTATCGAGTATCCCTATTCTTTCAGAATTTTAACATACTTGCTTACGGTTGCCCTAGAAATACCCAGATGTCTACTCAACATCTCTCCAGAAACAAATTCTCTATCATAGCCATAGAGAAGCGATAACAGACAGATCGCTGTTGTCATAGCCTCACCTCACATATGAAATCACATATGAAATCCGTGTTTTCCTATGAGTGGTACAAATACCACTTCACACAGTTTTTCCATATCAAACCCATCCTCTCCCTTTTTCTTTACAAGATACAGTATCTGAGAATGACTTCCAACAGGTATTACCATCTTTCCTTTTATCTTTAACTGTTCCTTTAGCGGAGGCGGTACAGAAGGTGCTGCACACGCCACACTAATTCTGTCATATGGTGCCTCTGGCGGATATCCAAGTGTCCCATCTCCTACCACCACTTCAACCACATCATCATAGCCAGTCAATTTGAGGTTTTGTTTTGCTCTATCTGCAAGACTTTCAATTCTCTCAACTGTTATCACTTTACCTTCCTTACCAACGAGCTCAGCCATAACTGCAGCATGATACCCGCATCCACCTCCAATTTCCAGCACCTTATGCCCTTTTTGTAGGTCGAGATACTCACACATCATTGCAACCATGTGAGGGGCTGAAATAGTCTGCCCTTCTCCAATCGGCAGAGGGCGATCTTCGTATGCAAACTTCCTAACATCAGGCGGTACAAACAAATGTCTCGGTACTTTTTTCATTGCTTCAAGGACACGTTTGGATATTCCCCTCCTCTCAAGCAACCTAATCATATCTTCCTTGTCCATCTCATCACATCCACGTTTACCAGCCGACAGAACTCGCAAAAACTCTCTTAATCCGATACGCCTTTACACTCTCTCCTTCTCTACTCAAAAATCTTCCGTCTCTCAACTTTATTTTTTTAATCCTGAATGACGTTGGACCAAAAGAGTAGACTCCACCAACAGAGAAGGTCTCCTCCCCGCTAACATCGAATGAATATGGCTCAGTTATTTTTCCTTTGTTAATCGAGACCTTCAGAGACACTCTGTCTATTGCTCTTGCCCATATCGTCTCGATCTCATACACTTTCGCCTATTTCATTCTTCCATGTTCACCCTCGAGCGACGTTATCTCAACGAGACTTACCTCATCGGAATCGTCCACAACGAATTCTTCTCCCACAAGCAAAATCTCTTCCTTTCCGAGAGGTACGTGGGTCACATATGAGTTCTCACCCTTACTGACAACCACCCTCACATCCACGTTCTCCTCTGCTCCTTGCAATGGATTTTCTACCTTGTGGGTGGTGGAACATTCAATACACCTAACGACCCACATTTTGTTCGTTTTTAGCACTTTGTGTATTTTTGTTTCATTGCATGTTGGACAATATACTTCAATCTTCATATAATCCTCCACCATGCCTTATTTTTACAGCGACACCTTTCATAGCTTCCATCATCTCTCTCGCACACAACATCGCCTCACCAACCGCCAAAAGTTCATCACTCTCATCAACAACCAGCACCTCATCTCTGCCTCTTATTTCTTTATCACAAGAAACAACAAACTTCGCAAACGCACTCCTACCCTCTCTTACAAAGGGCACTGCCTCTTCTGATAACACGACTCTATGTCTCATTGGTCTGTGAAATGATTTCAACATCTCCCCGCCCCGCATACCAAGTACCAAGAGTCCATCCTTTGCCCTCAGTGTAGCTACATGTTCTCCAGACAATTTTATCTGCCTGACCCTTCCAGTGGAAGAAAATGTAAAATCCACATTATGTGGAAAGAGAACTCTCCCTGAACCTCTCCCAAACTGATAATCAGCAACCATCCTAACCTTCTTCAGAGCTTTATTATGTCGCTCGTCTTCGTCCATATTTCTCAAGCTCGCAAGTATACAAATCCAACAAAACTATCTATTATCATTATTTATAACTTTTACTTATGATGATTTATGTAGTGTGAGAACGTCCCTCCAGAATTAAGAAAGCCCATAGAAGAATTGAGATTCTTGCTTGATAGGGGGTATCCTAAGAGATATGCTGTGAAATTCGTGTCTGACCATCATCGCCTTCATAATCAGTAGAGATACATACTTTCGAGGGTTGTCCATTCAACGTCTACTGTGGAAGCGAGGAGGCGTAAAACAGTAGGATGTGATGAAGTTGGTGGGGAGATCTTGTGGATAGATGGTTATAATGTGATAATAACCGTTGAACACCTTATAACAGGAGAACATCTTTTTTTATGTGATGATGGATTTCTTAGAGATATAAAAGGGGTTTTCAGAAGTTATAAACTCACAGAATCATCGAAAAAATCTGTTAATCTGATACTGGACTTTATTGGTTATGTTAAGCCAGAGTATACGTATTTTATTTTGGATGAGAAGATATCCAAGAGTGGAGAGCTTGCAGGGTATATAAGAAGGGGGCTAAAGTCAAGAGGGATGAAAGGAGAAGTAAAGCTGTCAGATTGTGTGGATTCTGAGCTGAAGAATGTAAAAAAAGGGATAGTTGCAACTGCAGATGGTATCATCGTGGATGCTGTGGAAAAAGTGGTAGACCTCCCCACGTGTGTATAGAGGTGGTTGCATGAAGAGAATAGGAATCGTGAGTCCAAATGTTGATACAACAGTGGAATTGCTCTCAAAGTCTATTAGGCGGAAGGGTCACACCTCCGTCTACATAAATCCTCTTGAGTTTTCAGCTCACATCGGTCGAGAAAAAAAATCTTCCCCGACTTACCCAATAGACATGGCTATTATAAGAGATGTTGGGGGTGTTGAGCTAGGTACAGAGGGTGTTTCTTTCAGATTTGAGAGATTAAAGGAAATGTCGAGTGATATCCCAGTAATCAACCCCCTCGACTCCATACTTGTATGTGCAAACAAGTACCTCACCACCTCTCTTCTTCTGTCTCATGGGGTGCCAGTGCCCGAAACCCTTCTAACGCAAGATACAAATGAGGCAATAGAATTCATAGAGGAATGTGGTGATGCTGTTGTCAAACCCATCTATGGATATAAAGGAAAAGGCATCCTTAGATTTCGACCTCCCGTTGACAGGAACTTGCTTGAAAGCATATTGAAACAGAGAGGAGTTTTGTATCTTCAGAAGTTTGTCGGGAGTGGAAAAGGTGATGTGAGAGTATTTGTTGTGGGTAAAGAAGTTTTGGGCGCGGTACGGAGAATACCATCAAATAACTGGATATCGAATCTTTCACAGGGGGCCTCACCCCATCCTTTTGGTGTTGATGATGAGTTGGTGGACATCTCATTGAAGGCAAGAGAAGCTGTTGGGATTGAGTTTGGCGGTATTGATATCATCTATGACTCAGAGGGAATATATGTGTTAGAGGTGAATGCAACGCCTTCGGTTAGAGGGTTATACAGTGTTGGCATAGACCCCTCGGATAAGATCCTCAACCTCCTTCTTGATAGAGGGTGATTTTTATAGTTGGAAGTTGATAATGATTATGAGATGAGTGTGATTGTATGCATTGCAGAGGATGTTTCCAGTCTCATTGAAGAATTAATCGAACATGAATTAAAGAAAGGGAAAAAACCAGTGGTGATATCGAATCGTGATGAGTTAAAAAATAGGGCTGTAGAGTTGGGAGCAGACATCAGAGATGTCAAAGATGTTGAAGAAATACCCTCTCACCAAGTCTTGATTATAGATGCTTCAACCACACACATAACTAGTAAGTTTGATGGGAAGGTGTGGGTTGTTAGTGATGGCAAAAGTAAGTTAGAGTCTGTTGAGGCCATACACTTCATATTGGACTCCGAGGGATACTTTACACACGTTGGTGGGCAGATAGAAGGAGTTGATGTGAAGGAAGGAATGCACATAACAGATATTTTGAGAGACAGCCCAGAGAATAGGGTGCAACTTGAAAACAGAATAAAAATGCTCGAGGAAGAAGGTGTTGCAACCACAACTTTGATGCTGAGGGGAGATGAGCCAAGGTGGGTGGAAGTAAGAGAAGAAGGAGTGTGGAGAGGCAAAGAATTGGTTGAGACAGTTGGGGTGATGCGTGATATAACTGATTTAATACTTTTAGAAAGAGAGATGGAGGAGTTCGATAACAGGCTGGTTGATATTTCTACCAGAGCTGGAAGTGTTATATATAGGATGAATCTTTTAACAGCCCAATACGACTATATAAGCCCATCTATCGAAACCCTCACAGGCTTTTCTTTGGAGGACCATATGAGAGACCCAAAACTCCTTGAAAAACTGATACATCCAGAGGATAGAGGGACAGTAGACAACGGGACATATAGACTCATAAAAAAGGATGGCTCTGTGAGGTGGGTTAGGGAAAGCAGGAGAGTTGTGAGAAGCTCTTCAGGAGTTCCGTGTGCGGTTGAAGTAATTTTAACAGATGTCACAGAACTCATGGATGTTCAGGATAAGATAGACAAAGAGACAGAGGACATCAGAAGAGCAATAGAAACGGCAAATGTTTTTGTTGTTGTGATTGACGAAATGGGAAGAATAGAGTTTATGAACTCTGAAGCAAGAAAATTAACAGGTTATGATGGAAAAGGTAGATTATTTGATGAGTTTGTCAGTGAAAAAGATAAGAAGAAGTTCAGAGCATTTATCAGAAATCCAAGGAGAACAGACATTTCGATAATCTCAGCCAATGGCAAAGAAAGAGTTTTGCACGTTGGCGGAATGAAAACAGGTGATAAATTCTATCTGGTGGGTCTTGATTTAACAGAAAAACTCGGATTACTTGAAGAACATGCGAGAAAGAGATGGGAACTCGAAGAAATGTACAAAAAACTCAAAGAAATCTCAAATATAAGAACGGAATTTATGAACATGGCTGTTCATGATTTGAAAAACCCAATAATAGCATTGAAAGGAAACCTTGAACTCATAAAGAGTAAAGAATTGGATGATGAAGTAAAGAGCAGGATTGAAAATATGGAGGAGATAATAGATACTCTCTCTATCTTCGTGAATGATTTGAGAGATGCAGTGAAACTAGAATCCGAGAGACTGAAAGTCGATAGGATTGATTTGTCATCGGTCTTACATAATGCAGTGAATATGTTGCAGGGAGCTGCTTTTGAGAAAGGACTCAATGTTAAAACCATCATACCCTCTCCACTTGTGGTGGAAGGAGATGAAGAGAGATTGTTGAGGTTGTTTGTCAATTTAATAGGTAATGCGATAAAGTACACAGATAAAGGAACGGTCGGGATTGAAGCTGTAGAAGAAGATGAACACATACACGTAAAAGTGTGGGACACTGGAAGAGGCATTCAAGATGTCGATAAGATTTTTGAAAAGTTTTATGGAGAAGGGATGGGTCTCGGTCTTTACATCGCAAAGAAAATAGTTGAAGCCCATAGTGGTAGAATATATGCCGAGAGTACAGTTGGCAAAGGTTCAGTCTTCCATGTTTTACTCCCAAAACATAAATAATAGTATAACTCTTTTCCTTTTATGCTTGTCGTGGTCTCAATTGGAGGCTCTGTGTTTAGCTCGTGGGAGATTTTTAAAAAATATGCTGAAGTAATTGAAATGCTGAAAGATGAGCATGAGTTGTTTGTGGTGGTGGGCGGTGGCAAGACTGCAAGAGAATACATTCAGATGGCTCGAAGTCTGGGCGCAAGTGAAGGAGTGTGTGATAGGATTGGAATAGAAATCACAAGAATCCATGCCCGTTTGTTGATATCTGCTCTTGGTGATTGTGCATATCCTGTTCCACCAGAAGACTACGAGGGTGCAAGACTGGCTTCGCTGACAGGGAAGGTAGTTGTGATGGGTGGAGTCTCCCCGGGATATACAACAGATGCAGTCTCAGCAATTCTTGCGGATTACGTAAAGGCTGACCTTTTGGTTTCCCTTACATCGACCGATGGTGTATATGAGAAAGACCCTGAAATGTACCCTGATGCGAGAAAGTTTGACAGTCTCACGTATAAAGAGCTTTTAGATATAGTAACTGAAACAGAGCTCAAAGCCGGGTCAAAAGGTCCTTTTGATCCTGTTGGTGTGAAGATTGCAGAGAGGTCAAGTATAAGTATGGTTATTGCAGATGGAAGAAAACCAGAAAACCTTGCAAGAATCATAAATGGGGAAAAGGTTGGTACGTTTGTTGGTACGGTTGCGGTGAGATGAATATGTTAACAAAGTCTGAGCTTGAGAAAATACTCGAGAGCTATGATGTTAATAAGATAACGGTATGCACATTATGCTCCCACTCGAGTTTACAGATATTCAATGGAGCAAGAAAAGAAGGACTTAAAACGATGGGAATTTGTTTGAAAGGAAGATCTAAGTTTTATGATGCCTTCCCACTTGGAAAGCCAGATAGAATAGTGGAAGTGGATTCTTATATGGAGTTAATGGATTTGGAAGACTTCCTGTTATCTGAAAATGCCATAATCATACCACATGGCTCTATGGTGGAGTATGTTGGAGCCCAGAACTTTCTGTCCATAAAAGTTCCTACATTCGGAAACAGACATGTACTCGAGTGGGAAGCAGATAGGAGATAGGAAAGAAAATGGCTTGAAGAGGCTGGCGTCTCCACACCCAGGCATTATGATAGTGTAGAAGAGGTTGATAGGCCAGTCATAGTAAAGCTTTGGGGGGCTAAGGGAGGAAGAGGATTTTTTGTTGCAAAGGATGCAAAGGAGTTAAGAGAGAAGTTATCGAGACTTGATACAGAAGACTATACAATCCAGGAGTTCGTATTGGGAACGAGGTTCTATCTTCATTACTTTTACTCTCCTATCACAGAGGAAGGATATAAACTCAGCAAAGGCACACTTGAATTGCTTAGCATAGATCGGAGAATAGAAAGCAACGTAGATGAGATATACAAACTTGGCACACCATCTGAAATAGAATCTTTGGGTGTCCCCATCACATATGTGGTGACTGGCAACATTCCCGTTGTCATAAGGGAATCTCTCTTGCCAAAGGTATTTGAGATAGGTGAAGCAGTGGTAGAGAAGTCTTTTGAATTGTTTGGTGGCATGATAGGGCCTTTCTCGCTTGAGACGATATGCACAGACAATCTTGAATTCAAGGTTTTTGAAGTTTCAGCGAGAATAGTAGCTGGAACGAATCCGTTCATATCTGGTTCTCCCTATTCAGACCTCATAAGCGAAAAACTCTCAACAGGGAGGAGAATAGCGATAGAGATAAAAAGAGGTATTGAGAAGGATAAATTGAGCGAGGTGCTCTCATGAAAAGATATTTGTTTGTATTGTTGCTCGTCCTATGTATGGGGGTTGCAGGCGGAATCCCCACTCTAAGTAATCCAGTTCCGAGTTCAAATCCTCAAACAAATGCTGGCGAGTCAATAACATTTCAGATTGACTTAAGCGTTGGTGCAAACGAGAGTGCAAATGCGACTTGGTATATTGATGGTACATCAGTCAGTACGAGTTCGAATCTCACAAACACCACGCTGAGTTATTCCCCTTCATCTACTTATACATCGAGTCCCGGAACATATAATGTAACCGTTATGGTAACAAACAACGGCACAGATTCTTATACTTGGACGTGGAGTGTTGTTCCTGCTTCACCCACCCTCACATATGACCCCACCTCAACCTCAATCACCTTACAGTTATCTCAAAGCGAGGACTTTAAGATAAAAGCAGACCAAGATGTGAATGTTAGTTGGGTCCTCAGACTAAACGGCAGTATTATTGATAGTTTAACCCGTTCAGTGTCTGTAGATGTGTGGGATACATACACATTCAATGCAAGTTCGGTAGGCGATTATACTCTGACAGCTACTGTGTCTAATGCAAATGGTTCAGACTCAGTTAGTTGGGATATAGCTGTAATAACACAACCAGTACTGTCAAATCCAAGACCCTCTTCACCGGTTATAACGGTTGAAGATGAATCTGTCGTTTTTTCTGTTGATGTTGACCAGTTATCAGATGTTAGTTGGTTCATAAATGGCACACTTGTGCAGACAACCACAACAAATGGCACAGTCCAATTTTCACCTCCATCATCCTACACTGGTGATGTTGGCACATATAATGTTACAGTTGAAGCAGAGGTTGACTCTCTTTCATCAACCTACACCTGGCTTTGGGAGGTGAAACCAAAAACATACTATACTGGTAATACGATATGGGTTGAAGGACAATCATCTACAACATACACATGGACTCCATTGAGTTTTGGATGGTTCTACTATGATATCGATGGTGGTGTTGGCTCTGAAAGTATAACCTTCAGGAATATAGATGCCACCGATAGGGTCGTCAACGAAGGAGATGTCATATATACAACATCCCGAGACCTCGTGAATTATGAATATTCACCATGGGGCAAGTACTATGTGATAGGATTCCTTGCAAAGAAGTACTTTGCAGGTTACAACGACCAACCTGCAGGTACTGGAAATGTTAACACACTGAGTAAGGGACAGCTCCATCAGGTCCTCATAGACTCGGATGAAAAGAGAACGTTGTACGCAGGAGCATCTATACAACTTGAAGAAGGCTATGAACTGTTTGCAAGAGAGATTGACCTCGAAGGCAATAGAGTCTGGCTTGAGCTGAAGAAGGATGGAGAGGTCGTAGACTCAGACTTCGTCTCGAGTGGCGATACATACATCTACAGAAAGGATGTTGGTGGTGTTGAGGACTTGCCAGTCATACTTGCAAGAGTGGGAGCAGTTTTCAGAGGAACCGAGACCAATGTTGTTTTCCTCCAAGGTCTGTTCCAGATATCTGAGGACTATGATGAGGTGAAGAGTGGAGACAGATATGGAATGATGAAGATATCGAGTGTCAGCTCGAGAACAATAACAATGAAGAGTGATGATGAC
>MTMG01000019.1 GCA_002010075.1 Methanomicrobia archaeon JdFR-19 | reverse complement strand
AACGTAATGACTTTACAACCCATTCTTTCGAGGAGATAGGGTAACACAACCCCTCCAGCTCCGCATCCAGTATCACACACCACTTTGAAGTTGGTATCTGCCTTACATTTCTTCAGAATTTTGTCTACATGAAAATCGATAGCCCCCTCATCAACCGAAATTATTCCAACATCTTCCCACGATGCCCTCTTCACTTTTTTGATTTCTTCTATCTTTCTCTCTATGTTGTGTTGCTGTTTTGAATTGAATGCTGAGCCATCAGAATTCCACAGCTTCACCCCTATATACTCTGGAGGGTTATGGGATGCGGTTATCATCACACCACATCCGAAATTCTCACAGTAATGTGCAAGCGTTGGTGTGGGTATTATTCCAAGCAAGGTGACATCTGCGCCAGCACATGTAAGTCCTGAAACAAGGGCACTTTCTATCATGGGAGCAGATGTTCTTGTATCTCTTCCCACACATACATCCTTAAAATCATCACCGATGGCAAGTCCTATGTTGAGGGCAAGCTCAGGTGTGAATTCTTCATTCACAATCCCTCTTATTCCTGAAGACCCAAACAATCTCATACTTTCATCAACCGTTAGACTTATCATTATCGTCTTGAAAGTCGTTTCTTATGGCAAAGGTTGTAGTGATAATGGGTTCTGAAAGTGACAGAAAGATTGCACAGAAAGTCACATCGGTTCTCGAAATTGCAGGGGTTGATTATGCGGTTCATGTTATATCAGCCCACAGAAATCCTGACGAACTCGATGAATTTGTTAGGAGGTCTGATGCAGACGTTTTTATAGCAATAGCAGGACTTTCTGCTGCACTCCCTGGAGTTATTGCATCCAAAACAAAGAAACCTGTGATAGGTGTTCCAGTCAGTGTAAAACTTGGAGGGTTGGACGCTCTTCTTTCCATCGTTCAGATGCCTCCTGGAGTTCCAGTTGCATGTGTTGGCATAGACAACGGCGAGAATGCCGCCCACCTCGCCCTCAGGATACTCTCTCTCAAGGAAGGTTTCCCTCTCCAAGATACTCCCTCTGCTTCTCAACGTTCATCTGAATGAGGGTGTCAAATATCTACTTTATCAGTGCAGGGTCAAGCCCTTTCTCAACAGCCATCACACTCACCTTCCCGAGTATGTCTTCTCGCCTTTCTTTATCAACTGGACCAAGACCCAGCTTCTTTTTTGCCTCTATTATATCTTTCGCTAACATCGTTCTTCGTTCTATCAGCTTGATTATCTCTTTATCTATCTCCTCGATTTCCTGTCTTAATTCTTCTAAGCTTCTCAAGTTATTACCCCCTTGTTGTTTATTTTCGTATGAATAAAATTCCCTCCAATTTCTTTCCATTTTTCACAGATTTTTTCTGTGTTAGCCCCATCTCCGAGGATTGCTATGAACGAGGGGCCAGTACCAGAGAGCGTACATCCCCTTGCACCATACTTCAACGCCCCCATCAAGACATCGGTTCTATACCCAAGAGCGGTACAGTATATCAGTCCGTTTATTGTCATAGCTCTCTCGTATCTACCTTCAAGTGCAATTCTGTAAGCTTCTTCCACAAAAGGAGCCATTAACCTGCATGCTTCAACATCCACATCCTTTGTAAAGCACACTTCTTCTGGAACAAATATCAGAACATCTGAATCAAGAACATCCCTTTTTATCAGTTTCAAGTTTTTGTTGTCAGTTATCACAACCCCTCCGAGCAGAGATGCACAAGCATCATCGAATGCACCGGTTATCGTCACTCCAACGTCTTTTGCCCCCTGTACACCGAGCTTCACAACTTCAAGAGGCTCCACTTCCTCGTTTATTGCTCTTAGAGTTGCAAGTACTGCAGCGTTTGCTGCTGCGGATGAACTTTTGAGCCCCTTCCCTATGGGTATTTCGCTCTCAGAGCGTATTTTACCCTCACAGCAAAGCCCATATCTTTCAAGAACAAGCTCAGCACATCTCACAATCAAAGAGGAATCACATGTTTCTTGCCCACCATATGCATATCCTTCAATCTTCATGGCGTCGCTCTCTCTTAATTCAACCGATACTTTTGTCCTGAGTTCTATGCCAAATGCAGCCCCCCTCCAAGTAGCTATTGCATTTACAATCGTCCCCGCTCCGTAAGCGATAGCTTCCCCCCGCATATGAGAAGGATGACAGTACAGAGAAATAAAACTTACTTCTCTATCACTATCGTCACAACATCCCTATCACTCAATTCGTGCTCAAGTCCAACTCTCTGTCCATCGAATTTCACAGATGAGCCCCACACCTGTGCATATCTAAATTTCCTCACAAAATCCTTATGGAGCCTTATACAAACATCTTCGATGGTTGAGCCTTTTCTAAGGACAAGAGGCTCTTCAAAGTCTGGCTCCCCCCCTTGAGGTCTCATGAACACCCTTATCAGGTCAAGTTCTTGGTATATCCTCTCTTTGAGAGTATCAATGCCATAGCCACTCTCTGCTGAAATGAATATTGCCCCCTCATCTAGTTTCTTCAGCTCTTCCCGGGTGCAGAGGTCTATTTTGTTGAAGACCGTGATCGCTTTTTTGTAGATAACCCGCTCGGAAAGAGCATCCACGACATCATCAATTCCAACTTTCCCTCTTATCAGCACATCGGCGTTATGTACTTTGTATTCTTGAAGTACTGACTTTATTATGTCCTCATCAAAATCAAGTTTGGATGTTGAGCTGATGTTTATTCCTCCTGTCTTCTTCTTTCTTATGAAGATTTCTGGCCTCTTTTTGTTCAGTCTTATACCTGCGGAGTGAAGTTCTCGTTTTATGATATCGAGCTGAGATGGATTCGAAGCATCAACGAGCAACACTATCAAATCTGCAGACCTAACAACAGATAACACCTCCCTCCCACGCCCCCTCCCCATCGATGCCCCCTCAATTATGCCTGGAATATCGAGTATCTGTATCCTTGCTTTTTTGTGGTTCATGATACCGGGGACAACCCTTAGTGTTGTAAAGTCGTATGAACCAACCTCACTCTTAGCACCTGTTAATTTGTTTAGCAGTGTTGACTTCCCAACGGATGGATATCCAACAAGCACGACAGTTGCATCTCCTCCTTTCCTGACACCATACCCGCCACCCCCTCTTTTCACAGACCGTTTCTCAGCTTCTTCTCTGAGTCTTGCAATTCTTGCTTTAAGTCTTCCAATATGGTGGGCTGTTGCTTTATTGTAAGGGGTCTTTCTGATCTCCTCCTCCAATTCCCTTATTCTCTCCTCAAGGCTTGCCATCTTCAAGACTCACCCTTTATATGGCTGGCTCAAGCACTACCTTCTCGATATTTTCTGACACAATCGTTACGATGGCAACCTTTGTCCCCTCCACATCTGTAATACTGACCTGATAACTCTCAAAGGTACCGTTTTCAATTGCCTTATCGCGATATTTCCGAATGTTATCGAGCAATTCTGGAGTCGGGTTTGGATAATAAGCCTTTCTAACTGCTCTCTCACCCTCTCCTCTTACACCAAGGTAGTAAATACCCTCGTTGTCTCCGTACTTTCCAACAACTTCGATTGGATATGATGCATTGTCAAGCACATTCACAATCTTGAATAGTCTGGAGAATTCCGAGATTCCACTTGTCTCGTTGTAATCCTCGATAAGGTCAATCGCCTTGCATAACAAACTGTAGTTCTGCGAGAATATTATGGGGTCTCCCACAACAGTATACCCCTTGGGGTTTGTGCGGTTGAAAACAACATAGTCTCTGTACGTACTCATCCCCGTCCAGCTGAAATGGATGCCCTTTGGTCTTATGTAGTCCATTTTAATGTTATCTCCCGACTGATAATATGCGTTGAACGTCCTCTTCACATTTGAGAGATAATATGTGTAGAGAGGGGATGTGAGATGCAGAGAAAAGTTTTCAAGCACCGAGTTCTTTGCTTTGTCGCAGTTTATGAACGTTGCATACAATATCCCTGGGGGCGTAATATTCAAGGCGTCTTCGATGCTATCAAATGGCTTGTACACAATCTTTCCCTGAACGTTGAAGTATCCTTCATATTCCTTGGTAGGTTGTGGTGTTGGTTGGGTCTGTTCTTGGGTACTTGCACCTATATACACAATCGCCGAGCCCACCATTATAAACACGAGGAAGTAGGAGATAAGTTTTACATTCATGTTCCTTCCTCATTTGTATATCCTTTTTGTGAACTCATCAAGTGCATCATCGACCATTTTTATAACACTTGCAAGCTGTGCAGAGAGGCTACTCTCCACCGCATTCATCATGAACTTGAGTGAGGACTCTTCTTCTCTCAGTGCCTCTTCAACCTTTTTCAGTCTCATGTCTATGCTGATGAGCATGGCCGCAAGTGCTCCCATCATCACCATCGCAGATGCAACAATCAACGCATTCGAAGGTCCAAACCTCGTTATCCAAGTGTGTGTCAGCACAAATGCCGATAGCACCATCACGATTGAGAAGATATACTCCTTTATGTCCATGGTTTGAATTCTACACTCCACTACTTATAAACGTTGCCTGAACAGATAGAAAATCAGCACGAGTAGTTCAACACCGACGAATGGTAATTTTGCCTTACTCTCTTCCTTATTTTGTGTTTCTGGGGGTGGTTGAGTCTCTGTTTTCGGTGTTGCTATCACCTCACTTTCTTTCACCTCTTCCTTTGGTACGCTCAATTGAATTTGATTTGACTCTCTCACACCATGTGCGTATCTCGAATCAAAAATCCCTTTGAAACAGTCTGGAAGCATGATGTCTTCTGTGAAGTACTTATCAACCTGTCTTCCACTGACAAACAGAACTTTTGCCCTTGGGAGAGTTGCACCTCCATTTACCTTCAGTGTATATACGTTTGAATAACTCTGGTTTACATCGAGTGTTGTTGTGAAATTTAGTTTTCCAGACAATATTTCGGCATTTTTGGGTACGAAATCAGCCACATACACCCGTACACTCTCGTTTCCGGTATTCTTTATAGTCAGATTTACTTCTACGAAATTTCCATTCACATTCACCTTCTTCTCAACATCAACCCAAGGACCAATTACAAGGAGAGATGTGTTATTCGAGCCAAACGAAACATCGGAACGATTTACCACGGGGTTGGGAAGAATATATTCTCCCGGCTTCAATGCCTGAACTGTGTATGTTATAATTTTGGAGCTCATTGGTGCAACCTCAAATGTCCATGTGAGTTTGTTGTACGGGTCGGTTACTATGTTATCTGGCAAGCTATCTCTCATCTTAATGCTGACATAATCGTCATATTCGTTCTCTATAGATATCTTGATGGGGAACCTCTCCTTTATATATGCACATTCAACTGTTGTTTTGTTTATTCTGATTTTCTCCTCCTCTACGGCTTTGAATGTCTCGTTCACACTCAAGAGAAATTCGAGCTTGGGAATGGGCGGGTTTCCACTGAATATCATTTCAACATCTTCCATCGAGAGG
The DNA here is from genome assembly GCA_002010075.1 of Methanomicrobia archaeon JdFR-19. Classification (GTDB taxonomy): domain Archaea; phylum Halobacteriota; class Methanosarcinia; order DSM-18856; family Methermicoccaceae; genus JdFR-19. The sequence continues at coordinate 56,470 of MTMG01000019.1, read as the reverse complement.
TTTAGGGTCTCTGATGTGTAGTTAATTGGTTCGAGGTAGAAGGTCTTTTCAAACTCTGTACTGTAGACAAAGTATGGGATGGACTCGTTTCCGGTAAGTAGTGTGTCCATGACACTCTCATTTTGATAAAGTACTTTCAACTCTGCCCATGCATATTCCTCGTACCCATAGCTCACAATTTCGAAGCTGACATTTCCCACCTTTTCTACTTCACCCCACTCGACAACCACTTCGGTGGAGGATGCAAGTGCAGGGAGTGACGTAACTGATATACATACCAAGATGCATACCACAGCGAGGATGGTTACGAACCTCATCCACCTGATATATGAACGATTAACTATATTTTCATTGCCATATAGTTATAGTGATGCTTGACATAGTTGTGAAGAATGCAAAGGTATTCCATGATGGTGAGTTAAAGGAGCTTGAGATATCGGTTAGGGATGGGAAGATATACAAATTATCAAAGATAGCCCCTCCTGAGCAAGCTGATGTTGTTGTAGATGTGGGTGGAAGGATTGTGTTGCCTGGTGTGATTGATGCACATGTTCATTTCAGAGACCCAGGTTTTACAAGCAAGGAGAACTGGTATACTGGTTCATGTGCTGCTGCTGGAGGGGGGGTTACGTGTGTAGTAGACCACCCAAATACGAACCCTCCAACCATCGACCCAAAGGCATTCAGAAAAAAGCTGAGAAGGGCAAATAAACTCTCCATAGTTGATTTCGGTATCAATGGTGGAGTCACGTCAAACTTGGAAATGCTTGAAAGATTGAAGGAGTGTGGCATTACTGCATTTGGCGAGATATTCATGGCACCATCCACCAACGCAGAACCTCTTGATAATACCATATTAAGAAAAGCTCTTGAAAAGATATCAGAATTGTCATTGCCTGCATGCATTCACGCAGAGGATGGGGAAATAATACTGAAAGCAGAATCTCGTTTTGACCCCACGAATCCGATGTATCACTGTCTTATGCGTCCACCCGAGGCAGAAGTAGAGGCGGTTGTTAAGGTCGTTAATATGGTGAAGGACCTCGATGTTAAACTTCACATATGCCATATCAGTACAGAGGACGGTGCCGGTATGGTTAGAAATGCGAAGTACGTAGGAATGAAAGTAAGCTGTGAAGTTACCCCCCATCACCTTCTACTTTCCGAAGATGACATGCTGAGGCTGGGGGGAATGGGCAAGATGAACCCCCCTCTCCGACCTTACACTCATGTTCAGAAGTTATGGGAGTATTTAAGGAGAGGCATCATTGATATCATAGTGTCAGACCACGCCCCCCATCGAAGAATTGAAAAAGATAATGTTTTTGATTCGCCCCCCGGTGTTCCTGGGGTTGAGACGATGTTCCCTTTGATGCTGGCATGTGTGAAGAGGAATATGATACCTCTGGAGAGAGTTGTGAATGCCTCGTCGGAAAGGGTTGCTGACATCTTCGGAATACTTGGCAAGGGTAAGATAGAAGGGGGATATGATGCTGATTTTGGTGTGTACGATATGAAGTGTGTTGGGAAGGTTGAAGGCGAAAAACTCCATTCAAAGGCAGGTTGGAGTCCATTTGATGGTTTTGATGCAATTTTTCCAAGCTTGGTTATAAGGAGAGGTGAGATAATATATGACGAGCGGGAAGAGGGAGGGATAGTTGCGGAGAAGGGAAGCGGAAGGTGGATTGGAGAGTAAGAGGGTAGAAGTCTTTTCACCCTGCCATATAAGTGGTTTCTTCTCACCAATCATAACAGACTCTGTGCTTGAAACAGGTTCGATAGGTTGTGGTATAACTTTATCACATGGAGTGAATGCTGAAATAAGTGTGGGTGATAGAAAAACTCTGTGTTAGGGAGAGCAGTTTGAATGCGATGTTGTTGACAGTGTTCTAGATATGTTGGGGGCAGAGGATGTTGTTGTGAATTTGAGGTCTGATGCACCTGTAGGATACGGTCTTGGTGTAAGTGGAGCATGTGCTCTCTCAACATCTCTTGGGGTACATTGTGTTCTTGGGATCCCAAAGTGTTTGAAAGAGATTGGTGATGTCGCACATATTGCAGAGGTCTCATGCAGAACAGGTCTTGGCGATGTTGTTGCGCAGTGTTTAGGGGGGCTTGTTGTCAGAATCAAACCTGGCTCACCGACGAGGGCGGTTGCGGATTCTGTTCCCATGGAGAGGAGAATCGTGTCATATGTTGTGAAAGACCCCATATTCACTTCTGATGTGCTCACAAGCTCCGAATTGCATAAAATAGGGAAGATTGGAAAGGATTGCTTGAAAGAGTTCATGAAGTCTCCATCACTTGAAAATTTTTTCTGCGTGTCGAAGGAGTTTTCTATGAAAACAGAGCTGGCGACCCCGTGGGTTATAGATGCGTTTGAGGCAGTTGAGTCAGAGGGGGGAAATGTTTTTATGGCTATGCTTGGTGAATGTGTCGTCGCTCTTGGGACTCCGGATTGTTTGCACGAGTTTGGTGAGGTTTTCACATGCTACACTTCTGTGGAGGGGGCAAGGATAGCGAGTAAGGTTTTTTAAATGGTAGTGCAGAGGTGTTCAAGATGTACGTTCAGCGTTGTATAGAGTGTGGAAGGGAATATGACCCGAGAGAGATTGCGTATACGTGTGAGTGTGGGGGGTTGCTGGAGATTGTGTATGAACTTGATATGGTTGACACCTCCTTTGTCAGTTCTGGTGAGCCTTTGAGTGTGTGGAAGTATTCCTCACTACTGCCCGTTGAAATAACGCCTGTCTCTCTCAAAGAGGGAGGGACACCTCTCTACGAGTGTGAAAAAATTGGGCAGGAACTTGGAGTGGAGTTGTATGTGAAGCATGAAGGAATGAATCCTACTGGCTCGTTTAAGGATAGAGGAATGACTGTAGGAGTCACAAAAGCCATCGAACTCGGTATGAAAGTGGTTGCATGTGCATCGACGGGCAATACAGCTGCTTCGCTCTCGATTTATGGTGCAAAAGCAGGTATTCCAGCTGTGGTACTGCTCCCACACGAGAAGGTTGCTCTTGGAAAGGTTGCACAAGCCCTCATGCATGGAGCAAGAGTTCTTTCTGTCAGAGGGAACTTCGATGACACTCTTGCCCTTGTTAGAGAGTTATGTACGAGTGAAGGATTTTATCTGCTGAACTCCATTAATCCATACAGACTCGAGGGACAGAAAACGATTGCGTACGAGATTGCTGATGAGATGGGATGGGAATCCCCAGATAGGATAGTGCTACCTGTCGGCAACGCCGGAAACATCAGTGCAATTTACAAGGGATTTGTCGAACTTAAAAAACTCGGCATAATCGATAATGTGCCTATGATGACTGGCATCCAGTCAGAAGGAGCGTGTCCTGTGGTGGATGCATTTGAAAGAGGTGATGAAGATATATTGCCTGTGAAAGAACCCGAAACAGTTGCCACAGCAATAAGGATTGGAAATCCGGTGAATGCGAAGAAGGCGTTGAATGCCATAAGGGAAAGTAAAGGATTTGCCGAGAGGGTGAGCGATGCAGAGATCTTAAAAGCTCAGAGAGAACTTGCGATGGCAGAGGGGATCGGTGTTGAGCCGGCAAGTGCGGCATCGGTCGCAGGTCTCAAAAAGCTGAGGGAGTTAGGAGTCATCGAAAGAGGGGAAAGGGTGGTATGCATAACAACGGGACACTTGCTCAAAGATCCTGAGACCGTGTTGAAGAATGCTCCATCACCCATAGAGGTGGATGCTACGATAGAAGCTGTCAGAAAGGTTGTGTTTTGAGGATTTACTATGTGGTTTTATGATTTATCAAGCCTCGAAAGAAGTCTGTTTATACCCTCAATCACTGCCTCCACCGATGCCATAATTATGTCAGACCTTGCACCTTTTGCAGTTATCACACTGTCTCCTTTCCTCATTCTGACCACAACCTCGACAAGGGCATCAGTGCCCCCTGTTATGGCATCCACATGATATTCTTCAAGTTCGACATCTCCAATCTCAGATAATGCGTTTCTGAGTGCGTTTATAGCTGCATCAACGGGACCAGTTCCGATTCCCGAACTGGTCTTTTCTTTTCCATTTACCTGAAGCCTTATGGAGGCGGTGGGCGTGACAGTTCCTGATACAACCGTTAGCTCAAGCAGTTTAACATTTGGCTCTTTCGAGATGTTCAAGACAGTCTCAGCGATTGCCTCGAGGTCTGCATCGGTCACTTTTTTACCTTTGTCTCCAAGTTCCTTTACTCTCGCGATTATCTCGTTTAGTTGTTCTTCTGTGGGTTCCATCCCCATTTCCTTCAACGCCAGCATGATTGATGCCTTTCCAGCATGCTTTCCTATTACTATCTTCCTTTCCCTTCCCACCAGTTCTGGCGAGATCGGTTCATATGTGGATGTGTCTGCTATGATTCCATGTACATGAATCCCTGACTCGTGTGTGAATGCGTTCGACCCGACTATGGCTTTGTTTGGAGCAACCGACAGTCCAGTAAGCCTTGAGACCAATCTGGAAACCGAATAGAGGTCTCTTGTGTTTATAGAAGTTTCATACCCGTGTAGAACCGAAAGAACCATAACCACCTCTTCAAGAGCGGTGTTCCCAGCCCTCTCACCGATTCCATTTATTGTTGCATGCACTTCTGATGCACCACTGAGTACAGCATTCACAGAGTTACACGTGGCAAGTCCGAAATCATCATGGCAGTGAATACTTACCTCCCCAATTTTCGACAACTCCTCGAATATTGCTCTTGTCTTTTCAGGAACTAACACACCAACCGTATCGCAGAAGCAAAGTCTTTGGGCACCCGTTTCAGTTGCATCCTTGAATAGAGACTTCACAAATTCGAGGTCAGCTCTTGAGGCATCTTCCCCACTGTATTCCACAATCAGACCATGCTCGAGAGCATACTCAATACATTCGATTGATTTATCCCTTACCCATTCTCTACTTTTCTTAATCTTTCTCTCTATATGGAGGTCAGAAACTGGGGCAACAAGATGAATTGAATCCACATCACAACTGAGAGCAGCATCAATATCTTCTTTCTTGATTCTACAGTAGCTACATATCTCTGCGGATAGACCATCGTTTGCTATCCTTTTTATGGCTTCTCTCTCTCCCTCAGATGTGATTGCACTCCCAGCTTCTATTATATCAACCCCAAGTGCATCAAGCTTCCTCGCTATCCAGAGTTTCTGGTCGCTTGTCAGACTCACCCCGGGCGTCTGTTCCCCATCTCTGAGCGTAGTATCCAGAAATCTTATCCTTCTCACGTTGATACCCTTACCTACTACCTACCTTATAGATTTATATTTTGTGTGCCTTACCCTTCATCATGGGTGGAAACACATTCGGAAAGTTATTTCGCATAACGACATGGGGAGAGAGTCATGGAAAAGCGGTTGGTGTGGTAATCGATGGATGCCCAGCCGGTTTGCCACTTAGCAAAGGAGATATCCAACAAGAGCTTGATAGAAGGAGACCGGGGAAAAGTGCATACACAACGCAGAGACTCGAAGAAGATGAAGTAGAAATTCTTTCAGGTGTTCTTGAAGGAATCACAACTGGAACTCCTGTATCCATGATCATCTGGAACAAAGATGTTGATTCAGCACCATATGAACAGCTAAAACATGTTTTCAGACCCGGACATGCAGACTACACATACTGGAAAAAGTATGGGGTGAGGGATTGGAGAGGTGGCGGGAGAGCATCTGCAAGAGAAACAGTGGGAAGAGTGGCTGGAGGAGCGGTTGCCAAAAAGTTGATATCAACATTGGGCGTGAGGGTTATAGGTTTTGTCAGGTCTTTGGGGGATATCGAGGCAGAACACATTCCTGAAGATCCAGACGAACTTTTCAAAAGAACAGAAGAAAGTCCTCTAAGATGTCCTGACCCGCAAGCTTCAAAGAAGATGGAGTCTCTTGTAATGGAGTTGAGAGAGGAAGGAGACTCAGTCGGGGGGATTGTGGAGGTATGTGCATTTGGTGTTCCAGCGGGTCTCGGTGAGCCTGTGTTTGAGAAGCTGGAAGCATAGATAGCGTGTGCCATGTTGTCCATAGGTGCCGTGAAGGGGATTGAGTTTGGAGCGGGTTTTGGATGCACACGCATGAAAGGCAGTGAGATGAATGACTGGATGGAGATGCGTGATGGAAGACCTTGTTTCATCACCAACAACGCCGGTGGGATTCTTGGCGGAATCAGTACAGGTGAGCCCATTGTTTGTAGACTGGCTGTTAAGCCGACTCCATCCATATCAAAGCCACAGCATACTGTGGATGAATTTGGAAACGATGTGGAAATAAGGGTGTATGGGAGGCATGACCCTACGATACCACCCAGACTTGTTCCAGTTGCTGAAGCGATGATGTCAGTTGTGCTTGCAGACTATTCGATAATTGGAGGATACATCAATCCGGTGAGGATATGAGGAAGTATGTGTGTCCGAGATGCGGGCGAGAGATAGAAGCTATGGAGAATCATGAAATTGGACTTTGTAGCCAGTGTGTTGCTGAACTTACGTCTCTACAGTACAAATCATCTGTCTCGGTCGAGTTCTGTTCGAGATGTGGATTCTGTCCAATGTATGGGATGAAGTTTGAGGATTTGGAGGAAGTTGTGCATCAGATGGTCATGGACTCATTTGAGGGAAGGAATGTGGAATTTGATATCGAGAAGAGGTCTGAGAATTTTTTCAGAGTCCACGGAAAAGTTGTTGACAGGATAGGAGAAGTTGAAACAGAAAAGATGTTTGATTTTTTTGTGAAGTTCGTCCCAAAGGTGTGTGATGTGTGTTCAAGAAAGGCGGGAGGATATTATGAGGCAATCATACAGATAAGGTCTCCATCCAGAGAGAAGTGTTTGCAGGCTGAGAGTCTTGTGAAAGATATGATATCAAGCGAAAGTGATAGAATGGCATTCATTACAAAAAGGGTTGATGTCAGAGGCGGTATTGACATCTTCATCGGCAGTAAAAAGATTGCAAAGAAGGTTTGTTCTCATGTGGTATCTGAAATGGGTGGAAGCGTGAAAACGAGTGCAACCTTGGTTGGGAAGAAAGATGGGAAAGATGTTTACCGAGTCACGTATTCGTTAAGGTTGCCATTGTTGGCTAAGGGGGATGTAGTTGAGTGGAAGGGAAGAACGTATGTGGTTACGAATGTTGGTGAGAAAATCTCTTTAACACCTATTGAGGGAGGAAAGGTTGTTGTTTTGCCCCTGGATGAAAGGCTGGATGTTATTGGGAATATTGGAGATGTTGTTGAGGTACAAGTTCTATCGAGCGATGAAAGTGCGATTGAGGTAATGCACCCTCGCACATATGAGACGGTCTGGATTAGAAAAAATGAGGATGTGAGAGACAGAGCGATTGTTTTGTTGACGAAAAAGGGGCTGATACACATCCCAAACAAGTTCGTTTAAAGTGGGGGATTCCATATAGGATACCAACATGAAGCATCCTTTTCTATGTTCATCTCTTCTTTCAGGAGAGAAGCCAATTTAACCTCTTTTTCCATGTCCCTCTTTTTGTCAAGAGGAACAAATGGGTAGAATGAACCTCTTTTGTATGAGTAGACCCAGTATATCCTGTTTTCGTTCTCAATGAAGCCAAAAACAGCACAGAGTAGTCTTTCCCCGAATCCATTCTTTGTTAAAATCTTTACTGTGCTGTGAACAAGTTCAACCAGCCCGTCAAATTCATCATCGTACACTACTATCCAGTGATATCCGTATTCGTCTGTTGTGTATTTGTGTCTGCCTCTTTCCCCAGACATCGATTCATTCACATCAGAAATTACTCTCTCAAAATCCGAGTCTGACATGGGTTTGAAACAGATGCCTGCACTCTCTATGGGCCTCATACCATGAGACTCGAGCATGGTAGATGCAGAGGAGATATCGAGTATCCTCTCATTCGTCTCCCAATCAGACCCTGTTCTAACTCTTCTACCAAATATGGTATCAAACAACCCCATCAGATTCTCCCCATCATCTTTTCGAGGGTCTCAAGTGCTTTTACCCTCTCTTCAAGAGGGGGATGTGTTGAGAATAGTTTTGTTATTAGGTCTCCCGAAACTGCAGGTATTATGAAAAATGCATTCAATCCCTCTACTTTCCTCAAATCCTCGGTCGGGATCCTCTGCATTTTTCCACTTATCTTGTAGAGGGCTGATATCAGGTCTTTCGGTCTTCCTGTTATGAATGCAGAACCCCTATCAGCTGCGAACTCCCTATAACGGGAGAGTGCCCTGATGAGTATGAAGCTGACGATCCACGTGATAATGGATGCCACCCATACCAATAGTATGTATGCATTATCCCTTCTACCGCCACCGATCCCGAAGAAAATGGCATATCTCATAATAAAGAAGGCAACCATTGAGATGAAGCTTGCTATGGTCAGTACGAGCATATCTTTGTTCTTTATGTGAGACAACTCATGAGCAAGCACCGCCTCCAGCTCATTTCTGCTTAGTGTTCTGAGAAGTCCGGTGGTGACGGCAACTACTGCATTCTTTTTGTTTCTTCCCGTTGCAAATGCGTTTGGAACATTTGTATCTACGATTGCTATCTTCGGTTTTGGAAGGTCTGCGAGGGCACATAACTTCTCAACTCTCGCATGGAGTTCTGGAGCTTCTTCACGCCCAACTATTCTTGCACCCATTGACCACAGAACAAGTTTGTCAGAGTAGTAGAACTGAGCAAATAACATGAGAGCTGCAAACATAAGCACCCATGTGAACATCATGAACTGTGAAAGAATAGCTAGGAACCCTATGTACACTACCGCAAGCAGGAGCATCGTGAGGAACATCCTCATAGTAAGTCCAAAGTCTTTTTTGTATGCCTTCGTCACCATCTTTTTACACCTTGTTTAGGTCATTATCGACATTGATATATATTATATACTTATCTTAAAATTTACTCCCAGAGAGGTGCTTTGTTGAGAGCTGATAGAGAGTGGTTGAAGGCGAAGATACGTCCAGAATTTGTGGTGTTGTTAGTCATAGCTTTTATCTCATTCTGGATAAGAATTGTGATTCCTTGGAGCAATGTGTTTCAAAACGGTAAGGTGATGCTTGGTGGAAACGACCCCTACTATCATATGAGGCTCACAGAGGTAACAATACATAATTTCCCACATAGAATGTGGTTTGACCCGATGACGAACTTTCCACACGGGAGTGTGTTGTACTGGGGTCCAATTCACGACCAGATTGTTGCTTTTCTTGCGTTGATAGCAGGTTTCGGCTCACCAGATACCCATACAGTTTATGCAGTTGGCGCAATCATTCCAGCTGTGTTGGGGATACTGCTTTTGATTCCAGTGTATGTGATTGCAAGAGAGTTGTGGGGCATAAAGGCTGCACTCTTTGCCTCGTTGATAATTGCTGTTCTCCCAGGGCAGATACTGAGCAGAACGATACTTGGGTTTGCAGACCATCATGCGAATGAGATTTTCTTTAGCACCCTCACCATTATGTTTTTGGTTCTTGCTATTAAGGAAAGGAGAATCGAATTTTCGCTGAGAAGTAGATCATTTTTGTATTTGATTGGAGCATCCATATCTTACGCTGTATATCAGCTCTCTTGGACAGGTGCTTTGATGTTTGCCCTTTTAATTTCAATCTTCATCATCGTTCAGGCGGTTGTTGATCATTTGAGAGGAAGGAGAATAGATTACATTTGCATGTGTTCTTTGATCTTTCTGCTTCCATTATTCTTGGTACTGCCAATATGCGATTTCAAAAGCTTTGGCTATCTCTACTATTCAATCATTACGGTTGCAGCCCTGTTGCTTGCCACCATTCTTGGACCTCTTCTGTTGTCTCTATCGAGGCTGATGGATAAACTCCAAAAACGCACAGAGCATTCTCTGACACTTTATTATCCAATTGTTTTGGTGGCGGTGGGCATCATCGTACTCTTTATAATATCGAATTTTGTTCCGTCTCTGTTCTCGACCATCAAAAGCGCTTTTACGATTCTCACGAAGAGTACAGTTGGCGAATTAACAATTGCAGAAGCAACACCGATATTCTTCCCGAGAGGGAAATTCACACTCGATATGGTGAATGGGAACTTTGGGATGGCGTTTTATCTTTCTTTGGTTGGCTTGGCTCTTCTCTTCATGCGAATAATCAAGAAATGGAAAGCAGAAGAGATGCTGATATTGGTCTGGAGCATTGTGATATTTGATGCGATGTACCAACAGAACAGATTTGCCTACTATTATGCAGTCAATGTTGCGCTTCTGACAGGTCTAGTTCTTTCTTACCTAGTTGATAGAATGGGCATGCAAGAGCTATCCAAGAAATATGTTCAGTCAGTTCACTCATTCAAAGGATTTCATGAACCTTTTGTAAAGATTCTCAAAGAGATAAAACCACTCAATTTAGTTTTTCTTGTTTTCGTCATCGTCATAATCCTTGTTTATCCGTGGCCTGGAATACTTCCAACTTCAGTTGCATCTGCAAAAGGTGTGGGAGGACCCCCTCCAGGCTGGGTTGAAAGCCTAGATTGGATGAAAACACATACACCTGACCCCGGCGTGGACTATTATGGGATTTATGATCCAGGCAATTTCACCTATCCCCCAGAGGCGTATGGTGTAATGTCATGGTGGGATTACGGACATTGGATATTGGCGATAGGACATAGAATGCCAAATGCAAATCCATTCCAGCAGGGCATAGGAGGGGGGCCAGACCATAAACCAGGTGCTTCTACATTCTTCACTACCACACAAGAAGGGAAAGCAAATCAGATAGCGGATGAGTTAGGGGTTAGGTACGTTGTGAGTGATGCAGAGATGGCAACTGGAAAATTCTATGCAATGGCAGCATGGGCACTTGATTTGGAAGGATGGACAACGTATGCCCAGTATGGTATAATGGGACATCCCGTTAATTTCCCTGTTCTCTCTGAGAAATACCACTCATCAATGATAGCAAGATTGCATCTGTACGATGGTGTCTCCCTTTCACATTACAGACTCGTACATGAGTCTCCTGGATACTATGTCTTCTATCAGGTTGCAGATATGAATACTGGCGGGGTGTATAGAGGAGCACAGTCGTTTTCAGAATATACCGACGCTGAGAAGTTCTACAATATGATAAAGCCATTCTATGTTGATACCAGCACAAACATGGTTGCATTTGACCCCCTCCCACCGGTTTCTTATGTGAAGGTGTTCGAGTATGTCAAGGGTGCCCGTATCATAGGCAGTGCACCAGAGGGTGAGAACGTCACTTTATCTATCACCATATTCACTCCTGCGAGGACATTTACATACACGCAAACAACCGTCTCTGACGGGCATTATGAGTTTGTTGTTCCCTACTCCACCCAAGGCCCTGAGGAAGGCTCTACGCTTTATGACATAGGTCCACTTGGACCGTATGAAATCCGATTCGGTGATGAGGTGGTAAGGGTGAACGTCAGTGAGGAAGCTGTCCTCAATGGTGAGACAATCGTTGTGGGGTGATTCTGTGGTTGTGATGAATTATGGTGGGAGAACTGATGTGTCTACAGTTGACTGGTCTGGAAAAGCAGTATGTGTAATCTTTTTCAGGGGTTGTCAAATGAGGTGTGTGTATTGTCATAATTACCATCTGCTCGAAGGAAAGAACCTTGTCGATGTTTCTGAAATAATTTCGTATCTCTCGCTTGCAAAGAATTTTGTTAGCGGGGTTGTCTTCTGTGGGGGAGAGCCAACCCTTCAAAAAGAGCCTCTACTGGAGATATCGAGGGCTGCGAAGCACATGGGCCTCGGAGTTGGTCTGAACACAAATGGTCTGAGATGGCAAGTCATAAATGAGATGGTTGAGAAGGGATTACTCGATTTTATCTCTCTTGATGTTAAGGCACCACTGAGTAAACCAGAGTTGTATGGGAGAATCTGTTATTCTGATGAAAGAAAATGTGATGTGGAAAAAATCAGGAAAGCTTTGGATATAATATCAAATGTGAAAGAAGCGGAAGTCAGAACCACTATATTCACAAACCTACTCACACCTGAAGACATTCGTCTGATTGCAGACGACATAAAGAATACATCTGCAGTTTATGTTCTTCAAGAGGGGATGAGTGTGAAAGGAAGGTTTGAATATCGTTCCCCCACTCCATCAGAGATGATGGAATATGCAGATGCAGCTCTTGATGTGCTTGATAGGGTTGTTGTGAGAGGAAGGGAAGGTGAGAAGATTGTTGGGAGGAAGAGAGTGTGAGTTAGGTCATAGCATTTGTAGGGTATCCTGCGAGTGGCAAAAGTGAGGTATCTGCTGTCGCCTCTTCGCTCGGGATACCAGTTGTGAATATGGGAGATGCTGTCAGGGAAGAGGTGAGGAGAAGGGGCCTTCCTGAGTACGATGAGGTTGTTGGGAGGGTTGCAAACGAGTTGAGGATGAGAGAGGGGATGGATGCGATTGCAAAGAGATGCCTTCCCAGAGTAAAGGATGTGCTGAAGAGACACGAGTTGGTTGTTGTGGATGGCGTGAGGGGGATTGCAGAGGTCGAGCTATTCAGAAAAGAGTTTTCAGATTCCTTTTTTCTTGTGTACATAGATGCCACATTTTCTGATAGGTTGGAAAGGATAAGAAAGAGAGAGAGACCTGACCGTATTTTTACTGATGAAGAACTGAGGAATAGGGACGAGAGGGAGAAAAAATGGGGTCTTGAAGATGCGATAAACTCGGCAGACTTCATGATAGAAAACAAATCTTCCTTACAGGAGTTCAAGAATAAAGTGAAAGACTTCTTTATTTAGTCCTGCTCTCAATGAAGTCTCCAATGGCAACTCCCGCTATGAAGAATAATGCAAGCCAGATCACACTGATTAAAATTCCGATGAATGTTCCTGTAGCCATGATAAAACTGCCAGCAAACGAACCGAGGAACATTGAGATTACTCCCAACACCAATGCAAAAATGATTCCAAGAATTATCCCCAAGATTATACTCTTTTTGAACAGCTCTGCTTTACTCTGTTTTCCTGGTTTCAAATACCCGTAGATAACACCTATCACAAATATGATGATTTCCAAACTCATAACCAAACCTCACAATGGTAATTTTAATGTGAAAACCGAACCCTTCAACGGCTTACTCTCTACCTCAATCTCTCCTCCATGCATGTGTGCAAATCTCTTTGCGAGATACAGTCCACTGCCTATTCCCCTCGAGTGCTTCTTAATGTCGTGAGCAATATGAAGTCTCTCGAATATTCTTTCTATGTCTTGTATGCCACTGCCTGTGTCTCTGACACTCACGATTGCCCATTTATCGTCCTTTGACACAGATACATCGATATGACCACCGAATGTGAACTTCATGGAGTTCGATAAGAGCTCTCTCACTACCGCCTTTATCTTCTCTGCATCACACTCTACAATCACTTTATCCAAATTGCACCTGATGTTTACGTTCTTTCTTCTCCTACTGGATGTTAGAGATTCAACCACCTCTTTAACGAGGGATGAAAGCTCTACTTTTCTCCACTTAACCTCGCATACTTCCTCAATCATCTCAATGGACACAATCTTATCAAGAACCTCTTTTATTCTGTCTGCCCCCTTTCTAATACCTTCGACATATTTTTCAATCTTTTCAATCGATGGATTCTGTCCTCTCTCAATCATGTCAAGATAACCGTAGATTATTGTGAGTGAGGTTTTTATCTCGTGGTTTATCGTCTCTAAGAACTTCACTTTATCATCTTCAGATTTCTGTATCTCTTCATAGAGCTTTTCCAATTCTCTGTATAGTCTTTCTCTCTCAGTTAGTAAAAATTCAATTTGAGTGAGATTCTTGACTGTTCCTTGGATGGCAAATCCGCCGTGGTATTTTAGAGGAGCTATCGACCACTCCAAAAGCATTAGGCTTCCATCCTTTCTAACTCCTCTACATCTTATCCAGTCGCCATCCTTCATCCTCTCAATGAATGACTGCCTATCATCTTTGTGAATGAGGTCTGTTATGCTCATTTGGGATAGTTCAGACAGAGAATAACCAAACATGTTCTGGAATTCAGGGTTAGCATATGCTATCTTCCCTTCCATTAGGAGGTAAATACCCACATTTGCATTCTCAACCAATGTGCGGTATCTCTCCTCCAGTTGGTTTATACGGATGAAAAGTCTCAATTTTTCCGTGTCTACATCCAAAGTAGCCTCTACCAAGGCTCAATGCCCCCTATATACACTTTGAAGCATCAATATAAAAAGTTATTTGTGAAATGGTGTTGTAATAGCGTTAGGGTGAGTTTATGGGAAAGACAATGGCTGAGAAGATACTTTCAAGGAAATGTGGAAGGGACGTTGAGCCAGGTGAGTTAGTGGTATGCGAAGTTGATATGACATTTGCCCATGATGGCACAATGCCCCTTGCGATACAGCAGATGAAAAACGAGCTTGGGACAACAAAGGTATTCGATTCATGTAAGGTGGCTGGATTTTGTGATCATGCTTCTCCATCACCGAGTTCCCACATCTCGAATGTGCATACGATGATGAGGGAGTTTGCGAGAGAGAACTGCATAGATTTCTATGAGAATGGGGATGGAATCTGTCATCAGATAGTGCTTGAGAGATATGCTGCACCGTATAAGGTGATAGTTGGTGCAGACTCGCATACATGCACACATGGTGCTGTTGGTGCGTTTGCGACTGGTATGGGAAGCACAGATGTAGGTGCGATAATGGTGTATGGGAAGACTTGGTTCAAAGTTCCAGAATCCATGAAGATTGAAGTGGATGGTGAATTGGGAGAATGGGTCACTTCAAAGGATTTGTTTCTGAGCGTGGTGGGCGATATAAAGGCGGATGGTGCAACATACATGTCTATGGAATTTGTGGGGAAATGTATTGATGATATGGAAGTAGAGCAGAGAGCGACCCTCACCAATATGGCGATAGAGGCAGGGGCAAAGCTTGGTCTCTGTAAGGCAGATGATAAGGTGAAGGAGTTTCTCAGAGAATATGGAAGGGGGGATGAATTTGAGGAGCTATATCCAGATGATGACGCAGAGTATCTCAGTGAGATTTTTATCGATGCACAAGATATCGAACCCATGATTGCATACCCTCACAGAGTGGACAATGTCGCCCCAGCGTATGAGTTCAAAGGTATGCACATTGACCAGGTGTGTATAGGTTCATGTACGAACGGTAGACTGAGTGATCTTGAGATTGCAGCCCAGATACTCGATGGAGAAGAGGTGTGTAAGGATACGAGACTTGTTGTATATCCAGCGAGCAGGAGTGTTTTTATAAAGGCGGTGGAGAGAGGGATAATCGAGAAACTTTTGGAGGCAGGAGCCGCAGTTTGTGCTCCTGGTTGCGGTTTCTGTATAGGCAGGACGGTTGCACTTGGCGATGGCGAAAAGGCTCTTTCGACCCAGAACAGAAACTTCAAGGGTAGGATGGGCAACGAGAATGCAGAAATATATCTTTCGTCCGTCCCAACAGCAGCAGCATCTGCTTTGTATGGCGAAATAGTTGATCCGAGGGAGGTGTTGTGATGATCATAAGGGGAAAAGTTTTGAGAGTTCTTCCAGACGATACCAACACAGATGAGATAATCTCTGGAAAGTACAAGTATGATGTGCTGGACATAGGGAAGTTGGCAGTTCATACATTTGAGGCGATAGACCCTTCTTTCTATAAGGATGCCAAGAAGAATCCAGGTTCAATCTTGGTTGCTGGCAAAAATTTTGGATGTGGGTCATCAAGAGAACAGGCACCGAGAGTACTTCGAGAATGCGACATATCTTGTATAGTTGCAGAATCGTTTGCAAGGATATTCTATCGGAACAGCTTTAACGTCGGTCTCCCGATTGTCGAGTGTAAAGGTATCTTAGCTCATGTTGACAAGGAAGACGAGCTTGAAATCGATTTAGACGGTGGGAAGATTAGAAACATCACGAAGGGTTATGAGCTGTCATTTAAGCCAATTCCAGATTTTATGCAGAACCTTCTTCAGGCGGGCGGTATAATGTCGTATCTGAGAAAAAGCGGAGGATATGAATGAATTTGAAACATTTTGAACAGTATAATTTCAGGGGAGAACCTCTGTATATTCTCCCAAAACCAAGAAACGGTCTCGAGAAAGGAACTGTCTACTTTAGAGGGGAGTTAATAAGAGGATTTCCAAAGATTAAGAGAATTTTAATGTTAAAAAATGGAATTAAAAAGTATTTTGATGGTATGTTTGGTGTGGAAGAAAAGATAGATGGATATAATGTGAGGATGTGTGCAGTGTCTGGTGAAGTCCTCGTTTTTACGAGAGGCGGTTTTATATGTCCATTCACTCTTTCGCGAGTAAGGGAAGACGAAAACGTGTGCGATTTTCTTATGAGCAATCCAGACCTCGTTTTATGTGTTGAAATGGCTGGGCTACGCAACCCATACGTACCAAGGGATTATCCAGTGAGGGATATTGGCTTTTTTGCATTTGACATCCGAAGAAAGGAGACAAATGAACCCTTACCCCTTCTCGAAAGAAGAAAACTACTTTCTGAATGGGACATCCCGCAAGTGGAGTTGTTGGGTGAATTCTCACCAAGCGATGGAGAAGAAGTGATGGAGGTTGTTGAGAGATTGAATTGCGAGGGCAGAGAGGGGATAGTTATGAAGTCTCTTGATATGAAAGTACAACTTAAGTACACGACACACACCACCAACGTGGAAAATGTTGAGTATGCATTTAGGTATCCATTCGATTTTGGAAGAGACTTCATTTTCAGCAGATTGATAAGAGAGGGATTTTAGGCGGTGGAGTGTGGGGATGAAGAGCTTGAGAGATGGGCAGAGAGAATTGGTAGAGCAATTCTTTTGCCGATGGTCAGGGCAATCAGGGATGTTGCAGAAGGGGGGAGGGTAGAGGAAAGAATGAGCATTGTTGTGAAAGATTGGGAAGAAGCTCAGAGTTTCTTCAAGCATCTTCGAAGACAGGGAGTTGGTTATAAGATTATCGAAAGACAAGAACATCCAAAAGGGCTACTAATCACATTTTCAAGACTATACCAATCCACCGAGGATAAAATAAAGATGTATCTCGGAGGAAAGACTTGGAAAGAGTGATTTAGCGTTCTCTCACTTTGTCAATTAAAAGCTTTTGTTCTGCTCTGTAGACCGCCTCCCTAACCGCCTCTACCGCATCTATATTTGCGGATATGCTCGTTATTCCAAGTTCAACAAGTTTAGCAGCCATCTTTGGATTTGAACCAGCCTGACCACATATAGAGCTCTGAACACCTGCTTTTCTGCATTCTTTTATCACATTTTCAATCAGCCTCATAACTGCTGGATGCATCTCATCATACAGCTCTGCAACGTTTTCATTGTTTCGGTCAACAGCAAGCGTGTATTGTGTGAGGTCGTTCGTTCCGAGCGATATAAAGTCGATACCATCTTTTATAAATTCATCTATGAGTATGGCAGACGCCGGAGTCTCAACCATTATGCCCACATCTACTTTGTCAAGAATACCCATTTCTTCCATGATCTGTTTTGCTTCTCTCAGCTCTTTTGGATGTTGAACGAGAGGTAGCATTATTCCAAGATTTGTGTATCCTCTTTCTATTAGCTCTTTGATGGCTCTCAGTTCAAGTTTAAAATGCTCAACCTCATCAAGGTCTCTGCGAATGCCTCTCCATCCAAGCATAGGGTTGGGCTCACGTGGCTCATCCTCCCCACCCTTCATGCCTCTGAATTCATCAGTCGGTGCATCGAGTGTTCTTATCCAAACTGGCTTAGGATAGAACGCATCTGCAACAATCTGAATCCTCTTCACAAGCTCAGAAACATATTCATCGTGCTTACCCTCTTTTATGTAGAGCTTTGGATGTTTTTCGAGTCCGAGTATCATGTGTTCTATTCTTAGGAGCCCAACTCCATCTGCATTCGTTTCAGCAGCTCTTTTTGCAGCCTCGACGATTGAGACATTCACTTTTACCTCTGTTGCTGTTATTAGATGGGTTTGAGGAGATGTAGCTATAACCTCTGGCTTCTTTGCTTCCTTTACCTTTCCAAGATATACTACCCCCCTCTCGCCATCGATTGTAACTACCATGCCATCCTTCAATAGCTGGGTTGCGTTTGTTGTTCCAACAACTGCAGGGCATCCAAGCTCTCTGCTCACAATGGCAGCGTGACACGTAAGACCTCCCTCGTCGGTGATTATGCCTGCTGCCCTCTTCATAGCAGGCACCATGTCTGGTGTTGTCATCGATGTCACCAGTATGTCTCCATGTTCAATCTTTCCAAGGTCATCCATTTCACGAATAATCTTTACAACGCCAGACACAATCCCGGGCGATGCACCTATCCCTTCAAGAATCACTTTTTCCTCTTCAATCTCTACCTCATCCTCCTTCTCCTGCTTTTTGAGGGTTGTTATGGGTCTTGACTGGACGATGTATATCTTGTTTTTCTCGATTGCCCATTCCACATCCTGTGGTTTTCCATAATGCTCTTCAATGAGTATTGCAAAATCTACAAGTCTCATAATTTCGTCATTTGAAAGCACCTTTTTCTCTTGAAGTTCGGGAGGAACTTCTTTCTCGATAGTTTTCTTTCCCTTTCTGATGGTCATTGTTGTTTTTTTGGAGACTCGCTCTTCCAAGATTCTTCTGTCTTCTTTGGAAACAACGTACAAATCTGGAGAAACAGAACCAGACACCACACTCTCTCCAAGTCCCCATGCAGCTTCTATAACAACAACTTGTTCCCCTGTACTTGGGTGTGTTGTGAACATCACTCCTGCCTTTTCAGCATTCACCATCTTCTGAACAACAACAGCAATATAAACTTTCGAGTGGTCAAAGCCTTGTTTCATCCTGTAGTATATTGCTCTTGCCCCATAGAGTGATGCCCAGCATTTCTTTACTGCATCGACAACCTCGTCCTCTCCCTTTATATTGAGAAATGTTTCCTGTTGTCCAGCAAAACTCGCTTCCGGAAGGTCTTCAGCGGTTGCAGACGAACGAACCGCAACAAACACCTCTTCGCCCTCTCGTTTACATAACTCCTTGTAGTATCTCCTTATCTCCTTTTCAATATTTGCAGGAATCTTCGTATCGAGTACAAGCTTCTTAGCTTTTGCCTCTGCCTCTTTCAATTCTTTATCATCATCGACATTGACATCCAATATCTTGAACAGTTTATCAGCTATTCCTCCTTCCAACAAAAAACGCTTGAAGGCATATGATGTTACAACAAATCCCCCTGGGACTGGCAATTCAATTCTAATCATTTCCCCGAGACTCGCTCCCTTCCCACCTACCAAAGGAACATCGTTGATGTCAACCTCTTCAAGCCATACTACCATACCATTGGACATTCAAAGACCCCCGAATGTCTAAACTACTCGCAAGGTATTAAAGGATGACGATGGATATATAATAAGGTGTGATTGTGTGGAATCTCTTCGAATTGGTATGTTTTCATGGGAGAGTATGCACTCTGTGAAGGTTGGAGGCATATCTCCCCATGTTTCGGAGTTATCTTACTCACTTGCGAAAATGGGACATGAGGTGCATGTATTTACTAGAGCTGGCAATTTCACTGAGTATGAAAACATCAAGGGAGTTCATTATCAGAGAGTTAAACACGAACAGTCAGGTGGGATTGTTGAACAGATGGATGCAATGTGCAATGCCATGTATGAGCGATATAATGTCGTGAAGGATTTGTTTGGCGAATTTGACGTCCTCCATGGTCATGACTGGCATCCAGTAAATGTTCTTGTTCGTATAGGGAAGGAGGAAGATAAGCCATTTGTTCTGACATACCACAGTACTGAGTACGGACGGAATGGCAATGTCTTTGCAGAGTGGTGGGAAGCAAAAGAAATATCACGCAGAGAATGGCTTGCTGGATATGAAGCATCACAGATAATTGTGACATCGGAAAGACTGAAAAATGAAGTACAGTGGTTGTATCAGATTCCAGAATACAAGATGAATATTGTTCCAAATGCAATATTTGAGGGTAAAACTAAAAGGAATCTTGATCCTGGAAAAGTGAAGAAGAAGTACGGACTTCATCCTTTTGCCCCAGTGATTCTCTTTGTGGGAAGGATGGCATATCAGAAAGGGCCAGACATCCTTGTGAGGGCTGTTCCCCTTGTTTTGGATGTTCATTGGGGAGCCAGATTTGTTTTGATTGGGGAAGGGGAGATGAGGATGCACTGCGAATGGTTGGCTCAGAGCCTAGGTGTGGGAGATGCCTGTTTGTTTTTAGGATATTGCTCGGAGGGGACAAAATATGAGTGGTTAAACGCATGTGATGTTGTGGCCGTCCCATCTCGAAATGAACCTTTTGGGATAATCGTTCTTGAAGCATGGGATGCTGAGAAACCAGTTGTGGCAACCGAAGCAGTGCCCATAATAGACAACTTCAAGACGGGAATACTATGTCATCCAACCCCCGAGTCTTTTGCATGGGGTATAAAGTATGCTCTAGGGGATTTACTTCAAACGAAGGAGCTTGGTAAGGCAGGAAGAAGGTTGATACATACGGTGTATAGCTGGGAGAATGTCAGCAAAGAGACACTGAATGTTTATAGAAAGTTATAATTTTTTATAGAAGTCAACCTCTCTTAGAGTATGATGGAGTATAAATTTAAGAGAGGTTATTCCGCAGATGAGCAGAGGATTCTGGAAGTGCTGAAAAGCTGTTTTCCAGTTGAGCCAGAGAAAGTCGAGAAAGGATATGTGATAAGTTTTGGTGCATTGAAGAGTATGCATGTATGGATTGAGAACAAGAAACTCCATGTCATAACAGAGTCTAATAGGGATGCGAATGAGGAGGAGATACTACAAACTAACAAGATGTTTCGAGATTTTCTCACAAAAGCCACGGGATACACCACAAAAGAAAGGATAAAGATGGCTCAAAAGGAGGCTGTAAATGATTGATACTGTTGCGGAGGTCGAGTTTGAAGGACACCTCATAGACTCTCTGATACTCACAAAAGCCTTGTCGATTATAATGGATATGGATGGCGATTTTGACATAATCGAGTTCAGGGTTGGAAGAAGAAAATCTGATACGAGCTATGCGAAATTGCTCGTAAAGGGGAAGGATGAACAACATCTTGAAAAAATTCTAACAGCATTGAGGGGCGTTGGAGCAATACTTCCTGAGCTTGAGGAAGTACATCTTGAACGAGCTCCCGCAGATGGTGTTGCTCCAAGAGGCTTTTATTCAACCACAAATCACCCGACCATGATACGGCTTGGAGAAAAGTGGATCGATGTTGAGGACATGAGGATGGACAGATTGATAGTTGTGGAGGGTGAAAGGGCAAGGTGTGTTTCGATATCGAGCATAAAGAAGGGAGATTCAGTTGTTGTTGGGAGCAAGGGTGTGAGAGTGATACCCCCAGAGCGACCAAGAAAACGTTCTATATTCAGTTTCATGGGTAGAGACGTGTCGTCCGAGCGTCCAACATCCACCATCATACGGCAGATAGCGGGCGAAATACTTGATATAAAGAGGAGAGGTGGGAAAATAGCTGTTGTCGGTGGCCCGACTATTGTGCATAGCGGTGCAAGTTGGGCTCTTGCGGAGTTGGTGAGAGAAGGATATGTGGATGTGCTTCTCGCAGGAAATGCCCTTGCAGTGCATGATATAGAATACAGCCTGTATGGTACGTCTCTTGGAATGGATATAGAGACATCTCAGCCAGTAGATTATGGACACAGACATCATCTGTATGCAATAAACGAGGTAATGGCTTGTGGCTCAATAAGGGAAGCGGTGGAAAAGGGCGTGTTGAAGAGAGGCATCATGTATGAGTGTGTTGTGAATAATGTACCTTTCGTACTTGCAGGCTCTATAAGAGACGATGGACCCCTCCCAGATGTGATAACTGACACCATGAAGGCGAAGAAAGAGATGGAAAAAGCTTTAGAAGGGTGTGAGATGGTGCTGATGCTGGCTACGATGCTCCACTCCATAGCGGTGGGAAATCTTCTGCCCTCTTATGTAAAGACGATATGTGTTGATATAAATCCGTCTGCAGTTACGAAGCTGATGGATAGGGGAAGCGCTCAGGCGATAGGCCTTGTAACCGATGTTGGGATTTTCTTGCCAATGCTTGTCGAGATGTTGAGAAACCAATCCTACTAAATCGAAAAACTTTTTTATTAAATGAAATAGGCACACCTAAGGAGGTGCGGGATGAAGGAGATTGTGATTCATGGCAGGGGTGGACAGGGGTCAGTGACGGCTGCTGAAATTCTTGCAAAAGCAGCGTTTGAGGATTGCTGGTTCTCTCAAGCGTTTCCTTCGTTTGGGGTTGAGAGAAGAGGAGCTCCGGTGATGGCTTTTGTTAGAATCGACAAAAAGAAAATAAGAATAAGGAGCCAGATATACAATCCCGACTACGTCATAGTCCAAGATCCAACACTTCTTGCAACAGAGGATGTTGGCAAAGGAATCAAGCAGGATGGTCTCATTATTGTGAATTCAGCTCTATCTCCCGATGAATTGCCAGTTGATGGAAATGTTGTAACTTTCGATGCCACAAGAATAGCTCTTGATATCATTGGAAAGCCGATTGTGAATACCGTGATAATTGGAGCTTTTGCATCTATTACTAAACTACTTTCACTTGAGTCTCTTAAAAAATCTATTTCACACAGATTTTCTGGAAAAATTGCTGAGTTAAATGTGAAAGCGGTTGAAAAAGCTTATGAAATTGCAGGTGGTGTGCATGAGTAAGGTCACAATTGGGCTTGTAGCTGAGCCAGGGTCAACACGGAGAAACAAAACGGGTAGCTGGAGAGTTTTTAAGCCAGTTGTTGACCCAGAGAAGTGTGTGAAGTGCGGCATCTGCGAGATATTCTGTCCTGAGGGAATTGTTCATTATAGTGAGGAAGTTGATGCATATGTTCCAGATTATGATTATTGTAAGGGATGTGGGGTGTGTGCGCAAGAGTGTCCGAAGAAAGCGATT
Source organism: Methanomicrobia archaeon JdFR-19 (assembly GCA_002010075.1). Lineage (GTDB taxonomy): Archaea > Halobacteriota > Methanosarcinia > DSM-18856 > Methermicoccaceae > JdFR-19. Next base: position 33,522 of record MTMG01000019.1, on the reverse strand, counting down.
ACGATGGTGCTGGAGGAGAAATGATGACAAATGAAATGGAGAAAATGAAGGTTGTTGAAGGTTCTCAGGCGATTGCTTATGCTGTCAAAGCATGCAAGCCACATGTTGTATCAGCATATCCAATCACACCACAGACCCATATAGTGGAGGAGCTAAGCAAGTTGGTTGCAAATGGGGAGATTAAATGCGAGTACATCAATGTTGAGAGTGAGTTCTCTGCAATTTCAATGCTGATTGGTGCAAGTGCTACTGGGGCGAGAACTTTCACTTCCACAACATCTCAGGGACTTGCATTGATGCATGAGGCACTCTTCAACGCCTCAGGAATGAGATTGCCCATAGTAATGGTGACTGTAAATAGGGCGTTGTCTGCCCCGATCAACATATGGAACGACCAGCAAGATTCCATTGCAGAAAGAGATGCGGGATGGATTCAGTTCTATGCGGAGGACATCCAAGAAGCCTCGGATATGTTGGCTCAGGCGTATAGGGTTGCTGAGGATAGGGATGTGTTGCTTCCGGCAATGGTATGTATAGATGGTTTTATTCTTTCTCACACCTATGAGCCAGTTATTTTACTTGAGGAGGACATCACTGAAGAGTATCTCCCTTCTTATGACCCACCTTACAGACTCGATCCCACAAATCCGAAGTCTTTTGGAACGCTGGGAACTCCGGATGTGTATATGGAAGCCAGATATATGCAGGAGAAGGCAATGGAGACCGCTTTGGACAAGATAAAGGAGGCTGCAATCGATTTCAAGAGGATGTATGGGAGATGGCATGGAGACCTTGTAGATACCTATCGAGTTGATGATGCAGACATAATACTCATTTCGATGGGTTCTGTTGTTGGAACTATGAAGGAAGCAGTTGATAGAGCAAGAGACGAGGGGGTGAAGGTGGGCATCGTAAAACTGAGAGTCTTCAGACCATTCCCGAAGAAGGAGTTGGTAGATACGTTGAAGAATGCAAAGGTTGTGGCAGTCATCGAAAAGGATGTGTGCGTTGGTAAATATGAAGGTGCGTTGACAACTGAGTTAAAGGCTGTTCTGTATTCTTATGGTATGGGGGTACCAGTACTTGGGAGGATTGCTGGATTAGGAGGCAGGGACATAACACTTTCGCACATAATGTCTGTTATAACCGATTCGGAGAAGGTGCTTGAAGGGAAAGATGTCGATGAGAATGCTTATCTGGGGTTGAGGGAGGAGGTTCTCTAATGGCAAAGAAACCGTTGATATCCAAGCTCGCCCCCGGACACAGAGGGTGCGGGGGATGTGGAGCGGCAATTGCCGTTAAACTGATTCTTGAGGGTGCGGGAGACGATGTTATCGTGTGCAGTCCAACTGGGTGCGTCGAAGTCTTCACAACACCATACCCAGAGAGTGCTTGGGAAGTTCCTTGGATTCATTCGTTGTTTGAGAACTCAGCATCTGTTGCTGCTGGGATTGAGAGAGCCCTCAGAGCTCTTGGCAATGATCATACCAAAGTTCTCGTCATAGCGGGCGATGGTTCAACTTTCGATATTGGCTTTGGAGCGATATCAGGTGTTTGGGACAGAAAGCATGATGTTACGTATGTGTGCTATGACAATGAGGCATATATGAACACCGGCATTCAGATGAGTGGAGCAACACCGTATGGCGCATACACCACCACAACGCCTCCTGGTAGATATTCACTCGGTAAGCAACTCTACAAAAAGAATATGCCAGAGATAGCGGTTGCACACGGCTGTCCATATGTTGCAACTGCGTCAATTGCCCATCCACGTGATGTGATAAGAAAGGTTAAGAAAGCTGTTGAGATCGAAGGCCCCACATATGTTCAGATTCATTCTACCTGTTGTACAGGTTGGCACTTTTCAGGTGAATTGGCGGTTGAAGTCGCAAGGCTGGCAGTGGAGACAGGGTTGTATCCGCTCATCGAGTTTGAAAATGGAGTTCTTACAAAAGTCTATAAAATCAAGGAGAGAAAGCCAGTTGAGGAGTATCTAAAAGTTCAAGGAAGATTTAAGCATCTTTTTGTAAGGGAGGAAGGAAAAGAAGTATTGTCTGAACTACAAAGGATGGCAGACCTCAACGTTAAGAAATATGGGCTTGAGTGAAGGAGATGAAAAACGATTAGGTCGTGGCTATACCCATAAAGAATCTTCCAATGTTCAGTAGGGGGGATGATGTTGGAGAGATACTTTCGAATCATTTCGAGTTTGAGAATGGTGATATCGTACTGATTGCATCGACCATTGTTTCGAAGAGTGAGGGTAGAGTTGTTAGACTTTCAGATGTGCATCCCACCCCGAGAGCAAAAGAAATAGCAAGTCAAATCGATAAGAGACCAGAGTTTGTGCAGATAGTTCTTGACGAGAGTGATGAAATACTTCTGGAAAAGCCGTTTTTACTTGTTTGCAGAAAAGGACACATATGTGTGAATGCAGGTGTGGATGAGAGCAATGTTGAGGAGGGATATGCATTGCTTCTGCCATCTGACCCAGACAAGAGTGCAGAGCGAATAAGGGACAGAATAATGGAGCTGACTCATAAGGAGGTGGGAGTTGTGATAACAGACACCTGTGGGCGCCCTTTCAGAGTAGGGCAGTGTGGAGTAGCAATTGGTTGCTCTGGTGTATCTTCGGTTGTTGATTGGCGGGGCAGACGGGACTGTTATGGAAAGGAACTTCGAGTTACAAGAGAAGTAGTTGCCGATGAGCTTGCTGGTTTTGCCAACATCCTCATGGGAGAGGGGAACTGGAGGATACCTGCGGTTGTTGTTCGTGGTCTCTCTCATCTGATGGGAGATGGCAAGGCGGTTGATATTTTCAGACCCAAAAAAGAAGACATCATCAGGGACATTTTGCACAGACAATCATAATTTTGTCGTTTGAAATTAAGATGTCGAAGTCTCTCAAAAGCTCATTTAACTCATCATGTGTGAAGTAGTGGTGAGGTATTCCACCCCTCACAAATGTATTTTTCTCAATACAAGTCCCCTTACCAAATCTTGAATCTCCAACCCTACTAACACTGACCACAAATATCCCATATGGCTTTAGAATCCGATAAACCTCATCTACTACCATCTTTCTCTCGTTTTCCAGAAAGTGCTGTAGAACTCCCATACATAATACACATTCAAACGTCTCGTCTTTGAAGGGTATGTTCATCCCATCCCCTAAGACGAATTCTGCATTGATTCCATATATCCTCGCTCTTGCCCTAGCTCTTGTAATCGCGTTTCTTGATATATCAAGACCCACTATGTTGTTGAGCTGGATGAGATATCTCCCTTCACCACACCCCAAATCAAGCACCCTGCCCCTTACATAGGGTCGAATAGTCTCGATGATCTCGGTAGAGTTTGCCCAACCCCAAAGAGGTCTTTTGTAAAGCTCCTCCCAGTTTTTGATGATGCCTTTTATTCTATCCTTCTTTTTAAACCTTTCAAACATCCTTCCTTCATTTTTCTGAGAACTTCTTCAATCTCTTTATATTTTCTATCTCCAACCAATTTCACAATTGCTGAGCCAACTATCACTCCGTCTGCACCCATGCTGATTGCTTCTTCACATTGTGGTGGTGATGATATTCCAAATCCAACTGCCTTTGGCACATCGTATTGTTTTAATCTCTCCAAGAGCTTTTTGAGAGGGGATATGGATGTAGTCCCTCCAGTCACACCAAGTCTTGAAACAATGTAAAGAAAGCCTGTTGACACTTTGACCGCTCTCTCAATTCTTTCGGGTGTTGTGATCGGGGTTACAAATCCCGTATATTCAACTGAAAACTTTCTACATGCTCTCAAAACATCTCCAGCCTCTTCTGGGGGAAGGTCTGGGATTATTATACCACTTATACCTGCGGTTGAACAGTCCCTGACGAATCTTTCAATTCCCCTCTTGAACACAAGGTTGTAGTATGTCATTACTGCAAGTGGTACTTTCACATTAAGCTCAGAAACCAAATCAAAGAACAAATCTGGATTCATACCCGCCTTTAAGGCTCTCTCTGAAGCTCTCTGAATCACCTTGCCATCTGCAATCGGGTCTGAGAATGGGAGTCCAAGCTCGATGATGTCAGCACCGCCTTTTTCAATGATTTCAACCACTTTCTTACTTTCCTCTATCGAAGGGTCTCCCATACACGTATATGCTATCAAGCTACCATCTAAGAATCCATTTCTGATCAGAAGGATACCCCCTCCAAACGTGCAACACTTTCTACGTCCTTGTCCCCCCTCCCAGAGAGATTCACCACCACCAGTTCTCCCATCTTATCAACATTCTCTAGTACGTATGCAATTGCATGTGCGGATTCAAGTGCAGGGATAATTCCCTCTTTCTTACTCAGTGTATAGAATGCCGAAATCGCATCATCATCACAGACCATCTCTGCCCTCACCCTCCTACTCTCGCACAGTTGTGCAAGCTCTGGCCCCACTCCGGAGTAATCAAGCCCCGGGGCTATTGAGTGGGTTTCAAGGATTTGACCATATTCGTTTTGCAGTATTTTTGTCATTGCACCATGCAACACTCCGTCCTCACCGACACACAGAGATGCAGAATGACAAGCTTGTTTTTCATCTTTTTTTATTCCCTTGCCACCCGCTTCTATTGCATATAACTCAACGCCCTCCTTTATGAACGGATAGAATATCCCCATCGCATTGCTCCCACCACCAGCACACGCGACTATGGAGTCTGGAAGTCTTCCTTCCCTTTCGAGTATCTGTTCCTTCGTTTCTTTTCCTATAACACTCTGAAAATCTCTGACAATCGTAGGGAATGGATGTGGCCCAACAACCGAACCTATCAAGTAGTGGGTGTTCTCGACAGAGGCTGACCAATCTCTCAGAGCCTCGTTTGTTGCGTCTTTCAGAGTCATGGAGCCAGAATGGACTGGTATTACATTTGCACCGAGCAAGTGCATCCTATACACGTTTATCTTCTGCCTTTCAACATCTTTTGCACCCATGTAGATATCTACATCAAGACCAAGCACCGCCCCTGCCATTGCAGTTGCACATCCGTGCTGTCCAGCACCCGTCTCTGCAATCAATCTCGTTTTTCCCATATGTTTTGCAAGGAGAGCCTGTCCGAGGGTGTTGTTTAACTTGTGGGCTCCACCATGCACAAGGTCTTCTCTCTTCAAATACAGTTTTATCCCCAACTCCTTACTGAGTCTTCTGCACAGATAAAGTGGAGTGGGTCTTCCAGCGAACTCTTCGAGATACATGTCAAGCTCTTTTTTAAAATTGGAGTCTATGCTAAGTTTTCTGTATTCTCTCTCGAGCTGTTCAAGAGCTGGCATCAACGTCTCTGGGACAAACATCCCCCCATATCTTCCATACCATCCTCTTTTCACTTGTTCACCTCCATCGCATGGGCAAGTGCATATGTTTTCTCGTATATACTGGTGGATTTCATGATTGCATTTCCTACGAGAACGCCATCTGCCCCCGCTTCAACCACCCTTCTAACATCATCCACATTCTGAATACCACTTTCTGATATCACGAATACGTTGTTGTCTTCCTTCTTTATTGAGGGAATTAGTTCTACACTGGTATTCACATCAACTTCAAACGTTCTAAGGTTTCGGTTGTTAATTCCGATAACTCTGGCACCGGCATCAATAGCCATCTCTGCTTCTTTGATATCTCTCACTTCAACAAGTGGTTCAAGCGACAATTTCTTGCACTCTTTTATCATATCTTCGATTTCATTGCCCAAGATTGATGTTATGAGCAGAACTCCATCCTGATAGCATTCGGTCAGTTGCAGAGATGATATGATGAAATCTTTTCTTAGTATGGGAAGTCTTACGTTTCTCCTTACAAGTTTCAGATTTCCAATCGAACCCTTGAAGAAATATGGCTCTGTTATTACAGATATTGCTGATGCACCGCCCCTTTCCATATCTTTTGCAATTTTTACTGCATCTTGGGAGGTTATGAGTCTGTTTGTGGTTGTAGGGGAGGCTGGTTTTATTTCAGCTATGAGTGCATAACCATATTTTTTCTTACCTTTTTTAAGAGAGTTGAGAAACCCCCTATGTGATGGACGATAGGGTAATTCTCCTCCCAGAATCCTCTCTGTCCTTAGCACCCTAACCCTTTTTTCAGTTGTTTTTATTATTTCTTCCATCTTCACACATCCTCACAAAATTCTCTATGATTTTCAGTCCTTCTGGCGTCAGAACACTTTCCGGATGAAACTGCACACCTTCAATCGGAAGTTTCCGAGATCTTATCCCCATTACTATGGAGTTTGAGTATGCTGATACTTCAAAGGTTTCTGGGACTTTTAGGATTGCAAGTGAGTGGTACCTCCCCGCCTCGAGAGGGTTCCTCACATTTCTGAAAATGGTTTTACCGTCATGGTACACAAGGGAACTCTTTCCATGGATTGGTCCTTCTGGCGAATGAGAGACAATTCCACCAAACGCTACTGCGATTGTTTGTGCACCGAGGCACACGCCCAGCACAGGTATACAGAGCTTTACACACAAACGGACAACATCGATGGAGTTGCCTATGTCTTCTGGATTATTAGGAGTTCCTGGGCCGGGCGATATTATGATGCCGGATGGATTAATCTCTTCAATCTCTTCAACCTCGATTGTGTTTGAAACAACTTCGGTATCTTCCTCGAATCTCGAGACGTAATCCACGAGATTCCATACAAACGAGTCTTTGTTGTTTATGAAAATGATCATATAACGACCTCCAATGCTCTCAACATGGCTTTCATCTTCTGCTCAGTCTCTTCGTATTCTCTTTCGGGATCAGAATCTGCAACTATTCCAGCTCCAGCTTGTATTTCTATGGTGCCTCCATTGTGGACGAGTGTTCTGATTGTGATTGCAAAATCAGCACTTCCATTTACGCTGACATATCCTACTCCACCTCCATAAATTCCTCTTGAATCTGGCTCAAGCTCATGTATTATTTCCATCGCCCTTATCTTTGGTGCTCCCGAGAGAGTCCCAGCTGGGAAAACAGCTCGCATAGCATCGAAAATATCACATTCCTCTCTTAGCTTTCCCTTTACAGTACTTTCAAGATGTTGTACATGCGAATACTTCACAATCTTCATCAGGTTCTCAACAACAACACTCCCCCCCTCACAAACCATCCTCACATCATTCCTTCCGAGGTCAACCAGCATGATGTGCTCTGCTCTTTCCTTTTGATCTCTTAACAGCTCGGATGCAAGCTTTTCGTCTTCAGTTCCGCCCATTCTTGGACAAGTGCCTGCAATTGGATTCACCGTTAGCTCCCTACCATACACACTCATCAAAGTCTCTGGACTTGCTCCAACAATCGCCAAATCATCGAATCTGAGTAGATACATATACGGACTCGGATTTATAGAACGTAGCATACTGTACGTTTCAATTGGGTCTATATCTGCTTTTACAGTATATCTTCGTGATAAAACAACCTGAAATATGTCTCCGTCGAAAATATGTTTTTTTGCCTTTTTTACATTCTCAATAAACTCATTTTTAGAAAGATTATCGTAAAAAACAACTTTTTTATCTTGAATTTTTGTTTTTTCTGGCACTCCTATTTTTTTATCTATTTTTCTGTTTAATATATCTTCAATCTCTCTCATACTTCTTTCAACATCGTTGTACGTCTCCGAGGGATTATTTTCCATGATTCTGTTCATAACTGCATAGACACAATCGTTTCGATGGTCAAACAGTAGATTATCCATGGACAGCATGAATATCGCATCAGGATGCCTTTCGTCCTTCTTTTCTCGTTTAATCCAGCACCCATACACCACATCGTACCCAACACACCCAACAAGCCCACCCACAAAACTCTGTCTGTCGAATTTCAGGTTTGTGATGACTGGAATATACTCTGGAAGGTGCAAACTTCTCAACCCATCGAATGCGTTTTTCACAACGAATTTTCCCTCCCTCTCTTCAAATTTTTCTAGTAGCTTCTGTTTCAGAAACTCCATTTCAGTTTTCACGTACATCATACCATTACGGATTTCTGCAATAGCTACTGGATTTGAGCCTACAAAAGAAAACAAATCTTCTTTTACATTTTTTTCAACAGATTCTAGTATATAGCTGAATTTCTGTCCATCTGAAATTAGTTTGTAAGCTTTAAGTGGTGTTATGTCTGTCTGGAGTGGTTTTACGAACTGAACGAGAACCTGATCAAATTTTTCAGATATCTCATGAAGTTCTCCCTTTGTTGGCATAATATTCAATCTTTCTCACCTCCGAAACGAATTTTTTTACGAGTTTCGGGTCTTTTATTCCTTTTCTTATCTCAACGCCACTCGATACATCCACTCCATATGGTCTGACAATGCGTATGGCAGTTGCAACATTCTCAGGATTAAGTCCTCCTGCGAGGATAACTGGCGAGAAGGAGACTTGCCTCAGCATTCTGCTAATCGTCCAGTCATGTGTCCTCCCAGTTCCACCTTTTCCAGTGTCAATAACGATGCCATCACATACTTGCGATACTTCCTCAACCTCCTTTACAAGAGAATCTGCCCCCCCTTCTACCGAAACCGCTTTGAGGATTTTACACTTCACGATATCCTTCACCTTCCTGACATCCTCGAGAGGGAGGTTGGAGTGTATCTGAATTGCATTTGTTCCGAGTGTTGACAATTCAACTATCTCATCAATGTCGGTTGTTGTACTCACAACAACAGAACTGACAAATGGGGGGACAGATTTGAGGAGATGAGAACATCTTTTTTTGGTTATTGATCTCTCGCTCTCTGACTCTACAACAAATCCAAGAGCATCCACACCCGCTTCTGCCACCATCTTCACATCCTTTTTCGTTGTGATGCCACACACCTTCACTCTCATTCACATCTCCCTGCTAAATTCTCTCATCTCGTTGAGTTTTTGAAGTGCAAGACCATCAGAGATGATGTTAGAAGCAACTTCAACCCCTTCACAGAAATCAGATACTTCGGAGGAGAGATAGAGGGTTGCAGATGCGTTCATCAGTATGACATCTCTTTTGGCACCGCCGTCTCCAGAAAACACGCTCAGAATGGAGTTCGCATTCCTCTCGACCTCTCCGCCAACAATCTCTGAAAGAGAACTTCTTTTCAGACCGAAGTCCTCGGGACTCAGTGTGTATTTTTCGATTCTACCATTTCTGACCTCACATACGCTGGTCTCTGAAAAGTTTGAAATCTCGTCCATTCCACCACCGTGTACGACCATCCCCCTCTTTATGCCCATCTTTTTCATAGCCTACGCAAGCAGACATACATATCCTTCAGAGTATACTCCCATGAGGTGTATGTTTGCATTTGCTGGGTTGGTAAGAGGTCCGAGAATGTTGAATATTGTTCTAAATCCCAATTCCTTTCTTATATGGGCAACCCTTTTCATCGATTTATGGAATTGTGGTGCAAGCATGAAGCCGATTCCAATTTGCTCTATTGATTTCTCGACAGTTTCTGGTTCGAGGTCTATTTTGACACCAAGTGCCTTCAGAACATCTGCACTACCGCATTTTGATGTGAATGAGTAGTTGCCATGTTTCGCCACGGGAACACCACACGCAGAGACAAGTATGGCTGATGCGGTGCTGATATTTATCGTGGATAGTCCATCCCCTCCAGTGCCACACGTATCTACAAGCTTCCTTACCTTTGGTCGGATTTTCACACACAATTTTTTCATTCCATGTGCAAATCCTGCAATCTCTTCTGGTGTGATGCCTTTTAGATAGATAGCCGTCAAAAATGATGCTATCTGTGCATCACTCCCCCTTATCATGATCTCAACCAGAGCTTCTTCAGCTTCTTTTTCTGAGAGCCTCCCATCCTCAATTATCTTTTGGGTGAATTCTCTCAACATTTCGGAAGTCATACCCAACACCATTGTATATATTTATACAATAATACACTAATTTATACATTGAAGCACTAATAAAACTAGCTCATATATAAATTTTTTTAGAACTCTTGAGAATCATCTCCAGATATACTCTTCACCGTTACGGACTTCACTCTTTACAATGCCATCTTTAATGAGCTTTGAGATCACCGCAGTGACATCTTCATATCTTTTTACGAGCAGTCTCTCTACGGCACCTCTTTTGACAGCCTTTCCTTTTGGTATGCAGGCGATAATCTTTTTCATCCTTTCTGTTTCTTTATCCTCAGCTTCTTCTTTTTGCTTCTTCACTTTTTCAAGTTCGTCGATTTTTCTTTTTAGTTTCTCATAAACCGCATTTACAATCTTTGCAATTCTTATTAGCTCTGCCTCGAGATATTTATTTCTCTCACAAATCTCCTTTAAAATATGCTCAATTTCGTGATGTTTTTCCTCTTCTGGACTATCTCCTGTTCTGTCTTCTGTTTTTTCAAGCTCTTTCATGAGAATATTTCTGATATATTCACTTTTGTTTGGTATCCCTTCTAATTTCTTATACAGTTCATCAGGTAAATTTACACTTATTTTCTTCATCCTATCTCCTCATTTTAATTTGTTTATAGGATGTGAGGAACTTGGCTTTATGAACTCTATTGCTCCTTCTGCAATCAGTATGTCGGTCATGGCAGCACACGCAAATGCATATTTTGCATTTTCAATCGGTCCGTACAACACGAAGTCCCCCCCAACGATTTGTTGAAGTGCAACTGTTGATATATCGCACACCCTATATATAACTGGGTCATCTTTCTTTCTCTCCCTTAACCACTGCCATGAGAGGGGTATGTTGTGGATACCTGAACCGGTAGGAAGTCCGTATTTTCCTTTAACAGCAAGCGTCAACCTCAGAACAACTCCTGAATTTGAGCCAATTGGCGTTGCACCAGTATCAACAAGCACCTTCTTTATGCCACACTCCTCAGCGAGTTCAAGTAAGCCTCTGTTCAAAATCCCACTTCCATTTTCAAGCAGTTCAATTCTGCCTTTGAGGGATGAGTCTATCGGGTTGAAAGCGAGTACGATTGCAGTGTCTATATCAGAGCTTTTCAACGCAGATATTTCACTCTCGGTCATCCCGACATTCATTGAATTGTATATAACAGAATCAGACAGCCCAACCTCGGTTGAGTAAAGTGCACCCCCACTCCTCACACTCCCTTCTGTCGAATCAATCATCATGGGAGCATCGCTCACTTCATGTACGAACTCCATGTACTTTACGAGTGCATCCAGACTTCTTCCATAAATCTGGATGATATGTGGGTTTCCAGTCTCATCTGAGAAACTTGCTTGGTTATTTATGAGATTTTCAGCTCTCTCTTTGTCGAACTTACCTTTTACAGCATCCTCTACTATACTATGTCCTTCATAGAATATGCTACCACACAAAACAGTTGGCAACTCCCCGGGCTGTCCGCCTATCCTGACTCCCCTTATGTTATGAATGGTCTGTTCATGGTTAAACCTGAACATCTATAACCACCCCGACGGTTGAGTCTATATACACATCATCACACACGAAAACATCTCCCTCTCTGTATTCGATTTTGACATCAGAAGTAGATGGTGCAACACAGAATATGGGCTCCTCAGGGTATTGCTCTGCACACCTCGATAACTTGTCAACTGTGTGGTGGATTTTATCAGTGTCAATTTCACCTATCATATTGATAATCTCAACTTGTTTTCTGAATCTTTCAATCGCTTCCAAGGGGACATTTTCTATGTAGGGTATAGCACCTTTAGAGTCGACGATTCTCCTTCTTTCATCAACACCATTTTTGTGAATCGAAACTATTGCATCACCCGGGAGATGTCCTTTTGATTCCATCCCACATACAACCACGTATCTTATATGAGGATTGGAAACAACGTTGATTATGACCTTTTCCACACCCAAGTTTTCGGTCATGCATGTTCCCCAGATTGCAGCCCTCGGAGAAGACTCAAGACTGCTTGCAAGTGTAACAACCGCAACATTCGATGCCTCATCTCCCACCACATAGTCTCCCTTTACAACTGGCCATTGCTTGACATCGGAAGATACCATACTCAAACCTTTTAATACATGGAATATAAAGGATTGTTCATGGATGTCCGTGTTATGGAGACAGTAGGGACTCTGTGTGCTGTTGTTGGCATGATAGTTATCCTTGCATTTCTTGGCATGTATGGAATCAACGGAATTTTCTCAGAACTTGTAATCATGGCATTCTGCATTCTGATGGGTTTCCTCGGTATAAGACTTGCCAAGTTGGAGTCATGATAGTCCAAGTAGGGAACCGACACCGATTCTTGTGATCTCAGCACATATCACAGAGACCCATACCATGCCAACGAAATGTGAATACGAACAGAAAATATGTCCACCATCTATTATCTTGAGAAGTATTGAAGAGAGAAGTGAATGTACAACGAGGATGAACAATATCAGAAGACTCATCAAGTGAATGTCTATCCCACTTACGTTTAGCATCATGCCTGCTTCCAGACCCGATGGAATCTCAATTTCTTCGTAGAGGGATTTCATCACATCAACGATTGAAATGGATATGAAGAGTGTGAACGCTATCCCCCCAGTGAGTCCATATAGGACACCAACAAACGCAGAAGCACTTTGGTATCTGTGCTTTCTGAGATTCACGACTCTATGGAAGTTCTCGCTGATTATATCGCCTATCACCTCAGGCTTGCCTCCGAGGTCTGTAGCCTCAACAAACATCGTCGAGAATCTCTGAATGAGGTTGCTACCGGTGCCAGCAGAGAAATAGTCCCATGCAAGATGTTTGTTTATTCTTGTTAACAATCGTTTGTAAAGTCGGTTAATGTCAGTTGTCAGGGGACCGAAGTCATGGGTCCTCAAGCTTCTCAATGCCTCAATGATGAGACCACCCATGGCTCCAGCAGAGCTACCAAGCGAGCGTATGAATGCGGGATAACTATCATCTCTTCTTTTTATCTCATGCTCTATCTTCTTTGCAACATTACCTGTGTATGCGAGGGGTGTGAGAGACAGTGCTAATATGATTGCAGGAGGCAAATCTGTCTTCAAAAAAAGAACAGAACCAATCACAGCACATCCAACAACAGTAATGGGAAATGTTTTCTTGAGTTTCTTTTCTGCTTCAGTTTCTATGTCCAGCTGATGCCATATTGGGTCGCTTCCCATTCTCCTCCTCACAGCAAAAATCACGATTATATCTACCATCATGAAGAGCATCATTACAGTTATCATGAGTGAGAGAGGGTCACCTCCCATGATTATTGGCATGATGAGTGCAAACGATGCAAGAAATATCATGGACATTATAAGGGAAATGAATGTCTCCTTCAGAACCTCCAAAACCCTCAGAGAGGCGGTGTACATTGCCTCATAATCGTTCATTACAACGCTCTGCTCAGCTCTCAGAAACTTCTCAAGGTCTTCACCGGACTGAACAGCATGAGCAAATCTATCGAGGAAGTCTGCAAGCAACTCTGAAGGTGTTCGCTTTGCAACGAATCTACAAGCATCGACGAGAGAAAGATGCCATGTTGCCATCAAATGGTATATCATTTTTGCCTCATCTGCTAATGCACCGTATCTATCGTTCTTTGCAAGGATTTCGAACAATTTCATTCTGGAGATGTCAGATGTGGCAAGCGCACCCATCTCTGTGATGAAATAATGCATGTTGATATCTATCTCATGCGCCCTCTTTCCAAAACTCATCAGGGGATAAAAGATTATGAGCACCACACTCATGAGAGGTATCAAAAAGCTTGCAACGTTGACGAGGGTAGATGGTGGCAATACCATCCTAACAGCGATACCAATCAGTACCCCAATCACCATCGTTGGGACAACTACCTTGATGGCATACTCCTTTGGTGTTTTTCCCATGCTGAGAAATGCTTTTTTCAGCTTCATTGCTCACACCCGTCATTACCCGTCGTTATACCAAGAATGGAAGCGAATCTACACCACCGACTGCAAAATCGAATATGATTTTGTTAACTCGATGATACTCTATGATGTCGTTTTCAACCATGGTTCTCAGTATCTTTGCTCTGAGGAATAGGTCGTTGTATATCTCTCTCGGGTCTGAGTATCCCTGTATTTTTGCAATCTTTTCTTCCAGTATGTAGGAGTTGTTGTAGCCCCTGAACTCGTGTTTGTCGTTTGCAGGGTCCCACTGAAATACTGCACGTGTGACAACTCCTCCAATGTCTTCATAGTATCCTTCAATCTCTTCAACTGCAACGCATCTCCTCAGGAACTTCCCGTTTCGGTATACTGCCTGCAGTATCATGGCAACGTTCAGGTTATCTATAAACGTTACAGGAACCTTTATTGGCTCACCTGTAAGTCTTTGAATCATTTTCTTTACAGTCGAGGCGTGGAACGTCGCTATAACGGGGTGTCCAGTTTGCATTGCTTGGAATGCAACTGCACCCTCTACACCTCTGATCTCACCGACTATGATGTAGTTGGGTCTTGATCTGAGAGCTGCTTTAAGGAGTGTGAACAAGTCCACTCTTGACTCGGGTGGACCCTCTTCCCTTGTTATGAGTTGTTGCCATACTGGGTGGGGTGGTTGTACCTCAGCAGTGTCCTCTGCAGAGTAAATCTTCGCTTTTGGGTTGATGAATGGAAGACAGGCGTTGAGCATTGTTGTTTTTCCACTCGCTGTCTCACCACTAAAGAATATGCTCATATTATTTTCAAGACAGAGCCAGAGATACGCTGCAATCTCTTCGTTTATCGAGCCCCATTTTATCAGCTGTGTTATGCTGATTGGTGTTGCCGAGAATTTTCGCATTGTAAAGCTCGGTCCTTTTCTTGAGACATCTGTGCTGTATATGATGTTTATACGGGAACCATCTGGAAGTGCACCGTCTGCTATGGGTCTTGACTCACTCACGGGCCTTCCTATTCTCTCACTCATACTTCGCATCCAGTTGTCCAGCTCCCCCTCGCTCTCGAATCTGATATTTGTCTCAAGCATGTCGAAGATCTTATGCACAATGTAGATGTTCTGATATCCTATACAATGCACATCTTCAATGTAGGGGTCTCTTATGAGAGGTTCTATTGGCCCTGCACCGAGAATGTTTCTCTCAAGATAGTACTGAATTTTATCGTATTCAAGAGGTGTTACAGGTATCTTATCAAGACCCTTTTGTAATGGTCCTGAACTCTTACTCTCCTCATTGCTAACCTCACACACCTCTCTCAGAAGCTTGAATATCATGACTCTAAGCTTTGCCTCAGTGTCTGGTATCTCCTCTTCTGCAGACCTCTCAAGAATTGCATCAAGGACATCCTGATACTTCTTTTTCTCCTTTCCATTCAGTTTTGGCTCTATTGCATAATATTTTACAGTTTTAAGTTGGTTACTCCCATATAGATGGATAAAAATTGGATCACCTACGGGAATCAGAATATTTATGTAATCCTCGTTTTTCAAATCTCCACTTAATTGTGGAAGGAATCTTGGGAAAGACCCGTTTTTCTTTCCGAACTCGTTTAGATATGTTTTAAGATGGGGATTCCTTGCCATTGCCCTCTTCAGTTCGGTCTCCACCGTCCTCACCTCACGAGACAGCAGAGATCTCGACCACGAAACCAACGTTCGGCTCTATTCTGAAACCTATCAGTGGGGCCACTCTTTTACGTGCCCCAGTGAACTTATTTACAAAAATCGATCTTTTTATTTCAGTTCCAAAGGTTTTTATCTTGAGTTGGAGGTAGATATCGCAAGAAGAACGGAGAACTAGGAGACTTTCTTCTTCAAGCTGGGCAGGGTCCACCGTTACGATTATTACTTTCCCAAGCCCGTTTATCTTTTTGAAGAACGATATAAGTTCAAGCTCCTTTTTTGAATCTATACTTGCTTTTATCAACGCCGAAAGGGTATCTATTATGATAACATCGCTTTCAAAAAGCTTTTTTGCACTCATGAGTCTCTCTATGAAGTCTTCTCTGGATTTCGGGGCATTTATGAGGGGTAGAACTGGTATGTAGATAAGATTACCTCGGAGGAGGTGGGATGCAATCGGATAGTTCAGCGAGTACATCTGGTTTATGAAGCCTTTGGTTGTGAGCTGGGTTGAGATGTAGGTGACAGTATGTCCTGCCTCGAGAAGCCCATAGGCCAGTCTCTGGCATATTGTACTCTTGCCACTTCCACTTTCGCCCTCCACGAGTATGAGTGAGCCTGGTGGAATACCTCCTCCAAGCTTTTTCTCGAGTTCGTCTCTCTCCAGTGCAAATTTATATAACTCCCTCATATTGCCCACAATTCAAACTCTCAGAGTGGGCTATTTAATACTTTGTAATTTGTTGTAAACTACAAACAACTGTTAAAGTCCGTATATCTCCTCAACTCCCCTACTCAATTTTGATATCTCTCTCTCAACTCTGCGAAGGGTTGAGTGGTCGATTTTGTTCCCTGAGAGTTTTTCTATGAAGAGGAGAGATTTTGTGTGGTCATCAGATAGAAGCCTCCACTCATGTTTTTCAGTATAGTACTCAATCCCTCTTGCATAAGAGAGCAATGTTGATGCTACTTCTTCACTGATCCATCCAATTTCTACATAGAAGTCGAGCACCTCTATCAGGTTATTCCTTCCCACTCTCTCCATGAGAAATTCGAGCCATTTTAGAAGTACCACGACATTGGTCGGCGTCAGTTCTATTCTCTTCAGCCTTGGTTTGGTCGGCGTCTGGGAGACCTCTCCAGAATCCACCACAGAATCAGCAGTAATAACTATATTTTCCTTCACATTCTCTCTTTTTACTTCTTTACTCTCCATTTTCTCAGATTTTATCTCTACTTCAATCTCGGAAATTTTCTTGGAGAGTTTGTCAACCTCTTCACTCAGTGTTCCAAAAGCTTCAGAGAGTGTATCAAATTCTAAACTTTTGTCCTCTGTCCTCTTTGTTTCCAAATCCATTTTGATATTGTTTACAATCTCTTCGAACTCGTTGATTCTTTTTTCCATGTTGTCAAGTTTTTCCATTACCACTGGAGCTTTATCACCGTCCCCCACGAATGGGTTTATTTGGTTTGAGACAACCTCGTAAAGAGAAAGAAGTTCAACCATGCTCTGATTTATGGATTCCAGCGATTTTTTAACCTCATCTTGTTCTCTCTGCATACCTGTTATCGTCATCTCAAGTTTTGAAATCTTACTTTCAAGCTCTTCAAATCTTTCCTCTCCCTTTCCTCCTCCGCTCACTTCCTCCTCTCGGATCTCTCCCAAACCACCTTCTTCAATTTCAAATTCATCTCCGAAAATATCTCCAGGAACCTCTTCCATCTCTTCAGGTGAAACATCAAACTCGAGTTCTTTCTCTTTTTTTGGTATCAATTTTGATAGTTTATCAAGAATGCCCAAACATATCCCCTACATCACTTTGTTCATCTTATAAATAAATTTTTTCTATGTTTTTCACTTGTGATACCCAATTGATTTTGTGAATGTTCTGTAAAGTTGTTCAAGCAGCAGAATTCTTGCCATTTCATGGGTCAGTGTCATCCTACTTAGAGATAGAACAACATCCGCCCGATTTTTTATGTTCTGCGATAGCCCATATGGTCCTCCAACAACGAATGTTATATCACCCCTGAGTTTTCTCTCATTAACAAACCGTGCAAATTCGTTTGAATTCATCTCTTTGCCCCTCTCATCAAGAACAACAACAAAACCCCTTAATTTGTCCAAAATTCTCTTCTCTTCATTTTTAAGAATATTATCCACACCCAACCCCTTGTCTTTCTCTTCCTTCACTTCCACAACATACACGTCTCTCATTCTTTTGAGGTATTCATTTTCGATATCCTTCATGGCTCCCTTAAGTGAGCCAACACACACCACCCTTATTATATCCTTCCCACCTCAACAACACTCACACTTTCAACATCATCCAGCCCCTCTATGAGCTGTTCAACTTCTTCAGTTCCACCTTCCGCATCTGCCACCAGAACCACAACGTTCAACGCACTCAGACCAAAGGCGATTGGCTCGATGGAAAAGCCATGGAGTTTTACATTCTCGGGAAGCACCATCGATATCTTCTCTTTCAGCTGTTCTAAATCAATCTCCACATCTTTTGGCATAATTCTCAGTTTCGCTGCAACATCTCCCATTTTCATCACCTCTCAAGGTCCTGTAAATCCACATTTGGGGCATATGTACTGTGCACCGATTGTTCTGCATCTTGTACATCTTCCAATCACAGTCCCACATATCGGACAAGGAAACCTTGTAAAACCTCTTTCTTTCAGAGCAACCCCACATGAGTTGCAGTGATATGGACTTGTTGTCTTTACCATACACCCACCTAACACACAAAGCATTTTTAAAACTTCCTTTTTCGTTTTTTGACGATGCCCTCCCTCGTTAAATTTATAAATTATGATTACACACCCCCTCTCATGGAAGATAGGGGATGGGCAGATGTTAGGTCAAAGCTTGCAGAAAAAATGGCTGGAGAAATAACGCTTTCTCAGAATCCAGGTGAGACCATAAGAAAGTGGAGAACAAGCTTTGGAATATCACAGAGTGAGTTATCAGCCTATCTGAATGTGTCACCCTCTGTCATATCCGACTATGAGAGTGGAAGAAGAAAGTCGCCTGGCATAAACATCATCAGAAGGGTTGTCGAGGCACTCATTGAGATAGACATACTGAAAGGTGGGAAGAATGTGAGGACATATGCCACAACCCTTTACAGTTTTACTCCCGGCGTGATTTATGACATGTACGATTACAAAAAGCCAATCACGGTTTCTGAACTTGCTGAGAGAATAAATGCGATAAAGGTTTACTTGGTTGATCACGGAAGACGTCTTTATGGGCATACAATCGTGGATAGTTTGAAAGCAATTCTTGAACTCTCATCGTACGATTTTCAGAGACTCTATGGATGGAGTACAGAGAGGGCATTGATATTTACAAGAGTAAGCACAGGACGCTCTCCCATGGTTGCAATAAGGGTTAGCAATCTCAAGCCCAGTGCGGTGGTATTACAGGGCATTACAAGGGTTGATAGCATTGCGGTTAGGATAGCTGAAATCGAACAGATACCTGTACTTGCAACCACCATGCCTGTTGAGAGTATTATAAAGGTTCTGAGGAGGTAAGTTATGGTCGTTGGTTTGGTTTCGTATGGTGTATATATACCAAGATACAGGATAAAGATTGAGGAAATAGCAAGGGTATGGGGAAAAGATCCTGAACCCATAATAAGAGGATTGAGAGTCAGAGAAAAATCTGCCCCAGATATTGATGAGGATACTGTCACAATTGCGGTAGAAGCTGCCAGATATTCGGTGAAAAGAGCTGGCATAGACCCCAGGAGGATAGGTGCTTTGTATGTGGGTTCTGAGAGTCATCCGTATGCTGTAAAGCCAACTGGCACTATTGTTGCCGAGGCGATTGGAGCAACACCACATTTAACAGTTGCAGATTATGAGTTTGCATGTAAGGCAGGGACTGCTGCGATGCAAACATGTTACGCTCTTGTGAAAGCAGACATGATAGACCTTGGTATGGCGATTGGAGCAGATGTTTCACAAGGTGCACCCAACGACGCTCTTGAATTTACAGCTGCCGCAGGCGGGATGGCTGCCATTATAGGAAAAGGAAATGACGTGATAGCTGAGATTGAGCATACACTCTCATACACAACAGACACACCTGATTTCTGGAGGAGGGAGGGGCAACCATATCCAGAGCATGGGGGGAGATTTACAGGAGAGCCAGCTTATTTCAAACATATTTATAATGCAACTAAGATGCTCCTCGATGCAACTTCTACAACGCCAGAGGATTATAGATATGTGGTGTTTCACCAACCGAATGGTAAGTTTCCTATGAATGTTGCAAAGAAGTTAGGTTTCACAGAGCAACAATTATTGCCCGGACTTGTTGTTGGAAGACTTGGTAATACTTACTCCGCTTCGTCTATGATTGGTCTTGCAGCAGTTCTTGATAAAGCTGAACCGGGAGATAGGATACTCATGACATCCTTTGGCTCTGGTGCGGGGAGTGACACATTTTCGTTCGTTGTGAGAGATACAATTGAGAAAATCAGGGTGAAAGAGGTTCCCACTGTCGAGGAATTGTTATCCAGTCCGATTTATCTTGATTATGCACTCTATGCAAAGCATAAGAATAAAATAAAGTTTTGAGGGGTTGGAATGAGGGAAGTTGCGGTTGTAGGTGTTGGATGTACAAGATTTGGAGAGTTGTGGAATCGTTCTCTTCGGGATTTGGTGGTAGAGGCTGGAATTGAAGCTCTGGAAGATTGTGGTGTGGGAGGAGAGGAAATCGACGCCCTCTTTGTAGGGAATATGAGTAGCGGACAGTTTACAAAACAGGAGCATATCGGGTGTTTGATAGCAGATTATGCAGGGCTTGCCTCATTTCACATTCCATCTGTGAGGGTGGAGGGTGCATGTGCTTCAGGCGGTCTTGCAATGCATCAGGCTTTTCTGGCTGTTGCATCGGGATACTATGATGTGGTTGTTGCGGCAGGCGTTGAGAAAATGACAGATGTTTCGACTGAGGATGCAACAGATGCACTTGCAGCTGCATCTGATCGAGAATGGGAGGGATTTGCTGGGGCAACCTTTCCAGGACTTTATGCGATGATAGCCAGACTTCATATGCACAGATATGGAACCACAAGAGAACAACTTGCGCTTGTGTCTGTGAAAAATCACGCCAATGCAGTTCACAATCCAAAGGCACAGTATAGGAGAAATGTAAGTGTGGAGGATGTTCTCAACTCGCCAATAGTTGCCGACCCCCTAAGGGTTTTAGATTGTTCACCCATAACAGATGGTGCAGCTGCGGTTGTACTTGCCCCTCTTGATATAGCATCTGAATACACTGACACCCCCATCCGTGTTAAAGCGTCAGCATGTGCCACAAGTACAATTTCACTTCATGATAGGGAAGACATAACAACACTTGATGCGACAAAAGAGGCTGCAAAGAGAGCATATTCCATGGCACACATATCACCAGCCGATGTGGATATTGCAGAAGTTCATGATTGTTTTACGATTGCGGAGATATGCGCTATAGAGGATTTGGGCTTCTGTGCAAAGGGAGAAGGTGGTAAGATGACCGAGGATGGAGAGACTGAGATAGGAGGGAAGATTCCTGTGAATACGTCGGGCGGATTGAAAGCGTGTGGGCATCCGGTAGGAGCAACTGGCATAAAACAAATTGTTGAGGTAGTGCAACAGCTGAGAGGCGAGGCAGGAAAGAGACAAGTGGATGGGGCTGAGCTCGCATTGACACATAATGTGGGCGGGTCTGGGGGAACTGCTGTCGTACATATCCTTTCGAGGTGATGATATGAGTGTTCCGATGTTTTGGAGAGAGATACCGTCCAGATACAATCTGAGTGGAAGCAGATGCACTATGTGTGGCGCGTATCACTATCCTGCCAGAAATATCTGTCCGAAGTGTAGAAGGTCTGGAAAGATAGAGCCTTACAATTTTGGTGGGACTGGAGAGGTTGTTACTTATACCGTTGTGAACACACCTGCCAAGAGATTTGAGAAATATACCCCGTACATACTTGCCATAATAAAATTGGATGAAGGACCTAAGATAACAGCCCAATTGGTCTGCGAGCCAGAGGATGTTAAAATAGGTATGAGAGTCAGGGCAGTTTTTAGAAAGATGGGAGAGAGTGGAGAAAGAGGTATAATATATTATGGCACCAAATTTGTTCCTGCATGAAACTTGAAAGTCTATTGTTTCCGAAATCAATTGCAGTGATAGGCGCGTCTCCCAAGAGGGGCAAAGTAGGGAACGCCCTTCTTCTAAATTTGAAAAATTTTCAGGGAGAAGTTTATCCAGTAAATCCAAATTATGAAACAATTCTTGGAATGAAATGTTATTCGAGTGTAATTGATGCACCTCCTTGTGAGCTTGCTGTGATAGCAATACCTGCACCATTTGTGCCAAGCGTTGTGGAGGAGTGCGGGAGGGCTGGCGTCAAGTGTGCAGTCGTGATATCTGCCGGCTTTAGAGAGAGTGGCGTTGAAGGACTTAGACTTGAAAAAGAAGTTTTGAAAATAGCCTCATCATATGGGGTGAGGATACTCGGTCCAAATTGTTTGGGCGTTGGAAATCCACGGACAGGTATGAATGCGAGCTTCTCTGCAACTTCTCCAAGGAAGGGAAACATAGCGGTAGTGTCTCAATCTGGTGCTTTATTGACCTCGATTCTGGATTGGGCGGATAGGATGGAAGTGGGATTCTCTGCTTTTGTCAGTCTTGGTAACAAGGCAGATATCGACGAGGTGGATCTGCTTGAAGCTCTCGTGGAGGATGACGAAACAAGGGTCATAATGATTTACATAGAAGGCGTTTCAGATGGGAGGAGGTTTCTGGAAACTGCAAAAAAGGTTAGCGCGATTAAGCCAGTGGTTGTGCTGAAAGGGGGCAGAACAGGAGCAGGGTCAAGAGCAGTTTCTTCTCACACTGGCTCAATTGCTGGCTCAGAATCAGCATACACTGCCGCATTCAAGCAGAGTGGAGTTATTCAAGCTTCATCACTCGAAGAGTTGTTCGATGTAGCACAAGTTTTTGCATATCAGCCTCTTCCAGAGGGAGATAGGGTAGCAATTGTGACGAATGCAGGGGGGCTTGGAATCCTCGGAACTGATGCATGTGTTATGAAGGGGCTAAGATTATCTGATTTTTCTTCTTCAACGATAGATGAGTTGAGGTCTTTTCTTCCACCGAGTGCAAATGTCTATAATCCAGTGGATGTTTTGGGGGATGCTGATGCCGATGTATATTCACGAGCTGTTTTTACTGTGATGAAAGACCCCAATGTGGATGCGGTAATGTGTCTCACATCTCCCCAAGCCATGACGGATATTGAGGCAATTGCAAAGATGCTTTGTTCGAGACAATTCTCAAAAACAATTCTCGCTTCCTTTGTTGGAGGGAGTTATATAGAGAAAGGGGTTAGCATACTAAGGAGAGCAGGTATTCCCAATTATCCATATCCTGAAAGGGCAGCTTCTGCACTTAATGCAATGGTGAAATATACCATGTTTAAACCTTCCAAAGAAAAACCTGAGAGATTTGATGTGGATTATCACAAAGTAAGAGAAATTCTTGAAAATGTCAGAAAAGAAGGGAGGAACGAACTTGGACTTTTGGACATGGATATGCTTTCAGCATATGGAATAACGATTCCAAAATACAGAATAGTGAGGAGTGCCGAGGAAGCAGTCGATGCAGCCTCGAGGATAGGATATCCAGTTGTTATGAAGATAGTCTCACCTCAAATTTCGCACAAGACAGAGGTTGGTGGTGTGAGAGTTGTCAGTGATAGGGATGAAGCTGAGGTTGTTTATAACTCGATGCTCTCGTCTGTGAAGAGATATGCTCCAGATGTTCATGTGTATGGTGTGATGGTTCAAGAAATGGTAAAAGGGAAGGAAACCATAGTTGGTGCTGTGGAAGATGTCCAGTTTGGGAAGGTCCTGATGTTTGGACTCGGTGGGATATATGTAGAAGTACTTAAAGATGTATCTTTCAGAATATCGCCCATTACAAAAAGTGAGGCTATGGAGATGGTCAGAGAGATAAAAACGTATCCGTTGATTGCTGGCGTGAGGGGTGGAGAGAGGTGTGATGTGGATGCAATTGTTGAGTGTATTCAGAGGATATCCCAGCTTGTCGAAGAGCATCCAGAAATAGTTGAGTTCGAGATAAACCCGCTTATGGCACTTCAGAAAGGGTGTGTAGCAGTGGACTTCAGGGCTAATGTTAAGTGGGATGAGAGTTGAGGTGATAGTATGAGTGTGATGTTAGTCTCGAATATGACGAAGTCGGGAAAGAGTGCAATATGTGTTGGATTGATCTCAGTACTCATTGAGAGGGGTAAGAAAGTTGGTTATATGAAACCGATTGGCAACGCTCTTGTTGAGGTTGAAAAGAAGCTTGTGGATGAAGATGCTCTTGTCATGAAAGGATTATTCTCATTTTCTGAGCCTTTGGAAATGATATCTCCGATTTCATATACTGAGAAATTAATTCAGAGTTCGATAAAGGGTGAGATAACAAACCTTCAAAGTACCATAACAAGAGCTTTTGCAGAGATAAGTTCAGGAAAGGATTTTGTGATTGTTGAGGGGGCTGGAGGTCTCGGTACTGGGTCTGTCATCGGTCTCTCGAATTCTCAAGTCGCAAAACTTCTTGATTTGCCGGTTGTTCTTGTTGCGTCTGATAAAGATTTTGTTGAGGATGACATTCTCACATCGCTGTCCCTTTTGAGGTACGAGGGGATTAGGGTGTGTGGTGTTGTTGTTAACGATGTACCATCATATAGAGTCGAATGGATGGAGAGATTCTTGGACACTCTTGAAGTTCCAATGGCATCTATAATACCATCTGAGCCGAGACTCAGGACTGTGACAGTCAATGAAATCGTCGAGCTAACAGGAGCAGATGTATTATCTGCACACCACAATCTTGATGGGGAGGTTGGAACTCTTGTTGTGGGCGCCCTTGACTCGGAGAGTTCTGTGAGAAGTTTCAGAAGAAGAAAGGATGCGGTTATTGTTACAGGAAGTGGGCGCTCGGACATAATATCGACTGCAATCGGTTGCTGTGTTAGGTGTGTAGTGGTCAGTGGCGACCATCCCCCAGACAGAGCCGTGGTTAGTTATGCAGAAGAGTGCGGAGTCCCAGTTCTCCATACAAGATAGGACATGCTCAGGATGATCGAGTGTCTTGACTCAATTTTATCGGGTATAAAGGCAAAGAGCCCGGATAAGGCAAGAATCATGAAGGAGCTTGTGGATAGATATATAGATGTTGACACTCTTCTGGAGTGCTGAGGATGGAGGAGTATCTAAAAAGGTTGAGGAAGCAGAGATACCAGATTGTTGGCTCTCACAGTGCTGTGAAAGGCTGTCTCTGGTTATCGAAGTCAATGAGAGGACTCGAGTTCTGTTATAAGGGGAAGTTCTATGGTATTCAGTCTCACAGATGTGTTCAGATGACTCCTTCGATAGAATGCAACCAGAAATGTATATTTTGCTGGAGACCGGTTGAATTCGATTTCAGAGTTGATGAGTGGGACTCACCAGATAGGATTGCGGAGGGAGTGGTGGATGCACATAAGAGGATACTGTGGGGATACAAAGGCTCTCCCAAAACAGATATGAACAGATTTCAAGAGGCACTTACCCCCAAACATGTTGCAATATCTCTGATAGGAGAGCCAACATTATATCCACACCTTCCCAAACTTATCAAAATTTTTGAGGAAAGGGATATGACAACCTTTGTTGTGAGCAACGCCACCAATCCAGAAATGATTGAGAAGATTAGTCCAACTATGTTGTATTTGTCGTTGGATGCTCCAGATAGAGACACTTATATGAGGGTGTGTCGTCCGCGTTCGGACTACTGGGATAACATCATAGAGAGTTTAAACGTCATAGGGAATAGAAACGGAGAGATTAAGAGAGCGGTAAGAATAACGCTTGTAAAGAATCTGAACGATTTTGACATTCATAGTTATGGTTAGTTGTTGAAGTTGGCATCGCCCGACTTCATAGAGGTCAAAGCATACATGCATCTCGGATATTCGAGGAACAGACTGTCAAGGGGGTCTATGCCATCTCATGAGGAAGTTATGAATTTTGCCTCACACTTGGCAGAGAAGATTGGATACAAGATTGCTGACCAATCCAGAGTAAGCAGAGTTGTATTACTCACAGAAGATGGCAGTAAAGATATGTTTATTGGGGAGTGAGAACATGTCTGAAATGGTAGCACAGTGTGCCCAGCTTGCAATGCTTCTTGAGGTATCTACACCAACAAAGCCAGGTAATGTTGATAGATTTCATGAGTATGTGGATACAAAGTTTGAACACTTTCTTGCTTCTGCGGTTGGAGTTTATCCTGTTTTTAGAAGAGCATCTCAATCAAGAAGGGGCGTTGGGACACTGATAAAGGATGCGGTTCTTCAGAGTATGAAATGGCATAGCGGAGGCAACACACATTTTGGAACATTCCTTCTCTTGATACCTCTTTCAATGGCTGCTGGTGAGTTGGTAGAGAATGGAAAGCTTGAGAGTAAGGGGAGCATGTTGGTTTTGAGAGATACCACACAACGAATCGTCAGATCAACAGACATGCTCGATGCACTTGAGTTCTACGAGGCCTTCAGGTTTGCAAGGGTCAAAGTGAAGAGTGTTCCCTCCCTTGATTTGAGAGACGATGAGACCGCAGAAGAGATTGTAAAGAGGGAACTAACACTTTATGACCTCATCGAGATGTCCGCACATTATGATATGGTTGCAAGGGAATGGGTGAATGGATTTTCTGTTTCTTTTGAGAGTGCGAAGCTGATAGCTGAGGAGAGAAATCAGAGATCGCTGTGGGATGCAATAACCATCACGTTTTTGAAGATTCTTGCAAAATACGGTGATACTTTTATCACAATAAAATTTGGGGATGAGGTAGCAGAGTGGACCAAAAAGAGAGCAGAAAATCTGGTTGAGTTTATTGAGAAAGCCGACATCAAAAATGCAAGAAATCTCATTCAGAGCTTTGATGAGGAGTTGATAAGTAGGAGGATAAATCCAGGAAGTGTTGCAGACATCATGTGTGCTGGTCTTTTTATTGCTCTCATGGGGGGGATGAGACTATGAGATTACTTTCAGATGGCATAAATGAGGTGATTCTTACCACGGTCTCGTCTGACGGGAGGCCCAATGCCTCGCCGATGGGCATAATACTCAAGGAAGGAAAGGCAAGATTGAGAGTATATCGGGGTTCTCACACTCTCTCAAACATTCTTGAAGTTCCTTATGCAGTTGCCCACATAACCTATGACCCGCTGCTGTTCGTGATATGCTCGCTCTCTGACCCAGAGGAATGGGCTGGTTGGAAAACAGTAGAGGGTATAAATTTGCCACTTCTCGATGCAGATGCAAGGCTCTATCTACGTTGTTCAGAGAAGTCCTCCTCTTCGAGTTCTGTGGTGTTCGATGTGGAAGTAATTGAAGATGAGGTTTTGGGGCATCCAAGGGCATATAACAGGGGATTTTCTGTGCTGGTGGAGGCTTGTATTCTTGCAACTCGTTATAGAGTTTTCAAAGATGAATCTCTTGTAGAGAGGGTAATGGGTTAGCATGATATAATAAAGAAATGTGGCAGTCCCAAGGTAGTTGAAGCATATCAACTCCTTACACAACTGATGGATAATTTTTTTAACAATGGGTTTGAACAGTCTTAAAGAGGTGTTAAGATGGGTATTGTATTTTATGACTTCACAGCAACATGGTGCGGCCCGTGTAGAATTCAGGCTCCGGAGATAGAGAAGATAAGGGAGAAGTTTGGAGATAAAATTGAGATAAAAGAAATCGATGTGGATGAGAATAGTGAGCTTGTATCCAAGTACGGCATAACACTCATACCTACTCTCATATTGGAGAAAGATGGAAAAATAGTAAAAAGATTCCATGGGGTGACGAGCGCATCAGTGCTTGAAAAGGAAATTGAGAGCCTGTTAAGGTGAGAATATGTCTGAGATAGGGAAGGCTGTACGATTGGAGAGGATTGTTAATAGGAAGAGTGGCAAGACAGTCATAATTCCAATGGATCACGGCATAACGGTTGGCCCAATAAGGGGTTTGATTGACCTTCCGACCATGGTGAATATGGTTGCAGAGGGGGGCGCAAATGCCGTTTTGCAACAGAAAGGTATGGTCAGACACGGACATCGTGGTTATGGGAGAGACATTGGTCTGATAATCCACCTATCTGCATCGACATCACTTTCAGCAGACCCAAATGACAAGGTACAAGTATGCACAGTTGAAGAAGCGATTAAGATAGGTGCAGATGGTGTTTCTGTCCATATCAACATAGGGGCGAAGACAGAACCCGCCCAACTCAAAATTCTTGGCGAGGTCTCAGAGAGATGTGAGTTTTGGGGAATGCCCCTTCTTGCTATGATGTACCCAAGGGGCGAGACCATACAGAATCCGTACGATGCAGATGTTGTTGCACATGTTGCGAGGGTTGGTGCAGAACTTGGTGCAGATATTGTTAAGACGAATTACACTGGAGACCCGGACTCATTCTCAAAAGTTGTTGAAGGGTGTCCAGTACCAGTTGTCATAGCAGGAGGTCCAAAGATGGATAGCGACGAAGATGTGTTGAGGATGGTTGAAGGTGCGATGGAGGCTGGGGCGAGTGGAGTTGCAATAGGCAGAAACGTTTTCCAGCATGAGAATCCAACTCTCATAACACGTGCCATATGTGCGATTGTACATGAGGATGCAACGCTGAAAGAGGCTCTTGAAATAATGAATCAGTGAATCAGTCTTGCGAATCATTGAGAATTGTATTTGCTATTTCATCCCCCACTTCTGATGTGGTTGCACCTCCACCCATATCAGGGGTCCTTACACCTTTCAGTATGGTTTGTTCGATTGACCTTATGATATCACGAGAAGCCTCAACCTCACCCAGATGTTCAAGCATCATGGCACCAGCCCATATCGTAGCTATTGGATTTGCTCTGTTTTTCCCTTTGTATTTTGGTGCACTGCCATGGATTGGCTCGAACATGCTCGTCCCCTCAGGATTTATGTTTCCACCAGGTGCAAACCCGAGTCCACCTTGAATCATTGCCCCAAGGTCGGTTATTATATCGCCGAACATGTTTGGTGTCACAACAACATCAAACCATTCAGGATTCTTTACGAACCACATCGTGATTGCATCCACATAATTGAAGTCTGTTTTCACATCTGGATAGTCTTTGGATATTTTCTCAAACATCTCTCTCCAGAATCCATAGATATCTGTGAGAACATTTGCCTTGTCAACGCTTGATAAGTGTTTTTTCCTTTTTCTTGCAAGTTCAAATGCGTATTTGATGATTCTCTGCGTCCCCCTCTTCGTTATCATTCCCAGTTGATATGCTATTTCATCTGTGTCTGTTTCTATATCAAGTCCAAACTTCACACTGTACATCGACCTAACAACTTCAAGCTCATCATGGGAGAGTCCTTGTTTGCATCTTCCACCCACTCCAATGTAGAAATCTTCTGTGTTCTCTCTTACAACCACAAAATCTATGTCCTCTGGACTTTTGTCTCTTAGAGGTGTCCATACGCCCCTCAACAGTTTCACAGGTCTGAGATTTATGTACTGATCAAAATGAAACCTGAGTTTTAGCAAGATTCCCTTTTCAAGGATTCCGGGTTGCAATCTGTCATCTCCAATCGCACCAAAGTATATCACCTTATATTTTGATAGTTCTCGCAGAGTATCTTCACTCATCAGTTCTCCCGTTTTGAGATAATGCTCCGCACCGTGGGGGAATTCTATCCATTCTACATCGAAACCAAACTTCTCGCCAGCAGCATCGATTACCTTCATTCCTTCTCTGATGACCTCTGGACCAATACCGTCTCCCGCTATCACAGGTATTTTATACATGCCGAACCTCCCTTTTTGCAAATTCTATCAATCCACCTGCATCGACTATCTTCCTTATAAAGTCTGGCAGTGGTGTTGTTGGATAACTTTCAGATTTGGTTATGTTTGTTATAATACCCTTTTCAAAGTCTACTTCAAGTTCATCCCCATCTTCTATTTTATCAGTGTGATGGCACTCGAGAACGGGCAAGCCAATGTTTATGCAGTTTCTGAAAAATATCCTTGCAAACGATTTTGCAATCACACACGATATCCCACATCCTTTCAGTGCAAGTGGAGCATGCTCTCTTGATGACCCACATCCAAAATTTTTGCCAGCTACCACAAAGTCTCCTTTTTTGACTCTCTTGGAAAATTCAGGTCTCACCCCTTCAAATGTGTGGGGAGCAAGTTCCTCAGGTGTGTTCAGTACAAGGTATCTACCAGGTATGATTGCGTCGGTATCCACATTATTTCCAAATTTCCAAGCTCTTCCCATGCGGTTCATGTAATTGTGAAGTACATAAAAACATTATGTTGCAAGCCTGTAATTACCGTAGGTTGGCATGTATATCATACCCTCCTCTCTTAGCTTTCTGAGGATTTCCTTCACCCTGTCCTCATCAATCCCATGTTTTTGAGCCTCTGCTGAAATGTCCTTCTCAGATGCCATACCCCCTTCAGATGTCAGTTCTTTTATTATGTCTATCACAATCTTCACCCTGTCTCTCTGTGTTTTGCTCTGCCCCACTGTGAGAATATCGACGTCCAGTCTCCCTGTTTCTGGGTCTTTTGCAACCTGATTCAGAGAACGCTCCACTATTTTTATGGTTCTTCTTGCATCTTCTACGGTTATCTTGTCTGAGAGTCTCATTCTTGCAGATGCCTCGGCAATCCTGACAAGAGCCTCAAGTTGGCGAGCAGTCACGGGTATGGGTGCCCCCTCGTCCCTACCCTCTGCCCTCAGTCCAACATAGAACTCTTTCAAAAGTTCTATTGCCTCTTTTTCCATAACCGGAAAGATTGTCCTTCTGGAATATGCTATGTACTTTCTAAGGAGTTCGGGGGGTATCTCAGGTTTTATGATATCCAGAACTCCTTCCAGATTCTCTCTAACCGATGGGTCTATCTTGCTTCTTTCAATCAATTCGCCCGCATAGTGTGATGTGAGTATATGGGATGATAACTTCGAATCCTTTTCCACATCTGGATAGTCCTGCATCACGAATATTAAATCGAACCTTGAGAGAAGGGCAGGTGGCATGTTTATCTGCTCTGCCACCGGAGAGTACGGGTCGAATCTCCCAAACTTTGGATTTGCAGCACCGAGTAATGCACATCTTGATTTCAGGGTTGCGAGTATTCCTGCCTTTGCAACACTTATTGTCTGCTGTTCCATTGCTTCATGAAGTGCACTCCTATCCTCTGCATCCATCTTATCCAGTTCATCGACTGCTGCAATCCCCTTGTCAGCCATCACAAGGGCTCCAGCTTCAAGAGTCCATCTTCCATCTCCAAATTCATCCTTCACTGCGGTTGCTGTAAGTCCTGCTGATGTTGTTGATTTCCCACTTGTGTATATCCCACGTGGAGCGAGTTGTTTTACATATCTCAGAAGCTGACTTTTTGCAATTCCAGGGTCTCCCACCAGTAGAATGTGTATGTCTCCCCTTATGTAAGTCCCGTCCGGAAGATGTTTGGGAATGCCTGAGAACAATTGGAGTGCAATGGCTTCCTTGATATCATCGTATCCGTATATGGATGGTGCTATCGACCCGACTATCATCTTGTCGATGTCAGGATTTTTGGCAAGCTCCTTTATCTGTTGGATATCTTCTTCACTCATCTCAAGCTCCTCAAACTCCTGTTCCCTCACCTCTATGGATACTCCTTCGAGTGCGAGGTCATAGAATATACTCCTCCGCTGTTGCGAACCTCTCGGGCGTATCCTAAGTATTCCTACGATCACTATTCTATCTCCCGGATTCACAATCCCTGCGAGGTCATCTTCAAGCTCAACATCTATCGTCTGAGGCTGTTCTCCCCCCCTTAGTTCCTCTGGCGCTTCTTGAATTCTCAGCTTCTGTGCATTCGTAAATTTGCTTCCTTTTGGCAGAAAGATAAATCTCTTACCATCACATTCTTCGTTTCTGCATTTTTCTGGTTCTTTTAGTTCATTCCCCTCTTGCTCTACAAAGAATTCATGCCCACATTTTGTACATCTGAATAAAGCTTTGGTGACCTTTGGACGTACTTCAGTCGCCTTTCTTACAAGACCCTCAACCGCTACAAGCTTATTTATATGCTCGCTTCTCAAGTCCCTTACCATGAAGGACCTCAGTTTCGGAAGCCCCACAATACGAAGATGTGCATCATCCAGACTGATCTCTCCATAATGAAATTCCTTTAAAGCTTGTTTTGCATTTTCAAGTGAGTCGTCAGGAGAATCGAGTAGCTCCTCTGCCAATTCTGTGTCAAAGAATTCCACATCACAGTACCGAATCCACAGGCTCTTTTTCTTGGGATACTCAACTAACAATTCATCTATCTCTTTCTGGTAGTATTCCTCCAAGAAGTGGAGCCATCTCGTGGGCGATGATACTATTGTGCTTACCATCACATCAATAATAAACAACATTTAATAAATGGTTTGTGTGTTAAGAGGGGTACTATGAAAGTAGTTGTGATATCTGGAAGTCCGAGGAAGAATGGGAACTGTGAAAAGATGGCGAGAGACTCTCTTGAGGAGATATCTAAGAACGGTATCGAGGGTGTTTTTGTATCGCTTGCAGAACTGAATATATTGCCTTGTAATGCATGTGAGCAGTGCTCCAAAGAAAAGAAATGCCCTATAGATGATGACATGGAAGGGGTTTATGAAGTCCTTGAGAGTGCCGATGGAATTGTGATAATATCTCCGGTTTATTTTGGGGGCGTAAGTTCGCAACTCAAAGCTCTATTTGATAGGACTCTTCTTCTGAGAAAGAACGGCCTTCTCTTGAAGAACAAGGTGGGGGGCGCTGGGGCAGTTGGTCGTTCGAGGAATGGTGGGCAGGAGTTGACAATTCAGGGCATACATGCTTGGATGCACATACATGGGATGGTGATTGTAGGGGATGATAATCACTTTGGTGCAACAGTCCAACATCCATATGAAGAAGATGAGTTTGGAAGGCAGACATTGATCAGAATGGTTAGAAAAGTATGTGAAGTTGTAAAGGCGAAATCGTAAAGACCTCAAATAATAAATATGTTGAATCCGTAGTTTTGAGTATGAGCATTGATGATGCGTTGAGGAACTTACTTGAAGAAATAAAAGAGAACCTACCCACTTCAACGCTTTTAAAGGGACTCGAGCTCGTAGAGGATATTGTCGAGCACTCTTCTACCCCAAGGACTCTGGATTTTGTAAGAGAGATGCTGTATCACGAGGATGACGAAGTGGCTTTCTTATCTCTTAAAATACTGAGAAAGGCAAGTAGAAGCGGGTCAGAGGAAAGTATCAAGCCAGTTGAAAGCATCGAAGAGGTGGGCGAAGTAGAACAAGCAAAAGAGGAGATGGAAGGTGAGGTGGAGGAGATGGAAATGGTCAGACCACCGAAGAAGTTCGAGTTAAAGGCTCCAGAAATTACAAATGTGTATTCACTCGATGAGGAAAATGTCGAAGACCTTGAGAAAAAGATAAAAGAAATGAAGGAGAAATATGTCGAATAATTTATTAGTGAATTGTCGATTTGTATGTTTCTCAATAGAACAATAAAAACAGAATCCTTCGCCTTTATTATAATTCAACCACAAAAGATTTAAAGAAGATAATTAAAATACCTATCAAAGCCCAAGATACGTTAGGGTTTAGGTATCCGACAATCGACGAGATGATTGTCAGGTACAGAATAAGGAGGTGTAAAAAGAAATGAGTAGATTGACGATGGCACTTGCGGTATTGGTATTATTTGCTTTAGTAGCCGTGCCAGCAAGTGCTACAGAAGTCTCAGAGCTTGAAATAAGAAGCTCTGTACAGGATGCCACAGCAGCCAACCTTGCCGCATTCACAATAACAGCAGACGACTTTGCAGCATTCTGGTATGATATTGACGATGGAATC
>MTMG01000005.1 GCA_002010075.1 Methanomicrobia archaeon JdFR-19 | reverse complement strand
TCTGGTATCCCCATACCAGGTGTGTAATGAGTATGCCCCTCCTTCAACGCCCTTATGGCAGCCTCTTTTATGTGAGGGGGAGTATCGAAATCTGGTTCTCCAAGACCAAGGTTTATCGCATCCTCTCCGGCACACTCAAACATCTTTCTGATTCCAGATATATCTACATCACGAACCCTATCCGAATACATCAAACTCAAATTATATAGATGATTTAAAAGTGTTGGGTATTGGTATGGACTGGGTGGAGGAAGTTGATAGGGCGTTGAGGAAGAGTGTGTCAGAGATTGGTGTGAGAGACGAGAGTGTTATTGCATTCTCGGGAGGACTGGATAGCTCACTGCTTGCAGTTTTTATTCCAGACGTTCCGTTGTATTCGGTTGCCGTAAAGGGGTCAGAGGATGAGCGTTGGGTAATTGAGGCAGCCGAGATGATGGGGAGAGAAGTCAATCTTGTGAATGTGGATGTTGATGAAGACATCCTGATCAAGGTCATGAACATAATTGGAAGTCCGAATCCGCTTGATGTGTCTCTTGCAATCCCTTTGTACATATTGGGAGAACGTGTTGCCTCGGATGGACACAAGTATATAATAACCGGGCAGGGTGCGGATGAACTCTTTGGGGGATATGCGAGATATCGTACCTGTCCCAAAGAAGAACTTATGAGAATAGACTTTGAGAAGGTTGTTGGGCATGACATTCAGAGAGATAAAAAAGTGATTGGTGTGTGGGGATGCAAACTCATAGCACCCTATCTTCATCCAGACATCGTGAAAACTGCGTTTTCAATTCCAGTTGAGATGAAGGTGTCTGGAGAGTAGTCAAAAATTGTGTTGAGGTAGCTTGCGAGCAGGTACCTTCCATAGGAGATTGCGATTAGAAGAAAGAGGGCTCTGCAATACAGTGGTGGCTTCATGAAAGCCATCGAGAGACTTGCTGCGAAGAGAAGAATTCCAAGAAAGGGGAGGGTAAGCACATACCTCAGGATTATGTTCACAGAAGCTTCACAACCCCCTTAATTTTCTGTGTTCCAGAACATATTTATTACGGAGTTCATCAAAAGATTTATATATTTCACAAGTTCACATATTCACTGTTCACATAGTGAACACAGAGGGGATGGATAGTAAGAAGGTGTGGTGATGAGGGTAAGAGTTGAAATATTGTTGGATGATGGGAGGCTAACCTCAATGAGCTTTGAGGTTACTCCCCTGACACCCTCTTTAAAAGAAGGTCTGAAGAAACAGATAGCCTCCTTTTTAGATACTGTGGCTCAATGCTCCCCCACTCCCCAGCCACATCTCTCTCCCTCATCACCCACACTTCATAACGAAGTGGAACTGACATTGAGAGAACGTCTTGAGATGTTTCTCAAGTATGGAATGGACAAGGAGTGGTTTACATCGAAGGATGTGAGAGAAGCGTATGAAAAGGCGTATGGCTCAAGACTGAGTCTGAGTACGATATCCACGTACCTTTCCAGAATGTATCAAGAAGGAATTCTGGAAAGGGGAGGGACGAGAAAAGAGAGGAAATACAGAGTGGTGAGTGTTGTAGGGGAGCCATCTGCTTCTGAGTTGAAGGCGTAAATAGATTACAAAATATTTTTAATAATTAAAAATAGAATAATGGGTGCTATGGAAAGCATTATCGAGAGAGTGAGAGAGATACTGACTCTCGGAGGATTTGAAACATCAGAACCAGTAGATGTCAGGTCGAGGAGCTTTGATTTCGCAGCTAGGAGAGACACTCTTCTGCTTTTGCTCAAATGCCTTATGAACATAGATTCACTTTCTGAAGAAACTGCACATGAGCTGAAATATCTTGCTCACAGGATGTTTGCATCTCCGCTTGTGGTTGGCGAGAGGACGAGGAACTATCCTCTCGCATCATCTGTTGTCTACATGAGATACGGTGTGCCAGTTGTGAACACCCAAACTCTACATGAGTGTTTTGTGGAGGGGATTCCTCCGCTTGTGAGAGCAGAACCGGGGGGGTTTTATGTAAGCATCGATGGAGCATCTCTCAAAACTCTGAGAATCGAGAAAGGTCTCTCTCTTGGAGTTCTTGCACACATGCTCGGAGTCTCGAGGAGAACTGTGAAGAAGTACGAAGATGAGGGAATGAAAATATCTCTCGAGCTTGCCATGAGACTTGAGGACATATTTGGTGTGCCACTGATAAAGCCTGTGAACATAACGAAGATGGAGGAAACATCTCCAGAGCCACCTTCTGATATACAGCTTAACGATTTCACAGCCAGAGTATTGTCTCTGCTTGAGGGCATGGGCTTCGATGTGTTCCCCACAAAACATGCCCCATTCTCAGCTCTATCACAGGATAGCAAGGAGTTTGTGACAGTGTTGACAGCAATTGCAAGATATGATAGGACTATGGTGAAGAGGGCAAAACTACTCGGTAGTATATCAGAGGTTGCAAATACAGAGTCTGTGGTCGTTATAGAGGGGAGGGCACGAAAGTCCAGCGTTGGTAATACCGCTCTTGTTACAAAGGATGAACTTTACAAAATCGATGAGTCAGAGAAGCTTATAGAGCTGATTCATGAGAGGAAGAAGGCAAACTGATTATGGTTAATTTTTATGGTTTATATTTTTGTGAGTACATACTTACTCGACCCAGCACCCAGCTTCTCTGCACTTTCTATGTGAATCCATGGAGATACTTCCCACACACCTTCAAGCTTGTCTCTCAACTTGTTCACATTCTGATATTCGTGAAGGAACATCTTCTCGTTTATGAGGTCTATTGTTGCGCAATCGATTGCGACCGGGTCATGGGAAAACAATATTCCAACATCCTCTGTCATAGGAGTGTTCGAGAACTTAAAACAATCACATCCTGCAGTTATCTGATAGACCCAGTTGATGTATGTTATGTTCTTGTTGAGTACCTTGATGGGGGCAAGGGATGCTTCGCCCAACCTCATCTGCATCTTCTCTCTCGACCCCGCTGGCTCTGAAATAGCTCCCTCGGGACACGCTGATGCACAGGACATCTCACCAGCACACTTTTCTCTGTCGATTTCAGCCTTTTGATTCACAACATGTATTGCATCCCAAGGACAAGCTTCAACACATTTTCCACACCCCGTACACTTCTCCACATCCACAACTGGCTGACATACAACATGAACCTTTCTCTTTCCTGATTTAGTGAGACATCCCATTCCGAGGTGTTTTACCGCTCCACCAAATCCGCTTGCTGGATGTCCTTTTCCATGAGAGACAACTATCATATAATCCGCTTTTGCACATGCACTTGCAACCTCCACCTCGTCTATCTCCTTGCCACCGACCTCCACCACCACACCATCATCACCTCTGATGCCATCTGCAACGATGAATGGAGCCCCCATGCTTGCATGGGTGAAACCGTTCATAGCTGCAACCTCCACAACACCCCTTCCATCAAATCTCTTGCTTTTGTAGAGTACGGTACTCTCTGTGAGGAACGGCTCCCCACCTTCCTCTTTCACCACATCCACAATGGCTCTTATCACAACAGGTCTTACATGTGTCGTGTTTCCATAGTCTCCGGGATGGAATTTGATTGCAACCAGCTCTCCTCTCCTGATGTCAAGTAGCTCTGGCAAAACTCTCTTTATGACATTGGGCTGGCTATCTCTTTCAGAATGTTCATGTGCATCCTTGTACATCACATCACTCATACAATTCCCCTAACCATCTCTCCATTTAAATTATTTTGTACCGAATAACTTCGAGAAGAAACCTCCCCCCTCCTTTTTGGCTCCCTTCTTTGATTTGTATTTCACAACTCTAACAGATTCTCCTCCGTGTCTTGTCCTCCTCGGTCTAATTCTGACCACTATGGGGAATTCGATATTACTCGATGAGAGTACGGCAACCCCGGTTGGCAAGCTCTTTATGTCATCCACAAGGTTGCCCGTGATTCCTTCGAGTCCTTTGGTGATAGCCTGAATGTCGTTTGGATTCGTTACACGAAGTATTATCTGGGTATTGCACTGGGACAGGACGTTTTTGTCTATTCTCGCAGGTCTCTGCGATATGACCATGAGTCCAAGTCCGAATTTTCTTCCTTCGGATGCTATATTTCTGATCACATCCGAACTAACTGCTCTTGAAAATCCCCTTTCTGGACAGAAATTGTGTGCCTCTTCTATTACGAGCATCCCGGGAGGCACTATGTTCTTTTTTCTGTACTCAAACAATCTCTCACACACCAACGCAGTCACAACTTGCTGAAGTTCAGGAGACGTACCTTTCATGTCTATCACGCTTGCATGGTTGTCTCTGAACAGTGCATGCATTGGAGTTGGTCTTCCTGAGAAGAGACCGCTCTCATTTATCTGCTCAAGTTTTGCAAGCACACTCCAGCGTACATTGCTCTGAGTATTGGCAACCTCGGTAATGATATCCTCTAAGTTATACTGTCCTCTCTCTTTTTTCAGTCTGTTCACCGCTTCGTACAGAATCCCGAGCTGTGTGGATGTTAGGTTGTCTGGTATGAGTTTTACAATATCACTTGCACTCAGATTCTCTCCATCGAGTCTCAGAATTTTGTCAGCATCGGGATTATTCGATGTCGGAAGTGAATACACTGTAACCTCTGAAGAGAACCCTTTTGGTTTTATGTTGTATCTCTCGATTTTTCTATCGGTGGTGGGGAACTTCAACGAGGCATATTCACCATGTGGGTCTATAACAAGCAGTGGAATGCCAGTTTCCAGAAGCTCTTCAAGTATGACCCCGGCAGTGTATGATTTTCCACTGCCTGTTTTGGCGAGTATCGAACAGTGTTTCTGGACGATGTGGTTGGGGTCAAGATAGACCGGGATATTGTATCCATCAAGCATTCCTATGTACAGCCCGTTATCATTCAGTCCCAATACCTTCCTGATGAGCTGTACATCGGCTTTGAACACCTTGTCTCCCGGAGAAAAAGGCATCATGGGCAATCTCAGGTTTCCGAGCTCATCTCTCGAGCCTATCACTTCAACATGGGCGACAACCTTATCCCCCGGACTCTCAACAACCTCATTCTCGAAAACACTCTCTTCTGAGAATTTTTCGTTCGACCTCGTTATCTTGACAATCTGACATAGCACCCATCCTTCGGGGTCATGCCAGACCTTTACGTAATCTCTGCGTCTTGCAGTCTTTGGATTTGTGAGTGCAACTTTGAATCTGAAGGAGTCAGTTTCTCCAAATATTATGCCAATGCTCATTCATTTTTAATTTCTTGCGAAGCATATAAATCTTTAACCACAATCTATGTGGTGTGGGAGAGAATTTCTGGACATACTTGCCAGAGGGCTGCAGGATATGTATGGAGGGTGCCAAACTTGTGCTGTTCATTACTGGAGAGTGTATCACTTCATGTTTCTACTGTCCTCTTTCAGGTAATAGGAAAAGGGATGTGGTATTTGCGAATGAAAGACCTGTGTCTTCGTAGAACGATGTTGTTGAAGAGGCAATCAACCAAGATGCACTCGGGGCAGGATTCACGGGCGGAGAACCCCTGCTCAAACTCGATAGAGTTCTTGAATACATGATGTGTTTGAAAAAGGAATTCGGCGATGATTTTCATATTCATATGTATACAGTCCTTACCCCAAAGTTGAACACACTCAGGAAATTATATGAACATGGACTGGACGAACTCAGATTTCATCCAGTGTATGAAAACTTGGCAGAGTACGAGAGGTGTGCGATGGAAGCCTTATCTCTCGGAATAGAAGTCGGGTTTGAGGTTCCAGCATACGAGGACTTGGAGGGGACGAGCGTATGGGATGTTGTGAAGATGTGTGAAAGGACGGGATGTTTTCTGAACCTTAACGAACTCGAGTTCTCTGATGGATGTGCCGAGAATCTCAGAAAAAGAGGACTGCATCTAAAAAACGATGAGGGATGTGCAGTTGCTGGGTCGAGAGAATTGGCAGTTGAGATAGCAAACTCAACATCAGCCAAGCTTCATTTTTGCTCATCATCTTTCAAGGATAGTATCCAGCTGAGGAACAGACTCAGAAGAACTGCCAAGAGGGTTGCAAGACGTTTCGATATAATAACTGAAGATGGAACTCTTCTGTATGGGGTGGTGGAGGGAGATAACAAAGATATTCTGGGGTTGCTTGAGGAGATGGGTGTTCCAGAGTATATGTACGATGTGATGGATGGACTCATTGAGACCTCTCTTTCAATTGCAGTCGAATTATCATCCTACTTTGATGTATGGTTTGTGGAGAGATATCCAACATGGGACAGACTCGTGGTTGAGATGGAACCAATTGGAAACGATCTCGTGAACGATATTGAAAATGGAACATAAATTTATAGGAGTATGTAGTGAAAGTGATATTATGAACAAGGACGTCGTGCTAAAGCTCATAAAGTATCTGGATGGAGATGGGGAGGGGGTCAGGAGGGAGATTCTTCGGTACATACTCGATAATAAGAGCTTCACTGTGTTGGATGTTTATTAGCATCTTCTGTCAGCAGATTTCGATGTATCTCGAAGGAGTGTCGGCTCAATTCTGGGTTTTATGGGGGCGAGAATGGGCATTCTTAGGGTGTACACAGAAAGAAATGTGAAGAGATACCAGTTGAAGAATGGGTATGAGGAATCACTAAAACTTGTTCTCGAAAATATATAATTTTGTTTTAAGTTTCAAACAACTCATAAAAGTTTATAAAGTTGTTTCTCCACAGTTTCTCTCGTATGGGGTTTGCAATATCTGTGTCTACTGCCATAATACTTGTGGGAACACTGTTGGTATTCTCGTTTAGTTATCCGACCATATCGACAAGTTATGAAAAGGTCAGGGAAGCGAATCAGGAAGAGCATCTGAGGATGATGAAGCAGTTGAAGACCTCTATAGAAGTTCAGGACAAGGACGGAAATACAGTATATGTCTTACAGCCCCCAAGAACATATTATCTCTACAACTCTGGAGAGTACACAATCGATTTGGATAAAGTGATTGTTCTCGATGATGGCATCTATACCACAACCCGAATATTTGACGCGTCTACTCATTATCTCTATCCGGGCGGGAAGGTTAAACTCCACCTTGGAGGACTGGAAGGGAATATCAAAATAATAACAGATTGCGGAGCATCTGTTACCGTGGAGGTGACATGAAATGGCTGGAGAATCGATATCTCATGCGATATTCTTCATATCCTCGATGCTCATAGCTATCGTGGTCGTTGTTGCTTTGTTCAGTGCGGTAAGCTCCATATCGGAATCGTATGTTATGAAGAATGGACATATAGAGGAGGTTATGAAGACAGACATCGAAGTGGTGAACGACCCTCTTGCAGATAACAGGGACTATATATATGTGCTGAACACTGGTTCGACAGCTTTGAACGCTTCAAATGTTTTGGTCTTCATCAACGGCAAATACGATGCAGACTTAGACCAAATATCAATAGTCAATGACGATGGGGATGGAATATGGGAAAGTGGAGAAATGATTCAGATATCAAAGGAGGTGGGGGATGCATACCAGCAGGGAGACCTTGTGATGGTTGCCTTACCAAATGGGGTGACAGACACAAAACAACTGTGAAAGCTCAGGCAGGTATGGGAACCCTCATACTCTTCATAGCTCTCATACTGGTCTCTTCGATGGTGGTAGCTGTGATAATCGACACCACCAACCTATTTGCGGGCGAGATAAAAGAGAAAGCAAAGGTGAGCGAGGAAAGAGTCACAACTTCCCTGAAAATTGTATCTGTGTCAGGTAGTGTGAGTGGGAGTGGTTTAGATACTTTGTATATCGTGGTCGAGCCACTTCAGGGAACAATAAACATATCTTCCATGGTCATCGAGCTTGTGATGGAAGGAGGTGACGCATCCTATCTAACATACAGTTCGACAGGTGTGTATGAAGAGGGTCATTTCACAGTCAGCACGTGGATAAGGATGAGAAAACCATCTACCAGACCAGTACCTTTTATTGAGGAAGGTGATATGGTGGAATTGAGTATTGAGTTTAATACTGTGCAGAACCAACAGAAGTTAGGTCCTGATTCCATACTGACGATGGTATTTTTTGTGGAAGGTGGGATTGATAAGAAGATTGAATTGAAAACACCAAGTGTTTATCCATCAAGCGGGAGCGTGGTACTATATCCATAAAATTGGGATACAGAGGGAGACTTGCTCTTTCACTTCTGTGTGTTATGACAGGCATAATCACAGTATTCAGTGGGGCTATACTTCTGAAACAGGCACCCCCCGCATCAGTTGCTTTTTTGAGCCTCATACTGTTTTATATGGCAACTGGGTTGTGCTGGGTTCTTGCTGCAGGGATACTTTTGGGTGTTGAATTCAGAAGAGAGTGACAATGGATTAACAGCAGCAGATTTAACAGTAGTAGTACTCCCCTTTCTTTTTTTGTTCTCTGTCCAGTCGTGAGTCCAGTTTATTGACTCTTGGTCTCTTTGTTTCCTCGTCCCTCCTGAATGTGATGCCGAGGGCCTTCAGAAACTTGTTCATTCCTGTACGCATATCGAATGGTCCATGTGTCTCTCCTTTCACTCCTGGTTCCCCATCGAAAACGAGGAGCCTCTCTGCAAGTAAATCTATTAGATATATGTCATGGTCAACAACCACGCTCGTCACATCATTTCTTTCTGAAAATCTTCTGATTGCCTTTATGGCACCCATTCTCTGCTCAACATCCAGATGGGCACTTGGTTCGTCCAGCAAATACAGATCAGCCTCCCTCGATAAACATATTGCAATCGCAACCCTCTGAAGCTCACCTCCAGAAAGCTCACTCAAATTTCTGTCCAAGAGCTCACCTAGCTGAAGCGGATTTATTATTTCGGTTTTATACAGGCTCGTACCGAATTCCTCTGTTATCGACTTGAGAAGCTCTCCCACACTCACACACTCCAATTCTTTATCCACGACAAGATATTGAGGTTTGTATGAAATCTTTAAGTCGAGGTCAAGAGTGCCTTCAGTAGGTTCAATCACGCCTGCAAGCAACTTCATGAACGTGCTTTTTCCGATACCGTTCTGACCCAGTACCCCCACCACTTCTCCCTTCTTGAACTCTCCAGAATTCACATTCAGTGTGAAACCATCATAACTCTTTTTGAAAGCGTTAAACGAGCAGAGTGTCTCTCTATCAACATCTGGGGAAGGGGCATGTATGTAGAATTCTATCTTCTCGTCTCTTATTCTGATGTTTTCCTCTGCAAGGTACCCCTTCAAATATTGGTTGATTCCGACTCTTATCCCTTTGGGAAGGCTTACCACACCGAACACACCTGGTTTTCCATATGTTATATGGACAGCATCTGCCATCAGGTCGAGAACCGCAAGATCATGCTCCACCACCATCACAGCTTTTTTCTGTCCGAGTTTTTCTATGAGCTTTGCCACCCTTATACGCTGGTATATGTCAAGGTATGGCGTAACCTCATCAAACATGTACAAATCAGCATCTTTCAGAAGGGTTGCAGTAATCGCCACCCTCTGAAGCTCGCCCCCACTCAGAGTTCTCACATCTCTCTCGAGAATTACATCAAGACCGAAGTACTGTGTTAGTTCTGGGAGAATGTTCCTTTCATCGGTTCTGCTGAGAAGTTTTTCAACATTTCCAGAAAACAGCTTTGGAATCGCATCGAGATACTGGGGCTTGTATGCAACCCTAATTTCACCATCCGCCACTTTTTTAAGATAAATCTGAAGCTCAGAACCAGAAAAGAATTTTAGAACATCTTCCCATTCTGTATCGTCCTTCCCAAGGTTTGGCATGAGCTTGCCAGACAGAATCTTTATTGCAGTACTCTTGCCAGTGCCATTCGGTCCCAGTACCCCCGTCACCCTTCCCTCTCTTGGTATCGGGAGTCCGTACAGAGCGAATCCGTTTTT
Organism: Methanomicrobia archaeon JdFR-19; assembly: GCA_002010075.1. GTDB lineage: Archaea > Halobacteriota > Methanosarcinia > DSM-18856 > Methermicoccaceae > JdFR-19. The sequence goes on along the minus strand of MTMG01000005.1, from coordinate 65,943 downwards.
TCCATATCTGTGTGTTGGTTCGCCTACTTCCTCAGGTAGCCCAATCACATATATGGCACCAAATGGACATTTATTCACACATATTCCGCATCCCGAACACAGTATCTCGTTTATTACTGGCTTTCCATCTTCCCCTACCACAATTGTCTCGTCACCTATTCTTACTCCCGGACAAAACTTCACACATTCCATCGAGCACTTCTTTGGCTGGCATCTATCTCTTTTTAGAACAGCTATTCTCATCCTCTCACTCTTATGCGTTGATGTACATAGTCCATGAGACGAGTATGAATGCGAACGTCATGAAACCAACATAGAGCCAGTCTTTTGTTTCAAAATCTGAAGAAGAAACACCAACAGCTGGGAATATGAACTTCTGAACGTACGTGAGCATCGCAACCAGTATGAAGAGCTCGATGAAGTTGAGACTTTCCCCATCTCCAACTATTGCACCCAGAACAGTACCAAACACCATACCAATGAGTGAGGGAATTACGGTCTTCTTTATCCCTTCTATCCTTCTTTCTGTGTGGGTCTGCTCTTTTTTCTTACTAACCTTTTTTTCCTTCTTCTTTTTCTTCTTCCCCCTTCTCCCCCTCTCTTCTTTCTTCACCTCTTTACTTTCTTCCTCACTCATCTCCTCTCTCTTTTCTTTCTCAGCCACAACACATCAAAACATTTTTAGTGCATTTATAGTTAACTAAATATAGGGGGATTTTTATACTGCAACGGACTGGTATGAGTGTGCTGAAGATGAAAGCAAGTAGGAAAACAAATCCGAGAATTGTGAGCTTGATTGAGAGGCTACGCAGAGAAGACGCACCTGTATGGAAGGAGATTGCGAGAAGATTGGCATCCCCACGAAAGAACTACGCAGAGGTGAATGTGAGCAGAATAAACAGATACACCAAAGAAGGCGATGTTGTAGTTGTACCTGGCACAGTACTTGGGGCAGGCTCCATAGACCATGGAGTTACAGTCGGGGCTTTGAAGTTCTCAAAAACCGCCATCGAAAAGATTGAAAAGGCGGGAGGAACATGCCTTACCATAGAGGAAATGCTCGAGAAAAAGCCAAAGGGCATAATTGTGATGAGGTGAGCGGTTTGGTAGTCATAGATGGTGATGGGCTGATACTCGGAAGGCTTGCAAGCATAACAGCGAAGAGGCTTCTCCAGGGTGAGAGAATTTATATTGTGAATGCAGAGAAGGTCGTGATATCTGGAGACAGAGATGCTGTTCTTTCGAACTATCTTAAAAAGAGGATGAGAGGTTCAAAGGAGAAGGGGCCTTATTTTCCAAAGAGACCAGATACGATACTTAAAAGGACAGTAAGGGGGATGCTTCCGTACAAGAGGGAAAGGGGCAGAAAGGCACTTTCAAATTTGAAAGTGTATGTGGGAGTTCCAAAGGAACTTGAAGGAGAGGAAAAAGAAACCGTAGAAGAAGCACATATCAGTCGGCTGAGCACCACAAGGTACATAAAGCTTGGAGAAGTGAGCAAGTTTCTTGGTGGAAAGTTCTGATTGGTGAGGGAGATGGATAAGATTGTGAATACGAGTGGGAAGAGAAAGACCGCAATTGCAAGGGCAACTGTGAGACCCGGGAGTGGAAGGGTGAGAATCAACAAAAAACCACTTGAACTGATTGAACCAGAGTTGATAAGACTTAAGATAATGGAGCCATTCGAGTTAGCGCCTGATTTGAGAGATAAGGTCGATGTGGATGTGAAGGTTAGTGGAGGAGGGATAATGGGGCAGGCAGAAGCTGTCCGCACTGCCATTGCCCGCGGTTTGGTGGAGTGGAGTGGAGACCCAGAGCTCAGAGAGACTTACATGATGTATGACCGTACACTGCTTGTGAACGATATAAGAGTGAAAGAGCGTAAAGTATTTGGAGGGCGTGGTGCAAGAAAGAGAAGACAAAAATCGTATAGGTGAACCATGATACCGGTTAGATGTTTCACATGTGGAAAGGTGATAGGAAGTCTGTGGGAGGAGTACTCCAGAAGAGTGAGGGAGGGAGAATCCCCTGAAAAAGTATTGGACGATTTGGGTGTTGAGAGATATTGCTGTAGGAGAATGCTCCTTTCACACGTAAAACTAATAGATAAGTTCTCGCCATATGGGTGATGGGGTTGTGGGGTAGCCTGGACGATCCTACGGCGTTCGGGACGCCGTGACCTGAGTTCGAATCTCAGCAACCCCATCATTTAATTCGAGGTGATTGCTTGAACAAGATCGATTATAAGAAATACACAAGGTTTGAGCGGGCAAGAATAGTCGGGGCAAGGGCGATTCAGATAGCCATGGGAGCTCCTGTGCTACTCGAAAATGCTGGCTCAAACCCGATCGAGATAGCTCTGAACGAGCTAAAAGCAGGTGTGATACCCATAACTGTTAAGAGAGACAGGAAGGTGTGAACATGGTTTTGGAAGAAGGCGAATTCGAACCTGAGTACGAACCGTTGATACCCCTTGAGGAATATCTGGCAGCAGGGGTGCATATAGGCACACAGCAGAAGACAAAGGACATGTTACCGTTCATATACAGAGTGAGAACGGACGGTCTTTATGTGCTTGATGTTCAGGCGACAGACACAAGAATAAGAGCTGCAGCTAAGTTGCTTGCCAGATACGAACCCTCTTCGATATTGGTTGTTTCTGTGAGACAGTATGGTCACCATCCTGTTAGGATGTTTGCCAAGGTTATTGGAGCAAGAGCAATTGTTGGGAGATTCATGCCCGGCACGCTGACAAATCCAGAATTCGAGAACTATATGGAGCCAGACATACTTGTTGCAACCGACCCTGCAGGGGACTCTCAGGCGATATCCGAAGCAGTGGATGTAGGAATACCTGTTGTTGCACTATGTGATACAAATAACTTGGTATCGAATGTGGACTTGGTAATACCAACAAACAACAAGGGAAGAAAGGCACTTGCACTTATATACTGGCTTCTTGCAAGAGAGGTTGCGAAAGAAAGAGGGATTCCTTTTTCTCACAGACCAGAAGATTTTGAACCAGAGGTATGAACAGATCACGGAGTATCAATGAGAGCCGTTAATCTCAGAGTGAGTATTTTAGAGTGAACATATTATATATTAAAGGTAAGCCATTATTATGAGAAAACCTGCTGTTGCTGGGCAGTTCTATCCATCGAGTCCAGAGAGGCTGAAACTTGAGCTTGAGAACTGCTTCGAGGGACTTAAAATCAAAGAGGACAAATCTGTTGTTGGAGCGGTATGCCCGCACGCCGGTTATGTGTATTCTGGAAGGACTGCTGCCCATTCATATGCTGTGATACCACATGTGGAGACGTATGTGATACTCTGTCCGAACCACACAGGTTATGGCTCTGCTGTCTCACTCTCCATAGATACCTGGCTCACACCACTCGGCAGATTGGAAGTTGATGTGGAGTTTGTAGATGCTCTTCCCAAGCGTATCATAGACTTGGATGAGGTTGCACATCTCTATGAACACTCTCTGGAAGTCCAACTCCCCTTCCTTCAATACAGATTTGGAGGAGGTTTCAAGATAGTTCCCATATGTCTTGGGCTTCAAGACCAAGAAACCGCTTCAGAGGTCGGCATGGAAATCAGAGAAGCTATTGAGACAACCGGGAGAAGAGTGGTGGTGATAGCTTCGAGTGATTTCACACACTATATGCCACACGAAGTTGCAAAGAAGAACGACTTGTATGTGATAGAGGCGATACTGAATCTCGACCCCGATGAGTTCTATCGGAGGCTCGGAGAGACTGGGGCAAGTGTGTGCGGGTATGGAGCAATTGCTTCGATGGTTTATACAGTCGGAGATGGCAGAGCAGAACTCCTCGATTACTCCACGAGCGGAGACATAACAGGAGATTACAGAAGCGTTGTTGGTTATGCATCCATAGTTGTGAGAAAATGACACAGGCATCCGCCCCTGGGAAAGTGTACTTCTTTGGGGAACACGCAGTTGTATATGGCAAACCAGCCATAGCATGTGCAATAGACCTGAGAACCAATGTTGGGGTGAAATCTTCGAGAGACGATAGTGTGTATTTCGTGAGTAATCGAAAAAAAATTCACATTCAGAGGTCTCCGTACATCCACGAGACTTTGAAAATTCTATCTGAGAATTACGATATACCACTCTCTGGATTTCGTTTGATTATCAAATCCACACTACCAAAAGCTTCAGGTCTCGGTTCAAGTGCTGCATTGGTAATTGCAACCATCGGTGCGATATCTGAAGAGTTTGGTCTGAACATTTCAAGAGAACACATAGCTTCGATAGGGCATGAGGTTGAGAAGAATGTCCAGGGCAGGGCTTCGCCAACAGACACCTACATCTCAACGTTTGGTGGGGTGTACAGGATGCCGGACAAGGTAAGATTGCCAACACCTCAACTGACTTTTGTGATAGGAGACACGAAGACATCATCGAGTACGAAGGAATTGGTTGAGCATGTTGCAAATCTCAGACAGAGATATGGGTTTGTTGATAACATAATAAATGCGATAGGCGAGTTGTGCAGAGAAGGGGAAAGATATTTTGTAAAGGGAGACGTTGAGAGGATAGGGGAGTTGATGCTGATGAATCATTCTCTTCTTGAGGTACTCGGTGTGGGGTCAAGAAAGTTGCGAAAGCTGGTGGATGCTGCTATGGAGGGAGGAGCATATGGGGCAAAGCTTACGGGTGCTGGAGGAGGAGGGTGCATCATATCGATAACATGCGAGGATAGAGTGGATGAGATATCTGATAGAATCAAAAGATGTGGAGGGAGGGCTTACGTAGTACATCCAACCGATGAAGGACTCGTTCTATGAGTCTGATTTCAAACCTGAGTTCAAGATTCTGAAGATAGGCGGGAGTGTTCTTACCGAGAAGAAATCCATGAGAAAGAGGATAAGAAGGAAGGTTCTGAAGATGATTGCAACCGAGATATCACAGAGCCCAGAGAATCTGATATTGATTCATGGAGCAGGTTCGTTTGGACATTATGAAGCCTCTTTATACAGAAATGGATTCAATGCAGAGGGGCTATCCCTCACACATCATACCGTATCCCTCTTGAATAGGGAGGTGGTCTCAGCACTCAGGAATGAGGGGGTGAGTGCGGTTGGTATTCCACCCCTCTCATGCTGTATTGCAACAAGCGAAAGAATTTCGAGGTTGGATATGAACATCATCATGGGACTCACAGAGATGGGTGTTATTCCAGTGCTTCATGGGGATGTTGTGCTTGATGTCGAGAAAGGGGTGAGTGTGATATCTGGAGACCAGATTGCAACATATCTTGCGAGAGAGGTTGGTAATGTGCTGTTGGGCTTTGCAACCCTTTCCCATGGTGTGCTTGACAGAGACAAGAATACAATTCCTTTAATAACTCCTGAAAACTTTGATGAGAATATGTTCCACGAAATCGAGGATATGACTGGAGGTATGAAGGGGAAGGTCATTGAGTTGCTCTCACTGGCATCAGAAGGTATAAATTCGTGGATATTTTCAGGTCTGGAAAGGAATAATATAAGAGCGTTTCTTAATGGAGAACCACAGGGGACATGCATCACAGGAGGGATTAGACATAAATACATCAAAACGGAAGATTGAGCATGTTGATATTTGCATGAACAAGGATGTTGAAGCTGGTTTGAGATGGGATGGAAGGCGTGTGAGCGGGCTGGATGACATTCTTATCCTCCACAATGCAATGCCTGAACTCGACATGTCTCACATAGATGTATCGTGTGAGTTTCTTGGGAAACACCTGAAGGCACCGGTTCTCATTTCCTCGATGACAGGTGGACATCCTTCCACGTTCGAAATCAACAAAAATCTGGCAATTGCCGCACAGAATCTTGGAATTGGCATAGGGGTGGGAAGTCAGAGAGCAGCTCTCGAAGACCCCTCTCTTGTCTCAACCTATTCTGTCGTCAGGGAAATGGCACCAGATGCATTTGTGTATGGAAATCTTGGGGCAGCTCAGCTTGGTAAGTATGGGGTGGATGGTGTGCTGAAGGCGGTGGAGATGATAGATGCTGATGCCATGGCAATCCATCTCAATTTTTTGCAAGAGGCGATACAGCCAGAGGGAGACACCGATGCAAGAGGCGTTCTGAAAAGAATAGAAGAGATTTGCTCATGTGGGATACCGATAATTGTTAAGGAGACTGGATGTGGCATCAAGAGAGAGGAAGCCATAAGGATAAGAGATGCGGGAGCGTCTGCCATAGATGTTGCAGGATTCGGTGGAACGTCATGGGCTGGTGTTGAGTGGTTCAGATCTGAAAACGATACTGGAAAGGTTTTCTGGGAGTGGGGGATACCCACTGCAGTGAGCATTGTAGAGTGTGGGGTGGGCATTCCTTTGATAGCGTCGGGCGGTATAAGAAGTGGGATTGACTGTGCGAAGTGTATAGCTCTTGGGGCTGATGTGTGTGCTCTTGCCCTCCCTCTGCTGAAGAGGGGATTCGAGAGTGCAGAATCAGCAGAGAATTATTTGCGTGAGATAATTGACCAGCTCAGAATCTCCATGTTTCTGACCGGAAGTATGAACATCAAAGAACTCAAAAAGGTGGATATTCTAATAACAGGCCCAACAAGAGAGATGCTTGAGGAGAGAGGGCATATCACAGGCGGATTTGTTAAGAGACGAGCAGAGAGGTGAGTAAATGGATGAAATAAGAGTCATTGCGGTTGGCGGATACAACGAGATGGGAAGGAATATGACGGTTATAATGTTTGATGATGAGGCTGTTGTGTTTGATATGGGCCTCAGACTTGATAGGATACAGATTCATGAGGACATAGAGATAGAAAAGATGCACTCTCTTGACCTCATAGAGATGGGTGCAATACCAGATGATACAAAACTCGGTAGTATCATAGATAAGGTGAGAGCGATAGTATGTACTCATGGGCATCTTGACCATATAGGAGCCATACCCAAGCTGGCACATCGGTACGATGCACCAATTGTGAGTACTCCGTACACTCTTGCTGTGATAAGGGACTTGGTGAAGGGGGAAAGAAGGTTCGAAGTGGAGAACAAGTTCCTTCCATTGACAGCAGGGGAGGTGTATGAGATATCGAGAAACATATCGGTGGAATTCGTGAATATCACACACAGCATTCCAGAGAGTGTGATCGCTGTTTTGCATACGCCGGCGGGTGCGGTTGTGTATGCCAACGACTTCAAACTTGACAGAACCCCCACACTTGACTCTCCCCCAGACTTCAAAAGGCTGAAAGAACTCAGCAAGGACGGAGTTGCCATGTTGATTGTTGAGAGTACGAATTCCTCGAGACCAGGGAAAACACCATCTGAGAGAGTTGCAAAAGACCTTGTTCACGATGTTCTGCTCGGTACAGAGGAAACAAATTCTGGTGTGATAGTCACAACCTTTTCATCTCACATAGCACGGATATCCTCAATCATCGAGGCATCGGAGAAGATGGGGAGAATCCCCGTATTGCTTGGGAGGTCTATGAAGAAGTATGTTGTCACAGCAAAGGAAATGGGGATAATAGATTTCCCAGAGAATATCGAAGTTTATTCATCAAGCAGAGCAATTGCAAATGCTCTCAGGAGGATAAGCGAGGAGGGAAGAGAGAACTACCTTCTGATTGTGACGGGTCATCAAGGGGAGCCAGATGCGGTTCTTACCAAGATAGCAAGCAAAGAGACTGATTATCGGATTCAGCATGGTGATAAGATTATATTTTCGGCAAACAAGATACCAAATCCTATGACACTCGCCAATCGGTATGCACTTGAGACAAAACTCAAGATGCAAGGGGCAAGAATATATGAAGATGTGCATGTTTCTGGACATGCATCAAGGGAAGACCACTGGGAACTTCTCAGATTGCTGAAGCCACAGCACGTGATTCCATCCCATGGTGAACTGGGAATGCACATACCATACATAGAGATGGCAGAAGAGACCGGATACGAACTTGGTGATACGGTACATTTGATGAGAAATGGAGATGAGTTGATACTTGAGATTTAAAGAGAGGGTCATGATGGATGTAAGAGCTGAGATCGATAGGAGAGCAAAAATCATCGATGAGGCCATTGAGAGATACATACCCCTCAAACCACCTTTGGAGCTTTATAAGGCGTGCAGGCATTATCTTGTTGCAGGCGGGAAGAGATTGAGACCATGTCTTGCTTTGCTCACGTGCGGTCTCGTTGGTGGTGAAGAGAATGAGGCTGTTCCGTATGCTGTTGCCATTGAGATGATCCACAACTTCACTCTGATACACGATGACATCATGGACAAGGACTCTCTTAGGAGGGGGGTTCCGACCGTCCATACCATATGGGGGGAGGAAGGGGCGATACTTGCGGGAGACACTCTATACTCGAAGGCGTTTGAAATCATCACAAAAATCGAGTCCAAGGGAATAAACTCGGAATGTATAGGGATATTGGCTGAGACCTGTTCTTTGATATGCGAAGGTCAGTGGATGGACATAGAGTTTGAGAAAAAGGATGTCGTCAGTGAGAAGGAGTATCTCGAAATGATAACAAAGAAGACTGCTGTGCTTTATGGTGCAGCTGCAGAAATCGGTGGGATAGTTGGGGGAGCAACTCCCCAGCAGAGAAAAGCCTTGTATGAGTATGGAAAGCTGTGTGGAATTGGTTTTCAGATTCAGGATGATATTCTGGACATTGTTGCTGATGAAAAGGTGATCGGGAAGGATAGGGGAAGCGACATAGTCGAAGGCAAGAAAACCCTCATAGTCATTCATGCGATGTCAAATGGAATTGAAATTCCCGGTTTTGGAAATCCGAACGCAACCCCCGAGGACATAGAAAGTGCAGTTGAATTACTTAGTGAGTCAATCGAGTATTCTAGGAAAAAAGCCATCGATTTCGTGACCAGAGGAAAGAACATGCTCGATATATTTGATGAATGTTATGAGAAGAAAGTTCTGCTTGAGCTTGCCGATTATTTGGTGAACAGGGGCTTCTGATGATGATGCCGAACCCATATGTGGTTCCGTATCAAGAGATACACGCAATCGTGCATGAGAATCAAGAACTGGTTGAGCTAATAGAAGTCCCATCATGTTTTGGCGGTGGAGGGTGGGCGATTCATCACTATTCAAAACGTCAGAATGTCATTGAGGCAAGGCAGTGTGGCAACTCTTTCAGATACCTTGTCAGAGTGGGAAGATGTGAGGAGGAGTTCAGAAGTCCAGATAAGGCTGCTGGAATTGTGGAGGTGGATGTTGTTAGTGATAGAGTTTTTATCACGTATGGTGGACTTGGTGGGGGCGGGGTCGGTGCGACCCTATGCAGGGCTCTTGCAAAGGGTGTTGTGTCCCATAAGCTGAGCCCATCGGGTGGTGAGAAATATGCGGAAGGTGTGCTTGAGCTGGTTGGTAGGAGAAGGGTTGTGATAGGTGTTGACAACACAGATTCCAAGGATAGGGGTGCGACTTGGGCTCTTGCACACAATATTGCCAAGGCTGTGGAGAATTCGGATGTTGTGTACCTCTCCCACGCAATCGTTCAGTTGTATCCTGTGTCCAAAAAAACACAGAATTGTACAGCGACAGTGGTTGAGTTTGGCTGTGTTAGGGGAAAAGAAGATGAGCTGGTGGGGAGATTTTGTGAGCTTGTACTTGAACATACGTTGTCTGATGAAACAGGGGTTGCGGTGTGGGTTGGTTTTGATTGTTCCCACCTCATCGATTTTTCAAGGAGAGCAAGGCATGGTTGGGTGGAGCTGGAGGAGGCTCTTGAGCTGAGAAACAACGGTGTGAGATTTCCCATTGAAGGCGATGGGGTGATTGGGGCAGTTGCATCCCTTCCGTACTATTCGAGGGTGATGGAAGCACCTAAAGTTGATTGACTTCATAGATTCGGTTATTTATGCTATCTTCACAACAAGAGTTAAGTACACCTCTTTGCACTTAGTTATGTGGAAGATGATGAAACTTACAGTCATGCTCTTGGCGCTTTCTGCAATTATACTGGCATCCACTGGTTATGGTGAGGAATTAAAGCTCGAACCTTCTGAACTTGTTGTCTCAAAGAATTCTGAATTCAACCTCTCAGTCATTGTTAATGGGACGGATATATATGCAGTTCAGTATCGCATTCTCTTTGACCCATCTGTTTTTGAAGTTAAATCCCTAAACAATACAACATACCTCTCCTCAGATGGCAACACAACATAGGAGATGGCATAGGAATACGATAACATCAACGGAACAATTGACTATGGGATAACAAGGATTAACACAACCACTGGCATCTCGGGGGAGGGCATCATAACCAATATTACGTTCTACATGAAAAATGGAAATCCCGATACCGTGTATCACATTGTTTTTGATCCAGAACACACGCTGGTTTTGAACTCAACAACTGACGAGTTAAGTCTCACGTTCCAGAATGCAACTGTACATCTGAACATTCCACCGGTTGCGTTGTTCCATATTGACCACACCGTAAACAATGTGGGAGCCCCAATCACATTCACATCTGATTCCTACGACCCAGAAACGCTTGCCTACCGCATAGGACTGGTAGCTGACATCCACATCGGCTCAACCCAAGGAAATTGGTCTCGTTTTCCACACGCTCTACAAATCTTCAGAAGCATGGAGTGTGATGGGCTTGTGGCTCTGGGAGATGCGTTTGAATGGACAGTACCACATGATAATATACCCAATCACACCTATTATGCAGACTTATGGTATGACAACTTCTCGTCTTTCGGTGGTGATAGATGGTACGCCAGAGGTGACCATGAGTTCCCGCATATCGGAATCTGGACAGAACCTCGTTTTGATGAATGGGCTGATACTCACGAGGATGTTATGAACTCGAGTCAATATCCGTTTACGGACTATCTCGACCTCCAAGGAGATGGTACACCAGATTACATATTCGTGTTCTTTGACTCCAAACTTCTTGAAAGTCACCTGCAATGGTTCAACGACACATTTGGCAACATCCACACCCCCATACTTGTTTTCATGTCGGGCAACATAGATTCGCCTCACAAAAGTATTTAGGATATAAATGCATCAGAGGCGAGGGAGATTTTTGAGAGTACCAATGTGTTGGCAGTGTTCATGGCACAAGACCACAATTGGGTGGCACAGACCCGCACAAACAACACCATATGGTACATAAATACGAGAAATATGGGCGGAAATTGGGGTGGAGATGAAGGATATACCATAATAGATTTCTTCCAGTGCGGTTAGGTGGTCGTGAGGGATTACAAATTCGAGGACTATCAGGACGGGGGGCTGGTGAGTTCTGTGGTAATCAAAGAGCCTGACCAGAGCATACTTGTGATAGGAGACAGAGGACATGTTTCATGTGAGTGGGACTTCGGAGATGGCAACACAGCAAGTGGCGAGGTTGTGAGCCACACGTATGATTCATACCGCTGGGATAGTGTTAATGGGACGTATTTGCCCTACACGCTCACATTAACCGTATGCGATAACAACAGAGCCATCAATACCACTGTGTACGAAATCACGATATACATGTTAGGAGATGCAAATGGCGATGGCAGAGTGAACATACTGGACATCTCTTTGATGGGTCTCCACTGGAATGCTCGTGGGGGAGAGGCAGATTATGATGATAGAGCTGACCTGAACAATGACAATTGGGTCAATATAACCGATGCTGCCATTGTAGGTCTCCACTGGAATGAGCGAGCATCATGATTACGACTCCCAATTTATTTGATGTCCAGTCTCCATCCATCGAGGTACATCAGACTTCTTGAAAACCTTGTTATGTTTGCCCCCCCTTCACATGCAAGCACAAGTCTTTCAAGGCCGAAGCCGATTCCAGCCCACGGTTCTGTGATGTTCCAGTTCTCATCGAGTTTGTGAGGACCAAATGCACCAGATGCCACCTCAATACCATTCACAACAACATCCAGACTTTCTCCATAGACTTCGGACTCCTCCCACACAAGTTCGTACTCCACCCCCACCACATCCATGACGAGTTTTGCAATCTCCACGAGCCTCTCTTCAGCTGATTTTTCTGGAGAAAGTTCTGCTATGTTCAGCATCGTGAATTCTTGAGTGTGATGTGTGCCTTTGGATTCTCTTCTGAAACAAGGTCCGACTTCAAATATGGATATCGGTGGTTTCCATATGTTTCTCAACCTTGACCAGAGCGTGTAGAGATTGGGAGCAAGCATCGGTCTCAGGCATGTATTCCCATCAACCCAGAAAATCTGGTTCATCAGCGGATGCTCATCGTCTATGCCCATCTTTTGCAGAGCTTCTTTTCTAATGAGTATCGGAGTACTCACCTCAATAAACCCATTTTTCCTCAATTTCTTTGATATCTCGTCCTCTATTATCTTTAAATAAGGTCTTTTTGATATTCTTCTGATGATTTCAAGATTTCTTTTTGTATCAGCCACAACTTTCTTCACAATTTCCTCGAATTTTTTGTTTCTTTCATCTTTTGATTTGAATCTCATGGATATGAAATCATCAGCGCCCAACTCAACCAACCTTTGTTTCTGGGTATGTGTGAATTCCATCGTTTCTGAATGCTCTTCCAAAAATCAGACCTCCTCATACCTTTCTCAACATCCTTCCACCAAATGACTTCAACCTTTCGTCAGGTATCTTGCATCTTTTACATGGTTTGTAGTACCATTTGTGTCTGAGCCATCTTGCTGCCCTTGACCTTCTTGAGTTGCTGGCTTTGAGAATCTGCCCGCATTTTGAATGCATGATCACAGTTCTGCCTTTAAGCTCGATACTGGTGAGTTCATGGAGTAGTCCTGACCTCGAAACCCATACCATGTATTTCTTTGCAAGTTTGAATGGTGTTTCATAATCCTCTTTCACATCATCACCTTTCCAAAAGGCGAAGGGTCCGGGAGTCAAACCCGGCTGCACGGAGTTAGAGTCCGTGTGGTCTTCCCGACCGACCCTCCTCTTGACAACCGTTATATAAAGGCACTCTGAATATAAAAGTTTACATGAACGATGTGTGCATACACTGTGGAATTTGTACTGCTTCATGTCCTTCTGGATGGTACACACCACTTGTTACAAGAAGGGTGGTTGGTGGAGAAGTCAATACAATGGAGGATGTATGGGCATGTGTAACGTGCTATCAGTGTGAAGAGAGATGTCCAAGGGAGATAAAGGTGGTTGAGCGTATAATAGAAATAAGGAACGAACTTGTCAGAGAAGGGAAAATATTTGAGTCGCACAGGGAGGCTGCTCTGAAACTCATCGAGAGTGGTAGAATTGTTCCATGGAATGAAAAGAGTGGAGAACTCAGAGAGGAACTCGGGCTTCCAAGAAAGAGAGAGAAGTGTGCTGAGGAAGTCAAAACCCTTCTGAAACTCACTGGATTCGAGTCTCTTATCGGGGGTGGGTAAGATTGAAATCATCTGATTCGAAATCACATAAGTCAAAATCGTCTGATCTGACATCTCCCACATCCCAATCATCTGACCCCGAGTTCTCTCTCTTTCTTGGATGTATTGCCCCAAATAGATACCCTGCAATCGAGTCGTGTACCGAACTCGTACTTGATAAGTTGGGCATAGGCTATGAAGTCATGGAAGAAGCTTCCTGTTGTCCACCCCCTGGCATCGTCAGGTCGTTTGATGAACTCACATGGCTCACACTCTCAGCAAGGAACTTGTCTCTTGCAGAGGGCAGGGAAATAATTACGATTTGCAATGGGTGTTTCTCAACGTTGAAGGAGGCGAGCGTGATACTCAAGAATCATGAAGTCAGGGACAATATCAACCAACACCTCAAAGCGATTGGAAGGGAATACAGGGGAGATGTTGAAGTCAAACATCTCGTTGAGATACTCTACTCCTCGCTTGATAGGATAAAGGAGGTGATGGAGAGGAGGTTGAGACTTAGAGTGGGTGTTCACTACGGGTGTCATCTGACAAGACCAAGCTCGATATTGAGGGTGGATTCTCCAGAGAATCCGAGAATGCTGGACGAAATCGTTGAGGTGGTTGGAGCTGAGAGTGTTGAGTATGATGACAAGATGCTGTGTTGTGGTGCAGGGGGCGGCGTCCGTTCATCTTCCAAGGAGCTTGCTCTCACCTTCACAAGGAGAAAGCTTGAGAGTCTGAAGGATGCGGATGTTGATTGTGTTGTGAATTCGTGCCCATTCTGTCATCTACAGCTTGACCAAGGGCAGGCAATCTTGCGGAAGGAGGGAATGAATATTGAGATACCAGTACTCCACATTTCCCAGTTCATTGCTCTCTCATTGAATTACGATGCTGGTTTGCATCAGAATGCTGTCCCTTCAGAGCGCATTGTTGAGAAATTAGAAGAAAAGCTTTAAAAGTAATGACTTAAAAGGGAGTTGAGATGAGGTCGATGTATTCATATGTCAGGGAGGCATGGAAGAGGCCAAAAGAAGGCTATCTCAGAACACTTAGATGGCATAGGCTTCAGGTCTGGAGAAGGGAAGGCAGTGTTGTGAGGATAGAGAGACCAACGCGAATAGACAGAGCAAGGGCGTTGGGATATAAAGCAAAGCAAGGAATCGTAGTGGTGAGGGTGAGAGTAAGAAGGGGCGGAAGAAGAAAGTCAAGGTATGTGAGGGGCAGAAGGACAAAGAGAATGGGAATGCACAAGATATATGGAGGAAAGAGTCTTCAGTGGATTGCTGAAGAAAGGGCTGCAAGAAAGTACAGGAACTTGGAAGTCCTCAATTCTTACTGGGTAGGTGAGGATGGAAGGTATAAGTGGTATGAGGTTATTTTGGTAGACCCCCACCATCCCTCAATAATGGCTGATAAAGACCTGAACTGGATAATAAATGACAGAGGAAGAGTTTTTAGAGGGAGAACTTGTGCGGGTAGAAGGTCGAGAGGCTTACTCAAGAGGGGAAAGGGAACCGAAAAAATAAGACCTTCTATAAGAGCACACCATGGTAGAGGGAAGTGAGTGAGTGGCGGGCAAGAGTTTGGGAAGGTAACAATTCTTACAACGGTCCAAGCTACAGAGAGTGTTGAAAAGGTGTAGAAAGCACTTCAGCTAATTCTTCCAGAAGATACACAGTGTGAGATGAGGAAGTACGAAGGATACCATGGAAATCCCATTCATGTGATAGAGATTGAGCTTGTCAAAAAGAAACAAATAAAGGAATTTATCGAGAGTTTTGTGAGAAGTTTGTCAGAAGAGGACTTGGATTTACTTTGTTCCGAACTCGATGAGAGAATGGATGAGTTTGGTGTACTTCACATAAGAATCGGAAAGCAGGAAGCATATCTCGGAAATGTTTCATTAACGAGAGGTGCAGACTCGATCGTCATTAAGATGAAGATTCCATCCTATCCGCAAAGTAAAGAGGGGTCGTTGAGGAGAGCGAAAGAGATATTCTGTAGGTTGAGGAGATGATAGAAGAGATGACAGAAATGCAAAGCTCCAGCACAAAATTCAACGGGTTTGCAGACCTGTGTTTGATGTCATCTGACCTCATCGATGATGCGATTGAGATGGGGTTTGCAAGGGTGGGTGTGCTTCTGAAAGTCGATGAATTTGAGAGTATGGAATTTGAGTCAATGAGGTCAGCAAGTGCGAATGTCAATTTTGGAATCCTCATAGAGACCGATACCGTTTCAGAAATGCACAAGATTTTGAGAATGCTTCGTCCCACCATCATGAGGTCCAAAGGACTGGTAGCAGTGAAGGGAACGAATCCAAAAGTGAGTAGGGCTGCCCTAGAGTCCAGAGGGGTTGATATACTCATAGAACCAAAAATGAATCACGTGCTTGCAAGAACTGCAAAGAAGAACAGTGTTGCTGTTGCACTCACCTCGACAACGTTGTTGAGAACAAAGGGCTTGCATAGAGCCGAGGTCATTTCAGACTACAGAATGTGTATAAAATTGTGGAGGAAATTTGGTTTTCCGCTATTGCTTGGCAGTGGTGCCACCAACGTATATGAGCTCAGAACCCCACAGGAGTTTGAGAGTATTGGGTCTCTTCTCTCTCTTGATAGGCATGAAGTCAGGGAAATTCTGAGTGAAACACCCAAAAAAGTCATTCAAAAAGCATCAATTGGGATATCTGGTGTTGAGTTGGTACCAAAAAACAGAGGATAAAAACAGGGGCATATCAGGACAAAGTTAAAGTTGAGATTTTTCGATTACTCTTGTCCCATCCCCCGTCCCAACTATCACCACATCCACATTTGTGAATATTCCATGCTCTACAACTCCAACTATGGATTTTATCTTTGTTGATAGCTCAGTTGGATTTTTGATTTCCCCAAAGTTTGCATCCAGTATCCACATTCCATTGTCTGTGATAACTGGTCCATCCTTCATCCTACCCATTCTCAACTCTGACGTGCCACCAAGTGCAGATATCTCTCTCTCAACAAGTTTGAGTGATTCTGGGAGTATCTCGATGGGAACTGGTATGTTCAGTTTATCAGAGAGCTTGGTATCATCAACCATTATGACAAATTTTTCTGAAGAGAGCGATACTATTTTTTCACGGGTATGGGCTCCCCCCCTCCCTTTTATCACATTCAGCTCGTTGTCCACTTGGTCTGCCCCATCGAATGTTATGTCGAGTTTGGGGCAAGCATTCGGATTTACAACCGGCAAATCCACTTCGAAACACAAGAGCTGTGTGAAATGCGAGGTTGGGACACACACGAATTCTATTCCTTCATCCTTCAGTTTCCGAAGCTCGTATAAAAAGAACTTCACAGTTGAACCAGTCCCAAGTCCTATGCGCATTCCATCCTTGACCATCTCTGTGGCTTTTTTTGCAACCCTCTTTTTTTTGTCATCCTCTTTCATCATATACCTCCTTTGGATCAAAGACCTTCACTCCAACAACCTCTCCTTCTATTGTACGGTAGAAACAAGAGCGAAAACCAGTATGGCATGCTCCACCAGTCTGTTCTACCTCATAGAGCAACGTGTCCTCATCACAGTCCACCAGTATTCTTCTCACCTTTTGAACATTGCCCGAATTCTCTCCTTTCCTCCACAGTTTCCTTCGACTTCTTGAGAAGTAGTGAGCAAGACCAGTTTCTTTGGTGAGTTTGATTGCCTCTTCATTCGCCCATGCGACCATCAAAACCTCCTTTGTATTCACATCCTGAACGACTACGGGAACAAGACCTCTTTCATCGAATTTTATCTTCATAATACACACCTCAAATCCTCTGGCTTACATCTCCTCACAACAGAACGTATTGGGTCTGTCGTGTTCCTCATATTCTTGGTGTCGAGATTCACCACCACCACGTCAGCCTTTCCCCCTTCTTCTATCACCCCCCCATCAAGACCAAATGCCCTTCTCCCCTTCCATGTTGCCATCTTCAAAAGTTCTCTTTCGTCTATATGTAGATTGTACCAACAAAAACTCAACTCGTCAAGTAAGCTTGGAGAGGACAGCATAACGTTGTCCGTTCCTATGCAAACATCAATACCCATTTCGATCATCCTTTTTATGGGGGGCAGACCCACACCAGTTGCCATATTTGATCTGGGACATACAACCACATTTATCCCTTCATCCGCACACGTTCTGAGATGAGAATCGGTTGCATGAACCATATGCACCATAACATCAGGCTCGAGTGATAAAGCTCCATCGATATCCGAACGGTCTTTCTCTCCAGCATGAATACTGAGAATTTTCCCCATCTTTCTGCAAGTCTCACTCCATCCCTCCACCCCAGGAGTGTCGTTATAACCCGAGATACCGAGGCCATCACACACCCTCAGAACATCCTCTACCTCGTCTGCGAGTGGTCTGCCGAGGATAATGGGAACTAAGTTTTTACCTCCTCCGTTGACCCATTCAAGAGCTTCTCTCAACACCAGCACGCCCCCCACTCCTCCCTCTCTGAAGTCTGCAAATCCTCCACATCCCCACGCAATCATGGACTCCATCGAGTCTTTTATGGCTCCTACCAACTTTTTTCTCGGCACACTTTTCAATGCCCGATGTTTCAGACCGTTCGGTGGCTTTACAAGTTCATCAAGCCCGATACTTGGCGGGTCTTTTATGATGGAATCACCGAGATGTGTGTGTGCATTGAAGAAAGAAGGAAGTATCAGATTCTCCTCCTTACATCTTTCTTCTTCAATCGACTCTATGATATTATCTCTAATACACAGGTATCCTTCAACTGGTTCCAGCTCCTCACCGAGCAGAATTATTCCACCGATCCTCATCTCAACAGTTCGTGTATCCATTCTGTCAGAGAATTACAAAATTCAGGCTCACATTCTTCGTTGCACCCTGCACACGGTGCAAGGTTGTTGTCTGAAAGGAGGACACTGTAGTCGAAGTCTCTCATAACCTCCACATTTTTTTTGTTGTCCGCCATCTTTATGAGATACGTCCTCGTTCCATTTGTCTTCACGAGTTCCCTCTCAATCATGCCCTTCCTAAGCAGTCTTGCAACGATTCTTGAACATTTTCTGCAATCTATTCCGAGCGTTTTCCAAAGCTCATTCTGGAAGACCGAGCCACGCTCCTTTATGATGTTCAAGATCTCGTCTTCCATTCCATTTCACCTCATACTGGATTTATTATTATGATGTTGTTCCCTCTGAGAACCACTGAGCCAAGCACCCTCTTCTTTTCGCCGTTCACTATTTCAACTGTGTTTTCAAGATGTATGTTCATGTAGTCATCAACACTTTTAAGCATCCCTTCGAGCACAGCATTATCTCCTTTCATTTCAATCTGAACTTTATTCCCTACCAGCGATTGAACTGCTTTTTTCGGAAACAAATTGACTCCCCCTTTTAATCGAGACCTACCATCTTCTTTTCTATCTTCTCTCTAAGTTGTCTTATTCTTTCTCTCTGTATATCTATGTATCTCTGGATTGAGAGCATGGCATTCTTCAGACTCTCATCACTCTCAATTCTTCTTTCCGGATACACTTGTTTGAGAAGTGTCCAGAGCTGATGGTGTGATGATACTTCTGATAGTCTCCTTGCATACTCTTCCAAGAGCTCTTCACTAACCCCTTTGGCTTTTGCCTCTTCTATGTAGGACTGCATGTTCTCTCTGAACTCGAATACATCAGAAACGATGTTGAGAAGTGCTGCATGTGTAAATGGCTTTACGAGATACCCGTCTATCTTGTTTGCATCCCCCTTTACGATTGTGAATGTTGGTTGTTTTGCAGTGACCATAATCACTGGCACATCCTTATCGATTTCCCGTATTTTTTCAAGAGTCTCCCAACCGTCCATTATCGGCATCATAATGTCAAGCAAAATCATGTCTGGCTTTTCTTTCAGTCTTTCAAGCCCCTCCTCACCACTGAAAGCTGCAATTGTCTCATATCCAGCCATCGAAAGGATTTCTCCAATTAACTCAACGATATCTGGGTCATCATCGACTATCAGTATTTTTGTCATGTTCCACCCTACTCTTTGACTGACTTTATTCTTTAAATTTTTGATTGTGAATGTACCAAGCGAGAAATTCAGAGTAAAGTATGAGAGCTATGAGTGAGCACCATACTGCCAAGAGTATATGCAAATTAAGTACATCAACGCCCCACAGTTTTCCAAACGGCTGGTTGATGAAAACGTACGCTTGTGCGGGCATCATATAGACTATTGCAATTGGCAGTGCTATCAGGAATGCAAGGGCTATGTAGGATGATATGAAGAACATTATGAGGAATACACACAGAACAAATATTGCGAAGAGAATGAGCGATACAATCATTTTCTTTTGACCTCCCACACGCTTACAACAATCGGGATAAGGAACATGAGTACGAACATAATAATATAACTGATGGGTTCTGTGATATCTGGAACCACTTTTTCTTTGAGTCTCAGAGAATTCGATAAAGTCTTTTTCATTGACCCATCTTCGTAATACACCTCTACGGGCGGTATCTCATACACCCCCCAAGGCACACCATACCGAAGAATCACACTGTCTCTCACTTCATCGAACTCCCAACTTCTCCCAGTCAGACTGTCTTTTATCAAGACATTTTTTGCTTCCTTGTTTCCTATGTTTTCGATCTTCAAAACAATTTCTTTTCCGACTACACTCAGATGTGCGGTAAGCATGGCACCCCATACCGTAAACTCACACTCATTGCTTGATACGATGTGCGTTCCATCGATAATGAATTGTGCGGGCGGTGAGACATATGTTTTTGGAACGGTTTCTGACGTCGGGTATGCCTGATACTGCACTGTCACATCTCCATCCACCTTCAAATATCTCTCGAATCTTTCAGGATAGAACGAAGGGGCAGGAACATCTACGAGTTTCCCTTCAACAGTCTCTTTCTTGTCTTCCAGTTCTATCACAACATTGAGCACACCGTTCTTGTATTCAACTCTCTTTTTCAGCGAGAGCGATGCAGGAATTTCGGCACTTTTCACAACAGATTTTTCAATGGCCTCCCCGTATGGGTCATACCCTTTTACGTACAATCCGACCTGAACCTCCTGAGGATATGGTTTTTGGACGTGAGGAATAAACTCTTCGAACTCAAACATTTGCTCCGGCTCAAAAACGTTCATTATTTCAGTTTTTTCCTTGTCTTCTATCCAATATGTTATGCTTATGTTTATTGCATCTGCTCCGCCCACATTCTTGACGATACCTTCGCACACCATTTCTGTGGTGATATTGAGTTCCAGCATTAAATCTGGTCTAGACCTCTCGTACACTATGAGGGTGGCAATTCCGTTATTGATACTGTCAAGATACACCCTCTTTGACTCGAGTTCTACAAACTCACCAACTGAGACGTTGTATGTGTCGTAATGGAGACGGAGGACGACTTCATTCTGATTCACCCCTTCCACAACGATATCACCCCAAACATTCTCTCCTTCCTTCACGTTAATCATTGATGTGGGAGACCATAGCCTCACTCTCTCATATTTCATGATTTCCATCCTACATGATGAGTCATCATAAACATCATCAAGCAGTATCATCATATTTCCTATCTTCCTACTCTCGCCGGGAGCAAGAGGAATTCTTCCGATGAAGTCCTTCTTCATATATACGTCGACCTCTACTTCCTCACCACAGATAACCCTGAATAGATAATCACCACTTGTGATGCTCTCTCCACTTTTGAGAGTTCCATCCCATACCTTTACCCACAGGTTTTCGTACTGGGGGTCTGTGCTTGAGGGGAGGTTAGCCTGAGCTGAACTCACCCCCATGTATAGTGCAATCATCAGTACAGTTATCAGAATTCCCGTTCTCACCCCGTTTTCAGTCACAAATCTCAACTCAATTTTGATTATTCTGATTTAAGCAATAAATATATAGATAAATTGGATAAAAGTATTATGGGAGTTGAAATCGATGGAATACAAAATAGAGAAGATATTGATAGCAACTGACGGCTCTGAATACACGGAAAAGGCTATTGAATATGGGTTATCGCTGGCAAAATTATTGGGTGCAAAGGTGTATGCGTTGTGTGTTGCAGATATCGCCCCCGCTCTTTCAGTTCCTCTCGAGGGTTCGTTGAGACCTGTTCTCGAGCTTATAAAGAATGAGTGCATGGAAGCAACATCTGAGGTGAGAGAAAGAGGTGAGAAGATAGGTGTTGAGGTTGAATGTGTTGTTCGTGAAGGGAAACCTGCAAGCGAAATCGTGAAGTTTGCAGAGGAGAACGAGATAGATTTGATTGTAATGGGCACCCTTGGAAGAGGTGGCCTTGAGAGAATTCTTCTTGGAAGTGTGGCAGAGAGGGTGATTAGAACATCGAAAGTTCCTGTGATGGTGGTCAGAGGAGAGACATAATCTGAATCATCAATTAGAAATCAGTAATACAATCTGGCATCTCTGCACTTGGCAAACAGAGTTTCCATCTGGTCTATGAGTTCTTTGCTACCGAGGTACACAGGGATCCTCTGATGCAGTGCGGTTGGTTTTACATCGAGTATTGACCCTCTTCCCACAGAAGATTTTCCACCAGCCCCCTCTATTATAAACGACATGGGGTTTGCCTCAAATTGTAGTCTCAATTTTCCATGGGGTCTATCGAGGTATGCAGGATAGGCGAAGAAACCTCCCTTGTGAAGTACCTGATTCACATCTCCTATAAACGACCCTCCATACCTCAACGCATAATTCTCTCTTTCAAGTAGTGCAATGAAGTGTCTGAATTCTGGAAGCCACATCTCTCTGTTGCTTGGGACTCCATACACCTTTCCTTTTGAGGGTATCTTCAAGTTCTCGTTGATGAGGGCATAAACATCTTCAAATCTGTCCTTCCTACCCTTCACAAACTCATGTACGCCCCTCCTTGCACAATACACCATCGTCGTTAAAGGGCCATATAAGATTGTGAGTGCTGCCCTCAAGTTTCTGCCCATGGCAGGCAACTCATGTCTTGCATCATATATCCCACATATCACACCAAACAGGTTGTTGCTCTCTATGTTGCTCGAGCCATCGAGGGGGTCAAGAGTTATGTTGAATGCACCAGTACCCTCTTTGTTCTCTATCGCTTCAGGTGTCTCTTCAGAAGCCAGCTGGTTTATCAAGCCGGTGGACATCAGCCCTTCTGTGAATAACTCATTTGCCCACACATCTATTTTTGTCTGTTCCTCTCCAGAAACGTTCCAGGTGCTTGCCTTTCCAAGTCTGTGGGGAAGTTCTCTCCTGACAATTTTTGACAGTTCTGCAATCTTGAGTATCACTCTCGCAAGTTCTTCATCGAGTTCAGATACATGTTCTTCAAGTGTGATTACCTTCTCCTCACCCTCCCCAATCATCATCTCCATAATATCCACCATCTCTTCTTCTTAACCTTTTGCTCCTTCTTTGTTTCCTCCTCTTCTTTCTCTTCTTTTGTATTTTTGAGGGAGTCTGTCAGGTTTTTCAGAGTGATGGAGAGGGTCTCAACCTGTTGCATCAGGAAGTTCTTGTCTCTTTCGTATTCCTCCAGCTTCTCTCTGAGTACGTTGAGCTCTGTTAACAGAGACTCATCAGTTGTTGTGCCCTTCTTCAGAAGTTCGAGTATCTGTGAGAGCTTCTCACTGTCCTTACTCTCTGATTCAGCTTCCGCCTCTGCCACTCTCTTTTTGAGCTCTTCATTCTCTTTTCTGAGTTTTTCGACCTCGTTTTTCAGCTCCTCAATTTCTGGGGAGATCTCTGATGAATCTTGTTCTTCTGAAGATTTTTGTTTTGATTCGGGTTGCTGGGAAATCCATGGAAGACCAGAGGTATTCACATTACCTTTAAGTCTTTCACGCATCTTCATTCTTATCTTTCTCTCAAGAGCTTCCCTTTCTTCCTTTGAGAGCACCATTAATAAAGCCTCCAGAGACTATGTACTAATTTTTTTGAAATAATATATATAAGTTAGTCTTTTGAGGGGATTATATGGATGATACTCTCAAAAAGTTGGCAGAGAAGTATGCCTTATACAATGCCGTGAAATATCGTTCTCCTCCCCGCACCGAGTCTGTACTCGGGAAGATTCTATCAGAGCATCCTGAGCTTAGAAAAGATGTAAAACATGTGAAAGAGGTAGTGGAGGAGGTTGTAAAAACTCTTTCAAACCAGACATATGAGGGATGGAAAAAAAGATTGGAAGAGATAGCTCCTGAGATGCTTGAGTATAGAAAAGAAAAAAAACCAAAAAAAGGCTTGAAAGAACTCCCAAATGCTGTGAAGGGAAAGGTTGTGATGAGGTTTGCACCAAACCCGAACGGCCCACCGACACTTGGGAGTGCGAGAGGGATAATTCTAAATTCCGAATATGCAAAAATGTATGAAGGAAAGTTCATACTCAGGTTTGATGATA
This sequence comes from Methanomicrobia archaeon JdFR-19, assembly GCA_002010075.1. Lineage (GTDB taxonomy): Archaea > Halobacteriota > Methanosarcinia > DSM-18856 > Methermicoccaceae > JdFR-19. The sequence continues at coordinate 42,148 of MTMG01000005.1, read as the reverse complement.
CTGACCCTGTGAATAAGCGCCCCATTCCCGAGGCTTACGAGTGGTACATTAAAGATTGTATCTGGCTCGGGGCTGAACCAGATGAGGTTGTGTACGCCTCAGACAGACTTGAACTATACTATGAAATTGCAGAGGAGCTGATAAGGAAGGGACATGCTTACATGTGTTTCTGTTCAAGCGAAGAATTCAGAACTCTGAAAGCATCCAAGAAAGCATGCCCACACAGAGACACCTCTCCGAAGGAGAATATGGAATGGTGGAGATCAGCTCTTGACGGAGAACTTTCAGCAGGCAGTGCGGTATTGAGAATAAAGACAGACATTACACATCCAGATCCAGCTCTTAGAGATTTTGGAGCATTCAGGATTGTGGATGTCCCCCATCCGAGAGTGGGTGATAAATACAGAGTGTGGCCTCTCCTTGATTTTGAGAGTGCTGTTGAAGACCACATGCTTGGAATCACCCATATACTGCGGGGGAAGGAGCTGTCAGACTCAGAGAAGAGACAGAAGTTCATATATTCGTATCTTGGATGGGAGTATCCTGTTGTTGTTCATTGGGGAAGGATAAAGATTCATGAGTTTGGTAGGTTATCGACAAGCTCACTTGCAAAAGCTATCGAGGAAGGAGTCTATGGAGGATGGGATGACCCCAGAGTCCCGAGTGTTATGGCATTCAGGAGGAGAGGCATTCAAGCTGAAGCAATAAGGAGATTCTATCTCAGTCTTGGTGTCGATGAGAGCGATATCAGTGTGAGCCTTGAGAATCTGTATGCAGAGAACAGAAAGCTCATAGACCCACGTGCAAGGAGGTTTTTCATGGTCAAGAATCCTCTGCTCGTCGAGGTGAGGGGGGCGGAGAGCACTGTTGCGAATCCGCTCGTACATCCAAAGAGGACAGAAAGACGGAAGATTGAGGTCAGGGCGGTAGAAGGCGTTGCGAGAGTTTATGTCGAGAAAGACGAGTTCGAGCAATTGCCTGATGGGAGAACAATAAGACTGAAAAATTTGTATATTGTCAGAAAAGAGGGAGATTGTTTCTATCATGTCAAAAGTGAGTTTGTCAGGGGAGAACTCAAAAAGAAGAAGATAAAAGTGATACACTGGGCACCTGAGGATGGGCTGGGCTGTTTGTTAAGGGCCCCAGAGGGTGATTACAGAGGGGTGTGTGAGAGAGAAGTTGCCAATCATGTGGATGAAGTTGTTCAGTTTGAGAGAGTTGGATTTGCCAGAATTGATTGTGTTGCGGAAGAGGAAGTTGTAGCATATTTTGCCCATAAATGAAATGAGCATGATGGGGAGTGGGTGGGCATCCTGCAGTCGACACCACTCTCTCCGCCCAGACACCATGCATCTTCCTCCATCCCGCAACCCCATGAGCGATGGTTGCCCATGGTAAGCCTGCTCCCTTCCGGGCCTGAGCCGTTTCCCATGGTTAAGCCATAGAGACATGCCCTCCGGCAAGCCCCTATGACAGCACCATCCCCATGGGACGGGACTTCTCAGTCAGATGCATGGGCTGTTGCGAAAAGAGCCTGTGCCTCCCGCAGGCCTTCGTCCCCCGCATATCGACGATTTCGGGTTACAGGCAACGCCGAGCTGCCCGGACTAGCCCACCCATTATTATTTGGTAGGAATTGATATAAATAGGTTGGTGTGGTAGAGCTGGGATGGTGATCAGATGAAAAAGGAGCTTGAAGGTTTTGTTCTTGGGAGTAAAGCAAGGGAGAGGGTTCTGTTAATTCTTGCGAAAGGGCATGTACTTGATGGGGAGACAATTGCGAGAAAAGGACGTATTGTGCACTCGGTGTGCGTTAAGACTCTTGACGAGTTGGAAGAAAAGGGACTCGTGTCTCGTGAGCAAGGAGGGTACAGGATAACAAAGCTCGGAATTGAAATTGAAAACATGATAAGAGAAAGGTGAAGTTCATATATGCATGAGCTGAAGGGATTGCTTCAGATTTTCTTCGTTGTTGAACGAGGATACGATATCAAGAAGTTTGTCTTTTTCTTTTGATAGTAACTCATCCACAATTCTGAGCATGTTTGGAATTGCTCTCACAATGTTATCGACTATGGTTATTGTTGCATACTGAGCTGTTCTTGACAGCGGATTCAAATCAACTGTGATAACCTTCTTTCCCATTTTTATCAGCTTCTCACATCTGTCCCCATCTTCGAGGGGAACAAATACCACATCAGCAGAATATATCCCTCTTCTAGATACAATTCTTCTGTCTGATGCAAGGTCTGGTATCTCAGTGTCTGCATCTGAAATCAACCACTTGCATCCCATATTTCTGAGAAGATTCTCTATCTTTCTGACTCGGTCTTCTGTTCTGTGGAACAGGTTCACTTCGATAGGTATGTTGAGGGTGTTTGAGAGCTTCACAATCTCTTCACCGACAAGTGCCACAGTATTTCCATTGACCGATATCACTGGCTTCTCTGCAATCAACAGCAAGGCACATGCTGCAATTTCTGCCTTTCGTGCTACATCTGTGGTTCTCTCTCCAAGCAGGTAGTCAAAAGCCTCCCCTCTTCCATGTGCTATCAGTCCATGGGTGCTAACAATTCCCTATTTCCATGCCTCAACGAGCCTCTCTCTTATCACCAGAGATTCGTATCTTGGATGGTCTGGCGGTATGTTTGACCCCATCGTTCTATCATCACCCCTTACTTCTCATCTCTCCTCTCATTTACTTCCATTCTTATTTCTGTACTCCACAATAAATACGATTGCTGAAACCAAGAGGACAGATGCACACATGTAAAAGAGTGCGGGATACGAGATCGTCTCAATAACCACCCCTCCCATGAGAGGTCCGAGAACATAACCCATTGACCAAGATGCGTTGTACATACTCATCGATAGTCCTCTCTGAGAGGGCGGAGCATGTTTTCCAAGAGCGGAAGTTGTCGGTGTCATCACCATCGTAAGAGTAGCACCCGCACAGATCAGCAGTACAATCAGCCACCAGATTCCCACAAGCGGTATGGGGAGTAGAAAAGCGATGCTTATGCAAAATCCGGTTATTATCACCCGCCTCTCACCAAACTTGTCTATCAGGACTCCGACAGGTAGCTGTACAAATGTGTGAACGATTCCCATGACCATGAACACAATACCAACTATTCTCCTTTCGAGACCCTCGATGTAGAGGAACTTTGGAATGTGCCCCTCCATCGCGCCAAAAACGATTGCAACTATCAGAACGTTTAGGAGCAGAACGAGGACTATTTTTTCTTTGTGGACGGTTGGTCTCCACTGCACACGTTTTCTGTGGTCATCGGTAATCCAGAGACTCATGAGTATGGAGGATATACCAAATATTGTAAGGAGAACAAATGGAAACCTCAAAGAGCCGAGTGTCCCAATTCCCGGTCCAAGAATCGCACCCAGACCAAACGAGAACATCACATAACTTGTCATTCTTCCCGCCTTTCCCATCCCCATCATGTCAGAAACCATGGCAAGTGCCCCTGTCCAGAGGGAAGCACCGCCTATCCCTTGGAGACCTCTTGCGATAAAGAGTGTTGTGAGCGAGTCCGCAAATACGAATGAAACAGATGCAAGTGTGTAGCATACCGTACCAAATATTATCACACTCTTCCTTCCAACGTTATCACACAGCCATCCAATTGGCAGTAGGAATACAAGTGACGTGATTGCATAGAAGCCAAACAGAAGACCAAGCATGAGAACAGATACATCGGGTGCAAGAAGCGGGAGCGATGGTATCACAACACCGTACCCGATTGCATCAAGAAATACGAGAAAACAGATTATTCCGAGTTTTCTGGACATTGATTGTGAGGACATGTATAACCTTCATCATTTTAGTTCAAGTCCCCCTTCTTCAAGCAACACCTTCAAATCGTCAAGCGTCAGTTTTCCTGTCTCCCTCAGTTTTTTCTTTGCCTTCTCAAGTTTCTTTATTTCTTTCTCTCTATTTTTCTCTCTCTGAATCTCGTCATATCTATCAAGGAAGACAGATATTTCTGACCTGAGTTTCTTTATTTCCTTTTTGGCAGATGTTATGCTATTTTGGAGGGGAGACAGCAGTGCATATTTTTCCTTCAATCTTTCATGATAAGTATCTGCCTCTTTTCTGACCTCTCTTGCCTTCTTGTAGAACTCGAGCATCTGTGTGTGGTATTTCTGTGATTCCTCTGACAATCTCTTTATCTCATCTCGCAGTTCGTTGAGCCTCGGCACGATGCCATTTCTCTCTTCATACAGTTTTAAAATCTAAGCATGGGCACATTCTGCTCTCTTTGCGGCTTCTATTCTCTCAGATAGCGATAGAAGTCTTTGATAAATGTTTATTTCATGCTCAAGCGGTATATCAGCATTCAAAAAAACATCCAATTCTTTGAGATATTCCTATGAAAGCGTTCCGAGTTTTCCACCCGAAATATTGTTGTACTTGTCTCTCACACTTCTGAAAGTGGAAATCTTATCAGATATGGATTTTATTTTGTCTATCAGTTTGTTCTTCTCTTCTTTTAAAGATGATATTTTTGAGTTTATCTCGTCTCTCTTGTCTCTCAGCTCATTCCCATTCTCAAACAACTCTGAAGCCTTTGAGTTCAATTCATCCCTCTTGCTCTTCAACTCATCAATGGTTCTTCTGTGAATCTTCATTTCGTCAAAGTAGCTTCTGAGTTGCTTCTCTTTTGAGGTTATGATGCTTCTGATCTCGTTTATCTTCTTTTTCAGTTCACCCTCACTCATGTTCGTTGCCTGAGTTTTCAATTCCTTCATCACTTCCTCTTCAATCAATCTCCAAACCCTCCGAGCGTGCCTTGTTCATCCAGTATTCAAGGGCGTTTTGATGACTTTTCAGTCTATTGGAAGCCCAAGAGAGATGTTTTTTCAGTTCGTTCAGTTCATCTTCCAGATTTGTTGGCTCGTCTCCACTCTCTTTCCTGTTCATCAGCATCTCATACGAGTTCACAATATCGTCAAGCCTGCGCATCATCGCTTCAATCGCAATATTTTTCTCCACCCCCCCTATCATCTCCCCCATCTTTTTGTAGAGTGGTATTACTTCCTTTGTGAGTCTCACTCCTTCTTCAGGCTTTACAACATGGAGTGCAATATGTTTTTCGTACTCTTCCAACCTGAACATGATTTCTTTTAGTTCATCATTTTCGTAGTCTGGAAACTTTTCCATGAGTTTTTTCCTTATGGTGGATATCTGATGGCACAGTTGCTTTGGTTTCTCGTTCAGGACAGATATCATTGTTTTCTCTCTTTCTATGACCTCTTTTCTCTCCTGAATCTCTCTCTCCACCTTTTCAATTTCATGGTTCGTGCTCTCTATTTCTTCTTGGAATTTTTTAATGAGGTCTCTGTGTTTCTCTACTATTCTTCTGAGCAACTAATCCTTGGAGAACACTACATTGGGTATGCCCTTCATCTCACGCTGTAAGCAAGCCTCTATTTCTTCTTCCATACAGACAACCTTCTGGATTGATGTCTAAGGATAAGTGGATAAGAGATATGAGCTTTGTGGTATTTTCTCACAGCTTGAGTGTCTGTGCATGAGGAACTCCCTGAATATACAACACATTCTCTCTCAGTACCTCACCTGTCTTGATAGCACACTCCACAGTTCTCCTGCCAACAAGATTCGATATGTCTGCTTTCTTTATTTCCTCTATCAGTTTCTCCTCGTCAACAAGTTCACCAACATAGAATTTCTCATCAACATACAATCTTAACCGCTCCTCTCTAAACTCCATGCCCACTATCTCTTCATCACATGCAGCAATCAGCGTTATTTCTCCGCACTTGTATTTCTTGAGATATATCATACACGTAGATAAACATCAAAAGAAATAAATGCTAATGTTGTAATGTAGGGTGGGGATTGATATGGTCAAAATAGGGTTTGTGAAACTCGGAAACCTCGGCATATCTCAGGGAATAGAGCTACTGTTGGATGAGATTGCACAGAGGGAAGGAATCGAAGTAAGAGTATTTGGTAGTGGGGCGAAGATGAGTCCGAGCGAGGCAGAGGCAAGTGTTGAGCTGAAGAACTGGGGACCAGATTTTGTTGTGATAGTGAGTCCGAATGCATCAGCACCGGGACCGACAAAGGCGAGGGAGTTATGGAAGGACGTTCCCACTGTTGTGATATCAGATGGTCCGACAAAGAAGGATGACAGAAAAGCTCTTGAAGAGGCTGGATTTGGTTATATAATCCTTCCAGTTGATCCGTTGATAGGGGCGAAGAGGGAGTTCCTTGATGCAACAGAGATGATTCTGTTCAACTCGGACGCCCAGAAGGTTCTTGCGAACATAGGTGCTTCCAGACTCGTAAAACAGGAAATAGACAAGCTCATAGACCAAGTCAATGAAGGCAAGAAAGAACTTGAGTTGCCACACATACTTGCGACACCAGAAAAATGTGTTGAGAGAATGAACTTCTCAAACCCCTATGCGAAAGCCAAGGCGATTGCAGCAGGACATATAGCAAGCAAGGTTGCAGAAATCAACTTCAAGGCATGCTTTATTCTCAAGGATGTTGCTGACATCGCACTCACAGCTGCTGCTGGACACGAGGCTCTGAGGGTTGCAGCAAAACTTGCTGATGAGGCAAGAGAGCTTGAAAAGTCGGGAGACACTATTTACAGAGAGCCACATGCAAAGAGTGGAGAGCTTCTAAAGAAGGTGAAGCTGTTCGAGAAGCCCCAGTGATCAATGGGGCCTCTAAATCTTTTTTATTATTCCCAAAGTGATATCTCTTGTGAGTTTTACCAGCATATCTTTTTCTTCTCCATTCGAATTGATCTTTTTGAGAAATCCACAAGACAAAGAGCGATGTCGGTGTATGAGATGTAGTGTTAAATCTGCAACATCCTTTTTCCCTTCTTCACACCTCTCAATCAATCTCGGAAACGTTGCACCCTTTCTAACCGATTGTTTGTCTTTCCACAGTCCAAGGTAGTCAAGAAGGTCGTCTGTCAGCTGATATGCTATGCCGAGATGCCAACCAAAACGTTCTATGTTCAGTACATCGGAATGTTTGGCTCCACCAATGACCGCTCCCATTCCCGTAGATGCTTCAAATAAAACAGCGGTCTTTCTGCCTATGCACTCGAAATAATTATTCATTGAGATGTTGATGTCCATCATCTCTCCATCTGCCATGAGCATCCCTGCTCTTGTGAATTTTTTCATCACCTCTTCGTTGTATCCTTTTAGTAGGTTGAGACTCTTGCACAGTAAGTAATCCCCACACAGGATTGCAGCTGGAAAACCAAATCTGATATGAAGGCTTTCACCTCCCCTCCTCAACACACCCTCATCGATTATGTCATCATGTACGAGGGATGCTATGTGCATGAGTTCGACCGCAACTGCGGCATTGACAAGAGTGTGAGCGGAAGCTCCAAACAACTTCCCACTGAGCATTACCAACAATGGGCGAATTCTCTTTCCAGAACCTTCGAGAGCATATGAAACAACATCTCTTATGTGAACGGGAGCCTCTCTGATAATCTCTTTTAGCGAGAGTTCTACACGAGTTAGGTCATTTTCCATCTTCAGATATTTGATGCTTTCTTATATATATGATGTTTTAGATTGGTGTGTATGAGAGTCATGAGTTCAGAGGATATGAGAAGACTGGATGAAAACTGTAAGTTCTTCGGAATAGATACTTTGAGACTCATGGAGAACGCTGGAAGGGCTGTTGCAGATGCTGTTAAGGATGTGTGTGGAGGGGGGAAGGTGGCAGTGTTTGCGGGGTATGGGAACAATGGTGGAGATGCCCTTGTTGCAGCGAGACACATCCCATTTGATGTTGATGTCTTTTTAGTCGGCACAGGTGAGATGAGTGATGAGATGCGTTAGAATCTTGAACCTCTATTGAATGAGATCTCAAGAGTAAGGGTGTTTCATATAAAAGACCCCTCTGACTTGGACGACATAGACATCTCAGATTACGATGTGGTCGTGGATGGCCTGCTCGGGACTGGTGTGAGGGGAAAAATCAGGGAGCCGGTATCGAGTGCCATAGATCTGATAAATTCGTTTGGTGGCGATGTTGTTGCAGTGGATGTTCCGAGTGGCCTCAATCCAGATGGGGGGGTGTGCGATAAGAGTGTCAGGGCAACCATAACAGTGACGCTTCATGCACCAAAGCCTATTTTTTATGAGCCGGAAGGCGAAAGGGCTGGGAAGGTTGTTGTTGCAGGCATAGGAGTCCCACCAGACTTCGAGCGACTGATAGGTCCCGGTGACCTCACAACTCTCAAAAAGCGAGTGAGAAAACACAAGGGAGACGGCGGTAAGGTGCTGGTTGTGGGAGGTGGCCCATATACGGGCGCTCCAGCACTTGTGGGTCTTTCTGCTCTTTCTTGTGGAGTGGATGTTGTGAGTGTTGCAGTACCTTCATCAGTTTCAGATGTGGTTGCTTCTTTCTCCCCTAACTTAATAGTACATCCTCTCGATGGGGAAATACTGAAAACAGAGCATGTGGATGAGGTTATTGAACTTGCAAAGAGACATCATGTTGTTGTGATTGGCAACGGCCTCGGAGATAACGACGAAACAGTGGAGGCAGTTCGCCAGATAATAGAGTCTGTGAAGAGGTGTGTTGTTGATGCAGATGGACTAAGAGCGGTTGAGTTGGAAGAGGTCGAGGGAGAGTTTGTATTGACCCCCCACTTTGGGGAGCTTTTGAGAATTCTATCAGTCACAGAGTCAGACACTCTTGATAGGAGGATTGAACTTACAAAGAAAGTTGCAAACTCTACTGGATGTGTTGTACTCACAAAGGGAAAGGTGGATGTGGTTTCTGATGGCGAGAACGAGAGATTTAACCTCACAGGGAACGTTGGGATGACCGTAGGCGGGACTGGAGATGTGCTTGCAGGCATTGTTGGTGCTTTTCTTGTGAGAGATGAGCCGATGAAGGTAGCGTGTGCATCAGCGTTTGTATGCGGTTTGGCAGGAGATATGGCATTCGAGAGGAAGGGGATTTCATTACTCGCTACAGATGTGATAGGATATATACCAGATATAATTAAGAAATGGAATTCCTGAGAGAGGGTAGTATGTACAAGCAGTACATAGCGGTGAGGAGTGACCTCAGGATGGGAAAGGGAAAGCTTGCTGCACAGGTTGCACATGCATCTATATCTGCGATGTTGGTGGCACCGCGTGATGTTAGATAGAAATGGCTTGATGAGGGGCAGAAGAAGATAGTAGTTAAAGTATCTTCCGAACGAGAGCTTTTGGAAATCTTCAAAAAAGCGAGGGAGATGAAAATACCTGCGTTTCTGGTGGAGGATGCAGGATACACTCAGCTCCCCCCCTCCACAAAAACTTCACTCGGTCTCGGGCCTGATGAAGAGGATAAACTTGAAAAGGTTGCGGGAAATCTAAAACTCCTTTGAGGTGGGATGTTGTTCCAGGATCCTGTGGAGATATTACTTGATATGGCAAAAAAAGGGAAGATAAATCCATGGGACATTGATATAGTAGAGGTAACTGACAAATTTCTGAAAGAGCTTGAGAGAATGAGAATACTCAATTTGAGGGTATCTGCAAGAACTCTACTTTATGCATCAATGCTTGTAAAGATGAAGTCAGACATCCTTGCGTACGATGATTTTTCTGATGCAGATGAAACAGACTTGACAGGCACAGATTTGATGAACATACCAGAGACTCCAATGCTCGATGATTATCCAGTCCCCAAGATACCACTCAGGAGGATGAGTAAGAGAAAAGTGACCTTGGATGAACTGATAGAAGAGTTGAGGAAGGTTGAGGCAGAGGGTTGTGAGGTTGTGAGGGAGAGTGGTGTGAGGGAAGTGGAGATGAGGAAAGGGAGGAGGGGAAAAGGTGGAGAAGATGCGTATAGGGTCATAGAGCTTGCGTATGAAGACGACATAAGAAAGGTGGTTGAGAGGGTTGAACATACACTTGTAAATATACCAGTTAACAAAATATCATTCAGTGAGTTCTTGAATGAGGTGGGAGATATCTCAAGGGTTCTGGTGTATGTCTCGTTATTGTTTCTTGCAACAGATGGAAAGATAGTGCTTCGACAGAGAAGACTTTTTGGGGAATTGCACATCGTCAAGGTGATGTGAATGGTGCTTGAGGATGATGTGAAAATTGCGGAAGCAATCCTATTTGTGCGTGGTGGCGTAGTCACACCAAGAGACATACAGAGGGTTCTGAACCTCCCAGAGTCCGAGTGTAGAAGATTGCTTGATAGGGTTGAAGAAATGTATAGGGAGAGGGATGGGGCGATTGAGGTTGTTAAGGCTGGAGTTGGCTATGTCATGCAGGTGAAAGCAGAGTATTCAGATCTTTTGAGTTCGTTTGCCCCTATGGAACTGCCGAAGCCGGTGTTGAAAACACTTGCCACCATAGCATACCATCAGCCCATTTCTCAGAGCGAGTTGGTGAGGATAAGAGGCAATGTTGTGTATTCTCATGTGAGAGAGCTGGAAAAGATGGGGTTTGTGAGAGGCGAGAAGTCTGGAAGGACAAAAATCCTAACCACAACAACCAAGTTTTCAGAGTACTTTGGAATAGAGGAAGAGGATATCAAGGACACACTCAGGAAGATGATGGGAAGACCTGCCATAGGATGTACACCCTCGGTGGAATCATTTCTGAAACTGGTTGGAATCGATGATTATGTTGTTTGTGAGAGTCCAGAGGATTGTGAGGTATTTGTTGCTCACTCTTCTTTTGGTTCTCATTTTGAGGATGAGGGAAATGTGGTGATGATTTCGTGCGAGACTTTCGACTCCCTGCTCAACTCCCTCGAGAACCTCTCTGTGTATGGGAGCAAAAGAAAGTTCAGGGAGGTGAGGAAGGAGATTGAGAGGTTAAAGAGAGCAATGCTCAAAAGAGCCGAAAGAATAGGTATCAGAGTGAAGCCAATGAGTCCAATGGTAAGAGCAATCGTCAAAGAGCTGGGATTCGAAATCTCAGATAGGGGTGTGAAGATTGCGCCAGATGATATGAAGGTGAAAGCAGACATAAAGATACCAGCAAATCAAAATACGCTTCAAGACATTGTGGAAAGATATGAAGTACTCTTGAACTCTCTTGAAAATTTGGGCAGATAAAATCATCTGAGATTCTTCACCATGTAAGGACCCTCTCTTCTGTATCCAAGCGATTCATAGTATCTTCTCACACCCACCCCGCTCATAACAGCTATTCTTTTGAAACCTTCATCCTCTGCCATCATCTCCGCTCTCTCAAGCAACATTGCACCTGCTCCACGATGTTGCCATTCTTTATCTGAGGGGAACTTTCCGACATCGACCATTCTACCGTACACATGAAGTTCTCTGACAAGTGCAGAGTTCTTTAGTTCTGGTCGATGAGGGGAACAAGGGTATCTCAATCTGAGAAATCCAACAAGCACATCCTTTTCAACATCCTCGTATGATATGAAGTTCTCAACACCACCACACACCTCATAACTTTCCACTCTCAGCTCTGGACTCACTTTTCCACCATAATACCCAACCTCACGACATCTTATACATCTGCATCTGATCCCCCTCTTTTTCATTTCCTCCTTTACAATCTGTCTGAGATTACTCTTCTTGATGCCAGCCACCACAAGGTTGGATGGGATATCTCTTTGGATTCTTGAGATTCTAACCCATGGAGGAAGTATCTGCTTAACAGCACAAAGAAATTCTATCCCCTCTTCAATATCAAACGGCTTGTATTCTCCTTTCTTCCACCACCCATACAGTTCAGTGTCCTCGAGTACAAGAGTGGGGTATATTTTTAGATGGTCTGGTCGAAAGTCCTCTGACGAAAACAGCTCTTTCATCATCTCGATATCTCTGTCGAGAGACGAGCCGGGAAGCCCGGGCATTATGTGGAATCCAACCTTCAAACAGCTATCTCTCAAAGCTCTGTTTGCCTCGATAGTCTCTTTCACACCATGCCCTCTTTTGATTCTTGCAAGCACATCCTCATATATCGATTGTACTCCTATCTCCACTTTTGTTGTTCCGAGTGAGAGTATGTCGTCAATCCTTCTTTCATCTGCCCAGTCTGGTCTTGTTTCAAGTGTGATTCCAACACATCTGACTTCTGCATCTGCATTCTCGTTTTTTATTCTCTCCAACTCACTCTCACTCATAGCGCCCTGAGACCTGGGTTGGGTATTGATCTTTTGCTCTCCATCGTTCACAACATACTCGTTCATGGCTCTGAGAGCCTCACCAACAAACCATCTCTGGTATTCGATGGGCCTTGCAGTGAATGTACCACCCATTACTATGAGCTTCACCTTTGTAATTGGGTGTCCCATTTTTTCAAGCTGAGATAGTCTCCTAACACACTGCACATATGGGTCAAATCCACTTTCTCTGCCTCTGCGTGCAGCAGGCTCAAGACCCGTGTAGCTTTGGGGAGATTCAAAAATGGATTCTGGTCCCCCAGGGCATGGTACGCATCTCCCATGTGGGCACTGGGCTGGAGACGACATCACAGCAACAACTGCAACTCCTGAAGAGGTCTTAGTAGGCTTCTTTACGATATTCACGACGTCTTTGAGATATGGTATTAACTCTGAGTTCTTTGGAATCTTGCGCAGTCCAAACTATCTTGCAGCTTCTATCTTCAGTGCCTCTATATCCAGTTGTGGATTCTCCTTCAGTTTGCTGGCTATCCAAGTGTACGCTTCCATCGATAATAATATTAGAGAAACCATTATATAGAAAATACTCTTCATCAAAACAGCCAGACAATGAATGATGATGGGCTTTATAAATGCCCGGAAGGAGGGATTGAAAATGGCACAAATTTATGTTAGGTTTGAAGTACCACCCGAGATACAAAACAAAGCTCTTGAGACGTTAGAGTTAGCGAGAGACACAGGCAAGATAAGGAAGGGAACGAACGAGGTTACAAAGGCTGTTGAAAGAGGGATTGCGAAACTTGTGTTCATAAGCGAGGATGTAAATCCACCTGAGATAGTGGCACATTTGCCACTTCTGTGTGAGGAGAAGAATGTGCCCTATGTGTATGTGAAGAGTCAGAACGAGTTAGGTGCTGCATGTGGTTTGAGTGTGAAAGCAGCCTCTGCTGCAATCATAGACCCCGGAAAAGCAAAGGACTCCCTCAATGAGCTTGTTGAGAAGATTGCCTCTCTGAAGTGAGGTGTTTTTGATGGCAGATGAGGGATACGCTGCAGAGGTTATAGAGGTAGTAGGAATCACAGGAATGCATGGAGAGGTCAGGCAGGTGCAGGTCAGAATACTGGAGGGCAGGGATAAGGGGAGAATAATAACAAGGAATATCATGGGTCCTGTTAAGGTGGGTGACATCGTGGTGTTACGTGAGACATCCAGAGAAGCCAAGAAACTCACAAGGTGATTTGAATGGAGAATAAGACATGCTCGTTCTGTGGGAGGAAGATTGAGCCGGGGACAGGAAAGATGTTCGTCAAAAGAGATGGAACAATTTATTTTTACTGCAGTTCAAAGTGTGAGAAGAATCATGCTCTCAAGAGGATTCCAAGGAAGGTCAGATGGACAGAAGCTTGGAGAGCAAGAAAGTAATTTCGGAGGGTTCTCATGACTGAAAGGACGTTTGTGATGGTAAAGCCAGATGGTGTTAGGAGAGGTTTAGTCGGGGAGGTGATAAAGAGGATCGAGCAGAAGGGTTTGAAGATAGTTGCCATGAAAATGGTTCGCCTTTCCGAAGAAACTGCTAAGGAACATTATGCAGAGCATGTGAACAAGCCATTTTTCCCATCACTTGTTGAGTTCATCACGAGCGGTCCTGTTGTTAGTATGGTGGTTGAGGGGAATAGTGCTATTGAGGTTATGAGGAGGTTGTGTGGGGCAACGAACCCTATCGAGTCTCCACCAGGGACAATAAGAGGGGACTTTGGGCTCGATATAGGTGAGAATATAGTGCATGCTTCAGACTCACCACATTCTGCTGAAAAGGAAATATCGATTCACTTTTCTAATGAGGAGATTATTGATTATTGAGGAGGCAAGATGGGGCGTGATGAGAGAGACAGGGGAGAACTCAGAACACCTATTGTGTGTGTGCTTGGACATGTTGACCACGGAAAGACCACATTCCTTGACAGAATAAGGGGCACCAACATCGCAACAAAAGAGGCAGGTGCGATAACACAACATATAGGTGCAACTGAGATTCCGAAAAGCGTCATAGAAGATATGTGTAAGAGCATAGCTCCAGCATCCATGAAGTTCAAATTACCTGGCTTACTTTTCATAGATACGCCCGGACATCATGCATTCACGACGTTGAGAAAAAGGGGAGGCGCTCTTGCAGACCTTGCCCTTCTCATCGTTGACATAATCGAGGGGTTCAGACCACAGACAATTGAGTCCTTGAACATACTCAGACAGTATAAGACTCCGTTTGTCGTAGCTCTGAACAAGATAGATAAGGTCGAAGGATGGATTCCATACCCAGATGAACCTTTCGTGGTGTCGTATGAAAAGCAGTCAGAGAGGGCAAAAAGTCAGCTTGATGAGAGATTGTACAAGATAGTGGGGGAGTTGTATGAGCAAGGTTTTAGTGCGGAGAGATACGACAGGATAAAGGACTTCAAAAGAAATGTGTGTATAGTTCCAATGAGTGCGAGGACCGGTGAAGGGATACCTGATGTTCTGATGGTGTTGATAGGTCTTGCCCAGAAGTATCTTGAGGATTCTTTGAGGATAACTGTGAGTGGCTCGGGTGTGGGTACCGTTCTTGAGGTTAGAGAGGAGAGAGGATTTGGAGTCACAGTGGATGTGATTCTTTACGATGGCACGATAGCAGTGGGAGATAAGGTGGTGGTAGGCGGAAAATATGAGCCAGTGATAACAAAGGTAAGGGCACTTCTCAAACCCAAGCCCCTCCATGAGTTGAGGGTTGAGGACAGATTTGTGGGTGTGAAGAGAGTTGTGGCAGCTTCGGGTGTGAAGGTTGTTGCGCCTGACTTGGAAAATGTTGTAGCAGGCTCCACTTTGAGGGTTGTGCGTACACAAGAAGAGCTTGAAAATGCCATACTGGAAATTAAAAAGGAAGCTGAGAGTGTTGAGATACCCACAGAGCCATCGGGTGTGGTGGTGAAGGCAGATGTTCTTGGTTCTCTTGAGGCGGTTGCAAATGAGTTGAAGAGAGAAGATATACCAATCAGATATGCAGATGTGGGAGATATATCGAAGAGAGATGTTGTCGAGGCAGAGGTATCTGACGATCCGTTTCATAGGGTTGTTCTTGGCTTCAATGTCCGCATACTGCCAGATGCAAGGGAAGAGGCAGAGAAGAGAGACGTCACATTATTTTGTGGAGATGTGATATACAAGTTGGTGGAAGATTATCAGAATTGGGTGAAGGAGCAGAGACAGTCCCTTGAGAAGAGAGTTGCTGAGGCAGTTATAAAGCCAGCAAAAGTTCAGATTCTCCCAGACTGTGTGTTCAGGCAAAGCAAGCCAGCGATTGTTGGTGTGCGGGTTCTCAAAGGAACTCTCAGGAGTAATGTTCCCTTGATGAGACAGGATGGGGTGAGGGTAGGGAATATGAAAGGTATGCAGATACGGGGCGAGAACGTACATGAGGCAAGAATAGGGGACGAGCTGGCAATCGCTATTGAGGGAGTGACAGTTGGGAGACAGATAAAAGAGGGAGATGTGCTTTACGTTGACATACCAGAGAATCATGCAAAAGTCCTTGAACAGGATATGATTCAGCTTCTCCGAGAAGATGAAAAGGATGCACTGGAGGAGATACTTGAAATAAAGAGAAAGGAAAATCCTTTCTGGGGAAGATGATATCGTGAGCAGGTATAGTGTAGACAGATATGCACACTTTTACAGGCTTTTTATAGTTGCACTTTTGCTGAGTGTTGTTTCTTTGGGTGTTGTTCTCCTCCTCACAATTGAGAGAAATGTTATGGACCTTTTGAGGATAAGACCTGAGTATCTGATTACTGCGATACTCCTGCATTATTTTGCATATGTTGTATGGGGAGTGAGAATAAAGGTGCTGTGTAAAGGGGTAGGGCACACCGTCCCCTTCATGAGATGCTTAAGCGTGGTATTCAACAACCTACTACTCTCCGCCATCACCCCCTCAATGGCTGGTGGGGAACCAGTGAGAATACACATGCTGAGCAGAAGTGGCCTTCCATATGGGTTATCATGTGCAGTCATCTTTGGAGAGAGGGTGCTTGATTTGTTGTTCATACTGAGTATGATTCCTGTATCTGTGATGGCACTTGTGAAGTCAGGAAGTTCAGAACTTTCGATTTTCCTCGGTGCGGTTGGTTTTCTCCTTCTCGTGATTGTAATAGGAACAAGGCGCGTTGCAAAAAAACCCAAAAGAGTTGCAGACATCCTGAGCAAGGTGGTAAGATTTTTTGAAAGAATACTCGGGAAGGGATGGATTAAAAGCTCTATTTCTTATGAGAGTATTGAGAGGGAATGTAGTTTATTCACAAGAGGAATCGACCAACTTGCGATTGAGAGGAGATACGTTGTTCTTGGTTTTATCACGACCATTGCATATTGGTTCTTTCAGTATTCAGTTCTGCTTTTCATAGTACTCGGACTGATACATGTGGAACCGATCAGCATACTGCCACATTTGATAGGAATACAAGTTGCCCTGACAATATTGCTTGCCCTACCCCTTACACCTGGATCAAGTGGTGTTGCTGAGTTTGGTGCTTTCGCATTATTTTCGTACATTGTTCCTTACTCCATGCTTGGAATTGTGGTTTTGAGTTGGCGTCTCATCCATTACTATCTTGATTTATTCGTTGGAGGGATGATAAACTTCATAAAAATCAGGAATTTCTTCAATTCACAGAAGTTCACATAAGACTCTCTTTAAATTTCTTGACAAGCTCTTTTTTTATCGAACTTTTTCTGTCTCCCCCACACACAACCCCCCTCACACCAACTATATCTGGCTTTATCCGTTTGAGTGCATCAACATTCTCAAACTTCAGAGTTCCTGCAAGGGCACACTCAAGGCCACATGAATGAGCAAGCTCGACAAACTCTGAGAGACCGTCTTCTCCCATGAACTCAAAACTACTTTTTCCATCCTTGATACCGGTATCAACCATGACAATATCCACATCAGCCTTCTCACACACAGACGGAAGTACGAAAGGAGATACCGAGTTTATTCTGGTGTAATCAGCATAGCCAGCAGCAACAACCTTTTTGTCTGGATTGTAATCTTTCACAGCTTTTGAAACTTTTTTCATCATTCTGAATGCCTGCTCCTCGTTCTTGACACCAAACAATCCGACCTTTATGTAGTCCGCACCAGCGAGTGCAGCCCCAAGTGCAGCAAGTGCTGCTGTTCCCGGTTTGAATTCCATGTCTCCTATGGTCGCACTCACTGGCACTTTTTTGCCCACGGCAGTTTTTACAGACTGTATGACCCATGGGAAGTTTGCACCAAGCGACCCCTCATCGGGATTTTTAACGTCTATTATGTCTGCCCCCCCATCCAAAGCCTCAATCGCTTCCTCCACACTTAACGGGCTAACGAGAAGTTTCACAGAGTCCTCCCTCCACTACTTTTATTTAGTCCAGTTCGTGTATAGAATATAGATGTTTCGAATATTGTTCGTTCTCGATGTGATGGATGGTGTGGTAGTTCATGCAATCAAGGGAGAGAGGCACAGGTATGAGCCTGTTGAAAAATTCAGCAGGATTTGTTCATCTTCTGGTATTCTTGATGTTTTTGAGACAGTAAAGCCAAGGGAAGTCTATGTTGCTGATTTGGACAGGATTATGAACCGACCTTCAGATAATCTTTCCTTGATATCTCTTATCCCTGTCCCTGTTATGCTTGATTATGGGGTTCGTTCTGTTGATGACTTCAAGGAGGTTTATCAGAGGGTGGAGCATGTTGTGGTGGGAACAGAGACAGCCCCCCTTCATTTGTTTGAAGAGTTGACTGACCATGATTTCGTTGTGAGCATAGACACTCGTAATGGCAATTTGCTCTCGCAATCAGATATGTGTGTGAGAGAGATGTGTGATTTTTTGTCCTCTCTTGGAGTCAAGTGTTGCATCTTGCTTGACATATCCATGGTTGGGACGCATAGAGGCATCAATGAAAAACTCGTGTATGATGTCATGGATGTACTGGACTCCCAGCTGTTGTACGGAGGGGGAGTCAGGAGTATGGAGGATATTGAGAGACTGAGGGAGATTGGGGTGGATGGTGTCTTGATATCAACAGCAGTCCATCTTGGACACATTCCTCTGGATGTTGTGAGAGGTGGGCATTGGTGATAGGGAGAGAACCTCTTTCAAGATATTTTGGTATTCTTGAAGGGAGATTTTTCCCAGTCTTCAAGGTTTCAAAAAGCATATATGTCGATTTTGACCCAGAGGACGATTTGAAAAAGTTATGGAAAATGCATGAGAAGATTCTGCCTGAGATGTATGAATTGAAAGAGGAGAGGATAAAGGAAACAAAAGAGGATGATGTAAAAAATTTTCTTGGTTTAAAGCTTGCAATTGCAAGAAAAATTCTAAGGAGATGCGAGTTCTGTGAGAGAAGATGTAAGGTCGATAGGACTGTGAAGACCGGGTGGTGCAGAATCCCATCCACATCTTACTATTCATCTGAATTTCTTCATATGGGTGAGGAAGAGGTTTTGATACCCTCTCATACCATATTCTTGAGTGGGTGTGTGTTCAGATGCGTGTACTGTCAGAACTGGGACATATCTCAATATCCGTTGGTTGGCTTTCCAGTCAAACCAAAGGAGCTGGCTGGTAAAGTGGACATCAGATACAGACAAGGCTCGAGGAATGTGAATTTCGTCACGCCCACACCTCACGTGCATACTGTCATTGAGATACTGATGGATGTCAACGAGAACATCCCTGTGGTGTGGAATTCGAATATGTATCATTCAAGCGAGGTTGCTGAATTGCTGAAAGGCGTTGTTGATGTGTATCTTGGGGACTTCAAATACAGAAGTGATGAGTGTGCAGAGAGACTTTCGAACGTCAGAAATTACAGCGAGATTGTGAAAAGAAACTTTCTGACCGCATATGAAGATGCTGAGATAATACTGAGGCATTTGGTATTACCGAATCATGTGGGGTGTTGCACGAGACATGTGATAGAGTGGGTGCATGAGAACATTCCAGACGTGCTGTTCAACCTCATGTTTCAGTACAGACCAGAATACAATGCATTCGACTATCCAGAGATTGCAAGAAGACTGAGCGGGGATGAGATGCTTGAAGCATTGAAGTATGCAAAGAAACTCAGATATCTCTACACATAAAAAACAAAGTTTATATATGTGGTTGTGTGAGCAAGCAGAGGAGGGAAATAGAATGCCAGCATATGTTGACCCAGAACTTTGTACAGGATGTGAAACTTGTGTGGATGAATGCCCTGTTGAGGCAATTCGCATGGAAGGAGAAGTCGCTGTTGTTGACCCAGAACTTTGTACAGAGTGCGAGGCTTGCATAGATGTCTGTCCAGCCGAAGCAATATCTATGAGGGAAGAGTGAAAAAAGGAAACAAGATTCACATCAAACTTTCATCTGTTATTTTTTTAACTGTCTTTTTGCTTTTAGAAGTAGCCAAGCATCCTTTCCAGCTTTTGGGAATTTGAGAAGAACATAATCTCCTTTGAGTTTATTTCCATTGAGATGGACTTTTATTTTATCCTTCTCTCTTTTTATTAACTCATAGGTACCTTTGTCATATATGCTGACCTTTCCAGCCCCATAGTGTCCTTCCGGTATGATTCCTTCAAAGTTTGCGTACGATACATCATGGTCATCAACCTGAATCGCAAGCCTTCTCTCCCCTGGTTTCAGAGGGGGCTCCTTTGGAACCGCCCAGCTCTTTAGCACACCATCCATTTCAAGCCTGAAATCCCAGTGGAGATGTGAAGCCTCGTGTTTTTGTACAACAAAAATCGGACACATGCTTCATTCAGCTTGTGAAGACTGGAAAGCACCTATGGCACTTCTGACCTGTTCCTGAAGTTGCTGAAATCTTTCCTGAAGTCTTTCTACCTGTCGTTCGATTGCCTTTATTCTCACTTCAAGTGTTTCTTTCTTTTCAGATAGTTCGGCCTCAGCCCTTTCCTTGTCAGTCTTTATTAACAACTCGCCAACACCCTTATACACGACAGCACCCTCTGGGAGTTTTGACAGCTCTTCGAGTGCATTCTCTGTTTCTTTGAGCATCATCTCAACTTGCACTTTCTGAGAGCTGAGTGCTTGGAGTTGTTGCTGAACCTGTTGAAGTTGAGCAATCTGATTTTGCAGCTGTGGTGGTATCTCAGAACCCATACATATCACCCTGTGAGTTGAAGGTGCTTCAATCCTTAAATATCTTTGTCAATAGTTTTAGATGTCTCTATACACACTTTCAGAAGTCTCAGCCACGTATTTACAGAAGCTCTTAACGATGAGACATCTTCTGTTTCAAACTCGAACACTATGAAATCTCCATCAAGTCTGACACATTCTTTCTCGCCAGTACTTTCAATCCTCAGGGCATTGTATATCTCATCGGCGTGCTATACCTTCACCTCTATGATGCATCTCATCTTATTCTCACTCTCTTTCCACGTTTTTGTATCCTCTCAAATAAAGAACAATAACGGGTTCATCGTCGAGTCTCATTTTTATGGTGTCCTGTCCTACCTCTATTGTTTTTCTTGTCCTTTCGGGGGTGGCATGAAGAAACAACGACAAGTCTCTTGCAAGTTCATTCGAGCCATGGACAGCAATCTCCCCATAATGTGCCTCATAAAGTTTTGGAGGATTTGAGGTTGTAAAACTGATCCAGAAAATCTCCTCTTCCTCTCTGAAAAAGGTTAGTTTTGAAGGATTGGCATGTCTCTCAGAGACCACGATAAGGTGTCCATCATCCATCAGTGCATCCTGTAAAATACTGTGGAAACTGCGTTTCCCTCTTGTTATATACTTCGCTCCAAGATACGCTGAAAGGGCTTTTGAAAAAGATCTGGTCCTTCGAGATGGTTTTCTTGATGTTGTTATTATCATATTGCCTTTACTTTCTTTATTCTGGCTGGCTTCTCTTTGATGAATATACGACTCGAGCATTCTGGGCATCTCATCCCAGTTTCTTCGATGTCTATCACCCTGCCACACCGTATACATTTGTAAATGCTCATTTCTCTTCACCCCCGAGCGAGCGAAGAAGAGACTTCATTGTAGGAGTTTGTGGGATATATGTTCCCCCTGCAAACGTATAATCACATTTTTTACACTTCCATATGCCTGTGCCAATTCTTTTAACACTTAAATGACCGCAAGAAGGACATTTGTGTGGAGAACGCATTTTTTCCTCTATGTTTGCAACGAGTTTTCTCACTTTCCTCCCGTATCTTGGTCCAAACCTGCCAGCTGATTTTGTTTTCCTTCCCTTTTTTGTGTACTTCTTTGTCATCTGTCTTCCCTCTAAGCTCCATTTGATTTAAGATTTTTGATAGCACTTTCTTTATATATGAAATGTAGGCATAGGTAATCATTATGGAGCATTTACGAGAGTGGAAGGATGAGCGAGTCGAAATGGGTAGATTTGTTTTTATGGATGGCTAATGAGTGGGATGTTGGTGTTTTTGTTATAAAGGATGGCGTTGTGAAACATGTTAACCCATGGCTTTGTAATCTTGTGAAGGGTTCTGAGAAAGAGCTGACTGGCAGAGAGTTTCTTGAATTCATCCATCCAGATGACAGAGACAAGGTCAGGGACGTTATAAAAAAGAGACTGAATAATGCGAGTGTTCCCATTGGTTCGTGTGTGTTTCGTGTACTGGCAAAGGATGGGACTGTTGTGTGGGTGGAGACATCTTCCGCACAGGTTGAGGGGGCACTTGTTGGCACGGTCGTTGACATCACAAAGAAGGTGATGCTTGAGCAAGCATTGAATGAGAGTGAAGAGCAGTTACGTATGCTTGTTGATTCAGTCGAAGAATATGCGATATTCATGCTCGAGGATAACGGGAGGATTGTGGACTGGAACAGGGGCGCAGAAAGAGTATATGGATACAGCATGGGAGAGGTCATTGGTGAGCATCTTTCCATGTTCTATACTGAAGGGGGCCTGGAGAGAGGTGTGCTTGAGAAAGAGCTTGAAGAAGCAAGGACAAAAGGAAAGTATAAGGGTGAAGGATGGCGCATCAGGAAGGATGGCTCCAGTTTCTTGGCAGAAATCACAATATATCGTATTGAGAGTAGTGTCTTCAGGGGATTCTCCAAGATTGCGCGGGATATAACGAAAGAGAGAAAAAAGCACACGTTTCTACAACTTCTCTCAAGGTGTAGTCGTTTGGCGGTGAGTGCAACAGATGAACGGACATTTCTCAGTGAGATATGTAAAGCGATTGTGGAGGTTGGTGGGTACAGACTTGCATGGGTTGGTTATCTTAAGGATAAGGAAATAGTGCCGTTTGTTTATCATGGACATGAAGATGGTTATCTTGACACACTGAAGCTGAGTTTGGGAGATGTGAAGAGGATGGAAGGACCCACGGGCAGAGCTCTCAGAACAGGAAGAACTCAGATTGTCAGAGATACAGCGGCAGACCCTTCATTCGAGCCTTGGAGAGAAGAAGCCCTAAAGCGAGGATATCGTTCTTCTATTGCGATTCCATTAATATATAGGGATGAAGTAATTGGCATATTGAACATATATTCGTCAGACCCATATGCTTTCAACCAGTATTTCTTGGAGATTGGTGATGTAGTTGCACTTGGCTTGTCGATGTTGCGTACAATCAATGAACTCGAGGATGTGAGTGTTAAACTTCTGCATCTTGAAAGATTAACCACAGCAGGCACGTTGCTCGGTGGGATAATGCATGAGATAAGGAATCCACTGAGCGTAGCCCTCATGAACACAGAGCTTCTTCTGGACGAATCAGAGGAAATGTTCGGGAAAGACATGAAAATCGAGGAGGTTATCAAGAAATTGCCTGAAAGGGTGGAGATAGTAGAGGATATACAAACAGCGGTTGTGCAGATAAAGAACATCGTTGATGGCCTCATGGATTTTGTCCGAAGGAAGGAGGAGAAAGAGAGTGTTAGAGTAAAAGATTCGGTGGACACCACTCTAACCATGGTTGCCTATCCACTTAGAAAGAGCAACGTATTTGTTGAAAAGCATGTTGAGGATGTGAGGGTGAGGGCGAACAGGACTCAGATGATACAGCTTCTGACAAATCTACTCATCAATGCGATAGATGCTTTAAATGAAAAATATTCGGAGCCTGATGATAACAAACGCATTGTATTGAGAGCTTGGAAAGAAAACGAAAATGCAGTTATTTCTGTGTGTGATTAGGGTGTTGGGATGCCAGAGGAAGTGAGAAAACACATATTTGAGCCCTTCTTCACAGCCAAGAAAACAGGAACCGGACTCGGTCTCTCGGTTGTTATGAACATAGTGGAGTCTCATGGAGGGAGGGTTGAAGTAGAGTCAGAAGAGGGAAAATGGACAAAATTTTCTATTAAAATGGATGCAGTTAGTTAAAACACCGATTAATTCCAACTCAGACTCATGCGGGGGGTGGGATTCGAACCCACGAACCTCTTTGGACAGGATCTTAAGTCCTGCGCCTTTGGCCATCTTGGCTACCCCCGCCCAATATAGTATTATGGGCGGATTAATAAAATTTAGTTAAGCTCAACTCTACGCCCATCAATTGCATACACTATACTCTCACATATGTTTGTTATATGGTCTCCCACTCTTTCAAGGCGTTTTGCTGCAAACAGAAGGTCAGAAGCATTCTTTATTGTCTTCGGGTCTTCTATCATATATGTTATCAGCTCTCGCCTAACTTGGTCATAGAGTTGGTCTATCTCATCGTCTCTCCTTGCAATCTTTATAACCTCATCTGCATCTCCATTTTTGAAGTGTTTGAGAGCATCGGTTAACATCTCCACCGATATTTCAGCCATCTTTGGAATATCCACCAGTGGTTTTACATGTTCTTCGTTCAAGGTCTTTATTGCTATTCCTGCTATTGATACTGCCATATCACTCATTCTCTCGAGGTCGATGTTTATTCTTATGCAGGCAATTAACTCTCTCAAATCTCTCGCCATCGGCTGATAGAGTGCGAGAAGGGTTGCAGCCCTCGATTCAACCTGATGGGATGTTCTGTCGATTATTTTGTCCCTATCAAATACTTTCTCTGCTTTCTCTTTGTCATGGTCTTTGAGTGCAGCAACACACTCCTTTATGTTCAGAGCTGTAAGCTCACCTATATGGGCTATTTCTTCTTTAAGTTCCTCTAATTCATGTATGAAGACTTTTGACATCATCCAAACCTTCCAGTTATGTAATTCTCAGTTTCCTTTCTCTTTGGTCTTTCAAATATTATATCAGTTTTGTCGAATTCTATCAATTCGCCCATGAGTAAGAATGCTGTGTAATCAGAAACCCTTGCAGCCTGTTGCATATTGTGGGTGACAATCACGATGGTGTGTGAGTGTTTTAGCTCTGTGAGTAGCTCCTCTATCTTGGTTGTGGATATGGGATCAAGTGCACTGCACGGCTCGTCGAACAGTATCACCTTTGGGTCAACTGCCAACGCTCTTGCTATGCACAGTCTTTGTTGCTGTCCGCCAGAGAGACCAAATGCATTTTCATGGAGCCTATCCGCAACCTCGTCCCACAATGCAGCTTCTTTCAGACTTCTCTCAACGATTTCGTTCAGTCTTTTCTTGTTTCTCTCGCCATGTATCTTGGGACCATATGCAACGTTTTCCCAGATACTCATCGGAAAAGGATTCGGTTTTTGAAATACCATGCCGATTTTTCTTCTGAGTTCCACAACATCTGTGTCGGGGGAGTTGATGTTTCTCCCTTCAAATTCTATTACACCTTCGACCTTACAATCTGCTATCAGGTCGTTCATTCTGTTCAGACATCTGATGAATGTTGATTTTCCACAACCGCTTGGCCCTATTATTGCGGTTATCTTGTTCTTTGGTATGTCCATGTTGATGTTTTTGAGTGTGTGTTGAGGACCATACCAGAGATTGAGGTCTCTAACTTTTATCTCTATATCCATTGTCCATGGGTATGGTGAGGAAGTATTTTTCTTTTTTGTAATTCTTCAGTAAATTAGAAGTACGATAGAAAGCAGATATCTGAATATGAGATTCCAACTCATCGATTGTGATTATGTTGTGCATGAAGGGTCTCCCGTAATCAGATTATTTGGAAGGTCTGAAAGTGGGGAGAGCGTATGCTGTCTGGTTTTTGGATTTGAGCCGTATTTCTATGTTGAGGTGGATGATGTCGAGGGGCTGAAGGGCAGGATAGAAAAAATGCAGTATGTGAAGAGGGTTGAGGTTGTTGAGAGGTACAAGCCCATTGGATATCAAAAATCAAAAACAAATATGCTCAAAGTATATACCTTCGAACCTAAGAACGTCCCTCAACTGAGAGAGCATCTCAAAGATGTGGAGGGTATAGTGGAGACATATGAGACTGACATCTTATTCAGATATCGTTTCATGATTGACAACGACCTCAGGGGTATGGACTGGGTTGAAGTAGAACCTCAGGACGACGTTCAGAATATTGCCAGAGAATTCACAGATGGAATCAGAGGCAGAGTTTTGGTTTCAAAAAGAGTGAGGAGACTGGCGGACCATAAAAATGCTCCATTGAAGTTCATGTCTTTTGACATAGAATGTCTTCCATCTGATGGTGCGATGCCATCTCCAGAGAAGTCCCCAATCATCATGATTGGGATGTGCTTTGACCCACCCATGAATGGGAACTCAAAGCTGATACTTTTATCAAAGAAAGCCTCATTGGGAGAGGGACATGTCGTGGAATGTGATGATGAGGTGGACATGCTGAAGAAGTTTGTGGATGTGGTGAATTCTTATGACCCTGATGTGTTGATGGGATACAACTCGAACGATTTTGACATCCCGTACATACTTGATAGGATGAAGTATCTCAGAAAGAAATACAGAGAAGACATTCACTTTCGGATAGGCAGAGATTCCACAAAAGACACCTTGCACAGAAGGTTCGGTTATATGACCACGGTGAATGTGGTGGGGAGGGTAATAGCAGATGGGCTTCACATGGTCAGAAGGGACTACGCATTGAAACAATATACATTAAGGGAGGTGGCAAAAGAGCTTCTTGACATTGAGAAACTTGATCTGCCTCCTGAGGATATGGAAAAGGCATGGAATGACTCGGAAAGACTGAAAGAATTTACAGACTATTGTTTGAGGGATGCAGAACTAGCTATGAAGATAGTCCTTGGGCTGATTGACAAATATTTTGCACTTTCGAGGGTAAGCGGGATACTTCCCCAGGATGTGATAGAGCGTGGGCAGACAGTAATGGTCGAGCGTCTTTTACTCAGGGCGTTCATGGAAGATGGAAGAGTGATGCACTCAAAGCCCGAGGAGGAAGAACTTGAGGGTAGGCTTGATGAGGGATTTGAGGGGGCTGCCGTGCTTGACCCTGTGAAGGGCTTGCATGAAAATGTAGTGGTGCTTGACTATCGCTCGCTCTATCCCAGCATCATAATGGCACACAACATATGTTATTCCACACTTTTGACAGGTGGGGAGGGAGTAGAGTGTATAGAAGCACCAAATGGCGTTAAGTTTGTGGTGTCTTCTGTGAAGAGAGGAATAGTGCCGAGGTTGTTGGAAGGACTTCTTGAAGAACGTGATAAAGTGAGGGAGCTGATGCAGGAGGTTTCAGATAACAAAGAGTACAATTTGTTGAATGCAAAGCAGAATGCATTGAAGATTCTTCTAAACAGCTTTTATGGTTACTATGGACATCCAATGGCGAGGTTGTATGTTCCAGATATAGCGGCAGCTGTTACAAGTTTTGGGAGGGAGAATATCCTCAGGACAAGGCACATGATCGAAGATGAGATTGGAAAGGTTAGACTGGATGGTGGTGAGTACAGATTAAAAGTGGTTTACGGAGATACTGACAGCGTTTTTGTGAAAATTGTCGGTGATGGGGAGCTATCACTTGAGGAGCTTGAGAGGATTGGAGTGTGGCTTTCCGAGACTGTGAGCTCAAAGCTCCCCCCGCCAATGGAGTTAAAGCTTGAGGCAATTGCAAAACGGGCGTTGTTTATTGCGAAGAAGAGATATGCACTCTGGGCGTTCAGAGAGAGGGGAGAGGACTTCGTGGAAGAATTGGTCGTTAAAGGGATGGAGACCATCAGGAGAGACTGGTGTGAGTTGACTTCCAACGTTGTGAATAGAGTCATAGAGCTTGTGTTGAAGGAGGGGGATATAAACGGGGCTGTGGAATATGTGCGTCAAGTCATAAGGATGTTGAAAGGTCTTGACCCCTCACATGATCCAGAACTCTTTGAACAACTCATCCTCACGCGAAGATATACGAAGCAGGCGAAGAAATACAAGAACAAACAGCCCCACATAACGGTTGTTGAGAAGATGGAGAAGAGGGGAACAAAAAAGTACAAGATAGGGGATAGAATACCGTTCGTTATAGTCGCCGGCAAAGGGCTTTTGGTTGAAAGGGCTGAAGACCCAGATTATGCAAGAGGACACAACCTTCCGATCGATACTGATTATTATATCAACAAACAAATTCTTCCACCGGTCTTGAGGATTCTTGAGATGTTCTCGATAGATGAGAATGCGATAAGGGGGCTGGCTGGTGTGGAAGCTGAAGCAAAAGAAGACAAGAAACAGATGAGCCTCACTGATTTCATGTGATGGTTGGTGTGGGAGATGAGGGCGGGGAAAAACTTATCTACAAGAGAGGTGCCGTTATCAACCTTATAGGAGGGATGTACTTGCAGACCAATGTTAAAGTCGGAGACATTATGACCAGAGACGTTGCATACGTTGCTATACCAGGGGATCGTGAGCAGGTGTTGGAGATTTTAAGGGAGAAACAGATATCTGGTGTACCAGTGGTGAAGGATGGAAAATTAGTTGGAATCATCACGAGGAGTGACCTTCTAAGAAATCCTTCCGAGAATCAGATAGCAATGCTCATGACGAGGAATCCGATTTCAGTAACACCAGATGCAACAATTGAAAATGCAGCAATGCTGATGGTTGAACACAACATTCAGAGACTCCCAGTTGTGGAGGATGGAAAACTTGTGGGGATAATCACGGTTCGTGATATCATAAAGGCAATCGCAGAACTTGACATAATGGAAGAGGTGAATAAATATCTCGCATCAAGGGTTGTTGCGGTCTGGAGCGAGACCCCCCTTCCTGTTGTGGGGATGATAATGGAGCTAGCTGATGTGAAGGCATGTCCGGTACTGACAAGCGAGCTTGAGCTTGCAGGAGTTGTGAGAGACAAAGACCTGATAATGTACAGTGTGGTAGAGGATAGTCTTCATCACTCAGATATGTCCAGTGCATCTGATGAAGATGAATGGACATGGGAAAGTATGAGAGATACTCTCAAGCTGTATTACAGTGTTTCACGAATAAAGCTTCAGGATATTCCTGTGAAGGATGCAATGAAGGAAACACCCACAGTCAGTCTGAATGGGGCTTATGTGAGCGAGGTGGCGAGACTTATGAGAAGAAAAGATATCGAACAAGTTCCTGTTGTCACCGCGAGTAATAGGCTCTATGGGATGCTATGCGACAAAGACCTGATAAAATGTCTGATAGATTGAGGATAGTTTTGGTTGAGCCAAAAAAAGGAGGGAATGTTGGCGCTGTAGCGAGAGTTATGATGAACTTTGGATTCTATGAACTTGCCCTTGTGAATCCTCCTCCCAAAGACGATGAAATGAAAATGTTTGCTATGCATGCTTGGGATATTGTGGAAAAGGCGAGTATTTACGAGTCCTTCAAGGATGCTGTAATGGAGTGTGTGGTTGTTGTTGGGACAACAGGCATACTTCCAACGAGTGAGAAAGAGCATTTGAGACATCCCATGTACACAATAGACCAACTTCCATACATTCTACACGATGTGGATGGAAAGATTGGAATTGTTTTTGGCAGAGAAGATAATGGATTAACAGCCAATGAACTTGGGATGTGTGATATTATCGCTACAATCCCTACCTCCCCTGAGTATCCTTCAATGAATCTCTCACATGCGGTTGCCATAACTTTGTACGAAATGGCAGGTTGGGGCGGGGGGTTGAGGAGAACCCTGTCAACGTTCAAAGACAGAAATCTGTTCTTTGAAAAGGTGCATGAGATGTTGCTGGATATTGATTATCCTTCGCATAAAATTGAAAAAACAATGCTTGTTTTGAGGAGGGTCATAGGTAGAGCTTAGCCGACATCTTATGAACTCAGGACATTGTATGGCATAGTGAGAAGAATTAAGAATTCTCTTGACAGAAAATAAAATCATATGTTCAGAATCGAAACATATGGATGCTCATCGAATAAAGCAGACTCTCAGGTAATCGCTGAGCTGTTATGCTCGCATGGTTATGCAGAGGGGGATGGGAAAGATGTGCTTACCATAGTCAATACCTGCGTTGTCACATCATATACCGAGAAGAAAGTATTGAAGCGGTTGTTTGAGCTTGAGAAAGAAAAAAGAGATTATGTGGTTGCAGGATGCCTTCCCGCTGCAAGACCCGAGCTTCTTGGGAATCTCTCCCCGGTTGGTGTGATAACTCCATCAAATCTTGGTGAGATAGTGGGTATCGTGGAGAGGTGGGCGAAGGGAAGGAAGGTGGAAGTTAGGGAGATTGTCAGTCCAAGGCAACCAAGGATAATAAATGTTGGTAGAGGATGCGTCGGAGAATGCACATACTGTATTGTCAAGAGAGCAAGAGGCGAGATTCAAAGTGTGTCACCATCAGATATAGTGGACGAAATCAGAAAGGGTGTGAGGGGCGGTGTGAGGGAATTTTACCTTACCTCACAGGATATGAGTGCCTATGGAATTGACATAGGTCTCCGTCTTCCAGACCTCTTACATAAGGTGACAGCTCTTGAGGGGGATTATGTTCTGAGAGTAGGGATGATGAATCCAAAGACGCTTATGCCCATTCTTGAGAGAACTGTTGAGAGCATGAGGGGGAAGGTGTACAGATTTGCCCATGTACCGGTGCAATCTGGCTCTGATAAGGTGCTTGAACTGATGGGGAGAGGATACACTGTAAAGGATTTTGAGAGGATTGTCTCGACCTTCCAGAAACATGGTTTTTCAATATGCACGGATGTGATAGTTGGTTTTCCAGGTGAGGAAGAGGAGGATTTTGAAGATACACTTCAATTAATCAATAGAATAAAACCTGACAAGCTGAACATCACAAGATTCTCCCCCAGACCACACACAAAGTATTGGGGAACAAGTTCGGATGGAGAGATTAAGAAGGAGAGGTCAAGACTTATTACAAAGATGTATTTTTCGATTTGTGAGAAAAGAAACAGAAAGATGGTTGGTAAGAGGATGAGAGTCCTTGTTACAGAGAGGGTTAAGAAGGACAGTGTGGTGGCAAGAGACCCGAAATACACGAATGTGGTTGTTAAGGGAGAATTCCCAATATGGAGCGCTCTTGAGGTTGAGGTTGTTGGATATCATCCCATGTATCTGATTGCAGAGCCACTTGATGCAATACCTCTGAATGAATTCGTTGGAACACTGAAAAACGATAAAACAATAAATGAAGAAGTTTGTTCTTGGCATGGTGGTTGAATGGTGAAAGTGTATTACGATTCAGATGCGGATATGAAATGGTTGAAGAACAGAAAGGTCGCTGTAATAGGATATGGTAGTCAGGGTCATGCACAAGCCCAGAATCTGAGGGACTCGGGTGTGGATGTTGTTGTGGGACTGAGGGAAGGAGGAGCATCTTGGAAGGTTGCGGTGAAGGATGGGTTTGAGGTTCTGCCAGTACAAAAAGCGGTCGAGAGTGCAGATATTGTTCACATGCTCATACCAGATGAGTATCAGCCAAGAGTGTATTCGAGAGACGTGGCATCACATCTTGATGAAGGAAATGCAATTTCGTTCTCACATGGTTTCAACATACACTACGGACAGATAGTGCCTCCAGAGACTGTGGATGTGTTTATGGTTGCACCGAAGGGCCCGGGACATCTTGTCAGAAGAATGTTTTTGGAGGGCATGGGCGTTCCAGCACTCGTTGCGATACATCAGGATTACACAAAAAATGCCCTCAACATAGCTCTTGCATTTGCGAAGGGAATCGGGGCAACAAGAGCCGGAGTCCTCGAAACAACATTCAGAGAAGAGACAGAGACAGATTTGTTTGGGGAGCAGGTCGATTTATGTGGTGGTGTAACATCCTTGATAAAAGCATCTTTTGAGACACTGGTTGAGGCGGGTTATCAGCCAGAGATCGCATACTTTGAAACATTGCACGAACTTAAACTAATAGTTGATTTGATTTATGAGGGTGGGCTTGCCAACATGTGGCGTTCTGTGTCAAATACCGCAGAGTACGGCGGACTTACGGTCGGGGACAAAATTATAAATGAACAGTCCCGAAATGCCATGAAAGAAGCACTGAAAAGAATTCAGAATGGCGAGTTTGCAAGGGAGTTCATACTTGAAAACGCAGCAAATAAGCCAGTTATGAGAGCTCTTGAGAGAAAGGAGTTCTCCCATCCAATAGAGGAGGTTGGCAGAAGACTTAGGGCGATGATGCCATGGTTGAAGGAGAAATGAGATGAAGCATAGGAAGACGCATAGGAGTTTGATATCTCTTGCAGATTTGAGTCCAGAGGAGCTGAAGGAAGTAATTGAGCTTGCGATTGAGTTAAAGGAGGCTAGGGAAACCTCAGACAAACTCGCTGGGAAGAGTGTTGCACTTCTTTTTGAAAAACCTTCTACCCGAACAAGAGTATCTTTCGAAGTTGCAGTGTATGAGTTGGGAGGACATCCGCTGTATCTGGGGTTCAATGAGCTTCAACTTGGGAGAGGAGAACCCCTTTGTGATACCGCCAGAGTTCTGTCAAGATACGTCCATTGCATCGTTGCCAGAGTAAATTCTCACGATTCCCTCATACAACTCGATAGATATTCGACAGTTCCAGTAATAAACGCTCTTTCTGATTTGGAACATCCGTGTCAGGCAATTGCAGACTTAATGACAATACGAGAGCTCAAGGGGAAATGGGATGGTGTGAAGGTTGCGTGGGTAGGTGATGGAAACAACGTATGCAATTCATTGGTTCTTGGGTGTGCGATGTTGGGAACAGATGTTGTGGTTGCAACCCCCCCTAATTATGAGCCTAACAAAGATATTATCAAACTCGCAAAATCGTTCACGGGCAAGGTTGAAGTGGTGCATGACCCCCATGAAGCGGTTAGAAATGCTGATGTTGTTTATACAGATGTTTGGGTCTCAATGGGTCAAGAAGATGAGCGGGAGAGGAGGATGAAGGTATTCAAGGATTTCCAACTCAACGAACAGTTGCTTGAAAAGGCTCGTGAAGATTGTGTTGTGATGCACTGCCTACCTGCACATCGGGGAGAGGAGATAACAGATAGCGTCATCGAAGGAGAGAAATCGGTTGTGTTCGAGCAAGCTGAGAACAGACTCCACACTCAGAAGGCACTACTGATTATGTTGATGGGGGAAATCCTATGAATGGTATGGTTGTTTGGGCTCCAATCTAAATCTTGGAATGAATTACATGATCACCGCACACAAACAACACGACTCCCCATTCAGCCACTTCCTCTATCAGCGAATCAACAAATAGACAAGCATCTTTCAACTCTTCGACATCCTCTGTCAAGTGGGCAACTCTGTCGAGCGTTCTGATGTGAGAGCAAACAACAGAACATCCCTTTTGAAGTAAACGTCTTGTTTCTTTGATAACATTTTCGTCATACGATATCATATCATCAGAATCCTCAATACCTACTGAGTATGTGATTTTGTGTTTAAATGCTTCAGCCCCCTCGCGTTCGGTAATCATTCCACATGGAATTCCACTTTCGTGGGCAACCTCAAGGACCGACTTCACACCCGGTTTCTTTACATCGTTTGTGACGAAAACTTTGTGGACTTCGGGATATGTGCCACACAGTATGGATGCTATTGCAGGTGTTGTCTTGGTTGATACATGGAGGAGGCGCTCGATATGTCCTTTATCTGCGATTTCTCTGAGATTGAACAATGGCATCTTCGGGTGGTCATACACGTTTGAGCAGAGACTATCCACGATGAGCAAAACAGTCTTATCACCCTTTATGTTCAGCATATCTGGAATGGGAAGACCTTGTGCCCAAGGAAGAGGTGTTCCAAGTCTGTGGGCAAGAGTAGGTGCTATGTCTATGAGTGAGCGGGGCATATCATTCACTTTGTTTCCTTAATACAACTTCAAGAATACCATGTTTAACACTAATATCGATATCTGATTTATCGACTTTACATGGAAGTTTTGTTGTTATCGTGTAAATTCCCTTTGAAGCTTTTCCGAATCCGTGGATGCGCAGAATGTCTCCTTCAAAGTTCAAGATTATGCTATCTTCTTTAATATCTGGCACCTCTGCATTCACATACACTTTATCCTCATCTTCGAATAGCTCAACAACTGGCTCTATTGGAGGCTCTTGTATTCGCAAC
Organism: Methanomicrobia archaeon JdFR-19; assembly: GCA_002010075.1. GTDB lineage: Archaea > Halobacteriota > Methanosarcinia > DSM-18856 > Methermicoccaceae > JdFR-19. The sequence goes on along the minus strand of MTMG01000005.1, from coordinate 8,556 downwards.
ATTCCAAAGAAACCACTCAAAAGCTCCTCAGGGTCTTTGTCTATCCTCACTATCTTTGGCTCCTCTCCCGGTTCTCTGACTACTGAGAACCCATATATCGCTGGCAACCCTTCTCCATCCATCATACTTCTCAGTATTTCCCTGATAATTCTGTTGAGGTCATCGATTATGTCGTCGAATTCATTCATCAAAAATAGTTCCTCAACTAACATATTTATTTATTATGCTATCAATTGCTTGCTCTCTTTTCTTCCATAATTTGGTGAGGTCATTGCCAACCAGTATGAGCGTTATTATCAATCCCTCTGGTACCTCTCCAACGATTGCTTCCTCTGCTCCATGAAACTTATCAACAATCTGCAGGTTTCTTGCACTTGCGAGGACATGCTCTCCCACACTTTTCATCCCCCCATCTCCCACAATCACGTGTTCATAGATGACCGCCCTCTTCACCCTTGGTCTTTTAAAGCTCAACTTACCATCTATCCACGTGGTTATTGTTTCTTCCAGTATGTTCACATCTGAACAGTGGAGAACAGCTGTGGGAGTCTGGCTTGGAAGCCTTGCATCTATCTCTATTATCTCAGGCTTCTTTCCCCTTATCATTGCTTCTACATCCATCACTCCTCTTAATCCGAGCTCTTTCCCAATCCTGATAGAATACTCAAAGAACAATTCCTCTGTGTATTCTGGCAGTTCATGAGGGGCAAATACTCTTTTGCAGTCATAGTTTTCATCAAACTCGAGCTGAGTAACGACGAGTCCCTCAACCTCCTCCCCATCACCTATCAGTTCAAGCGAAAGAGATGGTCCAGATACGAACTCTTGGGCAATCGTTCCATTGCAGTACAATGAGTCGAACTCTTCTGGAGTATGTGCAACCACCACATCCTCACTACCACTACCCTCAGATGGCTTTAGAATCACGGGAAATTTTAGACTGTTTTTTTGCTTCGTATTGAAAATCCATTTTGGCGTGGGCACTTCAATCGTGTCAAAGAACTTATTTGACTCTATTTTCGACGAGGATATTCTGTAAGATTTTTCATCAAATAACATCGGCACTCCCATCTGCTCACACAGGTGTGAGAGATTGATAAGCCCTTGCAGGTCTTCAAATGCCGGAACCACTACATCACAACTTCTGATTGTGTCTGATGCTTTCAAAGCATCCATGCATACAAACTCATCTGCAAGTGATTTCCCTGGCACATCTGATGAACGGTCTATCAAGACACTCTCAAACCCAGCTTTTTTTGATAGATAGAGTGCTTCTATTCCCTGAAGTTTTCCGCCAACCACACAGACTCTCATTCTCTCTCCTTCTTCATCCATCTATCATAGCTTTTTCTTGTTGCAATCTTCAGACCAAGTTCGTGGATATAGTGGGAAATTCCTTCGAGTGTCCTCCTCCCTTCCTCAACATCCAGAGTTGCGTTTGCAACTCCAGCCAGTCCAGTCTCTGGATAGACAAGAGATGTGACAACATTTGCACCACTCAAGAGCATCGGCTGGAGGCCGTTGACACCAAACACATCGAGTGATGCAGGTATGAGTCTGTCTGGATGGACGAGACGAGTTGCTGCTATCGCCAGCATCTGTTCAAGCACAGATGGAGGAGGGACATGTTCCATCGGAGTCCCCTCTTGTGGTACAAAACACATCGACCTTGCTTGATTAACACCTATCCTTTTCATTTCCAGAATTGAATGTGCTCTGTCTGAGATACTCTCACCAACACCAAGCAACATACCATCTTCTATGAGCATGCCATACTCCTTTGCCTTCAATTTAACGTTGAGTCTTGTGTCGTAGTCCTGTTTGATTCTCAATTTGCTGAACAGCACGGGATTGTGAGTTTCCTGATAGCAGGCGTACCAGTCTATCCCCTCCTCAGAAAACTCCTTTATTACCCATTCTGGGACTACACCGGGTGAGACCATCACAGGTATATCAACATCTGTTTTTATTGTCGATGCCAGCGATATGATCTCCTCAAATTTTTCTTTGTCGTGGATAGCTGGGTCCTCCCCAAGTGTCAGGTCAATGAGATGCACGCCAGATTTCTTGAGAAGATGTGAAAGCTCGATAACCTCTTCAAAATCCTTTTTGTATCGGGGCGGTTTTTTGTTTGACCTCCTATAATAACAGAAAAGACAGTCGTTTCTGCACATCGTATCATAATATACAAAACCATAGGCGAAGACCTCTTTTCCAAAGTGTCTCTCCCTCAATTCTCTTGCAACATCGAGAACAGAAAAGACATCTTCCATATTCCTTACTGAAAGAACCAGCTCAACATCTTTCTGAGAGAGCGACTGCTCAGACAGTGCCTTTTCCAAAATATTTGATAGCTTTGTCTCCACTGAACTACTATGCATTGAAGTACTACGCTCCCTCACAAACTTTATTTTGCATCATTTACCCTCTCCACTCTCATTCTTAATATTTTTATCGCTTTCCAATTTCAGAGCTTGCCTTTGCATATGCAGACATTATGTCTCTTTCTGAGAGAATACCCACCAACTTTGTTTTATCAACCATATCCACGACAGGGAGCATTGAGATGTCATTCTTTATCAGTTTTTGAAGTGCAACTGCGAGTGTCTCATCAGGTGTGGTCGTGATGAGACTTGTACTCATAATATCTCGTATAGGTTTTCCTCTCTCTTCTGTGGGCACTCCTTCTGCATCACGGAATGTAACTATTCCAACCAGTCTGCCAACATTATCCACAACTGGGAATCCTCGGTATCCTGTTCTCCACACAGCATCGAGTACATCTTGTACTCTGTCATGTGGTCTGAACACTCTCACGTACCTCCTCATAGCATCTCCCACTTTCATGCTTTCAAGTATGCTCACTACCATCTCGTTTATGTTGGCTGGAGAGTGAAGTCTGTCTTTTATCTGACTCTCGAAGAGACTGTCTCGTGTACTCACTATGCTGACTATTGTTGTCGCAATCATAATCCCTGGAAGAAGAGTATAGCTTCCTGTAAGCTCTGCGACTATCAGAATGGATGTAAGGGGTACTTTGAAGGCACATGTCAACATTGCAGCCATTCCTACAATCACAAAGGCGGTCTGATGTATTGGAACTGGTTCAAAAATCATCAGAATATCTCTGAAAAGAGCCCCACTAATCGCGCCTATCACGAGAGTAGGAGCAAACAGCCCCCCACTTCCTCCAGATTCAAGTGTGATACTTGTCGCAAGCATCTTACAAAATAGGACTGCAAGTGCAATTTGAAGTGGGATAGACTGGGAGAACAGAGTCTGAACAACTTCCCATCCGATTCCGAGGATGGTATAACCCAAACCAAAGGTCTCTTGGAGCAAGAGGGCAAGCAGTCCAACAAGCAACCCCCCAAGTGCGGGAGTTAAAGGCATTGGAGAGTATTTTTTCTTTGTTCTCATCCTTTTGAATGCATTGCTTACAAAACGATACATTTTCACATATATGCTTCCTGAGACGGATATGAATATTCCAAGTCCTGCGAACAGCAAGAGTTCTGATACGGTTTGTAAATGGTATGGTGTGGTCTCGAATACGGGCCCCAGTCTGTATACTCCGTAGAAGACTGAGTATGCTGTGATGGATGATACAAATGCAGGAAGAATTGCACTACTTTCTATATCCCTTTTGTAAAGAACCTCAGTTGCAAATAAAGCACCGGAAAATGGAGCCCTGAAGATTGCTGCAACACTACCTGCTGTACCACACAGTAAAAGGAGCCTGCGAGTCTTAACATCTGTTTTGAGAATTGAGGAAACAATGGAACCAATTCCCGCACCCACATGAGCCATTACACCTATTCTACCCGCACTTCCACCAGTTGTTATTGTGAATATGGAGGCAACGATTTTCGAAGGAATGACTATTCCTCTTATCACCCTTTCAAGATGATATGCTCTTATGTATGATTCAGTCCCAGCATGCATTACCTCTGGAACCCATTTAGCTATTATGCACACCACAAGCCCACCCATCGCGGGTATCATACACAGCTTGAGCATCTGAAAGAATGTGAGGTTGGACGTCTCAAAACAATCACTCATGATACCATCAAGAAAGATTGAAAATCCGATGTTGAAGAGCCAATACACGAGCACACTCACTATCCCGCACAACCCTCCCACAATGACACTCAACACCATCCATTTTTCCAGTCCACATAACAAGCACTTGTGTAGTTTACTGAGCATCCAATTCTTTGTTTTACCACGATGTTTATAAATTTAGCATAGTTATCTTTGTAAGATGCTTGTAGTGGTTGATTATGGGCTTGGAAATCTGAGGAGTGTAAAGAAGGCACTTGAAAAAGCCGGGGCTGAAGTAGTGATATCGAGTGAACCGTCCATGCTTGAAATGGCTGATGGTATAGTGCTTCCGGGAGTTGGTGCTTTCAGGGATGGCATGGAAAACCTTTCAGAGTTATCTGAGTGCATAAAGAGGGAAGCTGAACACGGAAAACCACTCTTGGGAATATGTCTCGGCATGCAAATGCTCCTCACCGAGAGTGAAGAGGGCGGTGTTTACGAGGGGCTTGATATAATCCCAGGGAAGGTTGTCAGATTCGAAAGTAAAGGAAATAACAGAGACAATAAAATACCGCATATGGGATGGAATTCTATAAAAATAAAAGAGAACCATTGGATTTTGGATGGGGTTGAAGACAATTCGTACTTCTATTTTGTCCATTCTTATTATGCAAGGGTGGCATCCTCCTACGAAGTGGCGAGTTGTACATACATAACTGATTTCTCTGCCGTAATAGCAACCAAGAATGTAGTTGGGACGCAGTTCCACCCTGAGAAAAGTGGGGATACCGGGTTGAGAATTCTCCATAATTTCGTAAGGGAGTGCAGAAGATAAAATGGAAAAATTAAAATATTCTAAGATGATAGTATTGTAAGGTGGATTTAATGGAGCTAATCTACATCATGGCACTTTTAATAACGGGTATAGGTGTTGGTTTTGCATCAGGGTTGTTGGGTGTTGGTGGTTGTTTCATAATGGTTCCTGTGCAGTATTGGGTTCTCACTACAATGGGAATCGACCCCACAATTGCAATCAGAGTTGCGTTTGGCACAAATCTTCTTGTTGTTCTTCCAACCGCCATAAGTGGTGCATTTGGACACACAAGAAAGGGAGTTGTTAGATGGAACCCTGCGATAATCATGGGATTGATTGGTGCGATTGGTGCGGTGGCTGGTGCTGTGGTTGCATCAAACCTTTCAGGCATCGTGCTGAAAAGTGTGTTTGGGATTGCCATCCTCATCGGTGCGGTTCGAATGCTGACAGCAAAACCTCCGAAGATTGAAAAAGAGCCACCTACGAATTCAGTCGTGTATGCACTTTGGGGTATATTGATTGGCTTCTGTTGTGGCCTCATAGGAATAGGAGGAGGGGTTCTGATGGTTCCTATTATGGTACTTGCCCTTCATTTTAAAATGCATGAGGCAGTCGGCACTTCAACAGCAGTTATGATATTCACATCAATGGCTGGGGCTTTTGCTTATGCTATAAATGGATTTGGTCTTGAGGGTCTCCCTTCCTATTCAATTGGGTATGTCAATATGCTCCAATGGGTGCTTCTTGCAGGAACGAGTATCCCCATGGCTCAAGTGGGAGTAAAGGTTGCCCATAAATTGCCGGCAAAGAAGCTCAAGTTCGTGTTCATAGTTGTGATGGTGTATATGGCATTGAAGATGTTGGGAATCTTCGAGTGGATCGGTCTTCCTCTCTGAACTAAAGAAATTTATAAGAGGATGATAAAGGGAGTGTTGTGAGAGACATTATCAAAATCATCAGCTTGATTTTAGTTTTTTTTACCCTCCTTACTACGGCACATGCTCAACAAGACTGGGTTATTTTTGGGGAGTATCAGAAAGAGGTTGATATTGTTGTTGGGGATGCATACACCTTAACAGTGGAGCTTTTGAATACGAATCCGAATGAGAGTTATGAGGCTACGGTGAGACTTGAAGGTCTGCCCAAAGGGGCTTCGTTTGTAGTTACCTCACACACCATCCCACCATCATCCTCTACATTGCTCACACTCATCATCACCACCACAAACATCACCCCTACGGGGAGTTATTCTGTTAATATCGTGGAGATTTCATCCCCCCCAGATGTATCGACATCCACTCCTCTCCTCGTGAACGTAGTACCAAAGAAAGAGCTCTCTCCTGAGGATTTTGAAGTTGAGAAGGTGACGGGAATATCTGAGGAGGAGTTGAAAGTAAATGGACTTGATGTCCAAGAGGTCGAGAGTACAAAAGTTGAAAAATCACCCGGATTTGGGTTGATATTTGGTTTGGCAGTCTTGGTGCTTATTTACTATAGACTCAGGTAAACACTTTCATGGCTTTCCGTGCATGATCCCCCCCACCAAGTATTGTAACACGGTCTCCTTTCTCAAAGACGAAGCTCCCATCTGGTATGTATGATTTGTCTCCCCTCTTTACGAGTATAACTATGCTATCTTTGGGGAGAGATATTTCTGAAAGTTTTTTACCTATTACATCTGGATTCTTTACTTCACACTCGACTAAGTCTCCTTCCATTCCAACTTCTATTGAGAAGAGGTCTGGTGTGCCTACTATGTCCTCCATTATGAGGGCGGTTGAGAACGATGGACTCATTGCTTTGATTCCAAGGTCTTCGAAAACCTTTAAGTTTTCAGGGTTATTCACCTTCGCAATGATTTTTTGGGGGGGCAAGTCGAATTTGCTGATAGCGATTTGAGACACCAGGAGATTCACAGCATCATCGCCAGTTGTAATAAGCAAATAATTTGTGTTCTCTATTCCTGCTCTTTTCAAAGTTCCAGGATCGGTTGCATCACCACAGATAACTTCTACATCGAGTTTTCTCAGACTTTCACATACCCCCTCGTTGGCCTCAATAATGCTAACACTTTCTCCCCTCTTTGAAAATCTCTCTGCAAGTACTCTTCCTATATTTCCTCCTCCCACTATGATTATGTTCATCGATACCAACCCCAGTTTTTTTACTAGAACCCTTCCATATATTCCTGAGAAGAATACAGTAAGTATCACTGCAATAAATATGAGTCCTATGATTAATCCTTGTTCACCTATTTGCAGTGTGTAGAAGACAGCGAGAGATGCTGGAACAACACCCTTTGGACCCATCATAGATATGAAAAGTTTTTCTTTTTTTGTCAGACTTTTTGAGATTGAAGTGGACAAAAACACAGAAATCGGCCTTATAACAAACATTAAAATTATAATCAGCCCAATGCCTCTGAATCCGAGGTTTATAATGTCATCTGGGTTGAAGTAAGCGGCCAGCAGTATGAAGATGACCGATAACAAGATAACCGAAAGGTCCTCCTTGAACTCTCGTATATCCTCGATATATCTTGAGCCAAAGGTGCCCATAACGAGTCCGCAAGAGGCAACTGCAAACAAACCAGATGCATTTGCCATCGTATTGGACATCATATAGAGTCCCATCACGAAGGCAAGTGCGAGCAAGCGTGCAGTCTGTCTTCCTATCTTACTCAATGACAGAGCATGGTTCATGAGATATCCACCAAACATGCCAATCAGGAACCCGGTCACTATTTTTTGAAGAATCACTTCGATTCCTATCACTTCAATTCCTTCTCCCAGCCCAACATCTGCAATAATCAGTTCGAATATAGTTGCAGAGACTATCACAGCAATCGCATCGTTTAGCACCCCTTCGAGTTCGAGTATCTTTCCAACCTTTCTCTTGACCTTCATATGCCTCACAAGTGGTGCAATAACGGTTGGCCCAGTTGCCATCAGGATTCCTCCCACCAGCATGGCAGTCATCCATTCCATTCCAACGATGTACCTTGCTCCAAGAGAAACTCCGAGGAATGTTATCACTCCTCCAACCGAAACCAACATTGTTGCCTCTCTTGAAATCTTTTTTATGGTCTTCAAGTCAATGCCGATACTACCTTCAAATACGATGATTATCACTGCGGCTTCAACGATTGGTCGGATAGCCCCCTCAAAAAATTCAGGTCTTACGTATCCAAGTCCAAGAGGCCCAAGCAAAAGTCCTGTTATGAGCAGAAATAGTATGCTCGGAATCCTGAAATGTTTGCCAACAATCTGTGCCCCAACGCCTATAATGAGTATCAGAGCCAATACGCCAATGTAGTACTCCTGTCCAAAATAGCTCTCCATTACCACCACTTAAAGAACACACCTAATTATCTTTTTTGATAGATTGTGAGGGGTGAGGAGGAGTCCCCCTCAGACTTAGAATCCTCCGAAGTCTCCTCCCCCAAACTCTTCACCAGTGAAGGAAGGTGGCTTCTCTTCTTCCTCTTCTTTTTCCTCCTCCTCGGGTGGTTTGGATGCCAGTACGTCGTCTATCCTCAGAATCATCACCGCAGCCTCGGTTGCGGATGCAATCGCTTGTGTCTTCACTTTGAGTGGTTCCACCACTCCCATCTCCCACATATCAACTACTTCACCTGTATACACATCGAGCCCAGCAGTCACCATTCCCTTCTCGTGTGCACTCCTCAGCTCTACCAG